>NZ_JBPULM010000024.1:0-143268 GCF_055814915.1 Paenibacillus sp. R-74696
GCAAGTGCGGAGTGCAAGTGCGGAATGCGAATGCGAAGTGTAAGTGCGAATGTGAAGTGCAAATGCAAAATGCAAAATGCAAAGAGCGGATGAAGAGTGCAAATGAAAAGCATGGTTGCAAAGCACGAGAAAATGACGATTGCAAAGCACGAGAAAAATACGAATGCAAAGGCAGAATAATAACATGAAGCTTAATCATGGTAGGTTCCGCAGTTTGCGCCGCCAGCTTGCTGCGCTGCTGGCGGTTATGTTGCTCTGCGGCGTTGTATCCGCCGCAGAGCCCTGGGCGGCGGAGCGCATTGACGCCGCCCCAGGTGCAAAAGAGGAGCCGCCGCAAAGCTGGCTCCTCAAATGGAGCGACCCCGCGCAAGCAGCTGAGCTGCGCGGGACGCTCGTGATCCGCCGCCAGGCTGAGGCGGCGGTCGACGTCGTACGTCCGGCCGAAGCATCGGCGGACGTCGAAGCATGGCTGCGCCGGCTGCGAAGCACGCCGGGCGTCGAATACGTGCACCCGAATGGCCGGGTGCACGCCTTAGAGCTGTCCGCCGCACAGCAGGCGGACGACAGCCCTCCAGCCGAAGCTGCCGCCGGCGAGGCTTCGGCCCTCGCAGCCGCCGCTGCGCCAAAAGCGGCGGCCAGCGACCCCGAGCTTGCGAAGCAAAGCTATCTCAAGCAGATCGGCGCGCTAGCCGCTTGGAAAACCGTGCGCGAGCAAACCGCGCTGACAATCGCGATTGTCGATACGGGCATCGATCTCGACCATCCCGATCTCAAGAAAAATCTCGTTCCCGGCATCAACTTGATCGATACGGACATGCCGCCTGAGGACAATAACGGCCACGGGACAAGCGTGGCCGGAGTGATCGCCGCATCTGGCAACAATGGCATTGGCGTGTCCGGCATTTTGTGGAAAGCGAAGCTGATGCCAATCAAGGCGCTTGATCATAATGGCGATGGCACGGAGCAGGATTTGGGCGAAGCGATTTTGTACGCCGTGCGCAAGCAAGCCAAAATCGTCGTGCTCTCCGTCGGATTATATCGTTATTCTCCTTATATGCAGGATATTGTAAACTATGCCGAAAGCAAAGGGGTGCTGCTAGTAGCGGCCGCGGGCAATGACGGTCAATCGCTCGAAAGCATGGCTGTTGTAAAATACCCTGCCGCTTATTCGACGGTGCTTGCCGTTGGCGGCGTGAAGGCTGACAATTCGCCAGATTTGCGTTCGAATCCCGGTACGGAGCTGGATTTGTCAGCAGCCTGGAACGTTTATACGACGGCGGTAGGCGGGAGCTATAAGAAGGAGGAGGGCACGTCGATGGCTGCTCCTCAGGTGGCAGCGGCAGCGGCACTCATCTGGGCCCGTTATCCGAAACTCAAAACGTATCAAGTCAGGGAGCTGCTGCGCCAAACGACGCGCAACATTGGCCAGTCTGGCTTCGACAATCGCACAGGCTATGGGCTGCTGCAAATTGATAAAGCATTAAGCACACCAGTTAATGCGGACGGCTTTGAGCCGAATGACACGAGGGGCACGGCTGCACTTCTACCCTTGAACAAGCAAATATCTGCCGTTCTGAATACGGGCAAGGATATCGACTGGTATACGGTGGAGGCTCCGTATGACGGCAAGCTCACGATGAAATACCAATCGCTTACAGAATCTGGAGCCGCGATTCCACCAGTTCGGCTGCTGCATTATGTGAACGGTGTCCAAAAAAATACGTATACGACGAAGCTTGCCAGTGGCAATGCCGAGTTCACGGTAAAGAAAGGGACGCAAAAAATAGGCGTCCAGTTCATGAACAGCGATAACGGCGCCCGCCAGCCTTATTTGCTGGACTCCTCTTTTATCATGAAGCCTGATGCTTATGAATCGAATGACCAGACGTATGAAGCATTCGCTTTGTCGCCGCGCAGCCAGACGGTAGTGGGCAACTTCCATCAGAAGTCGGATCGCGACTGGTACGCGATTACCTTCAAGCAAAGCGGCACACTGCGCCTTACCTTGGAAGGGAATACAGCGCGAATTGATCCAGGCCTTGCGATTCAGCGCGCCGGACAATCGCTTCGGACCTATGACGAGGAGTCGGAAGGCCAAGCTGAAATCTCGCCTATCTTGACAGTAACACCCGGGAAATATTATATTCGTGTGCATAATGCTATTTCGTCTGAGGCCAGCCCCGTTATTGGACAATACACGCTTAAAATTAATTATGTGCCGAAATACGATGATCCTAACGAGCCAAACAATCAGTATTACGAAGGCTTGAGCATACGCAGCGGTACAGAGTATGTAGGTGTCATTGACAGCAGCACCGATGTCGATTGGTTCCAGCTGCGCCTCACCAAAGCGAGCCAAATTGATTTGCAAGTGTTTAATGTTCCGTCAGGAAAGGTAATGCAAGTCATAGCATACGATAAAAAGCAGCAGCAGCTGTTCGCACAGAAAACAGGCAGCACAGGCAAGCTGGAAGTGAAAAACAAGCGGCTTCCTGCGGGCGTTTATTATTTTAAACTGACAGCCAATGAGCCCTTCGACAAGCAATATTACCGCTTCAAGGTTACGGTCAAAAATGCAGTTTCGGGAGCTGCTGCGATGACAGAGCAGCAGCTCCCGGTAAGCGAAGCGGGAGGCGATGAAGCACGCCGCATGTTTGGAATGGAGGACCCTGCCCTGGAAAGCAGAGGTGAGCCATTTGCTAAAGAGCGGCTGCTCGTGCAGTAGCTGAGTAAAGGAATAAACAGGCGGCACACCGGAACTTAAGGTGAATAAAAGGAGGCATCTGGAGCACAGATGGGTTTGACTCAGGATATGTTGAACAGCATGCAGACGGCCACAGGAGTAACGGGACTGTTCTCCATTGTTGTAACGCTCGTTAGCATTATACTTATATGGTTTATTATGCAGGAGCTGAAATGGGAAGCATTTTTTGCTTTTCCCCGCAGCCCGAAGGCTCGCATGTTGCAGGCGGTTATTGCTATCATACTCGGGCATGCATTTGCCAGCTTCATTTTGGATTACTGGTCTTGGACGACAATGTTGAAGAGTTTTGTCGAATAACGAGAGCGGAATATGTTAACAATGGGTAGTACATGACGGACTGAAAATCCCGCCCGCTTCCGAACGCTATACAAGTGCGGGAATTTTGTTCCAGTATCAGGCAGGGCAACACCTAAAAGCATCGTTCAGCATAGGATGTTAGGGTCAGGATCGGGCTGCTTTAAATGCTGCGGTTACATGTAAATTTAAAGCTTGTCGATTAGTGTAGATAAGTGTTAATATGGAGTTTGGATTAAGACGGGAATTTTTCACTTTTAAACAATAATTTTAAAGCGAGAGACAGAAATTCAGTTCGCGGAGGGAACCATAAGATGACCAAAATTATCGTCCGCGGAGGCAAGCGTTTATCGGGAACGGTACGTGTCAGCGGTGCAAAAAATGCAGTACTCCCCATTCTAGCAGCCTCTTTACTTGCGACGGAAGGAGACAGCGTCATCTGTGACGTTCCCCTCCTCGACGATGTCATGACTATACAGAAGGTATTGGCATCATTAGGCGCAACGATATCGTATCAAGATACAACAATGAGAATATCGGCGGGAACAATTGCTTCTTATGAGGCGCCCTATGAGCTGATTCGCAAAATGCGTGCTTCCTTCCTTGTTATGGGACCGCTGCTTGCACGAATCGGCAAGGTGCGTATTTCGCTTCCAGGCGGCTGCGCGATTGGAACACGTCCGATTGATCAGCATTTGAAAGGCTTCGAAGCGATGGGAGCGGAAATTACGCTCGGACACGGCTTCATTGAAGCAAGCACAAGCACGCGTCTCAAGGGCGCAAAAATATATCTCGACGTAGCAAGCGTAGGCGCTACCGAGAACATTATGATGGCTGCTGCACTCGCAGAAGGCACAACGCTGCTTGAAAATGCCGCGAAGGAGCCGGAAATCGTCGACCTCGCCAATTATTTGAACGCGATGGGCGCGAAGGTTCGCGGCGCGGGCACAGGACTCATTCGCATTGAAGGCGTTGAAAGCTTGCACGGTGTGACGCATCATGTTATTCCTGATCGTGTAGAAGCGGGTACTTATATGATTGCTGCAGCGATTACAGGCGGCGACGTATTTGTAGAAGGCGCGATTGGCGATCATTTGACACCGGTCATTTCCAAGCTGCAAGAGATGGGCGTCGAGGTGCTGGAGTCGGATAACGGCATTCGGGTTAAAGCGGATCATCCGCTGAAGTCGGTAGACGTGAAGACGTTGCCGCACCCAGGCTTCCCGACGGATATGCAATCGCAAATGATGGCGCTCTTGCTCGTATCCGAGGGTACGTCGGTTGTAACCGAAACGGTATTTGAGAATCGCTTCATGCATGTGGAAGAATTCCAGAAGATGAATGCGCATATTAAGATCGAAGGCCGTTCCGCTATCGTTAGTGGAAATATGCCGCTAACTGGCGCGAAAGTATGTGCGACGGACCTGCGTGCAGGCGCAGCCTTGATCTGTGCAGCATTGCGTGCTGATGGTGAGACGGAAGTAACGGGTATCCACCATGTAGATCGCGGTTATGTAGATATTACAGGTAAGCTGGCTTCGCTTGGAGCGCTTATTCACCGCGTTGAAGCGGAGGAGGAAGAGCTGCAGGCGGCTGAAGTGGAAAATGTACTTCAAGCTAAAGCAGTCGCTGCTGTAGAACAAGCGAAGGAAACGGCCGCTGTTATAGCAGCAGTTGAGCTGGATTCCTCTTCTAGCTTCAAGCGTGAGAAGGAAGCAACGGTTTTGAAGGTGCAGCCTACTTGGGCTTAACCATTTAATAAGCATAAGAGCAGAGCTGTTTGCAGACGCGCCGGATGGGGCGATGTGAACAGCTCTTTTTTTTAGAATTTAAGCATGCTGAAGCTGTCCTCTTGACCATAGGCTTCGTGTGGTATGATGAAAGATCAGTTTGAAAGCGTATAACTTTCTGGGAATGAGAAGGAGATTTTATGGCAACTATTCATGATGTCGCGAAGATGGCTAAAGTATCGGTAACGACGGTCTCCCGCGTATTAAACAACAGGGGGTACATTAGCGAGACGACCCGCAATAAGGTGTTCCAGACGATGAAGGAGCTGAATTATCAGCCGAACGAGCTGGCACGTTCTTTGCTGCGCAAGCAATCCAATGTCATCGGGCTTATTATTCCGAACGTGGCTCATCCCTTTTTCGCTGAGCTGGCCAGCCATGTCGAACGTTATGCCTACGAGAAAGGCTATAAAATTATGCTGTGCAACTCGCATCTTGATCCTGTGAAGGAAAAGGAATACATCGATATGCTTAAGCGAAACCGAGTAGACGGCATTATTATGGGCAGCCACACGCTTGAGGTTAAGGAGTATAAGGAGCTGCATTCCCCGATTGTAACGATAGATCGGCAGATCAGCGAGGAAATTCCGTTTATTTCATCGGACAATTACAAGGGCGGTAGGCTCGCAGCACAGCTGCTAGTAGACAAAGGATGCAGAAAAATTGCGCATATTTGCGGGAATTTAGAGCTTCAGCTGCTGGCGAACCAGCGAACGGCTGCTTTCCGTGACGTAATGGCTGCAAATGGGATCGAACCGATTATCATTCAGACGGATATGAACGTATTTGACGAGCAGCAGTATGAGCAGATTATGAGCCGTCTGTTTGCAGAGCATCCTGAAATCGATGGCCTGTTTGCGACAAGCGATATTATCGCTTCCTTCGCAGTGAAGGAATGCCGCAAGGCGGACAAGTCTATTCCGGAGCAGATCAAAATAATTGGCTATGATGATGTGAGTGCGGCCAATTGGATAACGCCGGCGCTCACGACAATTCGCCAGCCGATTGCCGAAATCGGGCGGGTTGCGGTTGATTCAATCATCCGGCAAATGAACAATGAGCCGCTGGAGCACCGGTATGTTTTGGATGTTGAACTGGTGGAGAGAGTGACGACTTAAGAACGGTTGAAATCCCTTATACAACAAGGGATTTTTATTTTTTATTTGTAATGTCAATCGTTTGACATGTCAAACGATTGACATATTTTTTAGCACGGACTATAATACGTTATGAAAGCGGTTTATAAAATGGTTCCAGCATAGAATATTTATCATTTAGAATCGGGGGACGAACAAATGAAATCTTGGAAAAGCTTGCAAGCTCTACTCGTATCTTTGGTAATGGTTATAGTCGTAACGGCGTGCGGAGGCAATGCTGGCTCAACGCCTGCAGACTCATCCACAGCTGAGGGCGGCGCAAACAGCGGAAGCGCCTCAGGAGAAGTGAAAATAACATTGCTGAATTCCAAAGGGGAAATTCAGACGCAGCTTGAAGATGCAGCTAAGGCCTTTAAAGAGGATTATCCAACTATTACGCTGGAGATCGTTCCTGTTCCGGCAGGACAGTCGCCATTCGAGAAAGCATCCGCGTTGTATGCGGCGAACAGCCCATCGACGATTACGATGCTGGACACAGGAGATGTAGAGAAGTTCAAGGATCGCATTCTCGATCTAAGCGGGGAAAAATGGATGTCCGACAAGGTTGACGGCAGCACGGATCTGACGACCTTTGATGGCAAAAATTACGCGTTCCCGCTTTCGATTGAAGGCTATGGTTTTATTTACAACAAAGCAGTCTTAGACAAAGCAGTTAGCGGTAGCTTCGATCCGGCTACCATTACGACGACACAGGCACTGGGAGATTTGTTTAAAAAGATCGAAGCCTCCGGTACGGGTGCGCTGATCGTCTCGCCAATGGATTGGTCGCTTGCTGCCCACTACCTTCCGCTCGCTTACGCTGGACAATCAGCGGACAAAGCGGTGGTAAACCAGTTTATTACCGATCTGAAAGGCGGAAGCGTAGATCTTTCGACCAACAAAGTGTTTAACGGCCTCATGGATACGTTCGACATTATGAAGGAGCACAACATTGATAAAGCTTCCCCGCTCGCAGGCACATATGAGAAGGGCCCTGAGGTGCTGGGCAAAGGCGAGGTTGGTATTTGGTTCCAGGGCAACTGGGCTTGGCCGCAAATCAGCAGCTTTGATACGGCAAGCGGCGCATACGGCTTCCTGCCAGTGCCGATCAGCAACAACCCAGATGATTTTGGCAACACGCAAATTTCCGCCGCTGTCTCGAAACGACTCGTTCTAGACAAGGAGAAAAGCACGCCGGAGCAGCAGGCAGCAGCGAAAACGTTCCTGGAGTGGATGGTTTACAAAGAGAAGGGCCAAGACTTCCTGATCAATAAAGCGAACATCGTGCCTGCGTTCAAAAACATTACACTGGAGCCGCAAGATCCGCTTGCTAAGTCGATTGGGGCGTATATCACTGGCAGCAAAATCGAAGAATCGATGAGTGCGCTTCCTGCGGATCACTGGAGCAAGGTAGGAGCTTCGATGCAGAAGTATTTGGCCGGAGCAGCTGACCGCGCCACGCTTGCCAAGGAAATTCAGGAATACTGGACGACTGTAAAGTAGCGTCAACTAGACGACAAACAACAGCTTAGAAGAGGAGGCAATGGGCGGGTGAACGCGGCTTGTCCATTGCTTCGCTTCCATGAAACGTTAGCGAGGGATAACGATGATATCGGAAAAAGGACTTTGGAGCCGTCTTCGGCTAAGGCTGTTGTTCACCGGGCCTACCTTGTTTGCTTTTGCCACCGTAATGATTGTGCCGTTTTTGTACGGCATTTATTTAACCTTTACGAATTGGGATGGCATTTCCACAACGAGTACAATGGTTGGCTTTGAAAACTATGCGTATGTGTTGAAAGACGCAGTATTCTGGAAGTCATTTTATTTAACGCTCAAATATGTGGTTATTAGTGTGGCGCTCGTCAATGTGGTAGCCTTTTTACTGGCGTATTTTTTATCAAGCGGCTTGAAGGGCCAAAGCTTTTTCCGGGCCGGATTTTTCATTCCAAATTTGGTCGGCGGCATTGTGCTTGGATTCGTATGGCAGTTCATTTTCTCTAACGTTCTCGTATCCATTGGACAAAAAACGGGCATTGCCGTATTCGGTACCTCGTGGCTTGCTGATCCGGATAAAGCGTTTTTTGCGCTTATTATTGTCACAGTATGGCAATATGCCGGATATATGATGGTCATATACGTAGCGGGCTTGATGAATGTGCCGAAGGATATTATGGAGGCGGCCAGCATTGACGGGGCAACGGCATTCCGCAAGCTGCGGACGATGATTTTGCCGCTTATGGTGCCATCGTTTATCGTCTGTGTATTTTTATCGCTGCAGCGCACGTTTATGGTTTACGATTTGAACCTGACGCTGACGAAGGGCGGACCGTTCAAAAGCACAGAGATGGTCTCTATGCATGTGTATGAGAAAGCCTTCCTCTCAAGAGATTATGGGGTAGGGCAGGCGGAAGCGCTTGTACTGTTCCTGCTCGTAGCGGGCATTACGTTATTGCAAGTATATTTCAGCAAGAAGCTGGAGGTGGAGGCCTAATGAAACGTTTGAAAGCCTCTATGGAATGGAGCAAGTTTATTGTTTTGCTGGTTGGCCTGGTGGCCTTCGTCTTTCCATTTATTTTGCTAATCATCAATTCCTTCAAGGAAAATAAAGCGATCACCGCTTCGCCGCTTTCTCTGCCAGGCAGCTTCAATCTGGCTAACTATGAGTCAGCGTTTACGAAAATGAATTATGTATCCGCATTTTCCAATACGGTTATTATTACGGTGCTGAGCGTTCTGCTCATCTCGGTGCTTGCGGCCATGACAGCCCATTTCTTTGTGAGAAATCAAAGCAAATTTAATCAATATACGTTTTTTCTGATGGTAGCGGCGATGATTATCCCATTCCAGGCGATTATGATTCCGCTCGTAAAGGTGTATGGAAATCTGCATTTGCTGGATAACAAATGGTCGCTGATTTATATGTATCTCGGCTTCGGAAGTCCGCTTGCGGTATTCATTTATCATGGCTTTGTGAAAAGCATTCCGGCAGAGCTTGAGGAGGCCGCAATGATTGATGGCTGTACGCGGACACAGACGTTTTTCCGCATTGTGTTCCCGGTACTTGCGCCAACGTCGGTGACGATTGCGATTTTGAATGTGCTGTGGATTTGGAATGATTTTCTGCTTCCATCGCTTGTGCTGACTTCGTCAGAGCAGCGTACGCTGCCGCTCTCGACCTTTTACTTCTATGGAACCTATACCGTCGATTACGGGCCGCTGATGGCTGGCCTGCTGCTGACTATTTTGCCGATACTCATCGTCTATTTGTTCGCACAAAAATTTATTATTCAAGGCGTCATGCAAGGCTCCATTAAATAAACGCGTAAGAATAGGATGATTGAACATGTTATACACGCTTGAAAATGCGGAGCAGTTTGTGGCGGAAAGAAAGCATCTGCTGCGCCCGCAGTACCGTCTTGGCTATCATTTGATGGCGGAATTCGGCTGGATGAACGACCCGAACGGTTTTATTTTTCATAATGGGCATTATCATTTGTTTTATCAATATTATCCGTATCAGCCGGCATGGGGGCCGATGCATTGGGGACATGCGATTAGCCGTGATTTGGTTACTTGGGAGTATGCGCCTGCTGCGCTCGCGCCAGACCAGCCTTACGACAGCGGCGGCTGCTTCTCCGGAAGCGCGATCGTTCACGAGGGCAAGCTTCATCTCATGTATACGGGGCATGTGGTGACAGGGCCAAATGGGGATACGGACTATTATCAGACGCAAAATATTGCGGTATCAGGCGATGGTGTGACATTTGCCAAGCTGGCAAGCAATCCGGTGCTAGGGCTGGAGCAGATTCCGGCTGGAACGAGCCGCAAAGATTTTCGCGATCCGAAGGTGTTTGTTCGGGATGGCTTCTATTATACAGTCATTGGCTCGAATGACGGCGCTGGGCACGGCCTGATTTTGCTTTACCGTTCTCAAAACCTCGTGAATTGGGCCTTTGTTGGCGAGATGGCGCGCAGCGACGGACAGATGGGCGACAATTGGGAATGCCCCGATTTGTTTGAGCTTGATGGCTATGATGTGCTGATAATGTCGCCGCAGCGAATGCCAGCTCAAGGTGACCATTATCGTAATCTGCATTCGACCACTTATATGGTAGGAAAATTAAATATGGAGACAGGCTCGTTCTCGTATGACGGCTATGAGCCTGTTGATTTCGGCTTTGATTTTTATGCGCCGCAAACGGCATTAGATCCGCAAGGCCGGCGCATTGTCATCGGCTGGATGGAAACGTGGGAGCAAGAAATTCCGACCCAGCTCGGACATTATTGGGCCGGGGCGATGACGCTGCCGCGCGAAGCTGTGCTGCGCAGCAGCGACAGGAAGCTGCTGTTTCAGCCGCTGGAAGAGCTGAAGGCGTACCGCCGCGATAGCTTTGAGCTGAGCGGGCTGGAGCTTGCAGGCGAGCAGCTGCTTACTGCCCAGGGAGATTGCTATGAGCTTGAAGTAGTGCTTCGTACCGGCAGCGCTCGCGAGTTCGGTTTGAAGCTGCGGACGAATGGGGCGGGAGAAGAAACGGTGCTGGCTTATGATGCGGAGGAAGGGCTGTTCCGCTTCAATCGGGATCGCTCCGGAATCGGGCAGGGCGGCGAAAGAAGGACGGACATTGCACTGGCAGAAGGCGGCGAGCTTTCGCTGCGGATTTTCGTCGATCAATCGTCGGTTGAGGTATTTCTCCAAGGCGGGGAAAAAGTGATGACCGGGCGTATTTACCCAGGCGAAGCCTCAACAGGCATTGCAGCCTTTGCCTTGGGCGGAACTTGTACACTCGTTTCATTAAAAAAATGGAATATCGAGCGCCAGCTTTAATGAGCGTGACTGGCGCAAGGCCAGGCTTAAGAACAGGACAGGGGATTTGTCCTGTTCTCTTTTTTATTTTCAGCCGCCGAAATGATGAAGCTTCTTACAGTACGGTACTAGCTAGGGCGACTGTCCTGCAGGACTTGTTCATTCTCCGTTCATTTTTTCATGCTATATTCGTCACGAATATGTCAGTCGGAGGGTGGAATACAGTCGATGAAAAAGTGGAAGCTATGGCTTGGTATTATCCTTGTAGTAGGCGCGGCCGGGGGAGGCGGTGCCTATTATTATTTGAAAATGGGGCAGCCGGCGACGGTGCAGGCGGCAACCTCGCAAACGGTGAAAGCGACGCGGGGCAATATTGAGCTGAAAATAAGCGCGACAGGCAGTGTAGAAGCCAACTCTCGCGAAACCGTAACGTCCGGCGTATCCGGTACGATTGCAAAGCTGAACTTCAAAGTCGGCGATAAAGTGAAGGCAGGCCAAGTGCTGGCAACGTTTGAATCCGAGAAGGACTACGATAGCCAGATTGAGCAGACGGAGCTTTCCATTAAGAAGCAGCAGGTGCAGATGGAGCAATATCAGACCAAATATAAGGAAGCTGCAGGCACGGAGGATGAACTGACGACCCAGCAAGGCATCAAAACGGATATGGAAATGCTGGCGCTGGAAATCAAGCAAAACCAAGACAGCCTGAGCACCATGAGGGAAGATCAACTAAAGGTGACGGAGGTTGTGGCGACGATTGATGGCGAGGTGACGGAAAGCGAGGTTTCCGTTGGAGACGAGGTTGTAGCGAATACAGTTATTGCGTCTATCGTCAATTATGATTTGCTTGATTTTGTCGTGCAGGTCGATGAGCTGGACATTCCGTCGGTCAAAACAGGCCAAGTGGTGCAAGTATATTTGAGCGCGCTGACGGACAAGACGATCGAAGGAAAAGTAGCCAGCCTGGCTCGTGAGGGTACGGCATCGAATGGCGTATCCGCCTACGAGGTGACGATCTCGCTTGATACGATTGCTGGCGTGATGACGGGCATGTCGGGGGAAGCGGATATTATTCTGGAGTCCAGAAATGATGTCGACGTTGTACCGGTAGACGCGGTTATTACACGTGGAGGCAAATCCTTCGTTCGCGTGCCAACGAGCACGCAAGGCGCGGCAGGCGCTCAAGGTGCGGGCGGGACGCAAGGCGCAGCGGGCACTCAAGGTACAAACGATGCACAAGGCAGCACAGGTACACAAGGAACACGTGGGGCACAAGGTGGGACCGGTGGTCAAGCCGCGAGCGGAGCTGCGCAAGGTGCAGCTGGCACACAGGGATCGCGTGGAACACAAGGCGCTAGTACGCAAGGTACTGGAGCAACAGCGCAGGGAACGGCAGGTACGAACGGTACAGCGCAAGGTGCGACAGGCATGCAGCGCGGCGGCGTTCAGATGGAAGGGCAGCTAGTGGAAGTGGAAGCGGGAATCAGCGATGAGACGTATGTGGAAATTATTTCAGGGCTGAATGAAGGCGACTCGGTGCTTATCCCAACACCGCAGGGTACAGTTGGCATGACGACAACGACGACACAGCAAAATCAAGCGACTATGGGAGGCGGCATGATGCCAGGTGGCTTCGGCGGCGGAACAGGTGGTGGATTCGGCGGAGGTGGCGGCGGATTTACTGGCGGCGGAGCAGGCGGTGGGCGCCCATGACCAGCGAAAGCAGCAGCATTTTAATCGACATTAACCATCTCGTTAAAAATTATGTGATGGGCAGGGAAACGGTGACGATTCTTAAAGGTGTATCCTTTCAGGTGGAGAAAGGCGATTTTGTCGCCATTGTCGGGCCTTCCGGCTCGGGAAAATCAACGATGATGAATGTCATCGGCTGTCTGGATACGCCGACCGATGGCAGCTATAAGCTGGACGGCATTGAAGTAAGAGGCATGAGCGAGAACAAGCTGGCGGATATTCGCAACAAGAAGATCGGGTTTATTTTTCAAGGCTTTCACCTGCTGCCACGGCTTACCGCGCTTGAAAATTGCGAGCTGCCGCTCATTTATCGTGGATTGCCCGCCAAGCAGCGCAGAGCTATGGCGATGAAGGCGCTGGAGCAGGTTGGGCTTGGGGAGCGGGTGCATCACCGTCCGAGCGAGCTGTCGGGCGGGCAGCAGCAGCGGGTTGCCATCGCCCGGGCGCTGGCGACAAACCCGCCGATTTTGCTGGCGGACGAGCCGACTGGAGCGCTCGATATGAAGACGGGGCAGGAAGTGCTGCAGCTTATGGAGGACTTGAATCGGCAGGGTCACACGATTGTGCTGATTACGCATGATATGGAGGTCGCTCATCGGGCAAGTCGTACGGTTATTATGCGGGACGGCGTGCTGACCGAGGAAAGGAGGGACCGAGATGAAGCTGACGCAGGGGTTCAGGATGGCGATCAAGAGCGTCTTGTCAAGCAAGCTTAGAACGGCCCTCTCGATGCTGGGTATACTGATCGGCGTAGCGACGGTTATTGCGCTGGTTGGGATGGGGCAAGGCTCGACGAAGCAGGTGGAGGAGCAGGTAGCCAGTCTGGGCACCAATTCCTTGTCGGTTACGATAACGGGCCGTGGAACAGCAACCTCCCTTTCGCTCGACGATGCGATGGCTCTGGCTGATATTCCGAATGTGGAGGGCGTATCTCCAACGGTCAGCGGCAGTGCGACAGTGAAGTATGGGAAAAATAGTACGAGTGTCACGGTAGAGGGCATTACGCCGGACTACGAGCAGGTAAGTGATTTTAGCGTGCAGTCCGGCAGATATATCGCTTCGATGGATGTGAAAAATACCCAGAAGGTCGCATTAATCGGAGTCGATACGGCAACGGAGCTGTTTGAAGAAGAGGACCCGGTTGGCAAAACGATTCAAGTAAACGGCAGCCGTTTTACAATCGTCGGACTTTTGGAGGCAAAGGGCAGCACGCTCACCGGCTCCAACGATGAAAAAATTGTTATTCCGATTACGACGGGGCAAAAGCTTTTTGATAGTGTCGGTGTGCGTACAGTTGCTCTCAAGGTGACTGATCTTGACCTGATGGATATAACAGTCGCGGCGCTCGAAGCAAAGCTGCTGGAAAAATTCAGGGGTGATGACAGCAGCTACCGGGTGTTCAACCAGCAGGATGCGGTAGAGACGCTTAATTCGGTAAATGAGACGATGAACACGATGCTGCTTTATGTGGCGGCTATTACGCTGCTCGTAGGAGGCATCGGGGTTATGAATATTATGCTGGTGTCCGTTACAGAGCGGACGCGGGAAATTGGCATTCGCAAGTCGCTGGGCGCAAAGCGCAGAGATATTTTGTTCCAGTTTCTTGTAGAGGCTGTTGTCATTAGCGGCATGGGCGGAGCACTCGGCATCGGGTTCGGTTATTTGGGCTCCTATGTCATTGGGGTGGTGAATGGGACGGACACTTCCGTTCCGTTTAATACGGTCATTTTGTCGTTTGCCTTCTCTGCTTTTGTCGGAATCGTGTTCGGCATTTTCCCGGCTAACAAAGCTTCGAGGCTGAAGCCAGTCGACGCGCTGCGCCACGATTAGCTCTCCTTTCTGTTCTACCCTATTAAATCCGCTCATAGAATGGACTATCCAGATAAGCAGGATGACATTGCTATAAAAAGGTAGCGGAAGGAGCAGGGATGAGACGAAGGAGAATCGAACGCAGAGTGTCAGAAGCGCTGCAACGCTTGAAGAGCAGCCGCTGGGTGCATGTTTTTTCAATAGGTCTATTGCTTGGCATTACCGTAGCTTTAATGAAAGTTTCCCTTGTAGGCATACCTGATCGCATGCCCGCGACTCTAGCGAATGCGCAGCCGGAAGGGGCAGCGGGGATGGCTTTTGAGCCACCTGGCACGGGCAGCGGCAGCGGGGCGAATAAAGTCGAAGCAGGCAGCGCCGTTATCGCCCAGAAAATGGGCGGGCTATTGCCTAAAACGACAGGAGCGCTGAACGGGCTCATCGTACGCACCTATATGATGAAGGAACAGCGCACGGAAAGCTTGCCGCTGGAGGAGTATGTGCGCGGCGTTATCGCAGCGGAAATGCCGGCCGATTTTGAACTGGAGGCGCTCAAGGCGCAGGCGATAGCTGCACGCACCTATATCGTACGCCGCCTCGCTTCTGGTGATGACAGCGGCGTGGAGAATGTAGAGGCTGACGTAACGGACACGATTGCCCATCAGGCCTATTTGCCGCTCGCGCAGCTGAAGCAGCATTGGCAAGGAGCCAAGCAGACAGCTAATATGAAAAAGCTGAATGATGCGGTGAAGCAGACGGAGGGACTAATCGTCACGTATAATGGCGAGCCGATTCAGGCTGCTTTTTTCTCCACAAGCAGTGGGTATACGGAAAATTCTGAGGACTATTGGTCTAGTGGGATTCCTTATTTGCGCAGCGTCGCGAGTCCATGGGACATCGAGCTGTCACCGCGATACAAACAAAGCGTGGAGCTGACGCTGGCGCAATTTTATGAGAAGCTTGGCCTTCAGGAGGAGAGCAGGGTTCAGCCCTCCATTCGGGTATTAGCTGCAACGGCAGGAAAAAGCATCAGCAAAATCGAAATCGCCGGAACGGTATTCACTGGCCGCGAGGTGCGCGAACGATTGGGACTAGCCTCAGCCGCCTTTACATGGAGAATGAACGATAAAGCCATTACTATTACAACTTATGGGTATGGACATGGCGTGGGCATGAGCCAATGGGGAGCGAACGGCATGGCAAAGCTAGGCTATTCGGCGAAAGAAATATTAACCTACTATTATACCGATGCGAAGGTAGAGCAGGCTTCAAAGTTCTCGGGAACGCTGCTTGGTCGCTCCTAGCTCCATAAAACACAGGCTTTTTCGAAATCTTAAAGTCTCTATATTTTTACCCGGCATTTCATATACCCTCACGTATAAACCTAGCGAATCTGGCAACAATGGCTAGTGAGGTGATAGAAATGAACAATCAAAACAAACCAAATCAAGGATCAGAGGAAACTCCCAAAAATGGACTGGGAGCATCATCTGCCGCGGGTTCAGGCAATGGATTTAAAAGGCTGCTGGCACGCAAATGGGTTTCGCCAGCAATATTTATGGCCGCGGCAGCAATTATCGTAACCTTAATGTGGGTCTACCAGGGAGCGGATGACAGCAAGCAGACGACAGCTACAGAACATCCGGGCCAAACGGAAGCCACAGTAGGCGAGGGTACGGTAGCACAGCCGGAGAGCGCAGTGGATGAAGTCATTCGCGAAGGCGAGCAATTGCAATGGCCGGTTGTGAACAAGGATTCGCTGCAAATCGAGACACCTTTCTATGATGCTAGCGCAAGCAGTGATGAGCGCCAGGCAGCTATGGTGCAGACGGGGAATACATTCTCGCCGCACATGGGTATCGATCTTGTAGACCCGAATGACCAGCCATTTGATGTCGTAGCCGCTATGTCGGGCAAAGTTAGCCTAGTGCTCAATCATCCGACGAATGGCAGCATTATCGAAATCAACCATGGCGACGGTCTTGTGACCACTTACCAAAGCCTTAGCGACGTGAACGTGGCAGTAGGCGATGAAGTGAAGCAGGGAACCATTATTGCCAAAGCAGCTCGCAACGAGCTGGAAAAGGATTTGGGCGTCCATCTGCACTTTGAAGTGCGTGAAAACGGAAAAGCCGTCAATCCAAGCACCGTAGTCGGCGAGCAATAAGCGCGGGCAAAATAGGTCTCTAGACCTTGCAGGCAGGGGAATATCCCCTGCCTGTTTTGTATTTTTATGAAAATTTTATGACAAACTGGCTTGTCAGGCTTGACCACAAAGAATATATACCCGCGCCCCTCATATACTGTACCAAACTATCTCGAGTAGGGAGGCGGGAACGTGCACGATTACATCAAAGAGCGAACCATTAAAATAGGCCGTTGCATCGTGGAGACGAAGCATACGGTACGAACGATCGCCAAGGAATTCGGCGTATCCAAGAGTACGGTCCATAAGGATCTAACCGAACGGCTGCCGGAAATTAACCCCGACCTGGCGGATCAGGTAAAGCACATTTTGGAGTATCACAAGTCAATCCGCCATCTGCGCGGTGGTGAAGCAACGAAAATCAAATATAAGAAAACGAGCACGAAGAAGAGGGAAGTACTGGCAGCCGGGAAAACATAATTTATTCGCAAATTATTACAAACGGGTAGAGGATTTTATAGTTTTTTGGCGAATAATGTACGTTAGGGGTTTCCACGTCGTGGGAACTAATTGACCGTAGCGTTTACACTATTCGTTGGAGGACTTACGCCTTATGCTGAGCAAGGACATTGGAATTGATTTGGGAACGGCTAACGTATCTATTCATGTAAAAGGGAGAGGCGTTGTGCTCGATGAGCCGTCTGTCGTCGCGATTGAAAGCGACACGAAGAAGGTGCTTGCCGTTGGTGAGGAAGCTCACCGGATGGTCGGCCGTACGCCAGGCAATATTATTGCAATCCGCCCGTTAAGGGATGGGGTTATTGCTGACTTCGAAATAACGGAAATTATGCTGAAAGCATTTATTGATCGGGTGGAAGGGCGCAAGTGGCTGAGCCGTCCGCGCATCTTGATTTGCGCGCCAACAAATATTACATCCGTTGAGCAGAAGGCGATTCGTGAAGCGGCGGAACGCAGCGGAGCCAAGGAAGTATTTTTGGAAGAGGAAGCTAAAGCTGCCGCTATCGGGGCTGGAATGGACATCTTCCAGCCTAGCGGCAACATGGTTGTGGATATTGGCGGAGGCACGACGGACGTAGCTGTCCTGTCCATGGGCGACGTCGTGACCGCTTCTTCCATTAAAATCGCAGGAGACAAGTTCGATGCTGCGATCATGAAGTATATTAAAGATAAGTACAAGCTGCTGATCGGCGAGCGGACAAGCGAGGATATCAAGATTAAAATCGGTAAAGTTTACGAGGATGGACAGCGTGCGGAAATGGATATCCGTGGACGCGATATGGTAACGGGCCTTCCGTTGACCATGACGATTCATTCGCAAGAGATTCAAGAAGCGCTTTGGGATTCGGTCATGTCGATCGTGGCTACGGCGAAGTCCGTACTGGAGAAAACGCCGCCTGAGCTGTCGGCAGATATTATTGACCGGGGCGTTATTTTGACCGGTGGCGGTGCATTACTGAATGGCCTGGATACGCTGCTTGCGGAAGAACTCAAGGTTCCGGTGCTGATTGCGGAAGATCCGATGCATTGCGTTGTTAAAGGTACCGGCATTCTGCTTGATAACTTGGACAAGCTTGGCAAGAAGCCTCGTTTTTAGGAAGACAAGGCAGGAGCAGCGCTTGCATAGCCGTTTGCGCAGGTAGGGCGTTTAAAAGGGGACGCGCCGAGGCGTTAAATTGAGTCAAAGGTCGCATAGGAAGCTATAACTGAAGTCATGCCTTTAACCGATATATAAATAATGGCATATACAGCGAGAGGGAACAGCCTTATACGATCTTCGAGGAGGCAATTGCAATGCTTAGAGGGCTTTACACAGCAGCTGCAGGCTTGACGGCTCAGCAGCGCAGACATGATACCGTAACGAATAATATTTCAAATATAAATACACCGGGCTATAAGCAGACGAATGCGGTCACGCGTTCGTTCCCAGATACACTGCTTTCCATGACAGGGGTACAGGGCGAGTCAAGCAAGTCCATCGGCCGTCTCGGCATGGGGGTATTTGCAGAGGAGAGCTTATCGCTGCATGTTCAAGGGGACTTGTCCCAGACGGACAAGCCTACTGACTTCGCACTCGTGTCCAACATTGGGGTGGAGGGTGCGGCGTTTGACGAGTCCGGCAAATATGTAGCGGATGACGGTACGGTGACGTTCCAGCCGCAAGCGTTCTTTACACTGCAGGATGCGCAAGGGGATCTTCGTTATACGCGGGGCGGCTCCTTTACGCTGACGGCGGACGGTTTTCTTGTTAACGGAGACGGCGCCAATGTGCTTGGAGCTGATGGGAATCCTATTCAATTCGCAGCAGGCATAGGGCTTGAGCAGCTGTCGCTGACGAAGGATTTGCGTTTTGTTAATTCACAAACCGGTGTGGATAGTGGCGTACAGCCGCTGCTGGTGACGCGAATTAATGAGCCGAACCAACTCGTACGCGCTGGAGACGGCCAGTTCCGTTTTAATGGAGATGCAGCGCAAGCTGTTGCGCTTCAGGAAACGGATCAGGTAGAGGTGCAGCAAGGGTATGTGGAGCGTTCCAACGTAGATGCGGCACAATCCTCCGTTGATTTAATGGCGGCGCTTCGCGCTTATGAAGCCAACCAGAAGGTTGTACAATTTTACGATCAAAGTCTGGAGAAGGCTGTAACGGAAGTAGGCCGCGTTTAAGACGAAGTCAGCAACGGAACGTGAAGGAGGCAGACGATGAACGGCTCAATGATTAATGCGGTAGTCTCGATGGGTGGACTCCAGCAGAAGCTTGATATGATCGCTGATAATATCGCCAACGTGAATACAGTAGGCTATAAGCGGAAGGAAGCAACGTTTGAGGATTTGTTGACGAATGTCAGCAAGCAGCCAAATGATTTTAAACAGCCGGGACGTATGACGCCGCTTGATTTCAACCAAGGCTGGGGCTCCCAGTTGACGATGATTAAGCCGAATCTAGAGCAAGGAACGATTGCAACAACAGGCAAGGACACGGACTTTGCTATTGAAGGAAATGCGTTGTTCGAGGTCATTGTGAACGCTAATGGCGACCGTGCTTATACGCGCAACGGTGCGTTTCAGTTGACGGTTAATGCAAACGGTGATAACATTTTGGCAACGGCTGAAGGCTATCCTATTGTTTCGACAGTGGTGACCCAGCCAGGCAATGTAGTAGTTGAGCAACCGGTAACTGTTCCAGATGGCTATAAGCTGGTTATTGGTGCTGATGGCAGTGCGCAAGGTGTTGCTGCTGACGGTACAACCATTAATTTAGGCACAATTAAATTGATGCAAGCAACCCGACCTTCTGCTCTTACTCAGCTGGATGACAATTTGTTTTCCGTAGCTGAAGGGCTGAATGTGGGTGATGTAATCCAAGAGGTTACTCCTGACGCGGATAATGCGATCGCGCTGCGCCAAGGCTCTCTTGAGCAATCCAATGTGGATATGAGCAGCGAGATGACTGAGCTGATTAATGTACAACGTGCTTACCAACTGGTAGCTAGGGCATTAACATCAAGCGATTCGATGATGGGATTGGCGAACGGCTTGCGCAGATAGATAGGGTGATGGTGGTAATGAGTACGACGAATGAACGAGCTGATTTTGCGGATGATAGGCTGGAAGATGAACAATCAGAACAGACCCGCAGCAGCTCGCGCAGGAAGGGGCAGGGCTCCACTCCAGAGAAGAAGAAGCGGCCCCTGGTACTGAGAATCATATTATGGATTTTGCGCCGCAGCATTGTGCCTTGCATCATGGTCATTATGCTGATTGCGGGCCTCTATATCGGTTATACGGTGCTGGGCAAGCAATCGGGAGATGATGTGTTTGAGTGGTCGACTTGGCAGCATGTCTATGATCTTGTATTCTCGGATTCGTAGTTCGCACCGTACGAATGGTTGAAGGCGGTATTCGCAGCTTATTGCGGATGCCGCTTTTTTGCAAATATAGGAAAGGATATGATTTTTCTATCCTTTCTCTATATTTGCAAAAAAGCGGCATGAAACGCGCTGCGCCGCCAAAGGACGGCGACAGCCGTTTCACCTTGGTCGTCTGTGAGTGAGAAATCAGCAGACGAAAAAAGAACACCGATCCGTTTGTTTACAAAACAAAGCGGAAGGTGTTCTTTTTTAGTAATATAAGCATTTATAAATTTTACCCTTGCTTATTTTACAGTTACACGCATGGATACTGTTTTTCCGTCAAAGGTAGCTTTAATAGTAGCTGAACCTTTGCTCAGAGCAATAATTTTGCCATTCGATACAGTAGCTACGCTCGCTTTGCTAGTTACCCAAGTTGCGCTCGTTGTTACGTCTACTGGATTGCCGGTCGTGTAGTTTGCTTGCAGCTTCACCGAAGAAGAAGCGCCTGGGCTAAGCTTAAGCGACTTATCCGACAGGGTTAAAGATTTAAGCTTAGGCGATACCGTAATCGGAACTTCCAGCGTTTTGCCTTGATAAGAGCCGGTCAGCTTGCCGCTGCCTACGGCCAGCGCTTTAACGGTGCTGCCATTAACAGTTGCCAGAGTGCTGGAAGAAACCGTCCAGTTCATTTTGGTGCTCAAAACCACTTTCTTGCCGCTCACATAGTAGCCAGTTACCTTTACCGACTTGCTTTTGCCTGGGAAAAGCTCAAGGCTGGATGGTTCTGCTACCAGCTTCTCGATTTCTTCTTCAACGTAAGCTTTGACGGTAGTTGTTTTATTTAAATAGGTTGCCGTTAACGTCACTTTGGAGGCTTCAATCCCCTTCACTTTGCCATTAACGACGATTGCATTGTCTGATGATGCTTTCCATGTAGCTTTGGAAGAAACATTCTCTTCCGATCCATCCTGATTCACAACCGTAATCGTAGGCAGCGCCGAATCCTTGCCGATTACTACGCTAAGCTCTTTCGTACTTGGAACGAGCTTCACAGGTGTAAGGTGTACAATCAGCTCAAATGTCTTTTTTAGGCCATTGAGCTCAGCCGTTACAACGGTTTTGCCTACAGCTACAGCTGTCCATTTGCCATCTTCAATAGTAGCAATTTTTTCGTCGGCAACGGTCCATTTTACGATTTTGGATACGTCAGCTGTATCTCCACCGAAGGTAGTACCGCTGACCTTCGGTAGCGTCTCGCTTTTTTCCGAGAAGGTATCGATGGAATCTTTCTCGATTTTCAGCTCGGAGACGCTAGGGAAAACCGTAATGTCAATGCTGCGGCTGATGCCTTTAATCGCTGCTGTTATTTTGGTTGTTCCCGTTGCTTTTGGCGTAACAAGTCCATTCGTCACTGTAGCGACGATTAGATTGGAGGATGTCCACTCCGCCTGCGTAGTAACGTTTTCGCTTCCACCGGAAAGCTCCTGAACTTCAGCTGTAATTTGCAAGCCAGGGCTGTTTAGCATCATTTGATATTCCTTGGCTGGCGATAGCTTGATCGATTGGTAAGGTGTACGAACGACAACATCAATAGTCGAGCTTACTCCTAAATAAGTAGCGGTAATTTTAGTTTGGCCAGTGGCAACTGGAGTTACAACACCATCCTTGACGGTTGCAACAGCAGCACTGCTAGTTGTCCAAGTTGCTTTTGCCGTTACGGTTTCTGTCGAGCCGCTTGTTGTTGTAGCTATGGCTTGAATCGTCTGGTCATCGTCGCCCATATCGATTTCAAGTATGGTCTTTGGCGACAAAGCCAGTGATTTATAAGGGGAAGTGACGACAAGCTTTACCGTGTCGGTCTTTCCTTTATATTTTGCAGTAATCGTTGTAGTTCCTGCGCCTACAAGTGTAACTGTGCCGTCATCGACAGTCGCGACGGAAGTGCTGGAGGACGTCCAGGTCGCAATGGTTGTAATAGGCTCATTGGCAGAGCCGGTTTTAATCCCGCTCAGCGTAAACAATTGATCTGCACCGAGATTAACGTCATAGCTTTCGGCTGCGTTGCTGCCATTTTTCAAAATTTGCACAGAGTCATAAACGTAATCGGATGTGACTTTAATGTTTTCGGTATAGCCGCTGTATGAAGCGCTGACAGTAGCTGTTCCTTTTCCTACAGCCGTCAGAACGCCTTTGTCTACTTTAACGATGGAGGTGTTGGATGACTTCCATGTTGCGGAGGCACTAACGTCCTTCTTGGTAGAAGAGCTTGAAGTGGCAGCCAGCAAGGAAACGATAACGGCATCATCCTCAATAAATACTTCCAGTGATGAAGTGCTGCTATTGTAATCCCAAGAATCATAGCTTAGTTCAATGCTTGTTACAGTTTCGTCTGCAGCATTCGCGATGCCGCTGAATGTGGTAGCGATGAGCATGACAGATAGAACGGCGGCGAGCCATCTCCTGATTTCTCTGAGAGACTTGTTCCCGTTTACACTTAAATTCACTACATCCTATCCCTTCGTCTATAGAATAAAAAAACTCTCTATTCTATATAACGGCTTACATATAGAGGAAATGAATAAAGATGTCGTATTTTGTTTGAAAAAAAATCATTTGCCACGCAATTGCATCTGCAAGTCCCAAGTTTAGCCATACATGGGCCGTGGCAGTTTTATTTTTGATACGGTAGTTGTATAATGGTTTGGAGCCTTAATGCCGCGCCCGCCAAGGGGTAGAATGCTTGCTATTCTTCGCTTGCGTGCCGCCAGGGAGTCCAGAGGGATTCGCGGTAAAATGAAAGAAGCTTGGCCGCAGACGCTTCGGGTCCGCACAGCCAAGCCCTCTATCTCAACCTTCACAAACTGCAGCTTCATGAAGGATATCTATAGTGTCAGTAAAAATTGCATTTTTTATACCCTCGATAACAAGGAAGGAGCTTTATTCATGCTCGATATTAATCAAATTCAGGAAATTATCCCCCATCGCCCGCCATTTCTGCTCATTGACCGTATTTTGGAGGTAGAGCCGGGTGTCAGAGCGGTTGGCCTAAAAAATGTAACGATGAACGAACCTTATTTTGTAGGACATTTTCCAGGTTATCCGGTTATGCCTGGCGTGCTTATCGTTGAAGCGCTGGCTCAAGTCGGCACTGTAGCAATGCTCATGCTGGAGGTCAACAAAGGCAAATTAGGCTTTTTTGCAGGCATTGATGGCTTTCGATTCCGTGGTCAGGTGAAGCCTGGCGATACGCTTACACTTGAGGTCGTCATTACGAGATTGAAAGGCAGCATCGGCAAAGGACAAGCTACTGCGAAAGTGGGAGACCAAGTTGTTGCTGAAGGCGAGCTTATGTTTGCCCTGTCGGATCCAGCCTAAATTTTCTAAAATATAAGGATTTATAAGTTTGATCTTTATCAAACGGCTTATATTTCACACGCGAAACGGTAGCTTTGCCGCCATAGGGCGGCGACAGCCGTTTACGCTAGTTTCATTTATATATAAGGGAGAGATAGCTATATGAGTCAAAATGAAGCGGCAATCCAGCGTTACAATGCTTGGTTAAACGATCCGTTGATCGATGAGGCGACAAAAGAGGAGCTTCGCGGCATCGCGGGCGATGAGAAGGAGATTACAGACCGTTTCTACCGCGATCTAGAATTCGGAACAGGCGGCCTGCGCGGCGTTATGGGTGCTGGTACGAATCGTCTTAATACTTATACCGTAGGCAAAGCGACGCAGGGGCTGGCGAACTGGTTGCTGGGTAATGCTGCAGGCGATGCTCCTTCAATGGTTATCGCTCATGACTCCCGCAACTATTCACCAGAATTTGCGCTCGATTCAGCGCTTGTACTGGCGGCAAACGGCGTGAAAACGTATTTGTTCCAATCGCTGCGCGCAACGCCACAGCTGTCGTATGCGGTGCGCTCGCTTAAAGCTTCGAGTGGTATTGTAATTACGGCGAGCCATAATCCGCCTGAATATAACGGCTATAAGGCGTATGGTGCTGACGGCTGCCAGCTCATTCCTGAGGATGCGGAGCAGGTTATCGCTTCGATTCAGCAAGTGACAGGCTTTGATCAGGTGAAACGTCTGGGCCGGGAAGAAGCAGAGGCGCAAGGCTTGCTCGTATGGCTGGGCGAGGATGCCGACGAATCCTACATTAATACGGTGGTCGCGCAAAGCCTGAATGTGGAGCTTATCCGCAGTGGTGTTGGCGAGCAGTTCAGCGTAGTATTCACTCCGCTTCATGGAACAGGCAATATGCCCGTTCGCGAGGTGCTTGCAAAAGTCGGATTTAGCAATGTACATATTGTCGCGGAGCAGGAGCAGCCGGATGGCTACTTTAGCACTGTAAAATCTCCTAACCCGGAAGAACGCGAGGCGTTTACGCTAGCAATCAAGCTGGCGCAGCAGGTCAATGCCGATATTATTATCGGAACTGATCCAGATGCCGACCGTATGGGTGCAGTTGTGAAAAATAATAACGGTGAATATGTTGTGCTGACAGGCAACCAATCGGGCGCTTTGATGGTGAATTATGTGCTCAGCCAGCTCACGGAGCGTGGACAATTGCCGGATAACGGCGTTGTTATTAAAACCATTGTGACGAGCGAGATGGGTGCGGATATTGCTCGTTCTTACGGTGTAGCTGTTGAAAACACGCTTACTGGCTTTAAATATATCGGTGAGAAAATGACAGGCTATGAAAAAACAGGCGAGCGCTCCTTCCTTTTCGGCTATGAGGAAAGCTACGGTTATTTGACTGGAACTTACGCACGGGATAAGGATGCTATCGTAGCGGCTATGCTGATTTGTGAAGCAGCAGCATATTATAGAAGCTTAGGTAAAACACTATATGATGTATTGCTTGAGCTGTATGAGAAGCATGGCGTTTATTTGGAAGGTTTGGAGTCGCGGACACTGAAGGGTCTTGACGGCGTGCAAAAAATTGCTGGCATTATGGACAGCTGGCGCAATCAGCCGCCCGTTGATATTAACGGCGTGAAGGTAGAGCAGGTGCTCGATTATAAGCTCGGTCTGGATGGTCTCCGCCCAGAAAATGTGCTGAAATATATGCTGGCTGATGGCTCATGGTTCTGCCTTCGTCCATCGGGTACCGAGCCGAAGATTAAAGTTTATTTTGCAGTTCGCGGTGAATCGACTTCGCAAGCTGAAGAAGCGCTGAATGCTTTGCGTCAGGCGGTTATGGCAAGAGTAGACGGATAGGGAATATTTGGCTTCAACCGTGGACAGCTGCTCGACAATAGAGCGGTAGGAAGCGGAATGAAAAGGATAGATGAACGGAGGATTTTCGTGCTTCAAAACTGGCTGCAATGGAATCGCAGAGCTAAGCAGTGGCTCTGGATCATTACGCTGATTGGCGTGATGGCGGCACTTCCTATTGGTTATAATCGAATGAATACGGAGTCAACGTCTAAGCAAGTGGAGTATGTGTTTGATTATCGCGATTTGATCGAAATTGCGGAATATTCAGCGAAGCCGCAGGATTTTATATCGCAGCATCTCATTTTTATGAAAGAAGCCGGCGTATCGACCATGGCCGTCTATGAAAGCTCGCTTCGCGAGCTGATGCAGGCGGGCAGATTGACCTACTATAACTCCAAGGATGCAGCCTTGCTTCAAGGCAAGCTGGAGACGCCGGGGCAAAATTTCACTTATATTTTGTATACTGGCAGCGAGGAGAAGGAGCAGGTTGGACCGATTGTTCGCGCTGCATATGACCGGGCTGGCGTCGTTTATCGGGACTGGTCTTTCGATGGACGCGATGGTCTTGTGGTGGAACTGCCGCTGCAAAATTCGCTGCTTCAACCGCTTGGCTTTGATCCGATGTCACTGGAAAGAATTAAAGCAGCAGGCTTCAGTGTTCTGCCTCGTTTGACTGACCGGGTGCTTCCGTATTCACAAGAAGAAGCAGAGGCGACTCTTGCTCAGTTGAAGAATTACGGCGTTACACGGATTTTGTTCGACGGTGATAAGGTAAAAGGCTACACCGATAATGCCGAGGATAAGAGCTTGCGCGCATTTGCCGAGCTGCTTAACAAATATCAAATCGGTGTAACGACCATCGAGAATTTGAAAAAAGAGCAATCGGGCATGACGACACTCGCCTACCTGACGGACTATAATATTGTACGTCTTTATTCATTGTCTCCTACGGATGCGATGAAAATGAAGCCGGAAGATATTGCTGATCGCTTCCTGCTTGCAGCGAAGGACCGCAACATTCGGATGTTTTTCCTAAATGGTGCCCCATCGTCGAGCCAGGAGAAATCGACTGTTATTAATCCACTGGACAACCTCTACCTGTCTCTTAAAGGGGAGGATGGAAACAAAGGCACGATTCAGCGTTTGGCAGATGCCGGATTTGCTCCGGGTACAGCGGAGCCGTTTGATCGGGAATATCCGTCATGGGTTAAAATGCTGAAAGGAATCGTTGTTATTGGCGCGATTGCCTTAATTGCACTATTAATCAATGCTTTTCTGCCAGGCACGCTTATTGCGGTATTCCTGCTCGGTATGGTCGGAAGCGGCGGCTTGTATGTGCTGAGCAGCTCCGTGCTGGAGCAGGCGCTTGCTCTTGGAGCCGGTATTAGTGCGCCAACACTTGCGCTTATTTGGGTCATGAACCGAATTTACTCCAGAACCGAAGGAAACCAGCGTTTTGTTGGCGGAGCGGATTGGACTTTCCGCAACAAAGATAAAGGGAAGGGCGTGGTTATTCCGCTGAGCAGCTCCGGTGATGCTGGCGGCAAGTGGGTATTTGAGGGCTTGCCGGCGCGCCGCCGTCTGGGACTTGCTTTCAGTTGGTTTATTGTAGTAGCGCTCATGTCGCTTATTGCAGTCCCTTATGTGTTCGGCTTGCTGAACAATATTACGTATATGCTTGTGCTTCAACAATTCCGCGGAGTAAGCCTGCTGCATCTCGCGCCGATTGGGCTTGTTGCGATCTATGTTGTGTTTTACACAGGACATGCTCCAATCGCCCGCATTCGCAAAATGCTGTCTACGCCGATTAACGTGCTAATGGTTGTCGTTGGTTTAATTGTTGTAGCTGCGGGTATGTATTATTTATCACGTACAGGTAATGAGGGACAGACGCTGCCCTTTGAGCGTCCTTTCCGCGAATGGCTGGAAGGCACGTTTGGCGTCCGTCCGCGAAATAAAGAGTTTTTGCTGGCGCATCCACTGCTGCTAGTGGGGTTGTTCGCCGCGCTGCGTTACCGCGCCGCCTGGCTGTTCGTTATTATTGGCTCCATTGGCCAGCTTTCGATGGTCGACACATTTGCGCATATCCATACGCCGCTGCATATTTCCATCATCCGCGTATTCCTTGGCCTTGGCCTCGGTGCGGCGGTCGGATTTATTCTCATCGGAGTGTGGCAGCTTCTGGAAGGAGTCTGGTCTAAATGGTCGCCGGCCCTCAAACGCATATTCGCCGAATAGCGATTTCTGGCTACTACGGCTTTAGTAATAGTGGCGACGAGGCTGTGCTGCGTTCGATTTTGCTGGCGCTTGCCGAGCAGAGCAAGGCGCATGGGCTTGAGGTGCAGCCGATCGTGCTGTCGGGCGACCCGGCTTGGACGAAGGCGATGTACGGCGTAGAGGCCGTACATCGGATGCGCCCCGCGGACGTGTGGGGCGCGCTGCGCAGCTGCGACGGGCTGATCAGCGGCGGCGGAAGCCTGCTGCAGGATGCCACAGGTACGAAGACGATTCCGTATTACACTGGAATCGTGAAGCTTGCCCAATTGCTGGGCAAGCCGACATTCATTTATTCGCAGGGCATCGGGCCGGTGAACCGCCGGTGGATGGACCCGATGATCCGCCATATTATGCGGCGGAGCGCTTATGTTTCAGTGCGGGACGACCAATCCGCCGCTTTGCTTGGGCGGATGGGCGTGCCGCATGACCGGATCGAGGTTGTACCCGATCCGGTTATGGGCTTGCCGCTGCCGCTAGGCGCAGCGGCGGCCGGGGCGCCAGGCGGCGGGGCTACCGCGGCGGCTGCGCCTAGCGGTGCGGGGACCGCGCAGGCCGGCAGCGGAGCTATGCCGGTCGTCGGCGTGTCCCTGCGCCGCTGGCGCGAAGATGGCGCGGATCTTGCGCGCGCCGCCGATGCGCTAATCGCGCTGACGCGCCGCCGCCAGGTGCGGCTGCGGTTTCTCCCGTTCCATACCCCAGATGATGTGGAAACATCGAAGCAGGTCATGGAACGACTGCAAGGGCAGCTTGCCAGCGGAAGCGTCGCTGAGCTGGCGTCGCCGGGCGATGACCCGCAGCAAATGCTGCTGGAAGTGAGCCATTGCGATATATTATTCGGAATGCGGCTGCATGCATTAATTTATGCGGCAAACCAGATGGTGCCTATGCTTGGTTTATCCTATGATCCCAAAATCGATCAATTTCTGAAAAGAATCCATTTGCAGCCGATTGGCTCAACGGAGCTGCTTGACGCAGAAGCTTTCGCCGATGAGGCAGAGCGGATGCTGGAGAACGGCGACAGCTGGCGCAGATCGCATCAGGAAGCTATTTCGAAGTTGAAGCAACAAGCGCAGCAGCCTGCTGAACAAATTATGAAGCTGCTGCTCCATCCCATATCGAGGTGATATTCGTTTGTCGAACTATGTTCCAACCGTATCTATTTACGGCATACCCTTCTCTAAAATGACAATGGATGAGACGGTCAGCTATTTAGTGAAAGCAATTGAGGAGAAGCGTCAAACGCATGTCATTACAGCTAATCCGATTATGGTGATGTCTGCTCTGGAGAGTGCTGATTACTACCGAATGATGACGAAGGCAGAGCTTATTGTACCTGACGGCGCAGGCGTAGTATGGGCAGCTAATTATGTGGGCACGCCTGTCGCCGAGCGAGTTGCTGGCTTTGACCTGATGCATCGTTTAATGCGTGAAGGCGAACAGCGCAAATGGACGGCTTACCTGCTCGGAACATCTCAAGAGGTTATTGAAGCAGCAGCCGAAAAGCTGCAGCTTCAATATCCGCAGGTGCGAATCGTAGGATATCGCAACGGATTTTTTGGTCCAGATCAGGATCAGGAGGTTGTGGAGGAGATTCGCCAGGCTGCGCCGCACATATTGCTCGTTGCCAGAGGAGCAGAGACGCAGGAGCCTTGGATTGCGAAATATAAGCAACAACTTGGCGTCCCATATATAATGGGCATTGGAGGCAGCTTCGATATTATTGCAGGAAAGCTGAAGCGTGCGCCGATGATTTTTCAAAAGCTGCGTTTAGAGTGGTTTTACCGCTTGCTTCAGGAGCCAAAAAGGCTGCCAAGAATGCTCGTTTTGCCGAAATTCGTTGTGAAAGTGATGCGCGACAAAGAAAACGTAACAAAACCTGGGCCATTATCGTGAAAACTCGTGAAAACCGTTGAAATTGAATGAAAACGGGATTGGAGTTTCTTTTTCGATCGGAGTATAATTCACTTCGGTAGACACAAAAGGGGAGCTGCATTACATGCCAGAAGGCTTATTGTATTCGATCGGTTTTATTCTTGCTCTGACGTTAGCGCTTGTCATGACACCACTTGTTAAAAAATTCGCTTTTTTCGTCGGTGCGATTGATAAGCCGAATCATCGGAAGGTTCATACCCGCATTATGCCACGCATGGGTGGTCTGGCAATTTATGCTGCATTTGTTGCAGGGTTTTTATTGCTGTTCCCGTTCATTCCTGATGGAATGCTGACAGATGCAAATATGAATATGATTAAAGCGCTGCTTGTAGGCGGCACGATTATTATTTTGATTGGCGCTTTGGATGACCGGTTTGAGCTGTCTGCCAAAGTGAAGCTGCTGGGCCAGCTCGTCGCGGCAAGCGTTGTCGTATTTGGTTTTGGTATCAAAATCGATCTAGTTAACATTCCGTTCGGTGAGGCTATGCAGCCGATTGCTGGCTGGATCGCTGTTCCGATTACCATTATCTGGATTGTCGGCGTAACCAATGCGATTAATTTAATCGATGGTTTGGATGGGCTCGCGGCTGGTGTTTCCGGTATTGCGATCTCTACCATTTTGATCATGGCGATTGTAATGGGCAATATCCCTATTATTCTGCTCAGCAGCCTGCTGCTTGGCGGCATTGTCGGATTTTTATTTTTCAACTTCCATCCTGCGAAAATCTTTATGGGCGATTCGGGCTCGCTGTTCCTTGGATTCAGCCTGGCTACGTTGTCCATGATTGGTTTTAAGCAGGTTACCATTGTTTCGTTCGTTACTCCATTGCTGATTATCGGCGTTCCGCTTTCGGATACTTTTTTTGCAATCGTTCGCCGCTGGGTGAACAAGCGCCCGATTTTCGCACCGGATAAAGGGCACTTGCATCATTGCTTGCAGGAGCTTGGCTTTAGCCATCGTCGTACAGTTCTGATTATTTGGGGCGTGGCGGCGATATTCGGAGGTTTTGCGATTTTGCAGTCTACCGTCATACAATCGACCGCAGCCAATTGGGTCACGTTCTCCGTTATTTGCCTCCTGATGTTTGGTCTTCAAATTGGCGCCGAGCTTATTGGGATCGTTGACAAAACGCGCCGCCCGGTTATTAACTTCTTTAATCGGCTGCTGCTTCGGACAAAGGTAGATGCGCAATCGCGTTCGAAATAATTTAGGATTCCCGCTATTATTTTATTATAGGATTTTATGATGAAGCTCCACAGCCTTTGCAAAGGCTGTGGAGCTTTTTTGCGTAACTTTCCCAAATAGACTAAAAATATAGGCCGTAATAACCGATAACTACAGTACGGAACTTTTCTTGGGTCTTTGCGTCTAATTGTAACGGACATTGACAAACATTCACTCAAGAGGGAGAAGGAGGAAAGTTTATAGAGTAGAGGACGAAAGCTCTTCTGTGTGATATCAACGTTTGTCTATACAGCATGTTCATTAATTATTTTTATGAAGAACAAATGCCAGCCATTAAGGTTTTTGTTCAAAAGCAATGCATATAAGGAGGAACCAGTGTGATGAGAAAGTGGAAACAAATGTTAAGCCTATTTTTATCGATTGCTTTGATTGTAACGTTGGCTCCGCTACAACCGGCGAAAGCTGCGTCATTGTATTTTCAGTTCACCGACTTTAGTACGTTTGAGGAAAGCCCGACTATTGTAAATACAAATACGGTTAATCTGCGAGGTTCATTTGTAGATGTGTCTCCAGGCTCTATTACGTTCAAAGTAGAACGTTTGGTTGGTGGAACAGTAGTAGCCTCTTCCAATGGAGCCCTTACTCCCTCTATTGTAGGTAATACCTTCTTATTTGCTGGAGTACAGCTATATGAGGGACTTAATCGTATCACAGTAATGGGGGTAAGTGGCGGAAACGGCAGCCTTGTTCAAGGGACGAGCTTCGTCAGCTATGGAAACGTACCTGTTATTACAAGTATACAGCTTGCCAACGGCACATCAATGTTGGAAGATAAGCCGGTTATTGTCACGGACAAAAATACATCTTTTCTAGTAAAAGCTTCGAATGCTACAGATGTCTTAATTAATGGCACTGCAATGTTTAATGGGGGATCTGGAACGTTTGTTATCTCCTCACTTGATTTGAAGGCTGGTATTAACAACTTAGAAATTGTTTCTCGCAATGAAGACAAGAGCTTTACGCTTCGCCGTCAGGTAGTTTTGTTCGAAAATAATCGTCCAACGCCTTTCAGTGTAATAGCAAGTCCTCCCACTCCTGGTATCCAACTGGATGGTAATTCAATTGTGAAGCCTCTAAATGGAAGCACAATTAAAGGAAAGCTGCTTTTCAAAACATCGACGACTACACCAGCACCAGCAAATCCAATTATTACAATGGAATTGTTGGATACGACAGGTACACCAACCAGTTTCAATACAAACGTAACACTAGATACAAATGCAAGTAATTCAAGCTACACTCAATTTTCTTTTGAATCAACGACGGCTCTTACGGCTTCTGTTAATGGTAAGTACACGCTACGTATCAAAAGCTCGAGTTATGATGGCGTAGAAGCTAATTTCCCGCTTGATTTTACAGTGAGAAGTGACACCTCCCCTACTATTACAGATATTAAACAGCTTTATGGAGTAACTGAATCAGGAACGAGTGTTACTTCTACGTCGCAAACAAAATTTATTGATAATAGTGCTGTTGGGCAGTTGCCTCTATACCTTGCTGTCGAGACTACAAACTTCAGCCTCGCTGGTGGCAGCACAACCATTAGTGCAACGGTAAATGGTTCTCCTGTATCGGCATCGTTATTTGTTGCTGCTGATCGCACATCAGTTGCTACAAACCAAGAGCGCGTTTATCGAATTGATGCTATCCCACAAGGGCAAATTGAGCTTACCTTTAAAATAACCAACAGTGTTGGCAGTGATACGGTAACTAGAACTTTCGCTTATAATCCGATTTCTTCCATTCAAGTTACAAATACTTATAACGGCGCCGTTTATTATGATAACGCTCCGCTTACCTCAGTAAAAGGTAGGCTAGTTAATTTTAACTTATTAAGCGCTACAGACATTGATTCCTTGAAATTCACATTAAATGGAACTGATGTGAGTTTCAATAAGGTAACAGATATTGATAAGGTAACAGGAGAGTTTAATTTCCTAATTCCTGCTGGAAGGCTGGTATATGGAATCAACGAAATTTTGCTATCAGGCAAGGCTAATGGGGTGGAAGTTGCAACTAATTTGTCCGTTTATCGTTTTTCTGATAAGCGACCATTTGTTTCTAATGTTGTACCCGTTCCATATGTAGCAGTAGGAACACGTTATAAAACCGATTCTGAAAATAAATATAAGCCTGGAACTACTGCAAATTCATATGTTACTACTTTGGATAGTGTAGATTTGATATTTAGTGTTGCCAACCTTTCTAACTTGATTATTAATGTAGATGGGAAAAGCTACATTAATGAATCAGTAATTGCAAATAATGAGTTGACAATGACGGATAGGAATAAGCTCGACTATGAATCGCCATGGTCATCAGGTGAAACAGCTTATAATTTGCGTTTACTTAATATCAGTCTTCCAAGCACAGGGTCCAAGAGCATTACAATTACATCACAAGTTGGTACTGAGAGTGCCAGCCAAACTATAACGATTACACGAGAAATACCCCCTTACGAAATTCTGTCTCCAAAGTTGCCAGAAGAAGCGGTTATTAATCAGAATTTTCTAAATGTAAGTATACTAGCTGAAGGCGCTGATCGTGTTGTAATTGGTAAAATCGATATGATAAAAAGCGCAACGGACAGTATTTTCCGTTATGAGCAAAGAGGGCTTAAAGCAGGAGTGAATAAAATCAAGTTTACTGTGATTAGAGGAACTGAAAAAATCAATGGAGAATTCTCTGTTAATTATGCTGCCGATAATTCCATTGGAGCACAATACAAGACGGCTATACCAAAATCAGGGAAGACTTCAATATTTAAAGGAGAATTGCAAGTATCTTTTCCTAAAAATACTTTCCTTCGACCGGCTAATCAAACTCCCGGGCAAGATGTCAAAACTATAGATATGTTTGATTCGCAGCAAATCTTATTTGGTATCGCAGACAGAACTGATGGACGAACAGTAAAGGTGTACAATGGAGTAGGAAAGTACGATGCCACTACAAAAAAGGCGAAAGATGGAATAATGATTACGATACCAGAGGCGGGCTCTAATACAGATTTGGGTGTTGCGAGAATTCGCCCAGATACTCATTTCGGTTTTGCATCGAATTTATTTTGGTTGGATGCAGGTTACGTGGATGGCTTCAAGCAAACCGATTATACCTTTACTCAAGGGGACCAGCCATATGCAACAGGAAATACATTTTACGATAGGCCACTCAATCGCTGGTTGGAAACAACTAATGCAGGTAAAATTACAATTAAGTACGATTCGGAAATTCGTAATACAGTAGCAAGCAACTTGAGTGTGTGGCGTTTCTACAGTGAAGGTGGCATTCCAAAATGGACGAATATTGGTGGGATTGTAAACACCGGCAACAAAACAATTACAGCTCCGATAAATGGGTTTGGCTATTACGTTGTTATGCAAATGCGCTATAGCTACAACGATATTATCGGGCATCCATATGGACGAAATTCTTTGGAACTTATGTATGCTCGCGGTGTTATGAATACGAAGAGTCAAAATGAATTTGGAGTGTACGACAATATAACGCGTGGTGAATTTGCGCAACTATTGATTAAAATGTTCCAGATACCTTTGGATTATAATCCCAATGATATGACCTTTGATGATGTTGTTCCGATATTGGGGATTAGCGAACTTTGGGATTATCGTTATATCGAAACAGCGGTTCGAAAAGGAATTATTCGTGGCAAAGGACCAAGACAATTCTTACCGAATGAGGCATTGACTCGAGAAGAAGCAGCTGTCATGATTGCTAGAGCTGCAAACTTAATCAATACGAAGAAAGAAGATCAGACAAAGGATAGAGCTACATTACAAAAGCAATTCACAGATGGTGGAAGTATTGGAACGTATGCAATGAGCTCGGTAATAGCAGTTGTAAAAGCGAAATTTATTGAAGGTTTGCCGAATTCAACAACAACTGGAAAACCGACTGTTCGTTTTGATCCTAGTTCTAACCTGAAGCGTGCAGACGCGGCTATTATTGCTGAACGTGTTATGCGTAAAAATAAGTTACTATAAGCAATAGAATTTAATTTAGTAATGACATGGAGATGCTCGTAGTTGTGTTTTACTACTGCGGTGCGGGCATCTTCATTTTAATTAAGTGTAAGATTATCCATGGAAAATCTTTTGCATCGACTTAAGGCAGCTAGCCAAGCTATACTAAAAAAGCAACCAAGACATAGAAGTGCTTTTAGAACTATCCAAGCAAGCCTTTATATGGTTCGCATGCAGTTGTTTCAATGCTACATAGCGAGGGTAAAACTTTTTTGAAATTATTTTTAAGGTGAGCGCAACTTTTCTGAGACCTGTGCGTCTAATTAAGTGGTGTTACATCAATCGGCAAAAAAATCACTCTTTAGACTTGCCTAATATCAGAGTTAGTTGGAATGAATTCTCAACTTTCTCTTTACGATAAGGGTATGCCATTGTATAATGTTATAGTGGTATAAGGGTCTAGCAATTTTCTGCGTGTTTACGAGTTTCTGCGACATGTTATTACATAGGGTTAAACATGGCGACAGACATTATTTATACTAAATACTGCTCAACTCTGGGAAGGGGGTGACACACACATGAGGGAAACGAGCAATTCATTTTCTAAAGAAAACTCTCAACAACCGAAGCAATTTAGAGGAGGAGAAAAAAAGGTTATGAAGAAAAGTTTATTGGCATCCGTGCTATCTCTCTCCCTTGGTATGTCGTTGGCAGTTCCAGCATTCGCTGCAACTCCTACTGACGTAACAGGCGTGAAAGAACAAAGTGCAATTGAGGAGCTTGTAGCTCTTGGAATTATCAATGGTTATACTGACGGTACATTCAAACCAGGCAACAGCATCACTCGTGCTGAGCTTGCTAAAATTATCGTTATCGCAACAGGTAGCGAGAAAGCTGCTACTGCACTGCAAAACGTTAAATCGTCATTTAAAGACGTTAAAACAAACGAATGGTACACTGGTTACATCAACGTAGCAACTGGCAAAGGCTTGCTGCTTGGTGACAAAGGTACTAAAAACTTCCGCCCGAACGCTAACATCAAGTTCGAAGAAGTTGCCGCAATCGTGGTTCGTGCTCTTGGTTACCAAGATTCCAACCTGCCTGGTTCGTGGCCTTATAACGTCACTTTGAAAGCCGAAGAAGTTGGCGTATTCAAAAAAGTTGACTTGGCTCTTGGCACTGCGGCTACTCGTGGTGTTGTAGCTCAACAAGTTAGCAATGCACTTGGTGCTAATCTTGTCGAATGGAATGCAGATTCTAAACTTTTCAGACCGTTCGTACCTAATAAAAAGTTGATCTCTCGTTTGGGAACAACATCTGAAGAAATTATTACTTCTGCTGTACTAGATGATAACGGTCGCATTTCTTTGAATAGTCAGTCCAAAGTATTGGCTCCAAACTTCATCATCACTGGTGGAAACAAACTGGTTGATCTGCTTGCTCACAACGTAACTGTTTTGACTGACTCTGATGGACGTATTCGTTCTATCACTGACAATCAAAATGCTAACGATGTTGTAACTGGTAAGCTGAATGCTGCTTTGAGCAGCACTGCACAAGTTGAAGTGAAAAACGGAACGGCAGTATCTAAATATTCTACTGTAAGTGATTCTGTATACTACTACAACAGTGATTCTGTTGGTGGAAATGATTCCCGTTTGAAGAAAGATGCAGATGTTTCTGTATACTTGTATGATAAAGATGCAGCTTCGTCTCTTGTTGGTAAAGTACGTGCTGTTGTTGTAACTGATGCAAACGGAGCAAACAAATTGCTTGAATCGTACATCGCTGCAACTTCGACTGCAAAAGCTCGTATCCTTACACAGGATAACCTTTCTGTGACACTGAATGACTCCACTTCTATCACTTTGAACGGTGAAGCTAAAGCTGCATCTGATCTTGCTAAAAACGATGTTCTTGACATTGTTTATAACAAAGACAGAGTAGCGGTTAAAGTGGTTGCAACTCGTACTGTTGTTGAAGGTAAAGTTACAAACGTAGCTGCTCAAGCTGATGGTACTTTCGTTTACACTGTGGATGGTAAAACATACACAACAACAAAAGAAGCTGGCTTGACTAATTCGAAAGAAGTAACTAAAGATGCAACTTACAAACTGTTCTTGAACAAAGATGGTAAAGTTGCTGGTGCTGAATTGTTGACTGGCGGAAGTGCTGATGCTAAATATGGCATTATCCTAAACGCTGCTAATGACGTGGCTCCAACTGGCGCGTTTGGCGATGCTAAAGATGTATTCAAGTACTACTCGATTAAAGAAAACAAAAACATCGAAGTTTCTTTGAATGCTGCTACATGGAATGCTGCTGTTAATATGCTTCGTCTCGGCGATGATGTAACTAATGCTTCTTCCGCAGAAGTAGCTTATAACAACGCAACTTCAGTATTTGTAACTTGGAAACTGAAAAATTCCGATAACAGTGTTAACGGAATTGAAAAGTTGACTCCACTTACAACTGAATGGGCAGTTAAAGAAAAATCGGATACTGCATTGAAATTGACTAAAACAACTACTCCTAACCAAGGTTCTGTTGTTACCTACGAAATCAATGCTAACACGATCGTTCTTGATGGAAACAAATACGATGCTAGAAATACTGACAACACTCCGAAGCCAGGCGATCGTGAGATCAAAACTAGCTCACTAGCTAACCTGGTTGTAGGTAACAAAGTAACTGTAATCTCGGATGGAACATCTACTTTTGCTAAGTATGTTATCATCACTGAGAAAACTGCTGACAGTGCAAAAGAAGCTAAATACGGCTTGTTCGTTGGTGCTTCGAAGTCTGGCGATGACTACTCTGTAACAATCAATGTTAAGGGTACTAATGAAACAATCGCTTTGACTAAGGATGAAGGCGCGGCTATCTACACTGCTGTTGTAAATGGTCTGTCTGCTAATGATTCGACTTACAAAGAGTCCTCCAGAACTCTGGTTGCTGTTAAAGACGTAACTAATGGTGCTGTGGGTACTGAACTGGGTAAAGCAAGCAACGCTTATGACACAGTTACATTCCTTAACGCAACAGGTAAGATTACAAATGTAAGCAACACTGATTCCACAATTACTGTTGCTGGCAAAACTTACTATGTAAACAGCGGCACTGCAATCTACGTTTACGATCAAGCAACTGATTCCCTTGTAACTGATGGTATTTTTGCTGACGTAACTGCTCACTATGGCGAAGCTGCTTATGGTGAAGTTGGTGCTAAGTATGGTGTTGCAGTAGATGGCGATGCTAACTACAATGGCTTCACACTTGCTAAAGCAATCGTAGTTACTAAACTGAAGTAATTTCAGGTTAGTATAAGGAAACCGATGAGATATTCTCATCGGTTTCTTTTTTTGCGTTCACACTTGATTCATAAAAGTTTGTTATACTTAAAGTAGAAAAAAATGTTCCGAAGGGGTGAATTGCTCGGCATTACAGCGAAACTTTTTGTTGGGTATGAACGTCTATATAAAAAAAGATGTGGAGTGATATTTTAATGCAGACGGTTTTTTCAGCAAGCTCGAAATTGAAATGGCGTTTTTATGTAGGCATGTTGTTAGTAGTAGCTCTGCTATTCCCTACGTTGCCCCCTATGAGTGAGGCGGCCTCTACGGCAAGCAGTATTAAACCTGTGTACATAAATAGCAACTCGTATGTAAAGCTCGATAGCGCGGATATACTGTCGACTAGCAAAGGAAAGACAGCCAGCTTCACGATCACGCTTTATAACGGAGGAAGCAAAGCGATTAATCTGCAAGACTATTGGTTCCGTTTGGCTTCTACTAGCGGTACTAAATATACCTTGTATATGCTGGATAGTGATAAGACGAAAAAAACCGTTCAAGCCAATTCGAATGTTACCTTAACTTTTTATAGTGAGCTGCCATCAAGCATGACTTTGCCTAAACTCATTTTTAAAGTGGTGAAGTTTGATTTCAGTGTGGCTGGTTATGAGAAAACATTGGGACAATTTAAGTTTCCAGCAGACTATTCTACGGATGTTAAAGCAGGCGGCTACAGCTCTGTAAAGTTGAATAGTACTCCTGTAAATATTAGAATTAGCAAATCGACGATGTCGACGAGCACAGATAATAATACGGTTAATATTGAACTTGCCATGCGAAATACTAGCAGTTCGGAGCTTTCGATTTCCAATCTGCAATTTTTGGCTCAGTCCGCAGCTGGTGGAATGTACAAGATGAAAGTCACTTCAACTACTTCAGGTACAGCAGATGCTATCGTCTTGCGTCCGAAAATTCTGGAAACGATTAAATTAAGCATCACTCTTCCTAAATCTGTTTCTACAAAAGGGCAAAAGCTTGTTATTACACAAGGTGTTAGCACTGGAACTGGAGAAGGCGCATCAAGCTTATCCCTGCCTGTTTCTAAAATAGGGTATAATTTAAAAACAGCGAATACAGCAACATCAACTAGCTATGAATATATTAAAGATGATTACACTTATAAAATGAATGTAGCCTCCATTCAAAGAAACACTTGGGGCGGCGAAGACAGCCTGATCGGAAAGCTTGTTATTACAAATACAAGCTCCAAAACAGCTCCAATCCCAGCAATTGAGGGTTCATTGTATCTTGGGGATAAAGCGGCTGTGAAAACTACCATTATTCCATTTACTAATCCAGTAGCTATTCCAGCTAAGAGCTCTATAACGATCTATTATACAGGTACAGTTCCTACAACTACATCGTTAACTGATTTGAAGCTTAAGCTATTTGAGAAGTCTGGTGAATCACAGACAGAATTGGCTGCATTGAAAACACCTGCGGCTATCGTACCAAAATCAATTGCAATCGGCAGTGAAAATAATGTTAATGATATTGGAGAAAACTTCACAGTAAATGTTATGAAAACACAATTGTTCGAAGGAAATTCAAACAATCTGTATACTGTATATATGGATGTTACGAATAAACAATCCCGCGCAATTGCAACTTCCAAGCTTGTCGGTTTTCTGAAAACAGCTGATGGAGACAAATACGATATTAAATTGTTGAAAACAAGCAATTTGATCAATCCTGGCAAGAAGGAACAAATTATTGTTACAACAGAGGTGCCTAAACAACTTGATTTAGCTGGCGCATCAGTTGTACTTGGTAGTGCTTTTAACGCTCAGGGCATTGTAAAGAAAGATGATGCTGAAATTTCAGGTTTTGTAAATCCAGTGAGCTATGCATTGCCACAGTATAGTCAGACGATAACATCCGAATTTAACAAGGTTCAAGTTGGTCCTTATACGATTAATATGGATAACATTATTACTTACTTGACTGATGACAAAATCGACGTTGATTTCTCTGGTCAAGTAACGAAGGATCTTAGTTATGAAGGCTTTAGCGCTAAAAAATTCACTTTTGCTCTCGAGGACCAGTCTACTAATATTTCCATGATTAATGCTCCATTTGAACTCGAAGGTGCAGGTGGTACTGCAGGTCAATATGTTTGGAAAGTTGGCAACAACTATACGAACATTGTCCAAAGCGTCACAGATAAGCTAGTTGCCAAAACCATTCAGCTCAATATTTATGAGGAGATTAATGGTTACAAAACAAAGCTGGTATCCAAAAATATTAAGTGGTCGGCATACCTGAACTGGGCTGATCCAAAAAATAAGGAATTTTAATTTCATAATAGCTAATTAAAATATTGTAGTTAATTTTTTAAAAATCAGGTATCTTAATAAGATACCTGATTTTTTTTCTGAGAGGAGTAATAGAGTTGAAGAAAACGACAATGAAAGTGGCTATTGGTGCAGCACTCCTATTGGTAGGTTTCGGTATTGGTATTCTTAATCCGAAAGCGATCGAAGCAGATGGCGTATCAACAACTCCAGGCTCTATCGACGATCCTGTTATTACAAAAAGTTATTTAGATGAGCAGCTTGCTAAAGTATCTGATGGCAGCAGCAGCTCGGGGAATGGCTCTAGTGGCTCGTCGAACGCTTCCAGTGCTCAGGCTTCACTGCAAGTCGTTAGTGTACCTAGCGGCAAAGTGCTGCTTGGTGATGAAGGCACAGAGATTATTCTTCGTGTGGGTAAAGCAATAGCCTACAGCTCAGATAGCAGTGGTATCGTGGATATAACGGATGGCAAGGACTTGGTTAAAGGAAAATCCGTTACCACTAATCACCTTTTATTGATGCCTCGCTCAGGCAGGGGAGTTACGGCAGCGACAGGCTACGCTAAATCGTTGACCGTATTGGTCCGAGGTGGATATAAACTGCAATCCGTTAACTGAGTTAGTATAATTTGTACAAGTTGACAATAGATTATACGCTTGAACAAATGCCTTGAGGTTAAAATAAGAGCATGCTCCCATCATCCAACAGTGAGGTGTTCTTATAATGAGTCGTTCCAATAAAGTAGCCGTTCCATTAAGTAAAGCAGCACTGCAGCAAATGAAATATGAAATCGCTGAAGAATTTGGGCTTTACTCGTATGTTTCCGGACCGTCCGGTGAAGATACGGAGTTTGCGGGCGAGCTAGGATCAGTACCGCAAACTACAGGCTCAGTGCACTGGTCACAGCTTTCAACAAGGCAAGCCGGTTCTGTTGGCGGAGAAATGACGAAACGCCTTGTAGCTCAAGCAGAGTTTGTTTTAAACGGTTATATTTAAAATATAGGAAAGGATATGATTTAGCTATCCATTCTCTATATTTCTCGGACTGAAACGAACCACGACGCCAGAGGACGGCGACAGCCGTTTCACCTTAACCTTTACCGAAAATTAAATCTTATCGGGATAGTATCCATTGACAGGAAGCGACATTTTCGGTAACATACTTTATTAGAGAGTTGTAAAACAACCTTTTCCCTAAGGAAAAGGTTCGTTTTTTGTTTATACGTTCTGAACTTATTTATACTAAAGCTGTAGGAGGTTGATACGGGTGTCAATTAAAGGTCGTCATTTATTTACATCAGAATCAGTAACGGAAGGTCATCCCGATAAGATTTGTGACCAAATTTCCGATGCAGTATTGGATGCATTCCTGGAGTCAGATCCTTATGCGCGTGTAGCGTGTGAAGTATCTGTAGCGACAGGACTTGTTCTCGTTATTGGTGAAATTAGCAGCCGTGCGGACTATGTCGATATCTCGGCTATCGCACGTCGTACAATTAAAGAAATTGGGTACACTAGAGCTAAGTTTGGTTTCGATTCCAGCACTTGTGCGGTTCTGACTTCGCTTAATGAGCAGTCCGCTGATATTGCTCAAGGCGTTAATGCCGCGCTTGAAACACGTGACGGCAAAGATATTCAACAAGAGAACGAAGATATTGGTGCTGGTGACCAAGGCTTGATGTTTGGTTTTGCTACAAACGAAACACCAGAGCTTATGCCGCTTCCGATCGCTCTATCGCACCGCATTGCGCGTCGTTTGTCCGAAGTGCGTAAAAACGGAACTCTCGAGTATCTTCGTCCAGACGGCAAAACTCAAGTTACAATTGAGTATGTCGATGGCAAGCCAGTACGTGTTGATGCAATCGTTGTATCTACACAGCATGCTGAAGAAATTGGCTTGGAGCAAATTCAAAGCGATATTCTTGAGCACGTTATTAAACCAGTTGTACCAGTTGAATGGCTGGACGCTGAAACAAAATATTACATTAACCCAACAGGCCGTTTCGTTATCGGCGGTCCTCAAGGTGATGCAGGTCTTACTGGCCGTAAAATCATCGTTGATACGTACGGCGGTTATGCACGTCATGGCGGCGGCGCATTCTCCGGTAAGGATCCTACAAAAGTTGACCGTTCTGCAGCCTATGCGGCTCGTTATGTTGCTAAAAACATCGTTGCAGCTGGCCTTGCTGATAAATGTGAAATTCAGCTTGCTTACGCTATTGGCGTGGCAAATCCGGTTTCTATCAGTGTAGACACATACGGAACAGGTAAAGTGGATGAAGAGAAGCTGGTTGAAGTTATCAGCAACAACTTCGATCTTCGCCCTGCTGGCATTATTAAAATGCTGGATCTTCGTCGCCCAATTTACCGTCAAACAGCTGCATATGGTCACTTTGGCCGTACAGATGTGGATCTTCCATGGGAACGCGTTGACAAAGCGGATAAACTGAAAGCAGATGCTTTGGCTTAATTAAATCCTCAAAACTAAAGCCCTTCAGAAAAAAGTTGAGAACATCGGTTCTTAACTTTTCTGAAGGGCTTTTTTGCTAAATGAAAAATGATAGTATTTGATCATTTTGAAATTAAAATATACATATAATAGTTTTCTTGTAAATTAAAAAAAACCAATTTTAATATTTACTTGGATACTAGAAGTATCTATTATGAAATTATGATTTAAATTGTAAAAATTTATTTTAATATATGATAAGGGGTGGGCGTTTTTGAATATCAGAAAAAATGCTAGACGAGTAGCGGTTGCTGCTTTTGCGTCAACGATTTTTCTATCAGGCGCGACATTTACTGGTTTGACGCAAGTAGACCTTAGTCCAGCGGCTGTACAGGCATATGGAGAAACACTGCATGTACAGGGACCAGACGGTTTAACTTATACGGTTGCTTATTATGCGGATGAGTTGTTCGTGACAAGAGATGGAGGAACTGACTGGATTGATAGACAAATTCCTCCGAGACATATGAATTACGCTTTTAATCAAGCTTATTTGGTAAGTGCAAGCTTTAACGGTAATAACCTTGTTGCTTGGGTGAGGTGGCCGGGTTTAGTATCGTATACTTCTACATTTCTAAACATTACTTCAAAGTTAGATCGATTAGTAATAAAGGAAGGAGATCCATTTACAAATTTTAGATATATCACTTTTTCTAATTTGGGTAATACGAGAAACATTGAATATTACTATCAATTTGGGGATACAGGAGCATGGGTGAAAACCAGTAAACAATCAACGATTACAGTTAGAGAAAATGTGAAAATTAATATGAAAGCTATTTTGGTGAATACAGGCGAAATCCTAGCCACAGATTCGCATCAAGTATCAACAATACAAATGCAGGGCAGTACACTCTCTGGACCAGATGGGAAAAGTTATAAAGTGTCTCGTGTGAGTGGCACTAATATTGAAGTTAGGAACACACAGAATGTACTTTTGGCAAACTATCAAATCCCCCAAGGTGTTTATGAGAATATAGATTATTTGCAATATTTTTATTGGGAAGGTAATGATTTGGTCGTTACAGGGTATAATCGTAATTATAGTAATGGGACTGCCAAATATATAACAATGAGATTTGATAATCTTCCGGCATTGAATCCGAATTAATAACTTTAGTTTGGGATATTGTTTGAATAAGAACTTTGTTAATAATAATTGACTCATATAAATAGCCTGCGAATAAGCATTTTCTCAAAGGAGAATGCCATTCACAGGCTATTTTTAATGAGAAATGACGAATTATTCAAAATAGATGGAAATTATCCGGAAAACCTACATTTTTGGCATTCAGAAGCCGACAAATAAGGTACGAGTGTAAATTTTTAGGGAGTGAATGAAATGAGTCGTTACAAAATTAGCCTTATTCTAGTATTCGTACTCTTGCTACAAGTTGCTTTGCCGCCAAGCAGCAGCCTTCTAACCAATGAAGTGCATGCGGCAGTCGGCGGACCTGTTATTACAAGCAAATCGCCAGCCAATACTGTTGGAAATGTCGGACTCGGTGCGCCTCTTTCCTTTACTTTTGATGAAAGTGTAGTAAAAGGAACAGGTCCTGCTTCAATTACCATCTACAAGTATTTGAATAATATTCGTTTTGAGACTTTTAATGTTGCGACAAGCAACCAGGTGACCATTGATGCTACCGGAAGGACGGTTACCGTGCAGCCAAGTGCTGCTTTTGAAGTAGGCACCGAATATTATGTATTCATTGACCAGGGTGCATTCGCGAATGCCTCTAATGGCTCGAATTTTAGCGGCATATCTAATGCGGCGGATTGGAGCTTTAGAACAGTAACTCAGGTTGACAGTACACCTCCAGACCTGCGTTCTGCGGTATCGCCTGCTTCTGAATCAGGCGGAGCGCTTATTACAACAAGTATAACGCTACCATTTAATGAAAACGTATATACGACCTATGGAGCAATTACGCTGGTATCTGCGCCAAGCGCAACATCTTATGACAACAGAGAGATTGCGGTTAATTCCGTGCAGGTGGTGGGCAGTGGCACCCCAACCTTAACGATTAAGCCGACTGAGGCGCTCTATCCAAATACGACATATACGGTGACCATTCCTAATTATGTCATTCAAGACAGTTCGGGTAATCGCTATGCAGGAACGACATGGCGCTTTACAACGGCTCCAGCGCCAGTGAATGCAACGGCATTAACCCCTGGAAATTCCGCTACCTCAGTAGGAGTAAGCAGTTCTTTCAGCGTTAGCTTTGATAAAAATGTGACAGCGAACGCTGGAAAATACATCAGCCTCGTACGCGTAAATGACAATTATGCGGATCGCTATCAGGCTACGGACATATCTCGCATCATGATTAGCGGAAATACCGTTACCTTTACGCCGCCGAAGCTGCTTGCGAACACTCGCTATTATATTTTGATAGATGCAGGGGCCTTCACGGACAGTGCGACCGGGGACTGGTTCCAAGGTGTTTCCAATGCTGCTACGTGGAGCTTTACAACGAGTCCGGGAGACGAAACCGATCCGCCACGGATTCACAGCACCTATCCTGCTCACACAGCGGCAATCGGCACGCTTAATTCCGGCATTGAAATCAACTTTACCGAGCCGGTTTATCCGAGCGCGGGCAACATAGAGATTCGTAATTCAAACAATACGATATTTGCAACGATTCCCGTTACCTCAAGTTATGTAACAGGTGGCGGAACGAGCAAAATTACGATTAATCCGAATAAGACCTTTATTAACAACGCTCAGTATTATGTGGTTGTTGGCAGCAATGCCTTCCGTGATGCGGCGGGGAACTATTTTGCCGGGATTACAGCGAACAGCTGGACGTTTCGAGTGACACAAGATACGGTAAGGCCAACGATTGAATCGCAACATGCCGTGAATAATACGCAAAATGTACTTACAAATGCTTATTTCACAGCTCTTTTCAGCGAGACCATTGTTAAAGGCAGTGGTACGGTTACGATTAAGCCTGTTACTCCAGAAAGAGGTATAAACGATATTGCGGCTAATTTCTATGTTGATCCTAACAATGGGCGACAATTGGTCATTACTCTTCCACCTGGCATATTAATGGAGACGGAGACAAATTACTATATCGAAATCAGCCCAACGGCTGTTTACGATCTGTCAGATAATGCGTTTCTAGGTATTCAGAATGCCTATCAGTGGACCTTTAAAACGCTAGGCAATGATACGACGCCTCCTGCTGTCAGCAAGATAGAAGCCAAGGGCTCCACTGTCGTCATGACCTTTAACGAGGAGCTTAGAGCAAGCTCTATCCCTGCCTTAAGCAGCTTTTACATTACCGTTAATGGCGAGCGGCGGGAATTGCTTGCGGCTGCTGTGTCTGGCAATACCGTTACACTGACGTTAGCGGGAACACTCGTTAATATTCAGACAGTCAAGCTTTCCTATTCCAAGCCGACTACGACGACTGGCGGCATACAGGATCTCGTTGGCAATCAGGCATTAAGCATTGCAAGTCAGGACGTGGTCTTTGCGGTAGATGCGACAGCGCCAACGCTTTCCAGCGGTACGGCAACAGGCAGCGTGGTTACGCTCACGTTTAATAAAACGTTGGCTTCTGTAAACAATTTGGCGTATCAGCAATTCCGCGTCAATATTGGCGGTGCCTCCTATACACCGACAGCTATTAGTATCAATGGCGCGACTGTAACTATGAGTGTAAATGCAACGATCTCCAATCAGTCTGTTAGCGTCTCTTACACGCCAGGCAACTATCCGCTTAAAAGCACGGATGGAGCCAATGTGGCGGCTTTTGGTAGCTACTACCTTACGAATACAGTGGATACGACGGCTCTTACGTTGCAAGGGGTATACGCAAATGGCAGCACCATTACGCTTAGCTACAACAAAACGCTGAGCACGAGTACAATTCCACCTGCAAGCAGCTATACGGTCAGCGTAAATGGCAGCCTTCGCTCTATCGTGCAAATTTCTGTGTCTGGCAGTCAAATGCTGCTTACGCTAAGCTCGGCCGTTAGCTCAAGCGATACCATCTATGTATCGTATAATGTGTCTTCACCAAGGGTAGTGGATGGGGCCGGAAATGTGGCAGCCAGTTTCTCAACACAAAGAGCATCTATGTCATCTGCCAACAGCTCGCTCTATTCAGCAGTCATTAAAGGAAATTCACTTGTACTTACGTTCGGCGAAACGTTGAATAGCTCTTATGTGCCGTCCAATATGCAATTTTCAGTTATGGCGGGCAGCTCGTCTGCAACGGTATCAAATGTGTCTATTAGCGGCTCTACGGTTACGCTGACGCTCGCAACGGGTATTGCTTCTACGAGTTCGGTGACCTTTAGCTATTATGCATCAGGAACGACGCTTCGTACTTCATCGGGCAAAATCATTGAGAATATCATAAGCCAATCGGTAACGAACAGCTCGTCAATCATTGATTTGATTCCGGGAGAGTTTACCCAATCGTCCGATGGCGGGGTTCTAATGACGAGCGGTGCTTTTACAAAGACGTCTTATCAGACCGCTTCAGGCAGATCGTCAGTGAAATATTCTATCTCAGCCGACAAGCTTGCTCCTGCCTATCAAGCGGCAAGAACGGCTAATCTTACGAAATCGCGAATTATAGTAGAAATTCCGAATTCTGAAAATGCGGCTGTTGTAGCTGTGCCACTGTCAACACTGCTGAATGCAAGCTCTATTAATACGAATCCGTTTTTTGTTGTAAAATATAATGGCACATCATATGAAATTCCGCTGGGCGCCTTGAACTATTCCAAGCTTACTAGCATCGTGGGCTCCACGGGGGAACTGCTTATTGAGATCGAGCTTGGTACGACATCACTCACAACAGCGCTGACGAATAGGCTGAATCTATCAACAATTTCGCTATTATCAGGAATTGTACATTTTCAGCTCTATGCTGTTAGTGGTACAATGAAAAGCGAGATTACAGAGCTTAACGGCTATGCGACTTTAAGCGTGGATACCTCCTTGTCTGTGACGAGGAAAAATACGGCAATTGTTCGGGTTGACCCTGTTGCGGGTGCATTGACCTATGTACCGACGATGTTTTCCGCGTTGAGCGGCAAGACGGTTGCTACCTTTAGAAGCAAAAGCATCGGCGCCTTTGCATTAGTTAGCAATTCCGTCAGCCTTGTTGATATTAGCAGCCATTGGGCTGGCCCAACTGCGCAGTCGCTTGCCAACAAAAATATTGTTGCAGCGCGCACAGGCAATCAGTTCGTTCCAGACAGGCCGATAACCCGCGGCGAGTTCGCAACGTATATTGCGAAGGGGTTAGGGCTTTCGGGCAACCAGGCAGCGGCTGCCAAATATTCTGACGTCAATATAGGCACCGAGCTTGCAGCTTATATTGGAGCGGCCTCCGAAGCAGGCATTGTGCTTGGCTATACGGACGGAACGTTCAAAGCAGATAAATATATTCAACGCCAGGAGATGTCGGCAATGATGACGCGCGCAGCAAGTGCAGCTGGCGCCACCATTCAACTGCCATCTTCAGCCTCTACGTATTTGCAGCCATTTACTGATCGCAACAGCATCAGCTCATGGGCGCGTACGGATGCGGCAAAAGCGATTTATACCGGCGTAATCGGCGGTAAAACTACAAAAACCTTTAGTCCTTTGACGAATGCAACCCGGGCAGAAGCAGTCGTCATGATCAAGCGCTTGTTAGAGCATATTCAATTTTTAAACACGTAGTAAATTGGTACCAGCCCCGGGACACCTTGCATAAAGGTTGTACGGGGCTTTTTTTAATAAGCTCTTACAATTTTGGGTTTACTTTCATTTGAGAGAGGACTGATGCCGCAGCGACAGGCGCTCACAGCAAGAAGCAGGATCAGAGACGAACGCTGTTGCCATACGACAAAATTCGCAAAAATCGGAAGATTAGCGGAACTTTTTGCACCTCTTTATAGTCTATATTTAATAGGCTTAGTAGATTAGGCTGCTGCCAACATCCCTTTTTAATATTTTTGGCATGGATGGGGCGGGGCCTGAGATGGGAGAGTTGCAAAAATAATGCGCAAGCTAGTAAGAGGATACGACCAAGATAACCGCGAAATAGGCAAAAAGGTAGCTATTGTTATAATCGGAGGAGCGCTGCTCCTGCATCCAATTTCAGAAATTGCTCCGGCAAGCTGGAAGATGCTTAAAATAGAAACGGCCGCAGCAGCAAGCAGCGGAACGCTTAAACAGCTGCAGCAGTCCTATGTCACATCAGGCGCCAAACGAGTCGATTATGTTTGGACGACAATACGCAGCGGCAGAACGGCGCAAGCGAACGTCCATGTCATTGAAGTCGATCTCACGAATAAATACGTGCAATTGAATGCGCTGAGCGGCAAAAACAATACAATCGGCGATCGCGATACGATTTTGAATATGGCGAAAACGAGTGGAGCGGTAGCCGGCATTAACGGCGACGTCTATGTGACAACGGGCGAGGGCTCGCCGATGGGGGCGCAGATTACTAGCGGAACGCTCATGACGACGCCGATGCAAATTAAAGGCATGTATGCTTTTGGAGTCACGAAGGACCGCCAGCCGAAAATCGACAGCTACAGCTTTAGCGGCACGGTAACGTCTGCAGGCGGATCTTCCTTTGCCCTTTCTGGCATTAACCAGTCGGCTTATACGCCGGATAGTGGAGACTCCACTTACAGCCATGCCAACACGATGTTTATCTATACGAGTGCGTGGGCAGGCACAGAGCGTCCTAAAAATTCCGCCGCATTGCCGACCGAAGTGCTTGTTCGCAATGGCGTTGTCGAGCAGATTTCCGATGGGACTGCGCTCACGATGGCGGCCCCTAAAGACGGATATATTTTACGCGCCAACGGTACGGCAGCTAAATTCATCCGCGCCGAGATCAAGGTCGGGGACAAGCTGAAGTCAGACTACTCGTTAGTCTCCCAAACGACGGGAAGCAAAGTAGATCCTAATCAATTCGAAATGATGGTTAGCGGTCATACGATTCTGGTTAATAATGGGGCAGCATCGACATTCTCGCGCAGCATTACAGGTGTTAGCGGAGCGGCATACCTTTCTCGTTCAGCCGTGGGTTATTCCAAGGATGGTACAAAGGTATATCTGATCACCAGCGAACAGTACGGAGACAGCAAGGGCGTGAATTTGGCGGAGCTGCAGCAGATTATGGTGAAGCTTGGCGTCTACAAAGGCATGAATCTGGATGGCGGCGGATCAACAACGATGATTGAGCGTCCGCTCGGGCAGTTTGCCCTGCAATCCGCGCATTCCACGACTTATGGGACGACGATGCGCAGCGTAGCGAGTGGAATAGGCGTGTTTTCGACAGCGCCTAAAGGGGAAGTCAAGGGCATTACAGTAGGCGGCACGAATGCCCTGCTTATTGGGCAGCAGGCGACCTTTACGGTAAAAGGGTATGACACCTATTACAATCCGGTAGCGGTTGACGGCACCAATGCCAAATGGAGCAGCTCCTCGGCGATCGGCACCTTCAAGGGCGCGGACTTTACGGCCACAAAAGCGGGCTCTACGACCATTAGCGTCAAGTCGGGCTCAGCGAGTGCTACATACAAGGTAGAGGTTGTCGGACAGGATCAAATTGCGTCAATGACGATTGACAGTGCAGCAGGTATGCTTTCCAAAGGAGCAACTGTCTCGGTGCCAGTAACGATGACCTTGAAAAATGGCAAAAGCTATAAGCTGAGCGGCGATTCGCTTAAATGGGAGTTTGTAGGCTTTACCGGCAAAGTGTCGGGCGATACGCTTACGGTGCAATCAGTTAATGAGGGCGCAACGACAGGCTATGCCATTGGTCGCTATGACGGTTATCCAACGATGCTCCCGCTTACGCAGGGAGGCTCGGAAAAGCCGCTTGAGGATTTTGAAAATGTGAATTACAGCATTTCGACGCAGCTAACGCCATCGGCCACGACAAAGGGTAGCGTCAAGCTGACTAGTGATCTGGCGGGCCAGACATCGGCTAAAGCTTTGCAGCTGACGTATGATTTTAGCGCAGGAACAGGGACGAAGGCCGTCTATGCTGTGTTTAACGGCACTTCCGGCAAAACGGTTGAAGGCTCGCCTACTGCCATGACGCTTGATGTTTTTGGTGATAAGAGCCTCAACTGGCTGCGGGCGGAATTCACCGATGCTGATGGCAAATCGCATCTGGTGGATGTGGCGAAGCAGCTCAATTGGAGCGGCTGGAAGACGGTGAAGGCTGACTTATCGTCTTATGGGATGAAATATCCGGTTAAGCTGAAGCGGGTATACGTCGTTACAATCGCGGAGGGTGCGGATGAGCGCGAGGCAACCGGCACGATTGGCATTGACAATATGAAGCTGCAATATCCAGGCGAAGCCGCGAATTCCCAAGCGAAAGACATTGTCATGACGATTGGCAGCAAAGCGGCTTCCATCGGCGGCAAGGCGACAACGCTTGACGTGACGCCAATTACGCTGAAGGGCACAACCTACGTTCCAATCCGTTTCGTATCCGAAGCGCTTGGAGCCAATCTTCAATGGGACAATAAGCTAAACCGGGTGACGGTATTTGATGGCGCCCATTTGCTTGAGATGGTTATTGGTAAAAAAGAGATTGTAGCGAATGGCAAGCGTTCCACGACAGAGGTTGCGCCTATTGTGCGGAACAACCGTACGCTCATTCCCATTCGACTATTTTCGGAGCAGCTGGGACTTAAGGTAGGCTTCGATAATAGCACGAAGAAAATTACCATCAACTAGGGAAGAGCTCTAACCGGGATTGCAGGAGGAAGAGAGGGAAATAGAGGGATTTTTGCCTGAAATGCATGGGTAATCCTGCCTCTATTCCCTCTCGTTCCCGCAGTGTTCGACAGCTAGAGTTCAAGGCCAAGGAGGCGGCGGACTATGCAATTGTGTTATGATAGTCTAAAAGAACCTTCTATTGGAAAGGTTGCCGATTTTTTATGGATCAACATATTTTAGATATTAATCGTGTCATTACGAATGCGACGCAGGTCATGGAGGACAGCAAATTTCAGATTTTTGAAATTTGCGAGGCTGCACGCGCTGAACTTGAATCGCTGGAGCAGGAGCTCGAAGTGGTCATTCAGGAAACGGTAAAGACGATTGAACGAGTCGATCAGCTTGAGCTGGATTACCGGCAGGCGAGAATACGCCTAACGGAAGTTAGCCGTGATTTCGTCAGATATAAGGAAGAGGATATTAAATCCGCGTATGAAAAAGCGACGCAGATCCAGCTGGATTTAATGGTTTGCCGCGAGAAGGAAACATATTTAAAATCGAGACGGGATGATCTGCAAAAGCGTGTGCGCAATGTAGAGTCCTCGATTGAGCGTGCGGAGATGATTGCATCGCAAATTAACGTCGTATTGGAATATTTGTCGGGCGACCTCAATCAGGTTACGCGTATTTTAGAATCCGCAAAAACAAGGCAGCTGATTGGCCTGAAAATTATTTTAGCCCAGGAGGAAGAGCGCAAGCGTATAGCCCGTGAGATCCATGACGGACCGGCGCAATCCCTTGCAAATATTGTCATGCGTACGGAAATTGCAGAAAGAATGTTTCTAAAGAAGGAATTTCAGCTAGTACAGGACGAATTAGTAGATTTAAAGGGTCAGGTTCGTCTAGGACTCGAGGAAATTCGCAAAATTATTTTCAATCTGCGTCCAATGGCGCTTGATGATTTGGGACTTGTACCCACGCTGCGCAAATTTGTACAGGATTTTGAAGAGAAAACTAAAATACATACTGTATTTGACCTTACGGGCAGAGAGATTCGGATGCCTTCCGCCATGGAAGCTGCTATTTATCGTTTGGTTCAAGAAGCCTACTCCAATGCGCTTAAGCATGCTAATGCCTCTTACGTTACTCTAGACATGGTTTATACCTCAGATTCAGTTACAATCACCGTATTCGATAATGGCAGTGGATTCCAACAAGAGCTCATTCAGGTGCATAACGGAGACAACTCGCATTTTGGGTTAGTAGGCATGCAGGAAAGGATTGACCTCTTGGAAGGGAAGATGGACATAGACTCAAATTTAGGAAAAGGCACGAAGATTATATTTAAAATCCCTATTACAGCGGAGAATAGAAAGGAGTAAGATGACGAATGAACCAAAGCGCACCTAACCATAAACGTAAAATTAAAATTTTGCTTGCTGACGATCATCAGCTTTTTCGTGAAGGATTGAAACGTATCTTGAATATGGAGGAGGACCTGGAGGTCATTGGCGAATGCGGTGACGGCATTCAGGTGCTCGAATTTTGCAATCATACCATTCCAGAAATCGTCCTGATGGATATTAATATGCCGATTGAAAATGGGGTTGTGACGACTGAGCGGCTTAAGACGATTTTCCCAGATGTGAAGGTCATTATTTTGTCGATTCATGATGATGAAAGTTATGTATTTGAGACGCTGCGCAAAGGAGCGACAGGCTACCTGCTGAAGGATATGGAAGCGGAGGCCCTTATTAACGCTATACGCTCTGTAGTTAACGGACATGCTTACATACATCCTAAAGTCACAGGCAAGCTGATTAACCAGCTGCGTCGTATGACATACTTGGATGAAATGGGTGTCGTGTCTGGAGCAGCAGCAGCGAAAGAGCCAGGCGTGAAATTTGTCGCTGGCGATGATAATCCATTAACGCGGCGTGAGGCCGAAGTATTGCGCCTGATGGCTGAGGGCAAAAGTAACAAGCTTATTGGCGAGTTTCTATTCATCAGCGAAAAAACGGTTAAAAACCACGTCAGCAGCATTCTGCAAAAAATGGAAGTGGATGATCGTACGCAAGCCGTTATCAACTCCATTAAGTTTGGCTGGGTTACGCTGTAGTTTTTCTGGCCAGGGAAATTAAGGTTCGAACGTTCTAGGTTAAGCTCCTTTGACTCCTGAAGGCAGAGAGTGCGAGCGCTGTTTGCCTTTTTGACAATCTACATAGTGTTCTTAGGGCACCTGTAAGGAATAGGATATGAATTGGAATAAATAAAGGCGGATAGGATCGAATGAAGAGCTTCTGGAACCATGTTCACATGGCGGAAGCTCTTTTTTGTCGTCTCTTTGATGTGAAGGGATGGAGGATGAACACAGAAAGCTGATCCCAAATCCGGATAAATGACAAAAAGAAAGCGAGAAACAGGAGAGCCTAAGTGTTAGCTGTAACGGGGTATTATTTTTTTCGGCAACAGCTGTGTGCATGTCCGTCAAGGAAGGAACCACTGGGCGCCCGCAGGCATATAATGCAGAACAAGACAGGTTGGGAGCAGCAGCAAAGCCGTCTGTTTAATACTCTAAACCTTGCAGGAAAATAAGTCGGACTCACGGCAAGAGCAGCTTGGAATAAAAGAGATGGCTGCAAAATAGGGCCAAGCATGTATGGAAAATTGCCTGAGAGTGGGATAGGGAAAGAAGGCTTATATTATTTTCAGGAGGTGCGGTGCCATGATCGAAATTTTCTTGCTAGTCGTGGGCTGCTATGTGCTGGCTGGCTTCATTGTGCATGCAGTTTACCGCTTGAAACGCCAGCGGCGGCGTTCCGCTAAACATTATGTGCTGCTTGCGAGTCGTCAGTATTCCAATATGGAACGGACTCTTCGCTCCTTCTTCTCCTTCTCGCGGTGGATGGGAGTAGACGTACACTTGACTGTCGTAGATGCCGGTCTCAGTGAGCAAACACGTGAAATCATCGAGCGGTTGAACCGGGCAGCTGGTGGAGTACGCCTCTATGTAGATAGTCATGAAGATAGCGAGTTAACTCATTTGTTGTCAAAGCAATTGGAGCAGCATAGAGAATTCGAAGGTGGACTAGAGCAAGGGCAGAATGAATATGAGCAGCAAGCCGAATCGAACGTAAACAAACAAGAATCAGGGGCTTCCAGCCTGCTGTGGCGACTGCAGGTGGATGGAGTAATAACCAAAAATGAGTATCCTGTCGTCATCGATTTGCATAACCCCGACGATTTAGGGAAGATCCCTTTTTGAGAGATGAGGGATTTGAAGGTGAAAGGAGCCTAAGTGGGGCGCAAATATTGAAGACAGAGAAGCGGTTTTAGCAAGGCGAGAAATAAAGATACGGACTAAAGTCCTTATAGTAAGGTCAGAAGATTTAGCAATTGGTCATTTAAATAAGTATACCGTTGATAAAAACGATTTAATCCATTATAGTTAGAGCAATCAAAACAGTTTTTGGAAAATCGGGATGAAGCACATCTTTGATAACGCTTAGGCGTTGTTGGGATGTGCTTTTTTGCGTTTGATATCAAAAAGGAGGATATCCGGATGAAAGCCTATATTTATGTTGTACGGCAATTCGGCAGCTGGTCTTGTAAAGTAACAATTGCGCCTGAGGTAGATATCGACTTCTGGCAATGTGCTGATGGGATGCTTCTATGGAAAGCACCGCTTCCGCTCGGCATTGCGCTGGAGGCTGCTTGCCACTTCAACGAATATGATAATAGAGATGGTCAGTATATTAGGCAAAGTAAGCAGAGTGCAGATCATAGTGCAGGAATGGAAAGGTTACGCTCCTTCAAAGGATGGCTGGATATACACGCGAAGAGATGGTCGGGCAGAAAAAGTAGGAATGCCGAGCAAGGGAGGGAGGACAGTGGGCAGAGAGGGGCATACTCGGGGAAACCGTATCAGAAAATGCAGGGAAAACAGCCAGGTAAACCAAAGGGAGCGGGGGCCGCGGCTGAAAGGGCCTCACGTTGGAGGAATGAAAGCGATGATGAGGTGTCAGATAGGCTTGCTGCTGCTATCAGTAAGGCAAGCAGCGGAGTGCTTTTGCAGGTAGAGGGGGCTCAGGAGGGGCTTGATGGGAAGCGAATAAGGATGATACCCGTCGGACAAGCTGGGCGAAGCCAGTCTGATTTAGTAGACCAGGCAGCATCGGCTGCGGATAGGTGCGAGCGTAGTGGACAGGCGCGCGGAGTGGAACGCGCGCCTTCAGAGGCGCTTGCCGCCGCCGCGCAGCTGGCGGCAGCGGCGCTGCAAGGCCGTGCGCTGCTGCGCGGCGAAGCGCACGCACTGCTTGAAGGGACAGCGCCTGCGGCAGCTGTTCCTGTCATGGACAAGGACGCCGCGCTGCAGCTGGCGTCCTTGCAGGGCTTGATACAGCTGCGCAGCGCTGTATCAAAGAAGGCCAGCCGCGAAGCCGGCTGGCCTCGGCGCGCCAAGCGCGCGCTTCGCTGCCTGCGCTGCGGCAGCGGAGAAGAGCAGCTGCACAAGGCACCTTGTGCAGCTTGCGGGCAAGAGGCATGCGCGTATTGCACCGCATGCCTCACAATGGGACGCAGCCGCGAATGCGAGCTGCTCATCATAGGAGGAGGAGCTGGAGGCAGCCGCTCCTCCATGGATTTGCCGCCTCCGCAGCAGCGTCTCGCGCGCTGGGGGCTAAGCCCTGCCCAATCAGCGGCGGCAGAAGCCGCGCTGCATTTTACAGAGCAGCCGCTTCGCGATGCTTCGGCTGGCCCGCTCGCCGCCACACAAAACAGCTTTCTGCTATGGGCGGTCACCGGTGCTGGCAAAACCGAGATGGTGTTTCCTATAGTCGAATCCACTCTGCTGCGAGGTGGCAAAGTCCTAATCGCTACACCGCGCCGAGATGTCGTGCTGGAGCTGAGTCCGCGTATTAGAAAAGCCTTTTCGGGGTGTGATGTGGTCACATTATACGGCGGCAGCGAGCAAAAATGGGAGCAGGGCGACATTACGCTAGCAACAACGCATCAACTGCTGAGATTCCATCTTGCTTTTGATTTGGTCATTATTGATGAGTTGGACGCATTCCCCTATCATAATGATCCCCAACTGCACTATGCTGCCAACAAAAGCTGCGCTCCTGACGGTGTCAAAATTCTGCTCTCGGCTACACCTCCAGCAGAGCTGCAGCAGCTGGCGCGACGTGGAAAGCTTGAGCATGCGAGAGTCCCGGTACGTTTTCACCGCCATCCGCTTCCTGTTCCAGTACTGCTTCACACGGTGAGTGTGGGACAAATGCTGGACAAGCTTCAATTGCCTAGGCAGCTTCGTGATGCCATGCTCCGCTCCTATGGTCGCGGCGCGCAGCTGTTCGTTTTTGTTCAGCGTATTTCACAGGTGGAGCGGCTGGCAGCATTATTGAGACAAAAGCTTAGTATTTCTCAAGTAGCAGGTACCTCCTCCCAAGATCCAGAGCGGGGAGACAAGGTTCAGCAATTTCGCACGGGAGAAATACGCATTTTGGTGACGACTACGATTTTAGAGCGTGGCGTTACGATCCCTAGGAGCGACGTGTTTATTCTGGATGCCGACGGGCAGCTGTTCGATGAAGCTTCGCTCGTGCAAATGGCGGGTAGAGCAGGAAGATCCAGCGATGATCCAAACGGAAGGGTTGTTTTTTGCGCAAAAGAACGTACACGGCCACAAATGCTGGCCGTCAAGCATATTAAAAAAATGAACCGTATCGCACGGGCAAAAGGCTATTTTCAACATGTATCTAAGTAAGGGGGACCCATGATGAACAGGCTTACTTTATCCCGTTTAGGTCGTCAACTGACCAAGTATTTAGGGGATGCCATTGGTCTCCTCGGCCCGACCATTCGGCTTTGTCCACTATGTGGCAAATCGGCAAAGCCTTTTTCATCCGAATTAACTTCCCTAAAGCCGGGGCAACGGGCCGCGCTGTCCCCAAGCTTTTATAAGCTGATTTGCAGGTCATGTCTATCCTCCATCCCCTGGATTCAGCAGGTACAATGCCGAATTTGCGGACGGGGGGTCTCTTGTCCAGACTGCATAAGACGAAGTGACACAGTCTTTGTTTGTAATAGGAGTGCTGTACAATATAGCAAGGAAATGCGAGAGCTTTTAGCCAGATATAAATATCGGGGAAATGAGACTCTGGAGCCGTATATAGGACAGATGTTGATGTCTCCTCTGACTGGGATGACGCTTGAATTAACGGGCCGGCTAGGGATTTACACGGGCAGCAGGGATTTTTTGGCTCAAAGACACTTTGATAGGCGGGGATTTTCCGTTTGGGATGCAATTACCTATGTGCCTGTTAGCACAGAACGTGCGGAGGAACGAGGATTCAACCAAGCAGAAAGACTGGCGAGAATCGTATCGCGCCAAACTCAAATTCCTCTGATGCATTTATTGGAGCGTAACCGCCATTCAGCTAAACAAAGCTTTAAGACCCGCTCGGCCCGCATGCAGGATATGGAGAGTCTTTTCGCTGCTAAACCGTTGGTTGTGGAGAAGCTTCTATTAGCAAATCCACGGAAAGAAAATCAACATACACTGCGACTGCTGCTCGTGGACGACATCTATACAACGGGAAGCACGATTCAAGCTTGCTCGGAAGCTCTGCAAAAAGCAAGCCCAACATGTATCGATATTTATGCTCTAACATGGGCGAGATCCTAATTGGAATCTATCACTTTTTTCCAGTTCATTAAGATTACTAGTGAAATTATTGTTTGTTTCAGCTAGAATAGATCTAATCATAACTTCAAAAGGTAGATCAGGGAGGTCGGAAATTAATGATGAATTTAGATAATTGTCCACGCTGCGGCAAGCTGTTCTCCAAGAACTTTCGTGACGTCTGTCCGGCTTGCATTAAAGAAATAGATAAAGAGTATGAGCTTTGCTCCGATTATTTGCGTAAAAACAAAGGCACAAATATAAATGATTTATCCAATGAAACGGGAGTATCCGTCCGCCAGATTACGAAGTTTGTTCGAGAAGGACGAATTTCGATTATTAATGCGCCAAATATGTCCTATCCGTGCGAGGTATGCGGTACGTTTATACGGGATAACAATATGTGCGATAGCTGTAGATCTCGTTTAATTAGCGATACAGGGAAGATGCGCAATGAGGATGCCAGAAGGGCTGAGGAGCTGGAAGCGCAGAAGGCTAACCAGAACATTTACAAAGGGATAGATCGCTATAAGGATCGTTAGAATTTATTAATATTTGTCAATCGTCGATATAACTATAAATTTCTTGGGGAATAAGCCGATAATACTGTTAAAGGTTATCGGCTTATTAGCATGTGTCCAAATAAATGAGGTGAATAAATTGAAGATAAATGAACCTGGTCGTATCCACTCGATTAACCAGTACCAGAAGAAGAATGACATGGCAGTGAATAATGCCAATAAGAAGCAGAAGAAGGATGAGGTGCAGATCTCAGCCGCCGCGAAGGAGATGCTCTCTACGAGTCAGACGAATAGCCCCGAACGCGCTAAGCAAATTGAGAGCTTGAAGCAGTCCATAACATCTGGAACGTATCACGTTGATTCAGGCAAGCTGGCTGAGAAGCTGCTTCCTTACTTCAGCAACAATCCAAGTGAATGAGGATAGGTGAACGGAGATGTCTCTTGAGTTAATTGCAGATACTCTGCAGCAGCAGTTAAAGCTTTATAGAACCCTGTTGGAAATTGAACAGAGTAAGAAGGACATGATTATTCAGAATGATGTTCTGCAATTAAATGTACACACTCAGAAGCAGAAGCTGCTTGTTGCAAAGGCAGAAGAGCTTGAGCGTATGCGAACCCAGCTGACCTCCCGTTATTTTAAAGATATCGGTTTTAGAATCCGCAGCGGTATTTTAGCTGAGCTGATTCGCTCCGTCACTGATCCTGTCATCAAATCCCAGCTAATGGAGATGCACGGTCAGCTCAATACGGTATTGGCTCAGCTTAAGGAAGCAAGTACTTTAAACCAGCAATTAATTAATCAATCGTTGTCTTTTCTGGATTTTTCAATCAGCCTGATGATGGATGACCCGAATGAGGATCTTGTCTATCAGCATCCGATGAATCAATATCCAGGCAGTAAGCGCAATGGATTATTTGATAGTAAAGCTTAAGGAGGAGACAAGCAGATGACCTCAACTTTTCATTCATTAGAGACATCGAAGCGAAGCTTGATTACACAGCAGGTCGCTTTGACTACACTCAGTCATAACATTGCAAACGCCAACACAGAAGGATATACACGGCAAAAAGTTACAATGGTGGCAACTCGTCCAATGGAAGCCTATGGCATGACGAAATCCACAGCACCAGGTCAAATCGGAACGGGTGTCGAGTATACATCTATTACACGTATTCGCGATGCTTTTCTGGATGCGCAGTACCGTGATCAATCGGATATTGCTGGAACAACGGCTGTGCAGATGGATACGCTGAGCAAACTTGAATCCTTTGTGAATGAACCTTCGGACACGGGTATTCGTACCGTATTGTCGGATTTCTGGAATGCTTGGTCAGATCTCAGCAAAGATCCAGAAAATGTAACGGCTCGCGAGATACTTGTAGAACGTACTCAAGCACTAACCGATACCTTTAATGGTCTTAGCAAGCAACTGTCCGATCTTGATACTGACATTAATATGACGATCGACACCTCGGCGGAGCAAGCCAATTCCATGATGAACTCCATCGCGGCGTTGAACGACCAAATTAAAAAAATAGAATCGCTTGGCGACAATGCCAACGACCTTCGCGACCAGCGTGATTTGTTAACGGATAAATTGTCCAAACTCGTCAATGTTACCGTTACGGATACAGAGGATGGTTATACCATTAATATGGGAGGTGCAAACCTCGTTACTGGTGGAGAAACGACACCTCTAACGGCTCTTTCGCTGGAGCAGTCCTATAATAATGGCACTCTGACTGGCGGAGAGGTTCACGGGATGTTTGTATCTTTGGATACAGTTGCTGAATTTGTCGGGCAGTTGGATACACTTGCTAATACGATTGTGAACGGCAAGTTCGATGTTACCATTCCTAAAGGCTCTGTCTTGCCGGGAACAACGGTACCTACAACTGCCGATCAAGTGATGACGGTCGACGGTATCAATGGGCTGCATCAGCTTGGATATACACTTGGCAATCCGGCTGCTGCTGGACAACCGTTGTTTACGATAAAAACAGGATCTACAACGTTAACTGCGGCAAGCATCCAAATTAACTCCGACATTGCTGCAGACTCAAACCTAATTGCTTCTTCCATGCGAACAACAACAGATGGTGCAGGTGTTACCACAGTCATAAAAGGCAATAACACTTTAGCGCTGCTCATGTCTCAAATGACCGAAGCAAAGTTCTCCTTCGATGAGACGGCTACTGGTGGCGGAATAAAGGAAGCTACATTAGGAGATTTCTACAGCGCCTTGGTAGGTGCGCTAGGAGTTAAGAGCCAATCAGCTGCCCGGGAAAACTCCAATGCGGAAGCCCAACTGGCTCAAGTAGATGGAAGCCGGATGTCTACTAGCGGTGTTTCCTTGGATGAGGAAATGTCCGATATGATTAAATATCAATATGCTTACAGCGCTGCAGCTCGTTTTATGACGACGTTTGATGAGATGCTGAACAAGCTGATTAATAATACGGGTGTAGTGGGTCGTTAATTTTAATTAGAATAATACTTTTCTCTAAACAGGGAGGTTTTAAGTAATGGCTCTTCGTATTACACAAGGTATGATGCATGCTCAGCTTACACGAAATATCAGCAAAAATTTAAATAAAATGGCGGATATTCAGAATCAGTCTTCCACTGGTATGAAGCTGCATAAGGCGTCTGATAATCCAGTAGGGATAACCTATTCCCTTCGCTATCGTACTGAGCTTGGCTCAAATGATCAGTATGAGAAAAATACAGACCAAGCTTTGTCTTGGTTGGATTATACGGATAGCGTTATTAACCAAGCGGGCGACGTTTTGCAGCGGGTTAAGGAGCTTGCAACCCAAGCGGCTAACGGTACTAATCCTCAGGAAGCGCTTGATGCCATTAAAAGTGAAATTGCTGAGTTGAAAACTCAGTTGGTTGATATTGCAAATAGTAAGTTTAACGGCAAGTATATTTTTAATGGTGAGAAGTTTAATGAGGTTCCTTTCGATACGTCAGCAGCTGGTTTTGATGCTAAAAATATTGTTACCGATACAGAAAGCGTTGAATATGCTTTAGGTGCCAATGTAACGGTGGGAATCAGCTTGACAGGAAATTCGGTATTTGGAGATGCAGATCCAGCTGGAACTGGCAACAATGTGTTTTCAGTCCTGGATCGCCTGATGACGGCTATGACTCCTCCAACTACAAGTTACGATGCTATTTCAAATGAAATTCCCAATATTGAAACGAGCATGGATCGGATGCTTAATGGCCGTGCTGCTATTGGAGCTAAAGTTAACCGGGTTGAGTTGATGCAAAATCGAATCGCAGACTTTAAATTAAGTCTTACAGACATGCAATCCAAAGTTGAGGATGCTGATCTGGAGCAGGTGCTTATTGATTCGACTACAGCGCAAAATATTTATCAAGCTTCATTATCCGTTGGGGCAAAGGTTATCAGCAAATCATTAGTAGACTTTTTAAGTTAATCTCATTAAGTTAGCATGATCACAAGAAGAAAAATAATGTAGAAGCTATGGAATCAGCAACGATGCCGTAGCTTCTTCATTTTTAAATAAAGGGAGCGGAGTTGAGCATAATGATAGTAGAAACAACGCGGTTCGGAGCACTTGATTATAGTCCGGAGCAGGTCATTTCATTCGTAGTGGGTATTCCGGGTTTTAAGCAGTATGACAAATTTATGATTGTTGGCATAGAAGATAGTCCTTTTCAGTATTTGCAGTCATTGGAGGATGGCGAGTTAGCCTTCATTATCGTATCGCCATTTGAGTTCGTTCCGAATTATGAGTTTGATTTATCAGATCAGGTAAAGGATGAACTTGAGATTACGGATGGAGAGAGCTTGGAAATCTATAATATTGTAAGAGTACCGGAAGAGCTGTCATCAGCTACGATTAATTTACTTGCTCCTATTATTATGAATAGGACGAAGCAAACGGCGGTACAATATATTTTGCCAAATAGCCCCTATTCCATTCAGCATCAGCTGTTCAGTGACGATTCGAAGACAGGAGGGGAATAGAATGCTGGTGCTTTCAAGAAAAAAAGGAGAATCCATTCTAATCGGTGAGCATATTGAGCTTACCGTCCTGGAGGTAGTGGGAGATACGGTGAAGTTAGGCATTAAAGCGCCTAAGGAAGTGGAACTTTTAAGAAAAGAGCTATATGTCTCTGTTGAAAATATGAACATGAATGCGGGGCAATCGGTTATTACGGCCAGCGAACTGAAAAATCAATTCAAAAATCTTAAAAAAAATTGATTTGGCTATAAACTCTTGGTTAAATATGCCGATAACTATAATAGAGCAGGATGAGCTTCACAGCTTAATCGGCTAACCACAAGGATGTGGGACTAAATAACCATTTCAGGGAGGAAACAACAATGCGTATTAATCACAACATCACAGCTTTGAACACTCACCGTAACATGACTTTGAACAACGCTGCTGCAGGTAAGAACATGGAGAAACTATCTTCTGGTCTTCGTATCAATCGTGCGGCTGACGATGCTGCTGGTCTGGCAGTATCCGAAAAAATGCGTGGTCAAATCCGTGGTCTTGAGCAAGCTCAAAAGAACGTTCAAGACGGTGTATCCTTCGTACAAACAGCTGAGGGCGCAATGAACGAAGTTAGCTCCATGCTGACTCGTATGAAAGAATTGAACGTACAGAAGCTGAACGACACTTACAGCTCCGGCGACAAAGCTAACATTGACGTTGAGTTGAACGAGTTGGGTTCGCAAATCACAAGCATCATGAATGATACTAAATTCAACGGAATGAATATTACTAGCGGTGCTACAATTCAATCCGATGATAATGCGCAAACGATTTCTATCGCAAGCATTAGCACTTCAGGTTTCAGCTCGCTTTCAAGCACTAGCAGTCTTTCCACAGTTGAAGCAGCTATTAAAAGTGTTTCCACTGAGCGCGCTAAACTTGGTGCTGTTCAAAACCGTTTGGAGTACACTTCCAACAACCTGGGTACAACTGTTGAAAACCTGACTGCTTCCGAATCCCGTATTCGTGATACAGACATGGCTAGTGAAATGGTTAAGCTTACGAAGAACAACATTCTTCTTCAAGCTTCCCAATCGATGCTTGCTCAAGCAAACTCGCAACCACAAGGCGTTCTGTCCTTGCTGCAATAATCGTTGCTCTGAGCGGAGAGGCCTTAGATTATCTAGGGCCTCTTTTTCTATAATTAAATGAAGAAATAGGATTGAAATAACGGTCTAAGGCTAATAAAATATGTGCTTCAATCCGATATTAAATATAGATAACCAATTTCATTTGAGGTGGGGAATGAAGATGAATATTTCATCTGTAAATACCACAGCGGGCTATACATCAGATAAGGCGGCAGGAGCCGCTCCAATAAAGCCGATTACAGGAGCCATTGGTGCAATATCTGGTCCTGGCACTACAATCGACGGATTTTCACAAGTAGCTTCTATTCAGGGTGATGACCAGCAGCTTACGAAGAGCGTTGATCGAGTTATAGAATCGCTTAGTGGGCCAGAGACAACTGTGGATCGCTCCGTACACGAAGAGACGAACCATATTATTTATAAAATTCGTAATAAGGATACGGGCGAAGTTATACGTGAAATCCCCGAAGAAAAGCTGCTAGATATGGCAGCTAAACTGATGGAGCTAAATGGTATTATCAATGGGATTTTAATCGACGAGAAGATTTAGAAGGAGGGGAATATTCATGGCAAACAGAATTACGGGTCTAGCCTCTGGTATGAACGTTGATGATTTAGTCAAGGAAATGATGAAGGCTCGCCGGACAAGTTACGATAATATGATCAAAAAACGCACGAAGCTGGAGTGGCAGCAAGAAGATTACCGGTCAATGAGTAGTAAAATTGTTGATTTCCGGAACAATAAACTATCCTCTTTTAATAAGGATTCAGCCATCAGTGCGAAAACATCGCAGGTTAGTGGAGATACGAATACACTGACTATCAATGCTACAGGCTCTACAGCGAATGGCTCTTTAAATGTAACGGTAGACAAGGTTGCTACAACTGGAAATAGTGTGTATACTTTTTCTGCTGCTGATAAAGGCAAGACCTTGGAAGATTTGGGATTTACTTTATCTGGAGCGGGCTCAAGTACAGTTAACGTTACAATCAACAATCAAACAATCAAAGTAAACAAAGATGCGAAGCTAAGTGATCTTGCAACAGCTATTAGCTCAAATGCAAGCACGCTTAAGGCAACAGCTCTATACGATTCGGCATCGGGGCAGTTCTCTATTTCTGCTACACAAACTGGTGAAAACCAATTGTCGTTACAAGACAACGTATTCACTTCCCAAACTCCGACAGGTGGACAAAATGGTACAGATGCAGAAGTGAAAATAAATGGTATCAGCTATAAACAGGCAAGCAATCGCTTTGCAGTTAATGGATTTGATTTTACAGTTAAAGCACAGTCATCATCAGCAGTTGCTACAACGATTTCTGCTGTACAGGATACAACTAAAATTATCGATACAATTAAATCGTTTATAACGGAGTATAATAGTTTAATTGGATCAGTTAATTCTGAGCTGTCTGAGGCAGTTAACCGCACTTATAAGCCATTGACTGCTGAAGAAAAAAAGGAAATGACCGATGATGAGATTAAGACATGGGAAGAAAAAGCTCGTAGTGGAACGTTGCGTAATGATAGCACACTCAGTACTATGCTTTCCGACTTCCGTATTGCGGCTACCTCGTTAGTTGCTGGAATTGTAGATGGTAATGGAAAAAAGATATCGATTGGAATAACAACTGGAACTTATACCGAAAAAGGTAAGCTAGTACTTGATGAAAGTAAACTTAGAACGGCGCTAGAGACTGATCCTGACAAAGTTATCAGCCTTTTCACTGCTAGAAGTACAGATACTTCACCCGGCAGTTCGACATCGGGAGTATTTGCCAAGATGACTACATCTTCAATGACAGCGTTGAAAAGTATGTCTACCAAAGCCGGAACTTCTTTAGTTAGTTCAGACTCTAGCGCAGCTTTCCTTGAGAGCTCACTCATTAGCGCGCAGCTTCGTACTATGAAAGATCAGGAAAGCCGGATGCTTTCCAGGCTTAATAGTATCGAAAATCAATATTTCAAGCAATTTAGTGCAATGGAAAAAGCAATCAGCAGCTTTAATACACAGTCATCTGCATTATCAAGTTTTACCAGCTAAAGGAGTGAGCCGGATTGTTAAACTCGCCGTATCAAATTTATCAGCAGTCCTCTGTTCAGACAGCGACACCTGGTCAGCTAATTATTATGCTGTATGAAGGAGCCATCCGCTTTACAAAAGCGGCAATTGACGGCTTGGAAAAGAAAAATTACGAAGCTACTAACAAAAACTTGAAAAAGGCACAGGCAATTATTCATGAACTGACAGCCTCATTGGATAACAATTTCGAAATTTCCAAAGAGCTTTCACGTATTTATGAATATATGCTGCATCTTTTAATAGAAGCCAATATGAAAAAAAATATAGCCGCAGCTAAGGAAGCGCTGGGGTATTTGCAGGAATTTCGTGATACATGGAAGCAAGCGATGTTAGCTGCTGCAAATGATGCACCAACAGGAGCTCCTCGATGATATCATCCTTGCAGTCTCTATATGATCAGACTCTGTATATAGCAGAACATATTCAAGAGACGAACTATGAAGAGTTAGTTGAATTTAGTGATTTTAGGCAAGAAGTGATTGTTGAATTGCAAAAGCAAACCCAGGTATCAGAAGAGATGATTGCGGTCATTCGTTTGATTGGCGAGTATGATAATACCATCATGGAACGTATGCAAGATTTGCAGAATGAAGCCGCTGCAGGTCTGAATAAAATCAAAATGCACCGAATACAAAAGCAGAAGTATGAACAAGGTTATTCGGTGGAGAGCTATTTTATTGACTATAAAGAGTAGGTATTCCTTTTATATGATAATGTATTTAAAAACCGTCGGGATGGTACTCTGACGGTTTATATTTTTCCAACAAAAAAATCCACTTTATGTTGTTATAAAAAGAAAGGGATTTTCATCTGATAACAAGCTTTATAATTATTAAAGTGAGGAGATTAGAATTATGGAGCAGCAGTGGGAGATAGAAGATACTTTTGAGGACATCAGCCTGTTTTTGCCTAAGTTGATTGCTGCCTCCGAAACGGTTCAGGATGCATTATACCAGCCAATTAAAGAGCCGTTTTGGGCCATGTTTGCTGATATAGTAGAAGGTGTAGATGACTTGTATCGTACTTTAAATACAATTGACAACCACCTTGTAGAGAATGGTGGTCTTTGCGTGACTCACGAAGTAATACAACGGTTTTCATCAGAACTTGGGAGCAGTTTTCAGCGACTTAATCGACATATGGACGAAGAAGACTATATTAGTGCTGGAGACAGTATGGGATTCGAACTAATCCCACTACTTCAACAGCTTCTATTGGAGTTGGGAGGTGAAGGGGCAAGATCGTATCAGGAAAAGTTGTTTAATAAAAATTTGAAGTATTTATCTGAGAAATATCCTGTAGTATTCGAGCAGATACATAAATTAAAAAGAAATAAAGTAAAATATCAACTGATGAATGCCAGGAATGGACAGCCTAATTTATGTATAGTTGATGAAGAGAACAAACCAACTTACTTATATAGTAAATATGATCCTAACAACGAAATTTTTCATTGGGTGAATCACATACGAGAAAAAGTCCATAACAAAACAGATATTATTATTTATGGAGTAGGATTTGGCTATCATCAATTAGCATATGCCCAAGCGTTTCCAGAGAATCACTTGCATTTTTATGAGCCTGATGAGCAGATATTAATAGAAGCAATGCATGTTGTAGAATTAATAGAGCTTCTTGATTTACCAAATGTAAAAAGCTTCACTGTAGGAGGCGGAGCAGTTACAAGGCATAGTATGCTGTACAGATTTTTAAAGTATTTAAAAGGAGATCCGGCTGTTATAGCACTGCCTGTTTATGAGAAAATTATGAAAGAAGCAGTATATGAATTCAGTAACGATGCTAAAATCACTATAATGAATTATAGCAGTTCGTATTACATGTATGAAAGATTCGGTATGGAGTGGATTGAAAACAGTATGTATAATTTGCCGGCCACACTTAACAGTCCATCAATACATAATTTAAAAAATCGTTTTGAAAAGGTTCCAGCCGTCATTGTTGGAGCAGGGCCTTCACTTACAGCAGATATTGATTATCTAAAAAGTTTAAAAAGTCATGCTTTTATTATTGCTGCTGGTTCATCTATTCAGTCCTTACTGCATTATGGTATTACGCCACATTTAGTAGTTAGTATGGATGGAGCTGAGGCAAACTACGAAGCCTTTAAAAATTTGAATATAGCAGGAGTTCCTTTGCTATACACTCCTCAAGTTAAATATCGGATACTAGAGGGGAAATCTGATTTGTTGTTACATGTTCATTTTAATAATGATTCTGTAACTAAATATTTTTTGAAGCCTACGGAGGATGAACCTGTTTTTTCCTCAAGTCATTCTGTCACGGGAACAGCAATTCAAGCAGCAGTCTACATGGGCTGTAAAGAAATTATTTTTGCAGGACAAGATTTGTCATATTCTCAAGACGCAATGTATGCTCCAGGAGCAAGACATATTACCCAACAATACGTTGAAAAAACACTAGCAGCAGCGAATCTAATGGTTGAAAATGTGGAGGGTTCATATAATCGAACGAATAAGGTTATGAAACTCATTTTAGCAGACATAGAAGATTTTTTAGCAGCATTGCCTGATATTCATTTTGTAAATACTTCCCGCAGCGGTGCTCTTATCCAACATACGAACTTTGAAGCTATGGAGAGTGTTTTAGGACGGTTGCAAAAAAACAAATTAGATAGTCACTTCTTTATCAAAGAAGTTGAAAAATTAACTGGTTACCCTCAAGAAAGAGTTAAACAAGCCACAGAAGCAATTGCAAGGCTGCCTCAGGAAATGTTTGCTTTTGAAGAGCGGTTAAAGCGCATTAGAAGAAATATTGATAAAGCCGTTGAGTACAGCCGGAAAAATCAGAGAAAAAGCTTAGCAGCCATTGATGCAATTGATAATGATTGGAAGGAATTGGTGACCAGCATGCCGTTTAGGGCATTTTGTTTTATGTTATTCCGTAATGAACTGAATGAGTTTGAGCGAGATTTACCCGAATTGGCTAATGAAGAAAATATTATTAAAAAATCGGGTTTGGCTCATACTATTTTGCTGCCGCTGGTCTCAAAAATAACTAAAAAGATTCCGGATTTAAAAGAAGTTATAGAAGGAACTATAAGAAGGTTAGAGGGATACAAAGGATAAGCAAAGGGGATTGTAATGAATAAATCTTTAACTGTTGAAGACTATATTGAAGATATTATACCATTTCTGCCCAAACTTATAGAGGCTTGTGAGTCCGTAGCTCCTCTATTTCATGGACCGGAAATTGAACCTGCGTGGGCTTCTTTTGGAGACCTTGTAGATGGAATGGACGATCTGTATAGAGCCCTACAATCTATTCAAAAAGAGCTGGGGGGTTCATTGATATATAGTGGACTGAACCTAATAATTGAATACGTATTAAATCAGTTTAAACAGAGATTTCAGCTTTTAAATCAATGTATAGATGATGAAGATTATATTGGTGCTGCTGATAGTATTCAGTTTGAGCTTCTGCCCCTTTTTAGACGATTAAAGGCTGAGCTTGGAGAGGAACACTCTGTTCAAGAGAAACGGTTTGCCGCTAATATGAATTTTTTAAAAAAAGGATATCCTGAAGTTCATGCCCAATTGTATTTTTTAACCATAGACTCCTCTACATACCGAATAGAGCATAGTAGAGATGGTGATGCCAATTTATCTATTTTGAAAGAAAAAGGGAATAAGCTTCGGTTTTACATATCTCATAATTTAGAGCTTAGAGTAAACCAATGGTCGAATGAATTATTGGGAAAGTTTTCGAGCGATAAAGAGGTTATTGTGTATGGCTTTGGACTTGGGTATCACATTACGGCTTTTGTTCATTCTTATCCTGAACTGCCACTTTTTATTTATGAGCCAGACCCGCAAATTTTGTTGATAGCCCTTCGAATAGTTGATTTGGAGAAGTTATTTACTAAAGCAAATGTTGTAGGATTTGAACTGTCTGTCGCTAAAGAGCGGCGAAAAGAAATATTTATGCGTTCAATAATTCCAACGCGAGAGCACCCGGTTATCGTCGTAACTCCAACATATGAAAGCTGGTTTGCATCAGAGAAAACAGATTTTATGAGGGAAGCTGAAATGGCTTACTATAACTATGCAAATCATGTTCATATCTATGAACGGTTAGGTATGGATTGGGTTAGAAATGGATTATACAATATGCCAGCTCTATTACAGTCTCCCCCTATATCTCAGATGAAGAAAGCTTTAATTAATAAAACGGTCATTATTGTTGGGGGAGGTCCTTCATTAGAAATGGACCTTGATCACTTGGGAAAAATAAAGGATCATGCTGTTATTATTGCAGCGGGCTCAGCAGCCCAAACTCTGTTGCATCATCATATTAAACCCCATCTTATCGTGTCTATGGATGGTGCTGAAGTGAATGTTCAGGCTTTTAAACATTTGGATCTTTCATCTATTCCAATGTTATTCTCGCCTACAATTCATTATCAAGTTTTGGAGTCGCTTCAACAGGAAATGCTACTTCATTTGTTTGTTGGGAGTGACTGGGTTTCAAAATATTTTCTAGGGCTTGGATTGGAAGATCCCGTCTTACAATCGAATCATACGGTAACAGGAACGGCTATTCAAGCTGCTGTGTATATGGGTTGTAAGGAAATTATTTTTGTGGGACAAGATTTCTCTTATCCTAACAATAGAATGTATGCCGCTGGAACGAAGCATATTACAGAAACGGATATCGCTAGAACGCTAGATGGCGCAAATGTAAAAGTAGAGAATGTGATGGGGACGCTTAATTGCACCACATATACACTGGCACTTGCTCTTGCAGATATTGAGAATTTACTGGCTAGTACTTCAGATGTTCGTTTAATTAACACTTCACAGAATGGGGCGAAAATCAAACACACGCAATGGGAGACGCTAGAAGCGGTTTATGTAAGGCTACAGAGTAATACTGTGGTTGGGAATGAATTTGCCTTACAGCTTAAAGTGGCAGAAAAATATGGGAATAAACGAAAGAAGGAAATAGTAAGCAAATTATCCGATTTGCCGCAAAGTGTATTTAATTGCTCTCAAGCGTTAAATGTTATATTGAAAAACATTAAAAAGCTTGGTCAGTATGGTGAAATGCAACTCGACAAATGTGTAAGCACAATAGATGAAATTGATAATAAATGGGAGTTTGTTGTTAATTGTGACGCTTTCAATGGATTATACATACAATCGTGCCGAGTAGAAATTGAACTATTCCAGTATCAACTTCACCGCTTATCGGAAGCTCGCAATATTAAGCAGCAAATAGCTTTTTACCAGGAGTATATGTGGCCCTTAGTGAAAAAGATGTCCAGTCAGACAGATACTTTGACTGAAATTGTAACAGAGCTTCAACAGCGTTTAACCCAAGTATAGGTGGGTAAATTATGTAAGCATTACAATGAAAAATCATAAAGAAGAAGGACTGCATGGGTACAAATTCCTTGCGGTCCTTCTTATAAATTAAGAGCAAGCAACCGATATACATAGTAGAGAGGCAAACAAAGATAGGCTATGTGTAAAGGTGAAAATGAGGTGCTTGGGTAAATGTATAATAATAAGAAAATTTTAATTACAGGTGGAACGGGGACAATAGGCTATCACTTGACTAAACATTTGCTTGCCTACGATCCAAGCGTAATTCGAATATTTAGTAGAGATGAATATAAACAGTATCAAATGAGCCAAGATTTTCACGAGCATCAAGATAAGATGCGTTATTTAATCGGAGATGTAAGAGATGAACAACGATTGCTGAGAGCGTTAGAAGATATTGATTTTGTGTTTCATCTCGCTGCAATGAAGCATGTACCGTTTTGTGAATATAATCCGTTTGAGGCTGTGCAAACGAATGTTATTGGGACACAAAACGTCATCCAGGCCTCCATTCAGGCTGGTGTGAAAAAGGTGTTATTTACTAGCTCTGATAAGGCGATTTCGCCAACAAATACATACGGTGCTACTAAGTTAATGGGAGAAAGGCTGATTTCGGCAGCAGAAAATCAGAAGGGCTCCAAGCAAACCGTATTTTCTTCCGTTAGATTCGGAAATGTTATGGGTTCCAGAGGCTCTGTCATTCCATTATTCAAGCAGCAGATTGTAAGAAAAGAAGATATTACTGTAACAGACAAAGAAATGATTCGTTATATGATGACCCCTAGTCAGGCAATTCACTTAATATTAGAAGCTAATCTCATGGCAACAGGTGCCGAAATATTTGTGTTAAAAATGCCTTTAATTAGAATTACAGAATTAATTGAAGTTATGCTAGAAGAGCTTGATCCTTCCGGAGAAGTAAAAATTAAAGAGATTGGACTGCGACCGGGAGAAAAAATGAGGGAAGAGCTTATGACAGAGGATGAGCTGCAGAAGGTGGTGGAAAATGAAAAAATGTATATCATTCCTTCTCCATACAGAAAAAATTATGAATTAAGCAAACTTAGTTTGAACTTAGATCGGCAAAATATTGATTTTATTGAAAACGAATTGATTACTAAAGAAAAGCTGAAAATATGGCTTCTTAATGAGGATCTCATTTAATTATATAACTAAGTAATAAGATTAATTTTTGACGGAGGTGGGCTGATGATTGAGTATATATTGGAAAAACTAGTAGATGAGAATTTGAAAATCTCCAATAAAAAAATAATAATATTTGGAACAGGTAGAGGTGCAAAGCTAGTTTTGTCTGGTTTGATTGGAATGAATCTTAAGTGTATGTATTTTATAGATAATAATAAAGCCTTATGGGATGAGTTATTTAAAGGAACTGAAATAGTTATAAGAAATCCGGAATTTTTAAAAAAAGAAAATTTGGAAGAAGTTATGGTTCTTATAGCTAGTTCGTACTATTTAGAAATAAAACCTCAACTGGACGAAATTGGTTTGAATGAAGATGAAAACTACATCCCTATGATCCCTTATTATAGTGAAGAAAATATAGGGGTTTCCGGTAATAAAGCTGCGGCTAGTATCCAGTGTGTTAATGGAGTTGAAATCGGAAAATATACATATGGTTATGAAAGATTATGTTATGATGGAACATTGCTAAAACGTGTAGGAGCATTTTGCTCTATTAATAAGACGGTACAAATTGCCGCAATAAATCATCCGACTGAGTATATCACTACACATCCATTACTTTATACAGATCCGAATAATATAATTCCTGACTCTGAGAATGTTCCTGGGTTGTTGAACACTGAGGATGTCAAGGAGCTTCATTCCATTTCAAATAATGGTGAAATCATCATTAAAAATGATGTCTGGATTGGTGCAGGGGTATGGATTCTTCCATCTATTACTATAGGGAATGGTGCAATTATAGCAGCTGGAGCTGTAGTAACGAAAGATGTTCCGGATTACGCGATTGTAGGTGGGGTCCCTGCAAGGATAATAAAATACCGTTTTGATCAAGAGAAAATTGATTTGCTTCTTGCATCTGAATGGTGGAGCTGGACTGATGAGGAAATAAAAAAGAATGGTGCTCATTTTAGTAATAATGATTCTTTTTTTGAGATGATAGGTCAGGCTGCCATTGTATAAGATTTGTGATGAGTTTGTATAGTAACTTAAATATTAGCTATGGGGTGAGAATGTGAATGAGCTAAAACCTTATTACTTTATCGATCTTAAAGAGCACACAGATGGCAGAGGTTCACTAATTGCTGTTGAAAATAATGCAGATGTCCCTTTTGAAATTAAGAGAGTATACTATTTATATAATTTACAAAAGGAGCATCCTCGTGGTTTTCATGCCCATAGAGAGTTAGAGCAAATCATTGTTTGTTTAAACGGTAGCTTCACAATGGTTTTAGAAGATGCATTTTCTCGGAACAAGCTTGTTTTGAATAACTGTTCTAAGGCTTTGTATATCGGCAACAATATCTGGAGAGAAATGCATGACTTTTCAGATGACTGTATTATTATGGTGCTTGCAAGTATGAAATTTAATGAAGAGGAATATGTAAGGGATTACGTGGATTTTTGTTTGATGGTGAATAAATTTACGGAAGAGGTCAGCTGAAATGATATCTTTTTTGAATTTGAAAGATATTAATCTAAGATTTAAAGATGACATCCTAAATAAGACGGAACAGTTTTTGAATAAAGGTTGGTACATTCTTGGTGACTATGTCAAAGAGTTTGAAAGTGATTTTGCAGCTTTTTGTGGGACCAAGCATTGTATAGGTACTTCAAATGGCCTGGACTCACTCTTGCTTTTATTAAAGGCATACGGTATAGGAGAAGGGGATGAGGTAATTGTTCCTTCTAATACCTTTATCGCTACGATTTTAGCTGTAAGCAGTGCTGGTGCCAAGCCTGTATTAGTAGAACCTGAGCTTACGTCATATAATATAGATTGTAATCTAATTGAAAAAGCAATTACTAAAAATACAAAGGCAATAGTTGCGGTTCATTTATACGGACAGTTATGTAATATGGAAAAAATAAAGAAAATTGCTGATACCTACAATTTAATTGTTATGGAAGACGCTGCACAAGCTCATGGAGCCATGAATGGCGGAAGGCGTGCTGGGAATTTAGGCGATGCAGCGGGCTTTAGTTTTTTTCCAGGTAAGAATTTAGGTGCTTTAGGGGATGCTGGAGCTATTACGACGAATGATGATGTTATAGCCGAAAAGGTTAAATCACTTCGCAATTACGGATCTCTTGCAAAGTATGAATTTGAATATAAAGGATTTAATAATCGTCTCGATGAATATCAAGCCGCTATTCTTCAAATAAAGCTCCCATACTTGGATCTGGATAATGAGAGAAGAAGAGAAATTGCGGCTTATTATAGAGCTAATATCAGCAATGAGAATATCTTATTACCTAAGGTTGTTAACGGCGAGGAAATAAGCCACGTATGGCATTTGTTTATTATTCGGACGCAAAATCGAGAGCAGTTGAAGAGTTTTTTGGAGGAGAACGGTATTCAAACACTCATTCATTATCCGATTCCTCCACACAAGCAGAAATCATATGTCGAACTATCGGATATGGATTTTCCGATAAGTGAAAAAATTCATTTGGAAGTGTTGAGTTTACCACTTAATCCGATACTTTCTGATCAAGAAGTTAGATATATTGTGGATGTGATCAATCGTTATGAATCTTAATGAAATCGTTTCTTTTTATCGTAGCACACCTGTTGAAGGAGAGTTCGTTAGATTACTTCCATATACAGAGCAATTCAATACGAAAGTAGTAGAGTTGAGAAATACAGCAAGAGCAAGGTATTATTTGAATCAAACTTTGGAGTCCTCCATTGAGGGGCAGCAAAAGTGGGACAAAGAATATATAAGACGTTCAAATGATATTTATTGGATGATCGTCGACCGTGAAAGTCGTGTATTGGGTACGACTTCATTGTACGATATTGATATGGTTAAGGGAGTCGCTGAAAAAGGGAGACTGGTTACTGATGAATCATTAGTCGCTGGGAAACCCTACGTTCTTGAAGCGGAACTACTGCTTATGAATACTGCCTTTCGTCATTTAGGTTTGAAATCGATTATTACAACGGTAAGACATGATAACATGAAAATGCAATCTATTAATTATCGTTTTGGTTTTAAAGAATTAAAGAGAAAAGAAATGAATAATGTAGAGTACATTGTGTATAATCTAATCAAAGATCAGTTTAACGAAAAAAAATTACAAGATATTTTATACCACTGGAGGAACAGAAAATGAGTGAACAAAGAGTAAAAGAAGCATTTGTAGAGGCTTTGGAGATTGCTGAGGAGAAGATTACGGATCAATTGGAATATAATTCGCTACCTGAATGGGACTCCATTTCACATATGGCATTGATTGCTGCTTTGGAAGAGAAATTTAACATTATGCTGGATACCGAGGATGTAATTGATATGAGTAGTTATGGTAAAGCAAAAGAAATTCTTTTGAAATATGGAGTGGAGTTTTAATGTTTTTATTATCCGATAAAGTGGCTTGGATAACAGGAGCCTCAAAAGGGATTGGGAAAGAAACGGCTAGAACCTTTGCGGAAGCCGGTTGTCATTTAATTATTAGTTCTCGCAATGCTGATGCATTAACAGAATTAAAGGGGGATTTAGAATTAACTTATAAAGTTAAAGTGATCTCGATTGCTTATGATGTCATGGATTCGAAGCAAATAAGTGCTGCTGCGAATGAAATTAGTAAAACTTTTGGTAAATTGGACATTTTGGTAAATAATGCCGGAATTATGAGAGATAGTTTGATAGGTATGATTAGAGATGAAGATATTCAAGAATTATTTAATACGAATGTCAGCTCTTTGATTCATCATATCCAGATGGCATCACGTCTAATGAGACGTAATAAAGGTGGGGCTATTATAAATATTAGCTCGATTGTAGGCAGATTTGGAAGTCCGGGACAGACTGTATATTCTGCTAGCAAAGCGGCGGTAATAGGACTGACACATTCTTCGGCAAAAGAGCTAGGCCCATATCAGATAAGGGTAAATGCAATTGCTCCTGGATTCATTCAAACGGATCTAGTATCAGGGTATCGAGAAGATAAGGTCAGCTCAATATTAAGTAGTATACCGTTAAGAAGACTAGGAGAGCCTCATGATGTTGCTAATCTGGCTCTTTTTTTAGCTAGTCCAGCATCCTCTTACATTAACTCGCAAGTAATAGGAATAGACGGGGGGATGATCCTTTGAGTTTTTGGAATTTGCCGGAAATAAATCATACAGTATTGTATGATGAGATTAATAATAGTGAAGTGAGCTATAAGGAACTGCAGTTGAGCATAAATGATTATAAAGAATTATGGGGGAAACATTTTAATAGAAAAACCTTAGGATTTATACTTTGTGAAAATAATAAACAATCAATTATATGTTATTTAGCCGCATTGCAAGCCAAGCATGCGGCTACTCTTGTAGATGCTAACATAAATGAAGGTTTGATTGACAAACTAATTCATTCCTATTACCCAGACTGGATTATGGGTCCCAGAAGTTTGTACGCTATTTTCGAGAAGAGTTATACTGTTGTAGTGGAACATGATGAATACTTTATAGCAATAAAAAGCGAAATGCAAGATTTGGAAATATATGAGGACTTAGCGTTGCTGCTCCCGACTTCTGGATCAACGGGCTCTCCTAAATTAGTACGCCTTTCTTATGGAAATTTATCTAGTAATGCGAATTCGATTGTGGAATATCTGAAAATTTCACCCGAAGACATAGCGATTACTTCGCTACCTATGTATTATTCTTATGGACTATCGGTTATAAATACTCATTTGGCGGTAGGCGCGAGTATAGTGCTGACAAAGAAAAGTGTAGTATCAAGAGAGTTTTGGAATTGTATGGACGCTTATAAAGTGAGTTCTTTTTCTGGAGTTCCTTATACTTACCAAGTGTTATGCCGATTAGGTTTAGATAAGATGAATACCCCGCATATCAAATATTTTACACAAGCTGGTGGGAGAATAAATCCTGATATAGCTGAGAAAATAGCGGCGCATGCTTTTGATAACAATCAATCGTTCACAATTATGTACGGTCAAACAGAAGCTACTGCTAGAATAAGCTATCTCCCCTTTGAAAAGTTTGAATCGAAGAGAAAATCAATTGGAATCGCTATACCTGGTGGTAGAATAGAAATTGATTCTCAGACAGACGAGTTAATTTACTATGGTAACAACGTCATGCTTGGTTACTGCAATGATCGAACTGATTTAAACCTAGGTGATGAGTTGAAGGGTGTACTATTTACTGGTGATATAGCTATGCAGGATGAAGAAGGATATGCCTATATTATTGGGAGAAAGAAAAGAATTATTAAGTGCATGGGAATAAGGGTGAATATGGATGAGATCGAAAAACAACTAGAGCAGGTCGTTGATAAAGATGTGGCTTGTTTAGGAACCGACGATCAATTGCTTGTGGTTATATCTAATGATAACGATTATGAAAAAATTAAATTATATCTTTCAAAAACCTATAAATTTCATCATAGCATGTATAAAATAGTGACACTCCCTAATATTTTTTACACGAATGCAGGCAAGAAGGATTATGGGAGAATGAAAGAGGTGTTACTCCATGCTGAATGATGTTGTGTTTAATGCAAATCCCTATTTATTAAAAAAGGAAGAAAAGTCAGCTATTAATAATGTTATATGGAATCAATTAACAGAGTGGCATCGGGCAGAGTCAAACTCGGCATATGCTCAAATTGTCCAGAAATTATTTAAGTCAAGCAGGGAATCGAATATTAGTGAAATTCCGTTTATTCCTGTGCAGCTATTCAAAGAGCTTGAACTAAAGTCTGTTAGAGAAGATCAAATTATTAAAGTTTTAGAATCAAGTGGGACGACTTCCGCGAAGAAGTCTAAAATATATTTGGATAAAGAAACCGCGCTAAGGCAGACTAAGGCATTGTCTACTATTGTTCAATCCTTTATAGGCAATAAACGTATGCCAATGATTATTGTTGATAGTGAAAGCACTTTGAAGAATAGAAGATCATTTTCAGCGAGAACAGCGGCTATATTAGGCTTCTCCACATTTGGGAGAGATCACTTCTTTCTACTAAATGATAATATGGAAATAAAGTGGGATGAATTAAAAGAATATCTAGCGAAATATCAAAATGAAAGCTTTTTGCTATTCGGTTTTACTTATATTATTTGGAACTACTTGTGCAAAGAATTGTTGGCAAAAAATATTGAATTGGATTTAGAATCTAGCATACTCATCCATGGCGGTGGATGGAAAAAATTTGAAGAAGAGAAGCTTGAGCGGGCACAATTTAATAAAATGCTGAAGCAATTATTGAATATTCCACACGTTCATAATTATTATGGCATGGTTGAACAGGTAGGCTCAATCTTTTTTGAATGCGAACATGGTGTACTCCATACACCAGACTATGCAGATATAATCATTAGAGACCCTTACACTTTAGAAATTATGCCATTTGGGAAAGAGGGATTGATTCAAACTCTAAGTACCCTTCCTAAAAGCTACCCTGGACATAGCCTGCTAACAGAGGATGTAGGAGTTATACATGGAGAGGATATTTGTGCATGTGGAAGGAAAGGGAAGGTATTCACTGTGCTAGGAAGATTACCGGCCTCGGAAGTAAGAGGTTGTAGTGATACCTTTACAACATAAAAATAGGAGACTAAAGATGGATTTCATACATCCCGAAAGCTCGTCGGAAGAATGGGTAGGTAAGATACAAGAAGTTTTTTCTAAGGACACCTTAATACCCTTTGATTCAACTGTAATAGGGTTTGCTGTAGAGCTATCTCGACAGCTATTACAAGATAAATCATTTAGGAAATATCCAGAAATGGTTGCACTTGGGTATTGGCTCAGGCGCTCAAATCTTATGAAGTTAAAAGAAGAATTGGAATTACGAAATACTAACCTAATCTATAAGGGTAGAGGTACTGCACTTCATTTTGCTCCAGCTAACGTCGATACCATATTTGTATATTCATTTATTATTTCTCTACTTAGTGGTAATTCCAATATTATTAGACTTTCCTCGAGAAGAAGCGAAGTATTGGAATTATTAGTGGAGGGTATTGTAGCTATTCTAAAAAAAGAGGACTTCATAGAAATAGCTTCCCGTTTATGTATAATAAGATATGATCATTCGGAAGAGATTTCGAGAAAACTATCAGAATGCTGCCATATAAGAGTAATATGGGGTGGAGATCAGACGATTCAGGCTATTAGATCCATTCCTTTGAATCCCCTAGCAACAGAGGTTGCCTTCGCCGACAGATTTTCCAGTGCGGTATTCCTTGCTTCGGGCATTCTTTCGGCAGATCAGGGTGAGTTAAGATCGTTTGTAGCAAAGTTTATGAATGATGTCACTTTATTTGGGCAGCAAGCTTGCTCATCACCTAGGCTTATTTATTGGGTTGGTACTGAAGAAGATGTTAGGGAAGCCAAGGAACGATTCTGGATGTATTATAAAGTGGCATTTGAGGAGAAGCAAAGTCCATATAATCCAGCAGATTTAATTAAAAGAATGACAAGTTCCTTTATTTATTCTGCGAGTGAAGACGTAGGGAATGTGGATTTGTTAGAACATAATGATATAGCCGCTATTATTGATTTAAACGTTGTCAACAACCAAGTGAAAGCTTTACATACCGGACTGGGGTTATTTCTACAAAAAGAACTGAGAGACTTAGATAGTCTTGCAAGTTCGTTTGAAGACAAAGACCAGACTCTATCATATTACGGTTTAAATAAAGAGCAAATAGATAAATTAGCCTACCTAGCATGCAGAAGAGCAATTGATCGAATAGTACCTGTAGGCAGTGCTTTAGAATTTACGCCAATATGGGATGGCATGGACTTGTTCGAAACCTTCACAAGAAAAGTTTTTGTTAAATATTTATAAACGGGGGAATTAGTAAGTGGGCGAAGAATCTAAGCTAGTATCTGTTATTATTTCTGCATATAATCATCAAGATTATGTTCAGTGCTGTTTAAAAAGTTTTATTAAGCAAACTTATCCTAATATTGAACTGATTTTATTTAATGATGGCTCATCAGATCAAACCCATGAAAAAATAATGGAAATCTATGAAGAACTGGACGAGAGGTTCGAGAGATTTATATATCAGAATAAAGAAAATGAAGGTATCAGTGTTAACTTTAATAAAGGCATAAAGATGGCCGAAGGAAACTATATAAAAACATTTGGTTCAGACGATATTCTTATGCCTGATGCTATATCAACTTTGGTAAACTTTCTGGATGATAACCGTGAGTTCCATATAGCGTATGGTGATGGTTATCATGTTCACACAAAAGAAACCTTATTAGATAATATCGTTTTTGAGGAAAAATATAGATTTTCTAAAATTTGTGATTTTAAATCTGGAGATATTTATAATAATTTACTTGAAATGCTTCCTGAAATGTCAACTTGGACAGTTCTGTTTAGGAAAGAGTGCTTTGAAGAACTAGGCTGCTATGACGAAGATCTTCTATGTGAAGATATGGATATATATTTACGTTTCTCTAAAAAATATAAATTTGGTTACATAGAAGAGATTTTAGCTTTGCATCGTTTTCACGGAGAGCACGCTGGATTGAATCCCGATGTCATGCTCTCCAGTCTCGATAAGATGCTACTTAAGTATGATAGAACGAATTTTTTTAATAATCGGGAAGAAAGAGAAAAATTTGTTGCGATTATTGAATGGACAAGAAGAGTGTTACAATACTATGATTATAATCCCCTTATAAACGGCAAGAAGCTTATTATTTGGGGTACGGGAAGTTTTTTTGAGAAATATAAAGACTTTCTACATTATGAAATAGCATATTTTGTTGATTCAAAGGCACAGGGTGAAAATACAAGGGTATACGGGAAAAACGTCTACTTGCCAGAACAGCTATTGCTTGAAAATAAAAATGATATCTTTATAGCTGTAATGAGCTCATTCTATAAAGAAATATATGTTTGGTTAGAAGAAAATGATTTTGAATTTCAGGGCCAGTATTACTAGAAGGGAGTACGAAGTTGGATAGTAACAACGTAGTGAAAATTTCCGTAATGATGACCGTGTATAATAATGAAGATTTTATCAAGGAAGCCATTGAAAGTGTACTTTCGATTGACTATCCCAATTTGGAGTTTGTTATTGTTGATGATGGGAGTACGGATACATCTGCAGATATCTACAATACTTTCGCAAGCGGTGATGATCGTTTTATTATTGCTAAGCACTATGTCAATCAAGGCATTCCACAAGCAACAAAAACAGGGTTGGATCATTGTACAGGAATGTATATTATTTTCGCAGCGGCAGATGATATTACTTTGCCAAATCGCGCAAAGGCGGTTTTGGATAAATTTAATGAGTCTAGTGAAATTGGTATCGTTATGTCAACTGCAATTATCATTAATAATGAATCCGAGGAAACGGGAGCACGGTATGTGTTTCCGGACTATCTTAATGATTCAAATATTACATTGGAGCAGCTTAAAAGGAACTACTGTCTTGGAGCAGCAATGGCATTGAAAAACACCCCTGAAATTTATCGCGCTGAACATTTTCTTCAACACTCTGATGACTACCAAATTGCTTTAGAGTATATCCTTTCAGGTTATAGCATAGGGATCATACAAGAGGAGTTAGTCAAATACCGGATGCACGAGAATAACTTTTCAAATCAGCACGGAGTCATGAAAAAGAATGTTACACGTACTCTGGCCAATTACAAATCTAATCGTTTTATCGAAATTTTTAATAATCAGGGATTTATACAAAGTGAAGTATATCTGAGTATTAGCATTTTTGAATTATTTAGAGGTGGGATTTCTGTGGCTGCACAGTACTTGCTGAAAGTCTCCCCAGATCAGTTGCCCACGAAGAGACAGGCTTATGAGTATTATTTTTATAGTTCAGTTGTGGCCTATAAAGAATCAGATAAGCAAACATGCTATTCATATTTAAAAGAAGCAATGAACTTGAACGGTCAGGAGCCTTCTGGCTTGAACAATATGGCTGTACTTGTGATTGAGTTGTTTAATGATATTGAGAAGGCGAAGGAATATCTGATGCAAAGCATGAGTCTGAATCTCAACTATCAGGATGCATCAAAAAATTTATCATTATTAAATGACAGCACGGCAGCACTTAAATTTACGGAACGTATTATAGAAAGTGCTCAATTCAGAAAAATGAACCTTTAATAGGACCACTTAGATGGTGCTTGTGAAGCCATTGTAGGAAACAGGGAAGGAAGTTGCTTCCCTGTTTTTTTACGCAATGATATTGTATTCCTCTTCACAAGCTAGTATTTTTCGAAAGTAGTTGCATAGGATTTGCCCTTAGCTTTAATGAGCCAATCTTCCTTCAACAACTCCAACGCATAAACATTATGAAACTTATTGTATTTAAAAATATGGTCACGATAATGCCCAATCTCTCTATATCCGTGCATCATATGTATCTTGATGATATTATGATTTCCTTCCATGACTTCGGCATTCAATTTTTGTAGCTCTAATTCATTGAAAACATAATGATAAATATAGGGCGGAATCAACGCTCCACTTATGCCATAGTTAGGCTCACCAATGTAGTAGCCCCAGTAGGCGCGTTTATTGGTCCAATCAATTCCATTTAGGGATACAAGACCGACAAGGGTGTTTTTAATAGAAATCATCCAATACATATCGGTAGAGGAAGCGGTTATTTTTTGAAACCATTTCCTGTGCTTATCAAGGTTGTAAGCAATATCGGTAAACATAAACTTTGTTACATGCTCACTAGTTCTCCATCTCAATACCAACTCAAGGTGTTCTTCCTTCATCTTAATAAATTCAATCATTAGGCTCACCTTTCTGTTCTATTGCATGTGTTGGGCTAATGCTTAATCGTTTCATAATTTTAGGAACAATTATAGCATATTATAATAGTAAGGGAATTTACTCTATTCGGAACGGCTCAGTTGACCGATAAAAATACATATAGCTTATATATCAAAATTGAGAAACGTTATACTTATGGAAGCCGTTAATGAGTAGGAGGAATAGGTTCATGAATATAATTGTTATTATACAGGCTAGAATGGGCTCATCGCGACTCCCAGGGAAAATATTGCTGCCGCTAAATGGTGATTCTGTTCTCAATTATGTTGTGAACCGAAGCAGGAAGATTAACTCTGTTCGAGAGGTTATTGTAGCCACATCTGTATTGCCTGGGGATGATGCGATTGCAAGCTGGTGTGCGGACAATGGAGTTGCTTGTTTCAGAGGCTCAGAGCTAAATGTACTATCCCGATATTACGATTGCGCTGGTCTGTATAAACCTGATTATATTATTCGAGTTACTTCGGACTGTCCGTTTGTTGATTATCAACTCGCCAATCATATTGTGGCGGCTATGCAGGAGCAGGCTTCTGATATTGCGCTTTTGGAAGGATTGCTTCCTAGAGGGCTGGCAGTCGAGATGATTTCTTATGAGGCTTTGACGAGAATCAAGCATGCCCTGACCGAGGAACGCCACCGGGAACATGTGACTTATTATGCATATGAATATGCTGAGCAATTCTCAAGCACGATCATTCAAGTGCCAGAAGAACTGAGGCATCCAGAGTTGAGAATTACACTTGATACGGCTGAGGATTATGACTTATGCTGTGCGGTTGCAGAGGCATTTAAGGGCGATATGGAAGTGGATTCAGCTAATGTTGTACGTTATTTATTAGATAATCCGGATATAGCCCGATTAAATGCTCATATTGAGCAAAAGCCGGTTGTATAATGGGAGCGGCTGTCATCGTAAGAGCAGATGCTTCACAAGCCATAGGAACAGGACATATTATGCGCTGCTTATCCCTTGCGGACGAGCTGGCCGCTTGCGGATATAGCGTTTTATTCATTAGCCGGATGTTGGAAGGCAATCTTCAAGACTATATCATTCAGCGAGGGCATCGTTGTACAATGATTCACTCGTCGGATTCTTTAAATCGAACGGACCGGGATGGAATTCAGGAGGATGCTGAATATACGATCCAATCATGTTTGGCGGAGAAGCCAAAGTTACTCATTGTTGATCATTATGCACTTGATGCGTTTTGGGAAGAAAGAGTAAGGCCGCATGTGGGACAGCTAATGGTGATTGATGATTTGGCTAATCGCCGACATTTGGCACATATCCTCTTGGATCAGAATTTAACGCGAGATCAAAATAGCCGTTACCGGAATTTGGTTCCAGACGACTGTAGGCTGCTGCTCGGCCCTGCCTATTTGCTGTTAAGACCTTCATTTTATGAGCAAAGGGCCTCTTTGAGACAAAGGGGGGAAGAATTCAATCGACTCCTGATTTTTTTTGGCGGCAGCGATCCAACTCATGAAACAGTCAAGGCACTGAACGCATTAAAAGTTCTAGCATCTCCAGCCTCAAGCAATAAAAAACTTTTTCATACTGATGTTGTAGTCGGCACAGCAAATTCTCGCCTGGAGGAAATAATACAGCTTTGCAGTGATATGGCAGATGTTACGTTACATATTCAAATCGAATATATGGCAGAGCTGATAGCAAAGGCTGATTTTGCTCTTGGAGCGGGCGGAGTGGCTATGTGGGAGCGTTGTTATTTAGGTCTCCCTTCAGCGGTTGTCGTTGTAGCCGAAAATCAGGTTGATACCGTCAGCTTGGCTGGCCAACTGGGTGCTATTATCGATATGGGCTCGCATGAACAAATAAATTCAGGGCATTATGCCGATATAATGAATAAAGTTTTGAATTCAGCCTACTCATTAGGTTCTCTGGGTGCCAGAGCATTGGAATTAATGGATAGCCAGCCTGGCCAAATGCAGAGCAGAGTAATTAAGGTTATAACGGAGGAATGATTGCGTAATGAAGGACATTAACATTTTAGACCGTATGATTGGGAAAAAAAATAAGCCCTTTTTGATTGCTGAGATGTCAGGCAATCATAATCAATCACTTGAGCGCGCGTTGGCTATCGTAGATGCTGCGGCAGATGCAGGTGCAGATGCACTCAAGCTGCAAACCTATACGGCTGATACCATGACGCTAGACATTCATGAAGGTGATTTTTTTATTTCGAGCCCAGAAAATTTGTGGCAGGGAACATCTCTATATAAGCTTTATCAAGAAGCCTATACACCATGGGAATGGCATAAGCCGATTTTTGATCGTTGTCGTGAGCGCGGCATGATTGCTTTCAGTACACCTTTCGATGCGAGTGCTGTGGATTTTCTAGAACAGTTGAATGTCCCAGCCTATAAAATTGCATCGTTTGAAAATACAGACATTCCCCTTATTCGCAAAGTGGCTGCTACAGGCAAGCCAGTCATTATTTCGACAGGCATGGCTTCCATCGCTGAATTGGATGAGACGGTACGAGCGGCCCGAGAAGCAGGGTGCGAAAATCTTGTTTTATTAAAATGTACAAGCACGTACCCTGCGACTCCGGCTAACACCAATTTATTAACAATCCCTCATATGGAGCAGCTTTTTCAATGTCAAGTGGGATTGTCCGATCATACGATGGGGGTAGGGGTTTCAGTTGCCAGTGTGGCAATGGGGGCTACTGTTATCGAAAAGCATTTTACGCTTTCGCGAGCCGATGGAGGTGTGGATTCCGATTTTTCTTTAGAACCGGAGGAATTTAAGGCGCTTTCTATAGAGACTGAACGTGCATGGCAGGCTATCGGAACCATACTCTACGGGGCAACAGAGGCAGAACAGGATTCCAAAAAACATCGCCGCTCCTTATATATCGCAGAAGATATGAAGGCAGGAGAAATGTTTACAGAACAAAATGTAAGGGCAATTCGGCCTGGACTAGGTCTCCCCACCAAATATATGGAGCTTATTATGGGAAAACAGGCGCGAACTGATTTGAAGAAGGGTACCCCGCTTTCATGGGACAACCTCTAGGAAACCAACAAAGAAAGGGTAGCCGCTGTGAATAAAGTGAATGAACTAGAAGCAATGGACAAGCTGTTTGACCGTCTTTTCCCAATATGCCGGAGCATTACAGGGGAAGGGGTACGCGAGACCATTGATATATTGTCCGAGTATGTCCCCCTCGAAGTATTTGGCGACCCGACAGGCAAGCAGGTATTCGATTGGGAAATTCCTAAGGAATGGGTCATTCGCGATGGATGGCTGAAGGCACCGGACGGGCGCAAGCTCGCGGATTTTAAAAGCAGTAATTTGCAAATTCTCAATTACAGTACGCCAGTTCATGTCAAACTTTCACTTGCAGAACTGGAGAGTCACTTGTTCTCCATACCGCATCTCCCGGAGGCTGTTCCCTATGTTACCTCGTACTATAAGGAGCGCTGGGGATTTTGTCTGCCCCATCGAGAGCGGGAGCAATTGAAAGAAGGGGAGTACGAAGCATTCATTGATAGCGAGCATATTGTTGGGGAGCTCAACTATGCCCATTGTGTGCTTCAAGGAGAGACGAATGAAGAAGTGCTAATTAGTACCTATATTTGCCATCCGTCGATGGCTAATAATGAGCTCAGTGGGCCACTAGTTGCTGCTTGTTTATATAATCGGATTGCAAAATGGAGCAAACGCCGTTATACATATCGGTTTGTTTTCGTGCCAGAGACGATTGGCAGTATAACATACTTACATCGATTCGGTACAGAATTGAAACAAAATGTTCGTGCAGGTCTAGTATTAACTTGTTTGGGCGGAGCAGAGTCTCTAAACTATAAGCTTTCTCGTTCGGGGGCTAACCCGCTTGATCGGATTTGGCAGCAGCTTCTTGAACGGGAGGAGCTGAATGGCATTACGAGGCCTTTCACCCCAGCTTTTGGATCGGATGAGCGTCAATATTGCTCACCAGGCTTTAATCTCCCTGTTGGCCAGATGGCACGGACAGTATATGGGATGTATGATGGCTACCATAATTCATTGGATACAAAAGAAGCTATGACCATTGAGGCATTACAGCGTAGTGTGAATGAATTGGAAGAACTGCTGAAGCTGAATGAAGCAGAAGGATATTATATAAATCTTTCCCCATATGGTGAAGTAAAGCTAGACAAGCATGGGCTGTATCCGGATATAAATTCACCCGTGAATCGTTCTCAGTCTACGAATGAAGTTATGGACAATCGTAGGCAGCTGAACATTATTTTGACCCTATTAAACTACGCGGATGGTGAGCATTTGTTAACGGAGATAGCTGACTTATGTGAATGCAGTATAGCCACAATCATCCCGTTCATTGAACAATTGAAAGATAAAGGAATTATTCATGGCCCTTATACAGAGAAAGGAAAGCTGCTCCTATGAAATTAATATTTTTGACAGGCTCCCACCCGAGGCATTTGCATATAGCAAAACGATTGCATGAAGAAGGGCTGCTTCAAGCACTGCTGATTGAGAAGCGGGAGGAATTTATTCCAAGCCCGGATCCAAGCTGGGCGAAACTGGACAAAAACAATTTTATTCGTCATTTTCAAGACCGTCATAGTTCGGAAGAGCGGGCATTTGGTGCCATAGATTTAGACGGATTTGATGGGATTATGGTGCGTGAAGTAACGATAGATCAATTAAATAGCAGCGAGACCAGACAATGGGTGATTGAGCAAAATCCCCAGGCTGTAGTGAGCTATGGCATTCATAAGCTTGATGAAGAGACGCTGAGCGTTTTCCCGGAAATATCCTGGAATATACACGGTGGCTTATCTCCTTGGTATCGAGGGAACATCACGCTTTTCTGGCCATTCTATTTCCTGAAGCCGAACTGGGCGGGTATGACGATTCATCAACTGACTTCCCAATTGGATGGGGGAGCCGTCATTCATCATTCTGTGCCTGAGCTGCACCGGGGGGAAGGTCTGCATGATGTTGCCTGTAATGCGGTTAAGCAGGCTGCCGAGGATCTCATCCAACTTTTTAATAAGATGGGTGAAGGTCAATCGTTTAAAGCAATTCCGCAGCGATCCAGCGGCAAGCTGTTTACATCGAAAGATTGGGCTCCACAGCATTTAAGGCTGGTATATAACACATTTAATAATGATATCGTTGATCGTTATTTGGACGGAGAGCTAGGTCATGAAGAACCTAAGCTTGTTAGAGCTTTTTAATTTGATTTCAGGATAAGAAGAATATCCTTTAGGAGGACTACTGTGAATATATTGCTGACCGGCGGAGCTGGTTTTATTGGAAGATGGGTAGCCAAGCAACTGCTTGAGGATGGCCACAACTTATGGATTATTGATGATTTATCTAATGGCAGGGAAGCGAATATTGAGGAATTTCGCCAGCATTCGCGTCTGGAGCGTTTCATTGAGGGTTCAATACTCGACGAGTCTTTGCTGAAGCAGCTTTTCGAAGAAAATAAATTCGACATTTGCTATCATCTAGGCGCATCTATAAATGTACAGGATTCTATAGATGATCCTCGCACTACCTTCAACAATGATACAATTGGAACCTTTCATGTGCTGGAGCGGGCTCGTAAGCATAATGTCAAAGTCGTATTTATGAGCACCTGCATGGTTTATGACCGTTGTACGGAAGAGAGCGGAATTGCAGAGCATCATCCGATCAAACCGGCTTCGCCTTATGCAGGCGCCAAAATTGCTGCTGAAAATATGGTACTGTCGTATTATCATGCATACGGTTTGCCGACGGTTGTTATACGTCCATTTAATACCTATGGTCCGTTTCAGAAGACCGGAGGCGAAGGCGGAGTTGTAGCTATTTTCTTAAAGAACAAGCTAGCAGGCAAAGATTTGAATATATACGGGGAAGGTACGCAGACGCGTGACCTGCTGTATGTGGCGGACTGTGCGAGATTTGTCGTTGAAGCAGGCTATTCCGATAAAGTGAACGGAGAAATCGTCAACGCGGGCTTGGGCCGGGACATTTCGGTTAATGAATTGGCGAAGCTCGTGCTGGAGGGGGATGAATCCCGTATCCGTCATGTTGAGCATATCCATCCGCAGAGTGAAATTCAGAAGCTGCTTTGCAACTCATCCAAAGCCTTTGGGCTGCTTGGCTGGAAGCCAGAGGTGACTCTGGAAGAAGGTATTAAGCGGACAGAGGACTGGATTCGCGTAACGGATTTGATTTAACTTAGGAAAGGCGGCAGATCAGATGGAATATGCGGGACCAGTTAGAGAAACGCTGCTGCCTTATGGCAAGCAGTGGCTGGATGAAGAGGATATCGAGGCTGTGGTGCAGGTTTTGCGCGGCGAGCTTATTACTCAGGGTCCAGCTATTGAGGGGTTTGAGCGCCGGGTAGCGGAATACGCCGGCGTTCGTTATGCGGTTGCTTTTTGTAATGGAACGGCGGCCCTTCATGGCGCCTGTTTTGCTGCGGGCATCGGTGCTGATGATGAGGTTATAACAACGCCAATTACCTTTATAGCCAGCAGCAATTGTGTATTGTATATGGGAGGCAAGCCAGTTTTCGCAGATATATTGCCTGATACCTATAATATCAACCCGGCTGAGGTAGAGAGGCTAATTACGAGCCGTACCAAGGCGATTATTCCGGTGGATTTTACAGGACAGCCTGTAGATATGGACCGAATTAATGAACTGGCTCGCAAAAATAATTTGGTCGTCATTCATGATGCCGCCCATTCTCTAGGAGCCTCTTATGCAGGGCAGAAGGTAGGCTCATTGGCACATATGACGATGTTCAGTTTCCATCCTGTCAAACATGTGACTTCAGGAGAAGGCGGGATGATCGTAACCGATGACGAGCATTATTATAAACGTCTGCTATTGTTTAGAAACCATGGTATGACACGGGATGCTGCTGTTATGCAGAAAAATGACGGCCCCTGGTATTATGAAATGTCGGAGCTAGGCTTCAATTACAGAATGACAGATATTCAAGCAGCATTAGGCCATTCACAAATGGGCAAGCTCGACCATTTTGTAGATCGCAGACGGGAGATTGCCGCGGCTTATAACGAGGCTCTATCCGGCTTGGATGGGTTAGTCCTGCCGTTCCAGCACGAGAAAAGCGACTCCAGCTGGCACTTATATATGATCCGCTTTGAGCAGGGCAAGTTTACGGCTGATCGCAGGGAGATTTTTGAGGCATTTAGGGAAAATAATATTGGGGTTAACGTTCATTATATCCCTGTGTACCACCAGCCATTTTATAAGAATAAGGTTAATAAGGTAGTGCATTGCCCCGAAGCGGAGACGTATTATCAAACCTGCATTACACTTCCATTGTTTCCAAGGATGAATGAGCAGGATGTAGCAGATGTAATAACAGCCGTGTTGAAAATATATAAACAATATTATGCCGTAAGGTAACTCACTGGTGATGGCAATATGGATAAATACTCGATTCTTCATATTGTAAAAGCAGGCGCAGGTACTTTGAAGGGTTGTTCGGTTCTTAGGACAGAAAATAGCCTACACAACAACAATGTATTCGCTTACAATAAATTGTTTGACAATTCTAATAACGCGGTGTTATAGTCAAATTGTGGGCCACATGAGTAAGGTGTTTCACAGTATTTGAAGATGAAGGGACTGTTTATGCATGCAAGGTAAAGTTAAATGGTTTAACGCGGAGAAGGGTTATGGATTTATCGAAACTGATCAAGGCGGCGACGTATTCGTTCACTTCTCGGCTATTCAAACAGAAGGCTTCAAAACTCTTGACGAAGGCCAAGCGGTTGAATTTGACATCGTAGAAGGCGCACGCGGTCCACAAGCTGCTAACGTCACTAAACTGTAATCATCAGGCTGCAATAGCCAGTCTATAGGATTCATTTATATGTAAACTTTAAGCTCCGGGCAACCGGAGCTTTTATTTTGCCGAATGGCACTAGGTGCTTGTTAATCTGTGCTCGTTCAAACCTTCGACATAAATTATTAGAAAATTCTAAATTAATAGAAAATAGTTTTACTATACCTCCCCTACTATGTTATAATAAGAACATGTAAAGGAGGCATGCCCCATGGAATACATCATTCGAGGTCAACATTTACAAGTGACAGATGCACTCAAGGAATATGTCGAGAAGAAGCTCGGCCGCTTAGAGAAGTATTTTGAAGCCCCTACCTCCGAAACAACCGTAACCTTATCGGTGACGAAAGGCATACACGCTGTCGAGGTCACGATTCCGATTGCCCGCAACTTTTTGAGAGCAGAGGAAAAAAGTGCCGACATGTACGCCTCTATTGATACAGTTGTGGATAAGCTGGAAAGACAAATTCGCAAGCACAAAACGAAAGTTAACCGTAGATTCCGCCATGACAGCGGTGTGAAATCGCTATTCAGGGAAGAAGGCTCCGCCGTAGGCGTTCTCGAGCATGAGGAAGAGGATTTCGAAGTCGTAAGAACGAAGAAATTCCTGCTTAAGCCGATGGATGTGGAGGAGGCCATTTTGCAAATGAATATGGTCGGCCATAACTTTTTCGTATTTGCCAATAGCATTAATGAAGAGGTGAACGTCGTGTACAAACGCGATGATGGAACATATGGATTAATTGAACAAGGCTAATACAAGGCCAGTCGTACTTATACATTTATTGCAATTTCAAGCCTTTCCTCCTGCGGGAGGGAAGGCTTTTTCATTTTTTTGGAATGGTGCATTTATCCATAGGAGACAATGCTGTTTTTTAATAGGTAGACGTTTTGATTTCGCCCTCTGCGCGATGTATAATGAACTCAGTTGAAAACATAGACGGTTCGCCTTTTTTCTTTTCGAAAGGTTTATTATATTCTTACCTGAAAATAATGGTGATGCGTTGCGGTGCATCCTGCAAACTGTTACAATTTAAGGCAAACAAGCGTAAGGTGAAAGGGGAAGCCCCATGCTCGGATTAGTGAAAAAAATATTTGGTGATGCGAACGAGCGCGAGGTTAAACGCCTCACGCGTAAAGTAGAAGAAATTAATGCACTGGAGTCAACCGTATCGGCTTTGTCCGATGAGGAACTCACAGCTAAAACAGCACAATTCAGAGCTCGCCTTGCTAAAGGGGAGACGATTGATCAAATATTGCCAGAAGCTTTTGCAGTTACGCGTGAAGCTTCGAAGCGTACGCTCGGCATGCGTCATTTTGATGTGCAGCTGATGGGCGGTATCGTTCTTCATGAAGGCAAAATCGCTGAGATGAGAACCGGTGAAGGTAAAACGCTCGTGGCGACACTGCCTGTATATTTGAACGCGCTATTGGAGAAAGGTGTACACGTCGTAACGGTCAATGATTATTTGGCCTCCCGTGACAGCCAGCTGATGGCTCAGCTTTACAATTTCCTCGGCATGACGGTCGGCTGCAACTTGAACGGCTTATCGCATGAGGAGAAGCAAAGCGCTTATGCTTGCGATATTACGTACGGTACGAACAATGAATTTGGCTTCGATTACTTGCGCGACAACATGGTTCTCTACAAAGAACAAATGGTTCAGCGCCCGCTTTATTTCTCAATCATTGATGAAGTGGACTCCATCCTTGTCGATGAGGCGCGTACACCGCTAATTATTTCGGGACAAGCTGCCAAGTCGACTGATCTTTATTATTCCGCGGACCGCTTCCTGAGCCGTTTGAAGGCGGAAGAGGATTACACGATTGATGTGAAGCTGCGCAACGTTATGCTGACGGAAGAAGGCGTGGAGAAGGCTGAGAAGGCGTTCCATATTGAAAATCTTTTTGATCATGAAAATGTGACGCTCAATCATCATATCCAACAGGCGCTTAAAGCTAATGTTATCATGAAGCGCGATGTCGATTATGTCGTTCAAGATGACGAGGTTATTATCGTCGACGAGTTTACGGGACGTTTAATGTCGGGTCGTCGATACAGCGATGGCTTGCATCAAGCGATTGAAGCGAAGGAACAGCTCAAAGTACAAAATGAGAGCATGACCTTGGCGACGATTACGTTCCAGAACTATTTCCGGATGTATCGCAAACTTGCGGGCATGACCGGTACGGCGAAGACGGAGGAAGAAGAGTTCAAGCGGATTTACGGCCTGGACGTTATTCAAGTTCCAACGAACCGTTCGATGATTCGTAAAGATCTTCAAGATGTCGTCTATAAATCGGAAACAGGCAAGTTTAATGCTGTTGTTGAGGAGATCGTTGCTCGTCACGCGAACAAACAGCCCGTGCTGGTTGGTACGATTTCCATTGAAAATTCCGAGAAGCTGGCAGATATGCTTAAGCGCCGCGGCGTTGGACATAAAGTACTCAATGCGAAGTTCCATGCGGAAGAGGCTGAAATTATTTCGCGTGCCGGTCAAGCCGGATCTGTTACGATTGCAACAAACATGGCAGGACGCGGTACCGACATTATGCTTGGCGAGGGCGTAGCTGATTTTGGCGGCCTCCATATTATTGGTACGGAGCGCCATGAGAGCCGCCGGATCGATAACCAGCTGCGTGGTCGTGCAGGACGTCAAGGTGATCCGGGCTCGTCGCAGTTTTATTTGTCGCTGGAAGATGAACTGATGCGCCGTTTTGGCTCGGATAACATTATGGCCATGATGGATCGTCTTGGTCTGGAAGAGGATCAACCGATCGAAAGCCGGATGATTACCCGTGCAGTAGAATCGGCTCAGAAGCGCGTAGAAGGAAACAACTTCGACCAGCGTAAAGTCGTTCTCCAATATGATGATGTCATGAACCAGCAGCGCGAAGTCATTTACAAGCAGCGTCTGGACGTGCTTACTTCCGATAACATCCGTGAAATCGTCATGGAAATGATTAAAGCGGTTATTGGCCGCACGGTTGAAGCTCATTGTACGGAGGATATTCCGGAAGAGTGGGATTTGGAAGCTATTATCGACTACGTAGATGCCAACCTTCTCAATGAAGGCACCGTCACAAGAGACAACATTTGGGGTAAAGAAATTGAGGAAATTACACAATTTATTTATGACAAAGTCGTTGCTTACTATGACGAGCGTGAAGCTGAGCTAGGCGAAACAACCATGCGTGAATTCGAGAAGGTCGTTTCGCTCCGCGCGGTTGACAGCAAATGGATGGATCATATCGATGCAATGGACCAGCTGCGCCAAGGTATCCACCTTCGGGCATACGGCGGCACAGATCCGCTTCGCGAGTACCAATTTGAGGGCTTTGAGATGTTCAAAGCGATGATTGATACGATTCAAGAGGAAGTTGCCAAATATATTATGAAGTCGCGCGTAGAGAGCAACCTGGAGCGCCAAGAGGTAGCTCAAGGCCAGACGACGACGAACAGCCCAGGCGAAAGCCAAGAGAAACGTCCGGCGAAGCGTCTGGACCGGGTTGGCCGCAATGATGATTGCCCATGCGGCAGCGGCAAGAAATACAAGCAGTGCCACGGTAAATAAGGTACTGATCGGATAGGCAAGGCTTAACGCGCCAGTGTGCGAAAGAGATGCGGCAGAAGCTGCTTCGCTTCGCAGCAGGCGCGTTTATGCCATCAGGAAGCAAAGCAAGTAAAAGCTGGGCAACCAGACAAGATAAGAAATTTGAGGTGAAACGTACGCTATGATAGAACCAACGGTGAAACAGGACTTGCGAGAAATAGCGAAGCGGCTCCAAGATCTCAGGGGGTCTCTTTGACTTAGATCTTAAGAATGAGCTAATCGCAAACTATGAGGAAAAAATGACGGCGCCTGATTTTTGGGATGACAATGACAAGGCGCAAAACGTGATTTCCGAAATGAATGCGGTCAAATCGGTCGTCGATCAATATTTGCGCTTGAATGGCGAGATGGAAGATTTGCAAACGATGCTGGAGCTGGCAGAGGAGGAGCAGGACGTGACGCTTGAGCCTGAGCTGCTGGAAGGAACAGCCCAGCTGCTGCGCAAGCTGAATGACTTTGAGCTGACGCTGCTGCTCAACCAGCCGTATGATAAGCTCAACGCTATCGTTGAGCTGCATCCTGGCGCCGGCGGCACCGAGTCGCAGGACTGGGGCCAAATGCTGTACCGCATGTATACACGCTGGGCGGAGAAAAGCGGCTTCAAGGTCGAGCTGCTTGATTATCTGCCAGGTGATGAGGCAGGCATCAAGAGCGTCACGATTTTGGTCAAAGGCTACAACGCCTACGGCTATCTTAAAGCGGAGAAGGGCGTACATCGCCTCGTTCGTATTTCACCATTTGATGCGTCAGGCCGTCGTCATACGTCCTTTGCATCTTGCGATGTAGTACCGGAAATCACCGATGACATCGATATCGAAATTCGCAGCGAGGATTTGAAGGTCGATACATACCGCGCAAGCGGGGCGGGCGGACAGCATGTCAACAAGACGGAATCGGCGATTCGTATTACGCATATTCCCTCGGGTATCGTCGTTGCCTGCCAGCAGGAGCGTTCGCAAATTCAGAACCGTGAGCGGGCTATGAATATGCTGCGTTCCAAGCTTTATGAGCGGAAAATCGAAGAGCAGCGTCAGCATCTCGCGGAAATTCGCGGCGAGCAATCGGAAATTGCCTGGGGCAGCCAAATTCGCTCCTATGTTTTTCATCCGTACAGCATGGTCAAGGATCATCGCACATCGGTGGAGACGGGCAATGTGGGAGCCGTTATGGATGGCGACCTGAACGCCTTCATCAACGGATATTTGCGCCATCAAATTCGCCACGACTAACAGCTGGTGATTGCTGCGTTCCTATAAGCTAACCCGAGTGCTGGGCATTTGCCGTAAAAGGCTATAAGGATACAGGATATGGATGAATACGCATGGATCAAGCCATATTGACGTAAGCTAAGAAGAGTTCCGACTCGAATAAGGGTGGAACTCTTCTTTTTTTATGAGCGTTTTACATAAGACTTTATGAATTTGGGTGGGATTTGATATGGTGAAAGAAATGAATGATAAAGGCAGCCGCAGGTCGTACACAGCTAAATCGACGGTAATAAATAAACGAATAAAGAAACCGCTCAGCCCTGGAAAACAGCTCTTTTGGAGCATGCTTCAGGTGCTGCTGGGCTCTTTTTTAATGGCGGCAAGCTTTAATTTATTTTTGGTGCCCAATGAGATTGCCTCAGGCGGCGTTTCCGGCATTTCGATTTTGGTCCAGCGTTTTGCTGACATTCCGCCAGCTTATACGCAGTGGGCTGTAAATATTCCCTTGTTTTTTGTAGGGCTATGGCTGCTGGGCAAACGTTATGCGCTTAAAGTGGCGCTTGGCTCCGTTGTGCTGCCGTTATTCGTTCTGTTTACTTCACACTGGGAAACACCAACGCATAATCCTTTGCTTGCAGCTATTTATGGTGGGATCGGTGTGGGGCTTGGACTTGGCATCGTCTTTCGCGGAGGAGGCTCGACGGGCGGGCTCGGCTTGGCTGCGCAAATTTTGCATCGGTACACGGGATTATCGCTTGGGCTCGCCGTTGCTATTTTTGACGGGTGTGTCATCATCGCGGCTGGTCTGCTTATTTCGCCGGAAGTGGCGTTGTATGCTTTAGTCGGGCTGTTTGTAACGAGCAAAACGATTGATATTATTCAAAGCGGACTGCCGGTTTCAAAGGTCGCTTTTATTATTAGCAGCGAGCCGGAAAAATTGTCGGAGACGATCCTTTATGATCTCGACCGCGGTTTAACGAAGCTTGATGGGCATGGCGGCTACAGTGGGGAAGGCCGGACCGTACTGATGGTCGTTGTGGGGCAGATGGAAGTGGCAAAGCTTAAGCAGCTCGTTCGAACGGTGGACCCGTCTGCATTTGTCATCATCAGCAACACATCAGAGGTAGTAGGGGAAGGGTTTAAGCTGGAATAGGAACAGCGAAATTGCTCCATAACAGCGGGTTGTTCGAGCATGCGAGGCACAAAAATACATCCATTCACTCATTGTATTAATATGAAATGACATGTATAATAATACGGAAAAACAGTTTGTTTTAATCGACTGCCGAATCATGTACAATATACTTTTAGATAGTCTCATAGGGAGAGATGATGGATATGAGCGAAAAACTGAAAATAGCTATTATCGGTTCAACCGGCTACGGCGGCGTTGAGCTTATTCGATTGTTAGCCTCACATCCTCTTGCTGAGGTGACCTCGGTTATTTCATCATCCAGCGCGGGGACGCCGATAACGGAAGGATACCCGCACTTAATAAGCATTCGCGAAGAACTGCTAGATGATGTAGAGCCGCAGACGATTCGCAGCAAAGCGGATGTTGTGTTTTTGGCAACACCAGCGGCTGTCGCTTCCAAGCTGGCACCCGGTTTGCTGGCTGTAGGCCTTAAAGTGATTGATTTATCCGGCGATTATCGCCTGCAAGATAGAGAGTTATATGAAAAATGGTACAAAAAGCCGGCGGCGGACGAGGAGTTTTTGAAGCAAGCGGTGTACGGATTGGCTGAAGTTTATGGCGACCGTGTGCGGGGTGCGAATCTCATTTCTAACCCAGGCTGCTACGTTACGGCGGCGCTTCTTGGCCTAGTTCCGGCTGTGCAAGCTGGCTTTATCGATCCGGATAGTATCATTATTGATGCGAAATCCGGTGTTTCTGGAGCGGGCCGCGGCGCGAGTCTTGGCACGCACTATTCCGAGCTGAACGAGAGCTTGAAAGCATACAAGCTGAATCAGCATCAGCATACTCCTGAAATTGAAATGGTGCTCTCTGATGTAGCGGGCCGATCGGTTGTGACGACGTTCTCAACCCATCTCGTGCCGATGACGCGCGGCATTATGACGACGATGTATGCAACGGTGAAAGATGGCAGAAGCGCGGATGATTTTATGGACCTGTATCGCAGCTATTACGAGAACCGCCCGTTCGTGCGCATTCGTCCTGAAGGACAACTGCCTGCGACGAAGGAAGTGTGGGGCTCCAACTATTGCGATATCGGCTTTGCGTTCGATAGCCGTACAGGCAGAATAACAATTGTTTCGGTCATTGATAATTTGGTCAAAGGCGCAGCGGGACAAGCGATTCAGAACATGAACCTTATGATGGGCTGGGATGAGACGCTTGGTTTGCAGTTTGTTCCTGTTTATCCATAAGAACCAGCATAATCTAATTTAGCATGAAGCGAAGGAGAACGATGTAATTATGGGACAGGGACACACGGCACCCCTTTATACGGTTGTGGCGGAAGGCTCGATTACAACACCTAAGGGCTTTACGGCGGGCGGCATTCACTGCGGCCTCAAAAAAACTACGCGCAATGACCTTGGCGCGATTGTATGCGAGGTTCCAGCGGCAGCGGCGGGCGTGTACACGACAAATGTATTTCAGGCGGCACCGCTTAAGGTGACGCGCGAGAGCATTGGCGCGGATGGCCGCCTGCGTGCTGTGCTGGTCAATAGCGGCAATGCCAATGCTTGCACGGGCGAGCAGGGCGAAGCGGATGCTTATGAAATGCGCAATAAATTCGCTGAGCGTGTTGGCGTTGCAGCGGATGAAGTAGCGGTAGCTTCTACCGGCGTCATTGGCGAGCTGCTCAAGATGGATAAAGTACGCAGCGGCATCAGTGAGCTGCCAGCGAAGCTGGCTTCCGATAAGCAAGCGGCAGAAAGCTTCTGCCAAGCGATTTTGACGACCGATTTGGTGCAAAAAATGGTCTGCGTATCCGTAGAAATTGACGGACAGCTCATTCATATCGCTGGAGCGGCGAAAGGCTCCGGCATGATCCACCCAAACATGGCAACGATGCTTGGTTTCGTTACGACGGATGCGGCAATTGGCAGCGAAGCGCTGCAGCAAGTGCTGCGTGAAGCGACGAACCATACTTTTAATATGATTACGGTTGATGGGGATACAAGCACGAACGATATGCTCGTTGCGATGGCAAGCGGACTTGCCGGCAACAGCGAGCTTCATCCGCAGCATGAAGGCTGGGCAGCTTTTGGCGCGGCGCTTCGCCATGTGTGCGAGGTGCTTGCGAAAGCGATCGCGCGTGACGGCGAAGGCGCAACGAAGCTTGTCGAGGTTCAGGTGCGCGGTGCGGTTAGCGATGCATCGGCGCAGGCGATTGCAAAGACGGTCATCGGTTCTTCTCTTGTGAAATCAGCGGTATTTGGCGCTGATGCGAACTGGGGCCGGATTATTGCGGCAGTAGGCCGCGCTGGCGAGCCTGTCAACCCGGATACGGTCGATATTTCGCTGGGCAGCATTGTAACGCTGCAGCAGTCGAAGCCGGTCGCTTTTGATGAGGAGAAAGCTTTGGAATATTTGAAGGGCGATACGGTCGTCATTCATGTGGATCTGCATATGGAAGCGGGCGCGGCAACAGCTTGGGGCTGTGACCTGACTTATGACTACGTGCGAATTAATGCGGCTTACCGTACATAACGGTGCATAAGGCGGGCATTAAGCGATAAAGGAGCTCATAATAGCATGACGCAACGATTTGTAATGAAATGCGGCGGCAGTACACTGGCTGCGCTGCCGGAATCTTTTTTTGGCGAGCTGCGGGAGCTGCAGCAATCCGGCATTAGCCCGGTTATTGTACATGGCGGCGGTCCGGCGATCTCGGAGACGCTGGGGAAGCTTGGCATTGAGACCGAGTTTGTCGGCGGCTTGCGCAAGACGAGCGAAGCGGTGCTGGATGTCGTCGAAATGGTTTTGTCTGGACGCATAAACAAGGAAATTGTGCGGAAAATGTCTTCCTGCGGCGCACAGGCGCTAGGCTTATCCGGTGTGGATGGCCAGCTGATTACAGCCCGCCCGGTCGCAAACGCTTATGAGATTGGCTTTGTAGGCGATGTGACGGACATTAATGCTGCTGTTATAGAAGGCGTGATGGCAATGGGTTATATTCCTGTTATCGCGCCAGTAGGCATTGACGCACAGGGCCAGCGCTATAACATTAACGCGGATACTGCAGCCGGAGCTGTAGCTTCCCATCTGGGCGTTCATCAAATGATCGTAGTAACCGATGTGCCGGGCATTATGCGCACGGTCGATGGCGTGAAGCAGGTACTGCCTGTGGTCACCGTTGCCGATATTGACGAGATGATCGCAAGCGGGGAAATATATGGCGGAATGATTCCGAAGGTCCGCGCTGCTGTGCAATGTATTCAAGGACAGGTGCAGGAGGTAGTCATCGTCAGCGGCGAGGAGCCAGGCGTATTGACTAAGGCAGTGCGCGAGGGCGGAGTCGGTACGCGTATCGTCAAAGGGGTTTAAATCGCGAGAGCGGGAGGGAGGATATAAACGATGAGTGAGAAAACAACATCTGCGGCAGCGGCCAATTCACTGCTGCCTACTTATGCGAGATACCCAATCGCACTTGTGAAGGGCGAGGGAAGCTGGCTGTGGGATGATCAGGGCAAGCGTTACCTTGATTTCATGAGCGGCATTGCCGTTACGAATTTGGGACATGCGCCTCGCAAAATCAAGGAAGCTTTAATTAAGCAGCTCGATGAGCTTTGGCATGTATCCAACCTGTTTCATATTCCGAATCAGGAGGAAGCTGCTAAGCTGTTGACGGACAACAGCAGCGGCGACGCTGTATTTTTCTGCAACTCGGGCGCAGAGGCGAATGAAGCGGCAATCAAGCTGGCGCGCAAATACCAGCAGAAGATTAAAGGCAATGGCCGTTATGAAATCATTACGTTCGAAAATTCTTTCCATGGACGGACGCTGGCAACCTTGACTGCGACGGGCCAAGAGAAGGTAAAGGAAGGTTTTGCTCCGTTGCCGGAGGGCTTCAGATACATTCCTTACAATGATATTGAAGCGCTGGAAGCGGCAATCAGCGATAAAACAGCGGCAGTTATGCTGGAGTTGGTTCAGGCAGAAGGCGGCATTTATCCGGCTGATCCGGCATTTGTGCATGCCCTGTGCAAGCTATGCCGCAAGCATGGCATTTTGCTTATCGTCGATGAAATTCAGACGGGCATGGGCCGTACAGGCAAGCTGTTCGCTTATGAGCATTACGGCATTGAACCGGATATTTTCACGCTGGCCAAAGGGCTTGGCAGCGGCTTCCCGGTAGGGGCAGCTGTGTGCAGGGAAGAGCTGCGTGAAGCGTTTGGTCCAGGAAGCCACGGTTCAACTTTTGGCGGAACACCTATTGCAACAGCTGTTGTGAAGGCGACGCTGGGGACCATTGTCGGCGACCGTTTGTCTGAGCGTGCGGAGGAGAAGGGCGACTACTTGACGTCGCAACTGAAAGCGAAGCTTGAGGGCAATTCATTCGTGAAGGACATTCGCGGCAAAGGGCTGCTTGTAGGTATCGAATGCGCGGAGCCAATCGCTGGATTGCTCACGGCGGCGCAGGATAAAGGGCTGCTCGTCATTTCGGCGGGGCCGAACGTCATCCGCCTGCTGCCAAATTTGCTCGTTACGAATGAGGAGATTGATCAAGCGGTTAGCATTTTGGCAGAGCTGCTGGCAGGTACAGGCGCTGGCGTCAATAAATAACAGCTATTATAAATGAAACGCATAGATGGAAGTGGAGGAGATACGATTGCAAGAAGCAGTAAAAGAAGAAATGGCTGCGAGCCTGAAAGGCCGCGATTTTCTCATGCTGGTGGATTATGCGCCAGCGGAAATCCGTTACCTGATTGATCTCGCTATCGAGCTCAAGCAAAAGCTGAAAGCGGGCGAAACGCATCATTTGCTTAAAGGAAAAACACTCGGAATGATTTTTGAAAAATCGTCGACGCGTACGCGCGTATCGTTCGAGACGGGCATTTACCAGCTCGGCGGACACGGACTGTTCCTGAGCGGCAATGATTTGCAAATCGGACGGGGCGAGTCGATTTGGGACACGGCACAGACACTTTCGCGTTATTTGGACGGCATTATGATTCGTACGTTTGCTCATCGCAAAGTAGTGGAGCTGGCACGCGGTGCAACGATACCGGTTATTAACGGCTTGACAGACCTTTCGCATCCTTGTCAGGCGCTGGCCGACTACCAGACTATTCTGGAGCACAAAGGCAAGCTGGAAGGGCTGAAAGTGGCTTATATCGGCGATGGCAACAACATGGTTCACTCCCTGCTGATGGGAGCAGCTAAGCTGGGCATCCACATGTCGGTTGCGACTCCGGAAGGTTATGAGCCGGATGCAGACATCGTGCAGCAGACGAAGGATCATGCAGCTGAGACCGGCTCGCGCATTCATGTATGCCGTGATCCGAGAGAAGCCATTGAAGGCGCTGACGTTGTTTATACGGACGTATGGGCGAGCATGGGGCAAGAAGCGGAGCAGAAGGAACGCGAGAAAGCATTTGCCGCTTATCAAGTGAATGAAGCATTGACTGCACATGCGAAGAAAGACTATTTATTCATGCACTGCTTGCCTGCACATCGCGGCGAGGAAGTGAGTGAGGGCGTTATTGACGGCGACCACTCGATTATTTTTGACCAGGCGGAAAATCGTCTTCATGCTCAAAAGGCCATTATGGCCGCGATTATGTAACAGAGCTTAATTCGGCGTTATTCAGTTTGCCACCCGCATAGCTGAATATTCGCCGGGATTATTCATCATGATTTTAAGGAGTGCGACAATTACAATGGCTAAGGAAAAAATCGTATTGGCATATTCGGGCGGTTTGGACACGTCCGTCATTCTCAAATGGCTGAAAGAAACGTATGATGCGGAAATTATCGCGTTCACAGCTGACATCGGGCAAAAGGATGAGCTGGATGGACTGGAAGCAAAAGCGCTTGCGACAGGCGCTTCGAAAGTTTATATCGACGATCTTCGCGATGAATTCGCGTCTGATTTTATTTTCCCGATGTTCCAAGCTGGCGCTTTCTATGAAGGTCAATACCTGCTTGGTACCTCGATTGCCCGCCCGCTGATCGCGAAGCGTATGGTTGATATTGCACGCGCTGAAGGTGCGACCATTATCGCTCATGGCGCGACTGGCAAAGGAAACGACCAAGTTCGTTTTGAGCTCGGCGTTGCCGCGCTTGCTCCTGATATTAAAGTGATCGCGCCTTGGCGTGAAGAGCAGTTCCGTGAAGAGTTCCCGGGACGCGCAGAAATGATCGCTTATGCCGAGAAGCACAACATTCCCGTTCAAGCTTCGGCTGCCAAGCCATATTCTACTGACCGCAACCTGCTGCATATCAGCTTTGAGAGCGGCATGCTGGAAGATCCTTGGTTCGATCCAAGCTCCGATGAGAACAAAGATATGTTCGTGCTCAGCGTAGCGCCGGAAGATGCGCCGGACCAATCCGAATATGTGGAATTGTCCTTTGAAGCGGGCAACTGTACGGCCATTAATGGCGAGTCATTGACACCGCTGCAAGTAATGGACAAGCTTAATGACTTGGGCGGCAAGCACGGTATTGGCCGCGTGGATATGGTCGAAAACCGTTTTGTCGGCATGAAGAGCCGTGGTGTGTATGAGACGCCGGGCGGCACAATCCTGTTCAGCGCACACCGCAAAATGGAGTCGCTCACGATGGACCGTGAAGTCATGAATCTGCGTGATTCCCTCATTGCTAAATACAGCCAGCTTGTATATAACGGCTTCTGGTTCGCACCTGAGCGTCTTGCGCTGCAAGCTCTCGTGCTGGAATCCCAGAAAAACGTGACAGGCACTGTACGCCTGAAGTTGTACAAAGGCAATATCATCGGCGCTGGCGTACAAAGCCCTGTGAGCTTGTACAATCCTGAAATCGCTACGATGGAAGCTGATCCGACTCAAGCTTATGACCAAGGCGATGCTACAGGCTTTATCCGCCTGAACGCGCTGCGTTTGAAAGTCGGAACAAAATACAGCGGTAAATAACAATAAAAGTACGTCATTTATTAATAGATGCCGGAAGCAAAGGAGAGGCCGCTGCATGCAGCGGCCTGTGCCTTATCCGGGAGGGAGTGCGATAACGTGAGCAAGTTATGGGGCGGCAGATTTACGAAGAAGACCGATCAGTTGGTGGAGGAGTACACAGCATCCATCCTGTTCGACAAGGAACTGGCGGAAGAAGATATTCAAGGCAGCTTGGCTCATGTGACGATGCTGGGCAAGCAGGGCATTTTGCCAGATAAAGATGTGGAGACGATTCAGGACGGCCTGCACCGCGTCTTGCAGCGCATTAAGCGCAATGATCTGGAGTTCTCGGTGTCCGACGAGGATATTCATATGAATATCGAGAAAACGCTCATTGACGACATTGGCTCCGTAGGCGGCAAGCTGCATACTGGACGCAGCCGTAATGACCAGGTTTCGACCGATATGCATCTTTACTTGCGCAAGCGCGTTGTAGAATTTGTGGATTTGCTGCAAAAGCTGCAAGCATCGCTCGTGGAGCAGGCGAAAGCGAATACGGCTACAATCGTGCCGGGCTACACGCATTTACAGCGCGCCCAGCCGATTTTGTTTGCCCATCATCTGATGGCATACGTAGCGATGTTTGGACGCGACATCGAGCGCCTGCAAGACAGCTACAAACGCATCAATATGCTGCCGCTTGGCGCAGGCGCGCTTGCGGGAACAACGTTTCCAATCGACCGTCATTTTGTAGCCAGCCAGCTGAAATTTGATCGTGTTTATGAAAACAGCCTGGATGCAGTCAGCGACCGCGACTTTATTTTGGAATTTCTCTCACATGCTTCGATCATTATGATGCATCTGTCGCGTCTGAGCGAGGAGCTCATCCTATGGTCCAGCACAGAGTTCAATTTCGTCGAGCTGGATGATGCCTTCTGCACAGGCAGCAGCATTATGCCGCAGAAGAAAAATCCGGATGTTCCTGAACTAGTGCGCGGCAAAACAGGCCGTGTCTATGGCAACCTTGTTGGCCTGCTGACGGTTTTAAAATCGCTTCCGCTCGCGTACAACAAGGATATGCAGGAAGACAAAGAAGGTATGTTTGATACGGTTCGCACGCTGCAAGGCGCGCTGCAGCTGTTCGCGCCGATGATCGCGACGATGAAGGTCAACAAAGAGCGGATGCGCCAAGCGGTTAATCAAGATTTCTCCAATGCGACCGATATTGCCGATTTCCTCGTGGGCAAAGGTCTGCCTTTCCGCCAAGCGCATGAAGTTATCGGTAAAACGGTGCTTTATTGCATCGAGCAGGGCAAATATTTGCTCGATTTGAAGCTGGAGGAATTCAAGCGATTTTCCGAGCTGTTTGATGATCGCATTTATGCGGTGCTCCAGCCGGAGCAGGTTGTCGATGCGCGCAACGTCTATGGCGGCACAGCGACTGTACAGGTTGAAGCAGCTATTGGCCGTGCCGATGAGGACCTGCTGAAGGTAGCCGCTTGGGTAACGGAATACGTAGAGCGCAGCCGTTAAGCTCTGTTTGTGATATAAAATCAAAAATCTCCAAATCCACCTTTACAGTGGGTTTGGAGATTTTTTGCTTTCTCGCGTGAGCTTGTAATTAAAGTAATTGCATGCGTATGCGTATGTGCTGCTTCCTTATGGGGCAAGTACAGGAGCGACGCGATGCTTCGTCCCTTGCTCGTAGGAGTAAGCCAGCTTGAACAGCGTTGGCTCGCTGTATTCGCGGCCCAGGAATTCAATGCTCGCTCCGAGTCCTTCAGCTGTGTAGCCGGCAGGCACTGTAATGGCTGGGAAGCCGGAGAACGGGCTGAGGCGATTATTGCCGCCTGCGCTTTGTGCTTCGCCAATCAATGCTGCTGTTTGCGTAGTGGAAGGATAGACGATCGCATCAAGCTTATGATCAGCCATCACTTTCAGCAGCGCATCTTTTGTCGTTTTGGTGCGGAACAGCACGATATCTTTGTAGTCCTCTGTATTCAGCGATTGTCTGGCATCACGTGTTTTGAGCGAAGCTTCCATCGACTTGTCGAATTGACCGGAAGCAATAATTTCAGTAAGCGAGTGGTAAGGGGCTCTGGAGCCCAGTTCAGCTAAATATTCATTCAGCTGGAATTTGAATTCGTAGCCGCTGAGGCTTGGATAAGCCATAATTTCCTTCAGGTTTGGAATGGTAATATCGACAGTTACCGCTCCTAGCTTAGCTAAATCCTTAACAGCCGCTTGTACTACCTCAGTGGTAGGCTGCTCTGCTTCCGCAGCTCCGAATAGCTCGGTCGCCACTCCAATGCGCGCGCCTTTCAAGCCTTTTGCATCCAGATAGCTCGTGTAGCTGCTCGGAATGTGGCTGATGCTTGCTGCCGTCGCGACATCGTCAGGGTCATAACCAACCGTTGCGTCCAATACGATGGCTGCATCCGTCACGGTCCGGGTCATAGGTCCGCCTACATCCTGCGACAGGGCAAGCGGGATGATGCCGTCGCGGCTGGAGAGGCCGATCGTTGGGCGAATGCCGACCAGACTGTTATAGGTCGAAGGGATGCGGATGGAGCCGCCTGTATCGGTGCCCATCCCAATAACGCCGAAGTTTGCCGCAATGGCAGCGCCTGTACCGCCGCTAGAGCCGCCGGGGTAGTGGTCCAGTGCATAAGGGTTCAAGGTTTGACCGCCCAGGGAGCTGCTAGTTGTAATGCCGAATGCAAACTCATGCAAATTGGCTTTGGCTAAAATAATGGCGCCTGCCGCCTTAAGCTTGGCAACCTGATCGGCATCCTCCGAAGGAATGGAATCCTTCAGGCAGAGGCAGCCTGCCGTCGTTGGCATGTCATTTGTGTCATAGTTGTCCTTCACAATAACGGGAATGCCATGCAGCGGGCCGCGAATGCCGGAGGAAGCACGTTCTTTATCCAGCTCCTGAGCGATTTCAAGCGCCCTTGGATTAATCGTCAAAATCGCGTTCAGCTTAATGCCTTGGTCATCGTATTTCTCGATGCGGTCCAAATATTGTTGAACCAGTTCTTTGTAAGTAAGCTTGCCTTGGCCGACAGCCTGCTGAATGCTGGCAATCGTCGCTTCTGGCAGCAGGAATGGCATGCTGTAATTATAAATGCGATAGGCAAGCGCATAGGCCCCCGCATAAGTTAACGATTGGTTTGGCGCAAAATGGGTCTGGTTAACGCCGAGCATCAGCTTCGCTTCCATGACCGCTCCTACCGATGAAGCATAGGACGCTTTATCCGGCACGTCTTTGTATGGTTCGGTGGCTGGGGATAAATGCAGTCCTTCAGCGATCATAACCGCAGCATCCTTGCGAGTGACAGTCGCCCCTTTCGGTGTGGCTTTAAACGTAGCGTCTCCGCCTGCGAGCTTGGCGCTTTGGTCAAACAGTTTTTTTAGCTCCGCTGAAGGAATAAGTTTATCAGGGGAAATGCTGGCATCCCCCAGCTTCAGCTCTATCGCTTTCGAAGATTCTCCTTGGTAGACAGCTGCTGCCGCAGCAGTAGAGGCTGTTAAAGGCCCTGTGAGCAGCAATGCGCCGACAAGCAAAGCAGCACTGTGTTTTTTCCACGATGAAAGAAGATTTGGCATCTTTAAACTCCCTCTCTATTATGTAATGTAATCTGACATAATTAAAGAGTATAGTAGAGGGCATAAAGTATGCAAGGTTCATAAATCATCCAAGTAAGCGGTTGAATAACTGAATTACTAGATATATCAGCTATTTCATCCCGTTATCTCAATGTGTCAATAAAACTAACATTTATTATAATGCTGAATCTATTAATGTTATATTCATGTTATACAATTATTATATAATTACGATGTTGAATATCGAGATTTAGCTAATGCCATCCTCAAGCAGCGGTTCTGTCGGTGTACCCGATCCGTTGGGTGAGCTTGACGCGCTTGGAGCTGGAGCGGGTTGAGGGACGGGTAGCTGATCGGTGCCCCCTGCTTTCCCTATGCCAATATGAATGACAGTAGGCTGGGCACGGTAAGTGTCGCGCGAAATGCGTTCCTTTAATGGCGGCTTGCCATTTTCCAGCGTCACTCTAAATGTGTCGACGACGTAGCCATTGCGCCCAGGCGCGATTACCTTGCGTGTGCCAGCTGGCAGTGCAGGGTCTTGAAGCTGCTGCACCTCTGGAGACAGCGTGCCGACAGTAACCGATTCAATGCGGTAGTGGACGTCCTCGGACATATTTCCGAATAGCTTGACCGTCAGCTTGCGTCCCTCAGATGTAGCACGAATGACGATGTACTTGTCCGTTGAGTTGCGAAACCGAAAGTTAATGGCGCCGTCGGCATAGGTGGCGTCTTGTCCAACGGGCAAATAAGAAACGGGAAGCGAGTGGTTGCGTCTTTCGACAATTTCAAGTCCGGCACGCAGTGCGGCATTGTAAAGCGTGCTGGACACTTGGCAGATGCCGCCGCCAATACCGGGAACAAGCTTGCCGTTCAAGATGACGGGCGCTTCCCGAAAGCCGTATTTTTCCTCGACCCTGCGAATGACTTTGCTGTAGTCAAAAACCTCGCCCGGAGCCAGCAGCCAGTTGTCGAGAGCAGCCGCCGTTGAGGCGACATTATAAGCGCGGCCTTCTGTGCTAGCGGCGAAGTCGGTCGTGAACGACATCAATTTGCGCTCGACCCCCTGCGCCTTGAGCTGCTCCAGCGTGACGGAAGGAGATAGGGTGAGGATAGGAAGCTCGGTGCGATACGCCGCCTGTTTCACAGGAGAACTAGCATCGTCGGCGAGCCAGAGCCAATTTTTCACTTCCGCAGCGAGGCGGCTCATTTCAATACGGTAGGCTTCTGCCTCCGTCTCATAAAAAATTTCGTCCTGATCCGTGATGGTTCGGGTGGCATCTTTGGGCTCATTTTGCTCTAGCCAGCCCCACTGCTGGCGAACAAGCTTTTCGAACAATGCTTGATCAAACGTCTGCGCAAGCTCAAAGGTTCGCGGAAAATGATAGCGATATTTTGCCGCTTCCCATAACGTTCCTTTGCCAAGCTGCTGCAAAGCCTCACGCACTTCCGCAGTATTTGCTTGGTAGCCGAGCTCCTCCGCCCTCCATGTGCGCCTGTCCGAGCCAGCGTTGCCAGTAGCAACCGTCAGTTCGCGCGCTCCTAGAGCCTGCTCATAGTCACTCAGCAGCTTTACCGCTTCTGTAATAGGCATTCCGCCAATATTAAGCCCGCCCGCTGTTACGCCTGTCGGCACGGTGCGCTGCTCGGCATAATAGGTGAGTCCACCCCAGCTGACAGACGCTGCAAGCAGCAGGGCAAATACAAAAATGCTGATGAGATGTAGTTTTTTCAATGGGACAATCCCCCTTCCTTCGGGTCAAGCAAAAACGACTTCGTCGTCCTTTGGTGGCGCAGCTCGTTTCACTCCGAGAAATATAAACCCATTTATAAGTACGTAACTTATAAATTCTTATATTTCAAAAGCGACTCTGTTATGTATATGCAAGCAGCTAGAATGAATATGAGAATTGTGAAAAATGAGGAAAGAAACCGTCGAAAAGAAAGGATTTGCCACGTCATTGTCGAATTACTAATGCTGACTAAAAACAGGATGTGATAACGTGATTGAAATGCAAGACATTTGGAAGACTTACGTCGACGGTACCCATGCACTGCGAGGAGTGTCCGTACGCATAGATCGTAATGAATTTGTGTATTTGGTAGGGCCTTCCGGGGCTGGGAAATCAACCTTCATGAAGCTGATCTATCGCGAGGAAGTGCCTACGAAAGGGCAGCTTTCCGTAAATGGTTTTAATATAGGCAAGCTCAAGCCACGCAAAATTCCATTTGTACGGCGCAACATAGGCGTTATTTTTCAAGATTTTAGATTGCTTCCGAAGCTGACGGTGTTTGAAAATGTCGCTTTTGCAATGGAGGTTATCGAAGCGCCCAAGCGGATCATTAAAAAACGGACGATGGAGGTTCTCGATCTCGTTGGTCTTAAGCATAAGCATGCCAGCCTGCCGGCCCAGCTTTCAGGGGGAGAACAGCAGCGTGTGTCGATTGCCCGGGCAATAGTGAATAACCCGTCGGTTATTGTAGCGGACGAGCCTACCGGCAACCTAGACCCAGAGACGTCCATGGAAATTATGGCTTTGTTGGAGGAAATCAACTTCCGCGGTTCAACCATCGTCATGGCGACGCATAACCGCGATATTGTAAACAGCTTGCGCAAGCGTGTCATCGCTATCGAGAATGGCTTGGTCGTTCGGGATGAGGCAAGAGGGGAGTACGGTTATGAAATTTAGAACCCTGCTCCGCCACCTTAGAGAAGGCTGTAAAAATATTATTCGCAACGGCTGGATGTCGTTTGCTTCCATTAGCTCGATTTTTATTTCGTTGTTTTTGCTCGGGGCTTTTATGCTGCTGGCGCTGAATGTAAACAATTTTGCCTCCTCGGTGGAGAGCAAGGTGGAAATTCGCGTATTTCTTCAGCTGGATATAGACAAGGCGAAGATGAAAGAGGTCGAGAATAAAATTCTCGCCCTTTCTGAAGTGAAGCAAGTTACGCTGGTTACGAAGGAAGAGGGACTTGAGGAGCTTCGCAAAAACTTGAGTGACGAAGGCTTGCTTGACGGCTATGATGATGCGAGCAATCCGCTGCCGGACTCTTTTACGGTAGAAGTATTTAAACCTCAGTCTGTCAGTATTGCAGCTGCGCAGATCGAGGCGCTTAACACAGGTGATGAATCGGTGCCCATTACGAGTGTGAAATATGGGGAAGGCAAAATTGAAACGCTGTTCAAAATTACGAATGCGGTGCGTACAATTGGCATCGTGATCGTCCTGGCGCTTACGGTAACAGCTATGTTCCTCATTTCCAACACGATTAAAGTGACGATCGTTGCTCGGCGACGGGAAATTGGCATCATGAAATTGGTAGGTGCGACGAATGCGTTTATCCGGTGGCCGTTTTTCATTGAAGGTGCGCTAATTGGCATGATTGCTTCGATATTGACGACGTCGGTATTGCTCGTCAGCTATGCGCAGTTTGTCAAATTGACGCAGGAGGGACTTGGGCTGATGATGCTTAGTCTCGTATCGGTTCAGCAGGTTGGACTTGAAATTAGCGGTGTATTAATTGGACTGGGCTCCTTGATCGGCATATGGGGAAGTACGATATCCATTCGAAAATATTTGAAAGTGTAGGTGGACGCGTCGGTGAAGAGAAGAAATCTAATCGTTCTTATGGTGATAATGACGGTATTGCTTGTTCAGCCACTGAGCAGCAGTGCCGCATCGTTGGACAGCATTAACAAGCAGCTTACAGATGCCAAGAAGGCCATTGACAAAGCGCAGAAGGAAGCTGACGCGACAGAGCAGCAAAAGACGGAAGTATCGACGCTCAAATCTGATGTACAAGCCTCAATTAAAGCCGTATTGGCACAGCTGGATGCGGTTGTAGTCAATATGAATAATACGCAAGCAAAGGTTGACCAAACGGAATCGGAGCTTCAGCAGGCTGGTGCAGAGCTGGTTGAGGCGGAAGGGCGTGTTAAAACACGCGACATTCTGATCCAGCAGCGTCTGCGGCTTATGTATGAGAACGGCTCGGTGTCGTATCTTGACGTCTTGCTGAATGCGAGCAGCTTTTCCGATTTTATCGACCGGTTCGATTCGCTTCAGCTGATTTTAAGCCAGGATCGCAGCATTTTAGAGCAAAACAAAGTCGATCAGGCATTGGTAGAGGAGAAAAAAGCCGAGGTTGAGCACAAGCTTGAAGAAGTTAAAACGATGTATGCCAAGCTGCAAAATTACCAAAGCGATCTAGCGAAAAAAGAAGCCGAGAAAAACAAGCTGGTTGCCGAATATGATCATCAGCTTGAGGATCTCGAAGATATAAGCGCAGAGCAGGAAGCGCTAATGATTGAATTCGCACAGAAGGTATCCGAGCTGGAAGCCGAGAAGGTAGCGAAGCTGGAAGCGGAAAGAATCGCGAGGGAAAAAGCTGCAGCGGCTGCGGCTGCTGCTGCGGGTAAAGGCAATGGCAGCAGTGGAGGAGGAAGCGGCGGTTCGGTCTATACGGGCGGAAAGCTGGGCATGCCTATTTTTGACTCGTATCGTGTCAGCTCAGGGTATGGCTATCGGATTCACCCGATAACGGGCTCTAGGAAGCTCCATACCGGCATCGACTTCGCAGCTCCGCAGGGAACGGCTATACATGCGGCAGAAAGCGGCGTTGTCCTTATGGCGCAGCGCTGGAGCGGTTATGGCAATGCCGTCATTATCGACCACGGAGGCGGCATGTGGACGCTGTATGGCCACATTCGCGAAGGCGGCATTAAAGTAAGCAAAGGCGACAGTGTTACAAAAGGCCAAAAAATTGCCGAGGTTGGCAGCACGGGCAATTCTACCGGACCGCATTTGCATTTTGAGGTGCGGATTAATGGGTCAACAACGGATCCAAGCAGCTATTTAAAATAGGACGATCAGTAACAAGCGGCAGCCTTCGGGCTGCCCTTGTTCGAAATTTAAGCAATGATACGAGTCTTCATAATAAATTAGCTTCTATTTCTGCTTCAGTGCGAAACGGGCGTTGCCATCCTTTGATGGCAACGCCGTTTACGCTTGAAAAATATGGAATAGGTGGGTCGCTGGGCAGACGCAAATAAATGGACAGAACTTGTCATATACTAGGGCGTGTCTTCCAAGCGGGAAGGCATGAACTGAAGTAGGTTCTATTTAATGCTGTGGTCAAACGAGAAGGTGGTGTCCTGAATATGCAGTTTAGAGGCCGTACAGTCATTGCTTTTGTAATGATTACGATGCTCGCTTCTGTTCTGGTCACGCTTGTAGTGGCTCGCGATCTTGTCGTGGGCAGCTATCAGGCGTCAGGCTCCGCTCCGGCAGCTGCCGAAACTAGCGGGCAACATGATCTGAATGAAGCCGAGATTGACAAAATGAATGCGGTGCTGGATTTGATTGAAACCAAATACGTGAAGAAGACGGATCGTGAAGAGCTGGTAGATGGCGCAGTCAAAGGCATGCTGGAATCGCTGGATGACCCTTACTCCGTTTATATGGAGAAGACGTCGGCGCAGCATTTTTCTGAATCCATCGAAGGGTCCTTCACAGGTATTGGCGCGGAAGTGACGCTGCAAAACGGCAAGCTCGTCGTCGTATCTCCGATCAAAGGCTCCCCTGCCGAACGGGCGGGACTGCTGGCGAAGGATGTCGTCATTTCGGTTAATGGAGAGAAGCTGGAGGGCCTTGGACTGAATGAGGCGGTAGACAAAATTCGCGGACCGAAGGGGACGAAGGCCAAGCTGCAAATCCAGCGGATAGGCACAAGTGAATTGATCCAGCTGATTTTAATTCGGGATGATATTGATGTGGAAACCGTATATGCCCATTTGTCCGATGACCGAATTGGTGTAATTGAAATTCGTCAGTTTTCGCTCAATACGGCCGAACGCTTCAAGGAAGAGCTTGCTCGTCTGGAGCAGGAAGCGAAGCAGCAGTCAGCAGGGCAGGCTCAGGTGCAGTCTGGCGCCCGGGGCAGCGAAGGAGCAGCCGATAAGGGACGGCAAGGCCTTAAGGGCCTCGTAATTGATGTCCGCAATAACCCTGGCGGCGTATTGCCGGTCGTTGTGGAAATTGCCGAGCAGTTTATTGCGAAGGGCGATGCGATTGTTCAGGTGGAGGATCGCGACGGCAAGCGGGAGAAGACGTTGTCAAAAGGCAGCAGCAAGGCTTATCCGGTCGCCGTAGTCATGAACAAAGGCAGCGCCAGCGCCTCGGAAATATTGGCTGGCGCGCTTGGCGAGGAAGCCGGTGCGATTCTTGTCGGCGAGACGACGTTCGGCAAAGGAACGGTACAGGTCAGCTATAATAAAGCGCTGGGTGATGGCAGTCTGATAAAAATGACGATTGCCAAGTGGCTGACGCCGAAAGGCATCTGGATTCATGAGAAGGGCGTTGAGCCGACTGTTGCCGTAGCTCCGCCTTCGCTTTACACCGTTGCGCGGCTGACCATAAACGAAACGCTGCAGCGTGATATGAACAATGAGCAAATTCGCAGTGCGCAAATTATGCTTAAGGGGCTTGGTTATGAGCCGAAGCGTGACGATGGTTATTTCAATGAGGAAACCGTGCAGGCGGTCAAGCAATTCCAGAGAGAATCGAGTCTGGCGGTGACGGGAAAACTGGACAAGACTACAGCGACAGCATTGGAGAAAGCAGTTGTTGCTTGGATTAAAGACAAGAACAACGATGTGCAGCTTCGGGAAGCGATTGAACGTGTAGGCAGGAAATAACGTCTCGTTGTCGAATCCCTAACAAGGTTGACTCTGTCTTCGGAGTCAGCCTTTTCTTTTGAGTAGGCAGCAGGTATGAGAGGGGAAAAAGCCGCTAGGGCGGATACAGGAACAAGTTGGTAAAAATGAAGGAGTGTATGCGGTGAATCAGGCTCTTGCTTTGTTGCAGCAATTCCAGTTGGCGTTGCTTCAACTGCTGGTACAACCTTTTTATTATGTGGCTATTTTATTTATATTGCTCCAATACACGAAGCAGATCAAGCTTGAACGGCAATTGTTCGCCGTTAAGCTGCATATATGGCCCCGGCTGCTCGGCCGGGCAATCGTCACAGGCTTGCTGGTAGGCATAGCTGTATCTCTCATAGGGGCTTTTATCGGCGTTTCCGTTACGCAGCAGTCGGTCATGTGGCTCTGGGGCGTATCCGCGCTGCTGATGCTGTTTCGCATCCGATATTTATGCTTTGCTTATGCGGCTGGCGTACTTGGCCTGCTGCAATGGATCGTTGGGTTTACGCCGCTTGCTTCGGGCGAAGGTATAGTCGGTCAAGCAGCGGCCTCGCTCGCTGCCATGGATATGACAGGGCTGTTCATGCTGGTAGCTCTGCTGCATTTGGCAGAGGCGCTGCTCGTGCGAAAACAGGGCGGCAAGCTGGCGACGCCACTGTTCCTCTCGGGCAAGAGAGGGAAAATTGTCGGCGGCTACATGCTGCAAAGCTTTTGGCCAGTCCCTTTGCTGCTGCTCGTTCCCATTGGCGGAGGTGCGGGTGCAGATGCTTCAACAACAGCATTGCCATGGACACCGCTGCTCGGCGCGGACTGGTCGCAGGGCTGGACAATAGCTGCGCTGCCAATGATTATCGGCTTTAGCGAATTAACACGCTCGATGCTGCCTGAGGAGAAGGCCAAGCACGCTGCAAAAGGCTTGCTGCTTTACAGTGTCTCCCTCGCAGCAGCAGCTTTGCTGGCTTGGTGGCTGCCCGTGCTGCTGCCCATTGCCGCGCTCTGCTCGCTGCTGCTCCATGAAGCGATTATCTGGCGCAGCCGCAGGCTGGAAAATGCCAGCAGCCCGCTATTCGTTCATGACCAGCGCGGCTTGCGCTTGTTAGGTATTTTGCCGCAAACGCCGGCTGAGGCGCTGGGGCTTCAGGCAGGCGAGATTATTTCGAAGGTTAATGGCGTTCGCGTGCATTCGAAAACAGATCTGCATGCCGCGCTTCATCTCAACTCGGCTTTCTGCAAGCTGGAAGTGCTGAACTTTGCGGGAGAAGTAAAGTTTGTGCAGCGTGCGCGTTATGAAAATGAGCATCATCAGCTCGGGGTTATTTTGGCGCCAGACGAGGATGCGAATTTCTATGCGGCATCGGGCCCTGCTTCGCTGCTTGATTTATTGAGGCACAAGCGAACTGCGCATCGCCGGAGTTCATCTGCAGTGCCAACCCCTGTGAAAGGCGCTGCTTCTAGTGAGAAGACAACAGTATAGCTGCAAGCAGAGGCGCTTTCCGAAATGAATGGCCATTGCCTGAAATTGCTGGACAGGCTGCATATCAAATATCATTCAAAACCGCACTGACAGACTTTTGCTGCTGTCAGTGCGGTTTTTTAATGTAGGGAAATTTAGCTGGTTGCAACGGAGAATGCTTAGAGCTATAATAAACGGGAACACATATTCTTATAAAGGGCAGACTTGCCTTTATGAATTGGAATTACTTGTAACAGCATGAACAAATTGAGGCTTGCTGCTTCTTTTGCGCGATATAGACTATAATGATAGATAGCTTAGGAAGGAAGAAGGAGTGGATGGCTGAAGTGAGTAATTTTGCACCGCAAGCCCGCAATTTTGAGCTTAAATCCGATTATACGCCGCAAGGCGACCAGCCGCGTGCTATTAGGCAGCTGGTTGAAGGCGTTGAAGCAGGAGAGAGGTTTCAAACGCTGCTGGGTGCGACTGGAACGGGAAAAACTTATACGATTGCCAATATGATTGCGCAGGTTAATCGGCCTACGCTCGTTATTGCGCATAACAAGACGCTCGCAGCGCAGCTGTGCAGCGAATTTAAGTCATTTTTCCCCGATAATGCCGTGGAATATTTCGTCAGCTATTACGACTATTTTCAGCCGGAAGCTTATATTCCTTCAACCGATACCTATATTGAGAAGGATTCGAGCATTAATGAAGAGATCGATAAGCTGCGCCACTCTTCGACCAGCTCGCTATTCGAACGAAGAGACGTTATCGTTGTGGCCAGCGTCTCCTGTATTTACGGCTTAGGTTCGCCGAAGGAGTACGGCAGCATGCTGCTGTCGCTGCGCGTGGGGATGGAGAAGCCCCGCGATGCGATTTTGCATAAGCTCGTCGATATTCAATATCAGCGTAACGATATTAACTTTATTCGCGGCACATTCCGTGTCCGCGGCGATATTATAGAGATTTTTCCCGTTGCCAATAATGAGCGGGCGATTAGAATTGAACTGTTCGGCGATGAGATTGAACGGATTACGGAAATCGATGTTTTGACCGGCGAGATCGTGGGCGAGCGCGAGCATGTGGCGATTTTCCCAGCGTCTCACTTCGTTACCCATGAGGATACGATGAAGCTTGCGCTCGTTAATATTGAGCGCGAGCTGGAGGAGCGGCTTGCCGAGCTTAAGGAAGCGGGCAAGCTGCTGGAAGCGCAGCGGCTTGAGCAGCGTACGCGCTATGACATCGAGATGATGAGCGAGATGGGTTTTTGCTCGGGCATTGAGAACTATTCGGGTCCATTGACGTTCCGGGAACGGGGAGCAACACCGTACACGCTCTTCGACTATTTTCCGGATGACATGCTTATTGTTATTGATGAATCGCATGTATCGCTGCCGCAAATTCGCGCGATGTACAACGGCGACCGGGCAAGGAAGGAAATGCTCGTCAACCATGGCTTCCGGCTGCCATCGGCGATGGACAATCGGCCGCTTAAGTTCGAGGAGTTTGAAGCGAAGGCCAAGCAGACGATTTATGTTTCGGCTACGCCGGGTCCTTTTGAGCTGGAGCAATGTCCGACAATGGTAGAGCAAATTATTCGGCCTACAGGCCTGCTTGATCCGATCATTGAGCTTCGTCCAACGAAGGGGCAAATTGATGATTTGCTAGGCGAAATTCGCGATCGGGTGGCGAAGGATGAGCGGGTATTGGTCACGACGCTGACGAAGAAGATGGCGGAGGACTTAACCGATTATTTTAAGGAAATAGGTGTGAAGGTGCGTTATCTGCACTCGGATATTAAGACGCTGGAGCGGATTGCGATATTGCGGGACCTAAGACTTGGCGTGTTCCACGTGCTGGTTGGCATTAACCTGCTCCGGGAGGGGTTGGATTTGCCTGAAGTATCGCTGGTAGCGATTTTGGATGCGGATAAGGAAGGCTTCCTGCGCTCAGACCGCTCGCTGATTCAAACGATTGGCCGTGCGGCGCGCAACAGCGAGGGCCGGGTCATCATGTATGGCGATAAGGTGACGGATTCAATGAGCCGTGCGATGAAGGAAACGGAACGTAGGCGGACGACTCAGGAAGCTTTCAACGAGAAGCATGGCGTTACGCCGCAGACGATTCGCAAGAAAGTATTGGAAGTTATTGAAGCGACTAAGGTTGCCGAGCAGAAGGCTGATTATTTGGCGGATGCCGGATCTGGCAAGATGTCGAAGAAGGATCGTCAGTCGATGATTAATAGATTGGAAGTCGAAATGAAGGATGCGGCGAAAAACCTGCAATTTGAGCGGGCAGCCGAGCTTCGGGATGCGTTGTTGGAGCTGCGTGCGGGAATGTAGAAGCGAAAGAAGAGAATGGATAGGAAAGAGGAGGCAATAAGATTGGGAAGCGACAAAATTGTAGTAAAAGGCGCTCGTGCACACAATTTGAAAAATATTGATGTCACCATTCCGCGCGACAAGTTTGTTGTATTGACGGGTTTGAGCGGCTCAGGCAAATCGTCCCTTGCATTTGATACCATTTACGCCGAAGGACAGCGCCGTTATGTGGAGTCTTTATCTGCCTACGCAAGACAGTTTCTCGGCCAAATGGAGAAGCCAGATGTAGATTCTATCGAAGGATTGTCTCCGGCGATATCAATTGACCAGAAGACGACGAGCCGCAATCCGCGCTCCACTGTAGGTACAGTAACGGAAATTTACGACTACCTTCGCTTGTTATACGCACGAATCGGCAAGCCGCATTGTCCGGAGCATGGGATTGAAATTACTTCGCAGACCGTAGGACAAATGGTCGATCGCATTATGGAATATCCCGAGAAGACGAAGCTGCAAATTTTGGCTCCGCTCGTATCCGGCCGCAAGGGCGAGCATACGAAGCTGTTTGCAGACATTCAGAAGCAGGGTTTTGTCCGCGTTCGCGTAAATGGCGAGCTGCGCGAGCTCAGTGAGAAGATCGAACTGGAGAAAAATAAAAAACATAGCATTGAGGTCGTTGTCGACCGTATCGTTGTGAAGGCAGACGTGCACAGCCGCTTGGCTGATTCGATAGAGACGGCGCTTAAATTGGCTGATGGCCGGGTGCTCGTTGACGTAATGGAGAAGGAAGAGCTGTTGTTCAGCTCAAACCTTGCTTGTCCAGTATGCGGCTTTAGCGTAGAGGAGCTCGCGCCGCGGATGTTTTCGTTCAACAGCCCGTTCGGTGCTTGTCCGGATTGCGACGGACTAGGCGCGAAGATGATCGTCGATCCGGATCTGCTCGTTCCCGATATGAGCAAATCTATTAAAGAAGCTGCTTTTCTTGCTTGGGCTGGAAGCACGTCCAATTATTATCCGCAGTTTTTAAGCTCGGTTTGTGAGCATTATAGCATTCCACAGGATGTGCCGGTTTCTGAGCTCAGCGACGAGCAAATGAATAAGCTGCTTTATGGTACCGGTGGAGAACGTGTTCGCTTCCTATACGAGAATGACTTTGGTCATCGTAAAGAGGCTTATGTACCGTTTGAAGGTATCGTCAATAATTTGGAGCGGCGCTACCGCGAGACAGCGTCCGATTCCATGCGGGAACACATCGAAGCTTATATGAGTGCCAAGCCTTGTGGCGGCTGTAAAGGCCAGCGGCTGCGCAAGGAAACACTTGCTGTAACGATTGCCTCCCAGAACATCGCTCATGTCACTTCGCTCTCGATTGGCGATTCGCAGCGCTTCTTCGAAGGACTGGTATTAACGGAGAGGGAACAAACGATTGCCAATCTGATTTTGAAGGAAATCAACAGTCGGCTAGGCTTCCTTGTCAATGTCGGGCTGGAATATTTGGCGATGAACCGGGCGGCTGGAACGCTGTCCGGCGGTGAGGCGCAGCGGATTCGATTGGCAACACAAATCGGTTCGAGCCTGATGGGCGTTCTTTATATTTTGGATGAGCCGAGCATCGGACTTCATCAGCGGGACAATGATCGGTTGATTGAGACGCTTGTGCATATGCGGGACATCGGCAATACGCTTATTGTTGTAGAGCATGATGAGGATACGATGCTGGCTGCTGACTATATTATCGACATTGGCCCTGGTGCGGGCATTCATGGCGGTACCGTTATCGCGGAAGGAACACCGGCGGAAATCATGCACAATGAAAATTCGTTGACGGGCCAATATTTGAGCGGACGCAAGTTTATTGAGGTGCCGCTGGAGCGTCGTGCGGCGGGAGACAAATGGCTGGAGGTTCGCGGTGCGAAGGAAAACAATTTGCGTGGTGTCAATGTAAAGATTCCGCTTGGCATTTTTACGGCGGTTACTGGCGTATCTGGTTCGGGCAAATCAACCTTCGTCAACGAAATCGTCTATAAGACGCTGGCGCGTGATTTGAACCGAGCGAGAACACGGCCTGGACAATATAAGGAAATGCGCGGAATCGAGCATTTGGAGAAGGTTATTGATATTGACCAATCGCCAATTGGCAGAACGCCACGCTCGAATCCCGCTACGTATACGGGCATGTTTGACGATGTACGCGATCTTTATGCTTCGACGAATGAGTCCAAGGTGCGGGGCTATAAGAAGGGAAGATTCAGCTTTAATGTGAAGGGCGGCCGCTGCGAGGCTTGCCGTGGAGACGGCATTATCAAGATTGAAATGCATTTCCTGCCTGACGTGTATGTCCCTTGCGAAATTTGCAAAGGCAAGCGTTACAATCGCGAAACGCTGGAAGTGAAATATAAAGGCAAGAGTATTTCCGATGTGCTGGAAATGACAATTGAGGACGGCTGCAAGTTTTTCGAAAATATCCCGAAAATCCAGCGCAAATTACAGACGCTGCTTGATGTAGGCTTAGGTTATATGTGCCTGGGACAACCTGCAACGACATTGTCTGGAGGCGAAGCACAGCGTGTTAAGCTGGCTTCCGAGCTGTATCGCCGGAGTACGGGGAAAACGTTGTACATTTTGGATGAACCGACGACAGGCTTGCATGCCGATGATATTGACCGTCTGTTGATGGTTTTGCATCGCCTTGTTGATTCGGGTGAATCGGTGCTTGTCATTGAGCATAATCTCGATGTCATTAAGACAGCCGATTATTTGATCGATTTGGGACCGGAAGGCGGAAGCGGTGGCGGCTTAATCGTTGCGACGGGAACGCCGGAGGAAGTGGCGAAGGTAGACAAGTCCTATACAGGGAAATACCTGAAGCCAATTATGGAGCGTGACCGGGAACGGACCATCCAGCGGCGCGAGACGCAAGCGTCCGTTGCTGCGGCTTCTAATTAGGCCTGATGATGTAAGGCTAGCCCATTGATGTGGGTTAGCCTTTTTTCTTTGTCTGATTTGAATTTCATCCATATTCCAGGACGGCCGCAGGTTATAAGGTTGGGCAAAGCTGGACAACGTATAAGGAGATAGTGGAAAAGGATTAGCCTGATTGGCAATAAGGTATTAGTCATGCTTGATGGACAAACGTGACAAAGTTGTTACGAAAACAGATTCGGACTTGCGTCAGGCGCATGGAAAAGATAACATATAGGTTAGGATAGGATGCGTGTGGCCAAATGGATTTCTTTGGTTTGGAGGACAGGTCCTAAAGCAAGTGAAATGGAGCAAAAGCTTAACTGTGGGAGGGGTCATTCAAATGTTTTTGGCAGAAGAAGCAGCACAAGCGACCAGCAACATTAACACGTTTGACTGGTTTATGCTTGCGTTTACAATTTTGTTATTGATCGGCTTTGTCCGGTTGGTGAAAGAGCGCAAGAAGAACATTTTCGCGATTGGTTTCACAGCTGTATCTTTGGGATTGTTTTTGTTTATTGATTACATCATGATCACCAAAGTATGGTTGGCATAACGACAAACAAGAAAGACCGTCCAAGTTGAATGCGACCTGGGTGGTCTTTTTTTGTTATCCACTTGACAATATACGAGTGATCCGATAGGATTTAAATCAAAACTGACTGACGAGTCAATCAATGGAGGCGATGCTGTTATCGGAACCGTAGATCGCAATACGGCGAACAATGCGGAGCGCAAACGCCAAATTATGGAGTCCGCACTGAAGCGTTTTGCCCTTCATGGTTACCATTCGACGAAAGTATCGGATATTGTAGCGGATGCAGGAGTAGCGCAAGGTACTTTCTATTGGTATTTCAAAAGTAAAGAAGCTATAGCTATAGAAATTGTACAGGATGGCCGGGAGCGGTTGCTTACGGTTATTGGACAAGGCTACCGAAAAAATGCCGGTTCGGTGCAGGATATGGTATCAGCCTCTGAGCATCTGCTTGCCGAGCTCTTCCATTTTGCTAAGGAAAATCGTTATTTAATGGGCATGCTGCTTGATGGCACAGGCTTCAGCGAAGTCGTTAGACAGGAAATAACGGTTACTCAAATGGCGATGGAGCAATCCTTTGTACTCAATATTGAACGCGCCACTGAGCTGGGCATGCTGCCGGCTACCATTGATGCCAAGCTGCGAGCGGCATTTCTGATGAGCCTCATTGAAGGCGTACTGTCCCGTTGGCTGTTTCGCAGCTCGCCGGAAAGCGATGCTATTGCGGTAAAATCTGCGGAATTGCTGGCTGCGGAAACGGCGCGCTTTGAATTTTTCGGCTTATTAGGCATTTAGCTGCATTTCCCTGCGAAAGCCGGACACATTAATAAGCAATAATAAAATATTAGAGAAGCTATGAAGGAGAGAGTGGAAGATGAGGATTCAAATAAAAAAATCAACGTTATGGATGATGACAGCTATTTTGCTGCTGGCGGTTATTGTGGCGGGCTGCGGCTCGAAGAACGGCAACAGCGGCAATGCGGGCTCGGCTTCGCCGACTGCGGAAGCAGAAACAGCGGCTCCTGCCAATCTGCTGGAGCAAGTGAAGCAAGCAGGCGTTCTCAAGGTAGGTTTGATGGGAACTTATGCGCCGTATAACTTTTTAAACGACAATAAGGAAATAGATGGCTTTGATGCCGATATTGCAAAAGAAATTGCCAAGCGCCTTGGCGTAAAAGCTGAGTTTGTCGCACAGGAGTTTTCCGGTATGATTGCTGGACTGCAGGCGAAGAAATTTGACGTCGTCATTAGCCAAATGACGATTACCGACGAGCGCAAGGAGCAAATGGATTTTACAGAACCGTACATTACGAACTCTGTAAAAATCATCGTAGCCGAAAAAAACGATACAATCACGAAGCTGGCTGACTTTAAAGGCAAAAATATTGGTGTAGGCCTGGGTACGAACGACGAGACCTATCTTCGCAAAACGGTGCTGCCTGAAGTCGGCGACTTCACCATTAAAACCTATGATGATGTCATTACTTCACTGAAGGATCTGAATGCCGGACGTATTGATGCGACTATTAACAATATGTATGCCCTGAAACCAATCGTCGAGAAAAATGGCTTCAAAATCAAAGCGGTTGGCGATCCAATTAAATCGGACAACGCAGGCATTGCAGTCCGCAAAGATAACCCGGAATTCCGTGACGCGCTGAACGAAGCTTTGAAGGCGATGAAAGCCGACGGCACGTATAAAACTATTTTTGTGAAATGGTTCGGCGAAGAGCCAGCGGCTGAATAAGCCCGGCTCTCGTCAAATTATATGGATTTATAAGTTTTACCTTGCGAAACCACGTAGACGGAAGGGAACCTTCACGTTATGAATCTCGTTTTTGAAAATTTCTCTTTTCTGCTAAAGGGCGCGTATTACACACTACTGCTTACGGTTATGTCGATGTTTTTTGGGCTCATAATCGGAGGAGTAGTAGCGATTGCCCGTTTGAAGGGTAACCGTCCCATTCGGCTATTGGCTCGGGGATATGTCTCGATTATTCGTGGAACCCCAGTGCTTATCCAAATTTTTGTCGTTTATTATGGGTTGGCGGACTATAAAATTATATTAGGGCCACTGACGGCAGCAACGATTGCACTGAGTATTAATGTGGGTGCGTATTTGTCGGAAACGTTTCGTGGTGCGATTTTGTCCATTCCAAAAGGGCAAATGGAGGCCGCATATGCAACGGGCATGACCTCTTGGCAGGCGCTTTATCGAATCGTGCTTCCGCAGGCGGCAAGGGTAGCCATTCCACCAATGGGAAATACGTTTATTGGAATGCTTAAGGAGACATCGCTCGTTTCAGCTATTACTGTAACCGAGTTGCTGCGTCAGGCGACTTTGCTTATAGCACAGTATTACGTCTATATGCCGTTTTATGTGGGAATTGGAGTTATGTACTGGGTGATGAGCACCGCTTTTTCAGCTATTTTAGAAGCGATTGAGAAGCGCTTGTCCAAAGCTTATTAAAAATATAAGAAATGATAAGTTTCACTCTTATAATGGACTTATATTTCATCGCGAAACGGAAGCTTTGCCGCCAGAGGACGGCGACAGCCGTTTACGCTTGGGTTGGGGCGTGAGAAACACGATGATTACGACGGAGAAATTAACGAAATCTTTTCAAGGCACCGAGGTGCTGAAGGGTATCAATCTTCAGGTCAATCCCGGAGAAATTATTGTGCTGCTCGGGCCAAGCGGTTCGGGAAAAAGCACGCTGCTTCGCTGTCTGAACGGGCTGGAGACGCTCAGCGGAGGCCGTATTGAGATGAACGGTGTTCGCCTTGATACACAGATGAAGCCACGCGAGCATAATCAGAATGTCCGAACCATTCGCCGTCATAGCGGGATGGTATTTCAGCAGTTTAACCTGTACCCGCATAAAACAGCGCTGGGTAACGTCATTGAATCGCTGCTCGTCGTGAAAAAGCTGCCAAGAAGCGAAGCTATTGCTATCGGCAAAAAAATGCTGGAGCGCGTCGGGCTGGAAGGCAAGCTGGATGAATATCCATCAAGGCTGTCTGGCGGACAGCAGCAGCGGGTAGCGATTGCAAGGGCGCTGGCGATGGAGCCGGATGTTTTATTGTTTGACGAGCCGACATCTGCGCTTGATCCGGAATTGGTCGGCGAGGTGCTTGATGTGATGCAGCAGCTGGCTCGCGAAGGTATGACGATGCTGGTGGTGACGCATGAAATGGCTTTCGCCCGCCATGTAGCGAATCGTGTTGTGTTTATGGATGATGGGCAAATTGTCGAGGAGGCCGCGCCAGATGTGTTTTTCGATCATCCTGTTACCGAACGGGCGCGTCGATTTCTGAACAAGCTGGGTCAGCACAGAGGATTGCAGCAAGAGCAGCAATAAAGAACGACAGAATATTAATGCTAACCACAAAGTTAAAGCAGGAGGCTTGGCCTTCGATTCTTACGAAAGAAAGAGGGTAAACCGTAATGAAGGTTACAACAACATGGACAGGCAAACGTGCATTTACATCTGTAGGGCCATCTGGCTACAGTGTTGGAATGGATGCGACCGCAGCATATGGCGGCGACGGGCAAGGAGCTACACCGATGGAGCTGCTGCTGGCGGGCCTCGCGGGCTGTATCGGCATCGATATTACGATGATTATGGATGCGTTCCTTGGTTCAATCAGCAGCATCGAGATAGATGCGGAAGGTACGCGTAAAGAGGAAATGCCGAAGGGCTTTACGGCCATTGATCTTATTTTCAAAGTGAATGGCGATGTGCCGGATTACCGGATTTGGAAAGCGATTGAGCTGGGCAAGGAAAAATATTGCGCTGTCTCGGATTCGCTGAAAGCGGACATTCGTTACCGGCTAGTGCTCAATGGGGTAGAAATGACGCGGGGATAAGCTGATTTCAGCGAACACAAAGAAAGAGTCGTGATCCGAGGCTGCCGTGGGCGGTTCGGGTTACGGCTCTATTTTGTACGAATAGGCGGCAGCATGAATGATACCCGCGAATTGGCCCTGCTCATTCGTCATAACGATGTAATCGCTGCTTAGGTCGGCGTGAAGTTCAACAGCTTTATTTTTCAATGAGGGGCTGCTGCCTGTATTAAAGCTTGTGTCAGTGGAGGAAGCGATGATGGAGTGGAAGCGGGTATTCATGAGCTTGGTAATGTCCGCCTGATAATAGCCAAGGAAGCTGCTCGATAATTGGAGAAAAAAACGGTCGCGCATAATGAGCCCAACAGGCTCTGCCAGCGAATTGCATACGACAGCGCAAGGCGCTTCCGGGTAGCTGCGGAACAGCTGGAGCGCTTCATAGCAGGTTTGGCCTTTGTTAAGTTGGGGGACGAACGAAGCAGCAGCGGCATCAGTAGCATAGCCAGTCATGTTGATCACCTATCCTCTGGTTTAGTGGGGGGTTGCTCTTATAGAGTACGCTAGTAGGATTAACGCGGGGAGTGTTATTTATTAGTGGAATGTAAAGATTTTACGAGCCTGCCCACCTCCTTTCTGCAAAAAAAGAACGGCCGCATCCTCGCCGGATGCAGCCGCCTTCCTTGGGCCTATACCCACCACATTTCGCCTAGTGGTTCTTTAATCAGCACTTGCTGCAGGTTTTGCACCGCTTTGGTGAAACCTTCATCAACGGACATCAGGCCGTCCTCGTGCTCAATGCTCACCACATAGTCGTAGCCGACTAGACGAAGCGCGCTAATAATGTCCGCCCATACCTTCAGGTCATGCCCGAAGCCGACGGTGCGGAATTGCCAAGCGCGATCCAGCATCAGCGAATACGATTGCATATCCGTTACGCCGTGATGGTTGACGTTGATTGGATCAATCGTCGTATCCTTCGCGTGGAAATGGTGAATTGCGCCAGCGCGTCCCAAAATATGAACAGCTTGAACCGGATCAATCCCTTGCCACCACATATGGCTCGGATCTAGGTTGGCGCCGATAACCGGGCCAACCGCTTCACGAAGGCGAAGCAGCGTTGCCGGGCTGTGAACGGAGAAGCCGCCGTGCAGCTCAAGTCCGATTTTCACGCCATGCTCTTCAGCAAGCGCACCGATCTCAGTCCAATAAGGGATAACTTTGTGTTCCCACTGCCAAGCCAAAATTTCTTGGAAATCGTTTGGCCAAGGCGCAACCGGCCAGTTTGGATATTTAGCATCCTCGTGGTCGCCTGGGCAGCCGGAAAATGTATTAACGACAGGAACGCCCAAGCGGCCTGCGAGCTCAATCGTTTTGCGAATAGTAGCATCATCCGCAGCAGCTAGATGCTTCTGTGGGTGCAGCGGATTAGCGTGGCAGCTCAGGGCGCTGATGATCAGGCCGCGTGATTCTACTGCATGCTTAAACGCTTTCAACTTTTCTTCATCAGCAAGCAGGACATCAGGATCACAGTGGGCTGTGCCAGGGTAACCGCCAGTGCCGATTTCAATAGCATCCAGTCCTTTGGCAGCTATGTAATCGAGCGCTTCTTCAAATGACTTCTGTGCGAAAAGCACGCTGAATACTCCTAATTTCATGTGCAATCATTCCTCCTATTTATAAGAAAAGCTAATTCCCATTATACCATTGCCTAATTGCCGATATCTAATGAAAACTGCAAATTTGACATAATCGCATATAAACTAAACAAAAGGTTACCTAAAGCCCGCTCATCCGTACAAGTTAAAGATAATACTTGACAGTTTTTTCTGTCCTTAAGCTATAATTTTAAATAGGAACTGCCGAAAACAATGGAGAAGCCACAGGAGAGCGGGAGGAACAAAGAGATGGCAAGTGTCATGCTGGTAGATGATGATCCAGATATACGCGAGCTCATGCACGCGCAGCTTAGCAGTGAGGGATTTCAGACGATTCAGGCAAGCCACGGCAAAGAGGCCATTCGGCTGCTGCGAAAGCAAAAAGCAGATTTAGTGGTGCTTGATGTGATGATGCCCTTCATGGATGGCTGGGAGCTATGTAAATATGTAAAGGAAGAATACCCGAATATCCCTGTGCTGATGGTAACAGCAAAGCGTGAAATTAATCAGAAAATCAAAGCGTTTGGCCTGGGAACTGATGATTATATGGTGAAGCCTTTCGAGCCCTATGAGTTAGTGCTGCGTGTTCGGGCATTGTTGAAACGCTACCGAATTGAAGCGTCAATGCGGCTGCAGTTGGGCGATTTTGTGCTGGACCGGCATACGTTTGAGATGATTCAGGGGCAGGCACGGGTGGCGCTGCCGTTGAAGGAATTTGAGCTGCTGTTCAAGCTGGCGGGCAACCCGGGCAAAATTTTCACGCGCAACGAGCTGATCAGCCAAATTTGGGGTCCGCAGTTTTTCGGCGATGAGCGGACAGTGGATGTACATATTAAGCGATTGCGCGAACGTTTTGCAGAAATGGATGCGCCGTTTACGATTGTGACCAAGCGGGGGCTTGGCTACAGGCTCGAAATGGTGGACGCATGCTAAGAACCTTATATGTAAGGGTTATTATTAGTTTTATAACAGCGGTGCTGATTGGTCTGGTCAGCGCCTTCTTCATTACGATTACGCTGTTTAAGGACCAGGTGATCACCATGGTGCAGAAGGAGGTTCTGCAATACGGACATTCGATTGCCGCTTTATATGAGCAGTATGGCATTGAGGAAGCGAAGCGAATTGTTACGCTATTAGAGCCTACCCCGACCTATAAATATATGGTTATGGATGACAAGGGCTGGCTCACCGAGGAGGGGAAGCTGTTTGCGGAATTTGGCATTGCTCCCGGAGACAGCATTTCAACATCTGTATTAAACGGCGAGCCGTTTGTGGATTTTGATTTTGGGTTCACGGAGGGCAAAGGCCTCGTGCTCGGCATGCCGTTTACTTCTGATCATAAAACGTACGCGTTGTTCGTGCACCAGCCGACGAGTAGAACTGTTATTTTCAACCAGATGCTCTTCGTTGCTCTTTCTGTTGTGCTCGGGGTAGGCGGTCTGTGCATCTTTGTGGCCGCCATCTATTTGGTGCGTCCGCTTAAAGAAATGAAGCAGGCGGTAGAGCGGATGGCGAGTGGGCGCTTCGACATTCAGCTAAGATCAGGCAAGCGTACAGATGAGCTCGGGCAGCTGGCCCAAAGCTTTAGCGGCATGGCGAAGGAAATTCAGCAGATGGATGAACTGCGTGGGCAATTTGTAAGCAGCGTCTCGCATGAGATTCAATCGCCCCTGACGTCGATTGCCGGATTTTCGCGAATGCTTATGCTGGATGCGGTGGAAGATCCCGAGCAGAAGCAGCGGTATCTAAACATTATTTATACAGAAAGCCAGCGTCTGTCGCGCCTTAGCGATAATTTGCTTAAGCTGGCGGAACTGGATTCGGCAGTGCCTGCTTTTGATCCGGTTACCTATGATCTCGATGAGCAACTGCGCCAAGTTATTTTGGTCTGCGAGCCGCAGTGGTCCGAAAAATCGATTGAGATGATACTGGAGCTGCCCCATGTGAAAATAAATGCCGATGAGGATGGGCTTAGCCAAGTATGGATAAATGTAATCGGCAATGCGATCAAATTTGCTCCGGAAGGCGGATATATACGCATTGAAATGAGCTTTGATACAGACAGCATTAAAGTATCCGTATCGGACAATGGCAGAGGGTTTCCTGACGAAGACGGCTTTAGGCTGTTTGAACGATTTTATAAGGCGGACAAGTCGCGCAGCAAAAAGCTGGGAGGAAGCGGCCTAGGCCTCTCCATCGCCCAGAAAATCGTCAATTTGCATCGAGGCGTCATCCGTATTACAAACCGGGTGGAAGGCGGTGCGCGCGTAGACGTGACGCTGCCGAGCATGGCAGCCAAAAAACGCATTTCCTGACGGGCTTAAGCAGCCGCTTGCATTCGCACGGAAGAAGGGATAATGACAGGACCATCCCTCCATAGCTTGCCATATCACTCCTACAAATGCGAACCACGCCAAAAAAAAAAGGACTGCTTGCATCATTTTTTTTGCATGGTTCACGTTATGTTCATACAGAAAGTTTAACGTTGAGGTATACACGCGAGTAGGAGGGGTTCTGGTTGAATGGTTTAATCCGCTTTTCGATGAATAAAGTGGCTGCAATGGTTATATTGATTGCCCTGCTTGTAGGAGGGGGGCTATACGCAACGGTGACTCTGAAAATGGAGACGATCCCCGATATCTCGTTTCCAGTCGCCATGATTCAAACCACATATCCGGCACCGCCAATGGATGTGATGGATGAGGTGACGAAGCCGATTGAGGATAAAATCGCGAACATACAGGGGCTAGATACACTTAGCTCAACATCCAGCGATAATATCTCCAGCGTCGTTGTCCAGTTTAAGCAGGGCTACGATATAAAGGAGAAAAAGACGGAGCTGGAAAGCCTGCTGCAAGAGGTAGCACTTCCGGCTGGCGCGAGTACGCCAAAGGTTTTGACCTTCGGCTTTTCCTCCCAGCCTGCTTATTACTTAACGCTATATGCCGGGGAAGGCATGTCGCAAATGGAGCTCAACAAGCTTTACGAGGATAGCATTAAGCCATCGCTGGAAGGTGTTAATGGTATTGACCATGTTAATTCTATTGGCGTTAGTTCAACCTCGCTCGATATTTTGCTGGACGCAGATGCTTTATCCGTGTTCAACTTGTCGGCGGTAGAGGTAACCAGTGCCATTCAATCCGCTCTGACGGATGGTGCAGTCGGTTCTGTAGAGCTGGACGGCAAATCGCAAATGGCACGGGTGAGTGGCGATTTGAACAGCATTTACGGCCTCCGAAATTTGGAGTTTGCCACGAGGACCGGCCAAACGGTGCTGCTTCAGGATTTGGGAGATGTTCAGGCTGTGAACGAATCGAAGTTTATTGCCCGCTACAACAATCAGCCTGCGCTGGGCATTCGTCTTTATAAGATGAGCGAAGCCAATGCGGTTGATTTCTCCAATGAAGTCAATTCGGTGCTGACCGATTGGGAAACAAAGCAGCCAGCGGTTACATTCCAAAAAATTTACGATGGCGCAGATGAGGTTAGAAAATCGATCAGCGGCATTTTAAAGGAAGGCTTTATCGGGATTGCCCTTGCCTCGCTTATGATTCTGCTATTCCTTCGCAATATTCGGATGACGTTGATCGTTCTCGTCTCGATTCCACTCTCGATTCTGATCACGCTGATTATGATGTCGAGCATGAATATTACGCTGAACATTATGACGCTCGGCGGCATGTTCATCGCCATTGGGCGAATTGTGGACGATAGTATCGTCGTCATTGAGAACATATACAGCAATCTGGAAAAAGCGCAGGAGCGCGGCGAATCCGTCATTATTATGGCTACCCGCCAAGTTTCCATGGCGATTACATCCTCGACGCTCGTTACGGCAGGCGTGTTCCTGCCACTCGCAGTTGTTGGCGGCATCGTTGGACAGATGTTCCGGCCATTCGCGCTGACGGTATCATGTGCTCTGCTTGCTTCACTGGTCGTGGCGCTGACGGTCATTCCCATGATGACAAAGCTGCTCGTACTTCGCAGCCGCAAGCAGATTAAGCAGAACGAGCATGCGCATGACGGCAAAGTAACGCGTCTATATGAGCGTATTCTAGTATGGTGCTTGACTAATCGGATCAAAACCTTGCTGATGTCGCTTGTCATGCTTGTTGTGACCATGGCGATTACGATTCCGAATTTGGCAGTTAACTTCCTGCCTTCGAGCGGGCCAGAGAAGCTCGTGTACTTCCAAGTTAAGTATCCATATGAAACGTCACTGGAGAGCAATGACATGCAGTCACAGGAAATTGAGAAGATGCTGCTGGATGCCAAAGACAGCCAGGGCGGCGCCTTGTTCACCTTCGTGGAGTCCTTGGTTGGATATGCGGACAGTGACGATACCGTTCCTTATACAACCTTGCTTACCGCTGAGATCAGCGAAGCAGAGGATGCAATGCTGGTCTTGAACAACTATGTGGAGCTGATTAAAAACCAGTTGCCGCAAGGCACGGAAGTAACGGGAGAGACGGCAAGCGGTGGTGGAGGTCTTAACGGAGGAACCTTCTCTTATGTGCTGAAAGGTGACGATCAACAGTTGCTTGAGCAGGGGGCCGCACTCATCAAGGATAAAATGAAGGAATTCCCTGAGCTTACTAAAATCAAGGATACGCTTAGCGACGCCAAAACGGAAATAAGCATTACCGTTTCGCAGACGAAGGCTAGAGAGCTTGGACTTAATCCTGCTGATGTCAGAGATTCAGTTCGGATGTGGCTTGCAGAGCAGCGCCTTGGAGATATTCGCTTTGATAATGTTTTGTATTCCACAGTGGTCAAGCTTCGCGATGAAGATAAAGGCTCGCTTGAGAAGCTTGGCAAAATGCCGATTTTATCGCAGACGGCAGGCATCGTTTATTTGCAAGAGGTGGCCAAAGTAGAGGAAGTACAGGCCCCTGCTGCATTGAGCCGGGAATCGCGCTCGCAGGTCGTGAAGATGTCGGCTACCATTGATGCAGCAAACCAGACTGATGTCAGCACAAGAGTGGCGGCAGCGCTGGATGCAATTGAGCTTCCAACAGGTGTATCTACCGAGATACAAGGTGTGTCGGAGGAAATCACCGAAAGCTTCACGCAGCTGTTTATGGCTATGGCTGTATCCATCGCTATCGTTTATTTTATACTGGTTCTGTGCTTCGGCAATGCCAGCACGCCGTTCGCGATTCTGTTCTCGCTGCCGCTCGCCATTATTGGCGGTTTGCTAGGCCTGCTGGTTACGAATGAATCCATTAATATTACATCCCTCATTGGATTTATGATGCTGATCGGCATCGTCGTTACCAATGCGATCGTATTGCTCGACCGAGCGCAGCAGCTGCGGCATGAAGGCTTCTCCGTCCGCCATGCGCTGGTCGAAGCAGGCAGAGTCCGTCTGCGTCCGATTATTATGACAGCAGGCGCAACGATAGTAGCGATGATACCTCTGGCAATGGGCACTGGTGAAGGCGTACTTATTTCTAAAGGGCTCGCGGTCGTTGTTATCGGCGGCTTGATCACTTCTACACTGCTTACGCTTGTAGTCGTGCCAGTCGTATATGAGATGCTTGAGGCTATTAGCAACAAGCTGTTCCGCAAAGGGAAGGGCCAAGCTGCACCAGTGGATTTTAATAAGCCTGCCCATTTGGAAGGCTAAACATTTAAAATATAAGCCTTTATAAGTTTTTCCCTTATAAACAGGCTTATATTTCTCCGACAAAGCTTTTCGCACGTCCTAGAAGGACGACGAAGTCGTTTTTGCTTGGCACATAAAAGGTTAAGAGGGTTAACAATATAGAGGGGAGCTGGAATATATGTTTTTTCGTTTTATCAAGCAGGAGCGGCGCAGCAAAGCCGCACTCGCAGCCGTGTTTGCAATGGCTTTAATGGCTGCGGGATGCTCGAGCGCGGCACCTGCTGCAGAAGAGACAGCAGTAGAGCAGCAAGTGACAGTCATTAAAACAGAGGCGGCAGCCAAGCACAGCATGGGAGCTCCGCGCGAGCAGGTCGCTGAGGTAAGCGCCTCGGTTCGTCTGGACATTCCGACGATGGCTTCTGGCAAAATCGCTCGCGTGCTTAAGAGCAATGGCGACACGGTTCAAAAAGGAGAGGCCATCATTCAATTGGAGTCGAATCTCGCAGTGCTTGACCGTAAGCGCGCGGAAACCAGCCTGACAGCAGCAGAGCAATCTTTAGTAAAGGCTAAGCAGGATATTGCTTCAAGCCGTTCTACCTTGCTGAATAATATTGCTAGTCTGGAGACGCAGTACATTCAGGCTAGTGCCGGTGATGATCAAAATTTGATTGATGCCGCACGTCGTAATCTGGAGTCGGCCAAGCAGCAGCTTGCCGATTTGGATAATGGCAGCTCGCTTTCCGGGTTGCAGTCCCAAATCGATGCGGCTAGATTAGCAGTCGAGCAGGCAGATCTTCAACTGGACAGCTATCAAATTACCGCTCCAGCGAGCGGTACGATTACTGATTTTGCCGTGAGCGAGGGCATGACGATAAACGCAGGTACAGTAGTAGCTGTCGTGCAGAATGTGAAGCAAATTTCGATTAAAACCGAGCTTAGCGAACCAGCAGCCGAGCTGGCCCGCGGCAAGTCAGATCTTGTCTACTACAATTCGGAGAATCCATCTGTGAAGAAAAAAGCGAAAGTGGTCTATCTCGCCTCGGTGCCTAATGCAAAAACGAGAATGTACGCGCTTGAGCTCACAACGGACAATGCGGATGGCTCGCTCAAGCCAGGCAGTCGCGTTCAAGTGGAGCTGACGACCGTTGCAGAGGAGAATGTAATTGCTATTCCATCGCTGAGTATTGTACGTGAAGGGAGCGAAACCTTCGTTATGCTGTCCAATGCAGGTACAGCTGAGAAGCGCGCAGTTAAATTGGGCCGCATCAATGGCGTCTATCAGGAAGTGCAAGAAGGCTTGAAAGAAGGCGAGACTGTTGTCGTCTCTGGCCAGCATACGCTGAGCGACGGGCAGAAGATCGAGAATGAAGAGGCTGCGAAGCAGTCATAAGGCAGGCGGAAGACAAGGAGGGAGCGGCAATTATGCTCTCTCCTTTTTTAAATATTAGGAAAGGATATGATTTTTCCATCCTTTCTCTATATTTCTCGGACTGAAACGAGCTGCGCCGCCAAAGGACGGCGGAAGCCGTTTCACCTTGATTTTTACAAGACTGCTTGATAGCATGTCTGGACTTTCTATAATTTTGTCAACAATGTATGGTGGAATAGCTGGCGGCGGTTTGTTACACTAGTAGCAACAGATTGCTAACTATTGAGGAGAATGTGCGGTACTATGAAAGCAAATATAATGCGTCAAGATGTAGAGTTGCTTGCTCCGGCAGGCGACTGGGAATGTATGCGGGCGGCGGTTGCGAACGGTGCGGATGCTGTCTTTTTTGGTGTGGAAAAATTCAATGCGCGTGCGAGAGCGAATAATTTCCGCAGTGAGGAGCTGCCAGAGATTATGGCCTTTTTGCACAGCTACGGCGTGCAGGGCTTTTTGACTTTCAACATTCTAGTATTTGAGGACGAGCTGCGCGATGCGCAAGCGCTCATTGAAATGTGTATAGATGCAGGTGTAGATGCGGTTATCGTGCAGGATTTGGGACTCGTGAAGCTCATTCGCGAGCTTTCCCCGGATTTCCCGATTCATGGCTCGACGCAAATGACGATTACTTCTCCAGAAGCGGTGGAATTTACGAAGCCGTTTAATATGGAGCGTGTCGTCCTCGGCCGTGAAAATAACCTAAAGCAAATTAAAACAATCGGCGAGCAGGCGAAGCTTCCTATGGAGGTTTTTGTGCATGGCGCGCTATGCGTATCGTATTCTGGCCAGTGTCTGACTTCGGAAATGTGGGGCGGCCGCTCGGCTAACCGCGGCGAATGCGCGCAGGCCTGCCGTCTGCCTTATGACCTTATGGTCGATGGCAAGCATCAGCCGATGGGCGATATTTCGTATTTGCTGTCGCCGAAGGATTTGGCGGCGATCGATCTCGTGCCTGAGCTGATTGAAGCAGGTGTCGTTTCCTTCAAAATCGAAGGACGTCTCAAAAGCCCAGAATACGTTGCCAATGTGGTCAGCAAATACCGTAAGGCAATTGATAAATATTTTGACGGCGACCTGTCCAAGCCATCGGTAGAGGAAGTTCGCGAATTGCAGCAAAGCTTCTCGCGCGGCTTCACGCATGGCTTCCTGTCTGGCACGAACAATAAAATGCTAGTTGAAGGCACGTTTCCCAAAAGCCGCGGCGTCTTCATTGGCCGTGTCGAGCGTATTCTTCGCGATGCTGTAACCGTCCGTCTGGAAGCTCCGCTTAAGCGTGGCGATGGCGTCGTTTTCGATGCTGGCGATCCAACGAAGAAGGAAGAGGGCGGCCGCGTCTACGACATTCGCCGCCAAGGCGTGAAGATTGAAGGGGAAGCGCAGGAAGGCACGCTGCTGGAGCTTGTTCCAGGACGCAGCGACGTTGATTTGCGCAAGGTGCATGTGGGCGACCGTGTATGGAAGACGAATGACCCGGCGCTGGATAAGCGTCTGCGTGCGACCTATGAGACGGAGAAGCCATACCGCGTTTTCCCGCTTCATGTATCGGTAACAGGCAAGCTCGGCGAGCCGCTGCGGACGATATGGACGGATATGCAGAAGGGAACGACGGTAGAGGTGGTCTCTGAGCTGCTGCTGGAGCAGGCGCAGAAGCGCCCGATGGATGCCGAGCTGCTTGCCGATCAACTGGGCCGTCTAGGCGGAACGGTTTATCAGCTTGACCATTTGGAAGTGCTGCTTGAGGGCGAACTGATTGTGCCCGTTCGTGAGCTCAACCGGATGCGCCGCGAAGCGGTAGAGCATTTAGCTGGAGAACGCCCGAAGCCGCCCGTTTATGTGAAAAATAACATCGACCCGCTGGCAGACAACGCGGATCAAGAGGCTGTTCCAGCCGCTGCCTCCGGCTATTCGCACGAAGGCGATCTTGCGCCGCGCCTGACGGCTCTATGCCGCGGATTGCCGCAGGTTGAAGCGGCGATTGCCGCCGATGTCGATATGATTTATGCTGATTTTGAATTTATTAAGCAGTTTCCGGCGGCTGTAGAGCTGGCGCGAGCGGCAGGCAAGCCTATCGCTCTGGCAACTCCGCGCATTCATATGCCGGGTGAGAACGGCTACCATGCCAACATTTTGAAGCTTAAGCCAGACGCTGTGCTTGTCCGCAATACGGGTGCGCTTTATTATTATTTGCGCGCCAAGGCCGAAAATCCCGATCAGCCATTTCCTAAGCTGATTGGCGATTTCTCGCTGAATGTGGCTAATCACAAGACGGTAAAGCTTTTTGAAGAAGTTGGCCTCGATATGATTACGCCTTCCTATGACCTGAACATTCAGCAAATGATGGATATGCTGGACAAGGCCAATACGGCAAAGCTGGAAGTCGTAATCCAGCAGCATATGCCAATGTTCCATACGGAACACTGCGTCTACTGCACCTTCATGAGTGAAGGCACCAACTTCACGAACTGTGGACGTCCATGTGAAGATTCGCGGGCTTCCTTGCAGGACCGTATTGGCATGTCCCATCCGGTTCGCGTAGACGAAGGCTGCCGCAATACGGTTTACAACGCGATTGAGCAATCGGGCGCTGAATATATTAAGCAATTTTTGGAGCTGGGCATTCCATCATTCCGCGTCGAATTTTTGGAAGAAACGCCGGAGCGGGTAACGGAAGTATTGTCCCTTTACCGCGATGCGCTTGATGGCCGGATTACGGGAACGAAAGTATGGCGCACGCTGAAAGCAACAAACCAAATCGGCGTAACACGCGGACAATTGGTGAAGTAAGAAAGCGGAAAGAGGAGAGCCGGCATTGCGGGAAACGCAGTGTCGGCTTTTTTTGAAAATATAAGCATTTATAAGTTTCACCCTTATAATCAGCTTATATTTCACCGCGAAACGGCAGCATTGCCGCCATAGGACGGCTTCAGCCGTTTACGCTTGAGGATACCTGATCTTTGGGTCACTCAAGCCGTTTGACACCGCCATGCGGCTCGCTTAGCATAGGAAGAAGCAGGCTGCGATTTAGAGCCATAGTTACTGAAATAACTGGAGCGCTCATAACGACAAGTGAGCATAACGGATAGGGATAAGCGGGGTAATGGTGAGGATGGACGGACAATGGTATGCAGGATGGAGACATGTATTTAAGCTGGACCCGGAGCGCAGCATCTCCGATGAGGAGCTTGATGCGATTTGCATGTCGGGTACAGATGCCGTATTAGTAGGAGGCTCTAGCGGCGTGACGTTTGAGAATACCGTAGATTTAATGTCGCGCATTCGCCGTTATGCGGTAGATTGCGCGCTGGAGGTCTCGTCGATGGATGCGGCGGTTCCCGGCTTTGACGGCTATTTCGTGCCGCTTGTATTGAACACGAGCCAGGCCGAGTGGATTAATGGTCGCCAGACAGAAGGGCTGCAAGCATTCGGCTCCTTCATTCCTTGGGAGGAAACGGCGGCGCAAGGTTATATTATATTGAATGGAGAAGCAACCGCAGCCAAGCTGACAGGAGCGAATGCCGAGCTGAACGAGGAACAGGTGCTTGCTCATGTGCAAATGGCGGACCGCCTCATGCGCCTTCCTGTCATTTATATGGAATACAGTGGTCAGTACGGCGACATGGCACTTGTTCAAAAAGCGTATGATACGATCGCGCAGGCCCAGCTATTTTATGGCGGCGGCATCGATGGCGCAGATAAGGCGAGCGAGGCGGCTGCGGCTTGCGACACTGTCGTTGTCGGCAATATTATTTACGCGGATTTGCAGGCAGCACTGGCTACTGTGCCTGCCGTTCACAACACGATTCGCAAGCATACAAGAAACGAAGTCTAGCTTTTATAAAAAACAACCGCCTATTTAGGATTTTATTTGCGTCTGCAAATTGACACTTCACGGCCCGTTGTCTACACTATGGATAGGCGAACAAATGCGAACAAAGGAGTACGACCATGTTTAATTTTATAAGCATCGACGAGGCGGTACAGAAGCTTAACCCACCGCAGCGCGAAGCGGTAAAAGCAACCGATGGGCCGCTGTTGATTATGGCTGGAGCGGGCAGCGGCAAAACCCGCGTATTAACCCATCGGATCGCATATTTAATTGAGAAGAAGCGCGTAGCGCCTTGGAGCATTTTGGCGATTACCTTTACGAATAAGGCATCGCGTGAAATGCGCGACAGAGTTAGCGCACTGATTGGCCCGTCGGGCAATGATATTTGGGTATCTACCTTTCACTCGATGTGCGTACGGATTTTGCGCAGGGATATTGACCGGATTGGCTTTACTTCCAATTTTACGATTTTGGATTCAGGCGACCAGCTGTCGGTTATTCGCAACTGTATGAAGGATCTGAATATCGATACGAAGAAATTCGAGCCGAAGGCTGTTCAAGCGTCCATCAGCGCCGCGAAGAATGAGCTGCTTACACCGGAGCGGTATGAACAGAAGGCAGGGGACTATTTTCAGGATATCGTCATTAAGGTGTACAAGTCCTACCAGAAGCGACTCAAAAGCAATAACTCGCTCGATTTCGACGATTTGATTATGAAGACGATTCAACTGTTCCAGGAAGTGCCGGAGGTGCTGGATTTTTACCAGAACAAATTCCGTTACCTCCATGTCGATGAGTATCAGGATACGAACCGTGCGCAATACATGCTGTGCCGCATGCTCGCTGACAAGCATCACAATATTTGCGTCGTCGGCGACAGCGACCAGTCGATTTATCGTTGGCGTGGGGCGGATATTACGAATATTTTGAATTTCGAGGGCGATTATCCCGAAGCGCAGACGATTATGCTGGAGCAGAACTATCGTTCTACGGCTAATATTTTGAATGCGGCGAATGCGGTCATCAGCCTGAACACCGGACGCAAGCCGAAGAACCTCTGGACCGATCAAGGTGCCGGAGATGAGATTACGGTGTATCAGGCGGATTCCGAGCATGACGAGGGTTATTTTGTAACAGGCGAAATTCGCAAAAATAAAAATAGCGGCCGCAAATTTGGGGATCATGCCATTTTGTATCGGACGAACGCGCAGTCGCGGGTTATAGAGGAAATTTTGATCAAATCGGATATCCCTTATCAAATCGTAGGCGGCATCAAGTTCTACGATCGCAAAGAGATTAAAGATTTGCTCGCTTATTTGCGGCTGATTTCCAATCCGGATGACGATATTAGTCTTGCACGCGTCATTAATGTGCCGAAGCGCGGCATTGGTGACACGACGGTTGGCAAGCTGGCCGAGGAGGCAGCGCGGAGCGGCACTTCGATTTTCAATGTTTTGGGCAACCTGCAGGGGTTGGATATCAATGCCCGTACGCAAGCGCTGCTTGGAGAGTTCTATATAATGATCAGCAACCTTGCCGGCATGGTTGAATATTTGTCGGTGACGGAGCTGACGGAGAAGGTGCTGGAGATGACCCAGTACAAGCTGGAGCTTCAGCGCGAGAAGACATTGGAATCGACGGCACGGGTCGAAAATATTGACGAGTTCCTGTCCGTTACGATGGACTTTGAGAAGCGCAACGAAGACAAGACGCTCGTATCCTTCCTGACTGATCTCGCTCTCATCGCGGACATTGATTCCATGGATAAGCAGGATGAGCAAGGCAATGCCGCCCCAAGCGACGCTGTTGTGCTCATGACGATGCATAGCGCCAAAGGCTTGGAGTTCCCAGTTGTCTTTATTATTGGCATGGAGGAGAGCATCTTCCCGCACAGCCGCGCTTTGAGCGACAATGATGAGCTGGAGGAAGAGCGCCGCCTTGCTTATGTAGGCATTACTCGGGCAGAGAAGCAGCTGTTTATGACTTCGGCTCGGATGCGCACCTTGTTTGGGCGGACCGCCTCGAATATGCCTTCACGCTTTTTGGATGAAGTGCCTAGCGAGCTCAAAAAGGATGCTTCCGCTTCGGGCGGTTTTGGCCGCAGCGGGGGAGGAAGCAGATACGGCGCTGGAAGCTCGACTGGCTTCGGCTCGGGCGGACGGACAGCACCTTCGCGTCCTGCGGCAAATGGCGGGCTTGGCTCTGGAGGCCGATCGCTCGGCACGAGCACAAGTAGCGGCGTTCGAGTAAGCACGCCGCAAGCAGCCGGTGCAGGTGCAGCCGGGGCGGCTGGAGATGCAGGCGCGAAGCAGTTCGCTGCCGGCGACCGGGTAGCCCACGGCAAATGGGGTGAAGGCGTCATCGTTTCCGTGAAAGGAACAGGCAACGACATGGAGCTTCAGATTGCTTTTCCCGCTCCGACAGGGGTGAAACGGCTGCTTGCAGGCTTCGCGCCAATAACAAAAGTTTAGCTCATTATTGAAAGGGGACATTTGCTGTGGAAATGAACCAAGCGGAAACAGCTGCAGCTTCACCTGCCCAAACCGAACGTATGATTACGTTAATTGATGAAATTACGGCTCATAACTACCAGTATTACACGCTGGATCAGCCGTCCATTGACGATGCTGACTATGACAAGCTTTATGATGAGCTGGTCGCATTGGAGAAGGAGACGGGGACCGTGCTGCCGGATTCGCCAACACAGCGTGTTGGGGGAGAGCTGCTTAAGGGCTTTGACCCTCATCGTCACCGTGCCAAGCTATGGAGCTTGGACAAGGCGCAAAACATCGAAGGGCTGCATGCCTGGAACCAGCGAATGCTGCGAACGGTTAACGATTATAATACGAAAAATCCGGATGTTGATCCGCTCCCAGACCCAAGCTACGTTATAGAGCTGAAGTTCGATGGATTGACGTTGAATTTGACCTATGAGGATGGCAAGCTGACTCAGGCGGCTACGCGGGGCAATGGCGCGATAGGCGAAGGGATTTTGGCACAGGTGAAGACGATTCGTTCCGTCCCGCTCACGATTCCGTATCGGGAAGGTTTGATCGAGGTTCAAGGCGAAGGCATTATGCAGCTGTCGGTGCTGGAGAAATACAACCAGACGGCGGCGGAGCCGCTCAAAAACGCGCGCAATGCAGCAGCTGGCGCCCTGCGCAACTTAAATCCAAAGACGACTGCGGAGCGGAAGCTGAGCGCTTTTTTCTACAATATAGGCTATTCGGAAGAGCTGGCATTCACCACTCATCAGGAAATGCAGCAGTTTTTGCGGGACAACCGGTTTAAGGTAAATCCGTATGCGGTGTATTTTGACACAATCGAAGAGGTGGCGGCGGAGCTGGAGCGTTTGGCAGAGGGCCGCACCGATCTCGATTATTTAATAGATGGAGCTGTGGTCAAGCTCACGGATATCCGTACTCGTGAAGCGCTGGGCTATACAGACAAGTTCCCGCGCTGGGCGGTCGCGTTTAAGTTCGAGGCGGAAGAAGCGGCAACTATACTGCAATCCGTTTCTTGGGAAGTCGGCCGTACCGGCAAAATAACGCCTGTCGCCCGCGTCGAAGCCGTTGAGCTTGCTGGTGTGACTGTACAAAACTGTACGCTCAATAATATCGGGGATATCGAACGGAAAAATCTTAAGTTTGCGCTTGGTACATTCGTTACGATTCGCCGCTCCAATGATGTCATACCGGAAATACTCGGCAAAACCGATGAAATAGATGGCCAGGAAATCGTATTTCCAGAGCAGTGTCCTTCCTGTGGCACGGAGCTTGAGCAGCGCGGCGCGCATTTGTTTTGCAACAACCGCTTAGGCTGTGGTCCGCAAATGATCGGCCGCATTACGCATTTTGCCTCGCGCGATGCGATGGATATTGATACATTCAGCGTTATGACGGCTGAACAGCTGTATACAGAGTGCAAGGTTCATGACCCTGCTGATCTGTATGCCTTGGAGTATGACGATTTGATTAAGCTGGAACGGTTCGGCGAGCGGAAGGCGCGCAAGCTGCTTGATGCGTTCGAGAAGTCCAAGAGCCGGGATTTGACGGCATTTCTATATGCGCTCGGCATTCCGAACACAGGAAAGTCCACCACGCGGACACTAGCAGATCATTATGGCAGCTTAGATGCTGTAATGGCGGCTTCGGTGGAAGAACTGGTGGAGCTGCCTGATATCGGTGGTATTGTAGCGGAGAGTATTGTAAGCTTCTTTGCAGACCCGGTTATGGCTGACAGCATCGCCCGTATGCGGGCGGCTGGTGTAAGCGCGGAAGCGGAGCATAAAGCCGTTGTGCGGGAAGATAGTGTATTCAGCGGCAAAACGGTGGTCATTACAGGGACATTATCCGGCATGAGCCGCGACGAAGCTGCAAAGAAGCTCGAAGCGTGCGGAGCAAAAGTATCCGGCAGCGTGTCGAAGAAGACGGATTATGTCATTGCTGGCGAAAATGCAGGCAGCAAGCTCACGAAAGCGAAGGAGCTCGGTGTCACTGTAATTGAAGATGAAGCAGAATTGCTGCGTTTATTAGAAGGAAACGAAGCATAATTGGCTGAAAAGTGCCGCCACGCCTGGGTTCTGGGACGTGCGCGGCGCTTTTTTTCATTATGAGGGATAAGGTTTCAGGAGGGGGGTTATAAATAAATGAAAGTTTTTTCGCGAAAGTAGTTGCATTTCGGAAATGGACATGGTATATTACTTCTTGTCGCTTCGGAGACATCGCGTTACACAGCAGAAATATTGAGAAATAAACAATAAAATAAGCTGTTGACACTGTCGAAGAATGGTGATAACATATACAACTGTCACTACAAAATGTGACAAACAAGTTCCTTGAAAACTGAACAAATGGATCACGTCAAAATCCAAACAATGTTTTAAATAGCTAGT
>NZ_JBPULM010000025.1:0-369048 GCF_055814915.1 Paenibacillus sp. R-74696
GCGTCGCAATGAATGCCGCAATCGTCACCGTCTGCGCAACAGACGCAAATGCCGATGACGTCGCTTTGACGCGCACGGAGTACGTATCCGGTGCCAGTCCTGTTACACTCGTGCCGGTTACATCCGTCCAGCTGCTAGCCGCCCCCTTCTTGTACTCCATCGCCGCCGTCACGTTCGTCAGCGTTCCGTCGTTCCCGTTAATGGATGTCTCATCTGTTTTTTCAGCGGTCGGTGTCGACGGGCGAGCCGGCAGGCTTAGCGTCTGCGCCGCGCTGTCGGTCTTTGTCGTGCCATTGCCCTTCTTCACGACGTTCACGGTTGTGCCCAACCAATTGCCGTCGATCGTCACCTTACCATTGCTGTCCACCGTCAACGCTGTTCCGTTAATGGTGTAGGCGCTAGCTGACTCCAGTCCCGTCAACTGCTCAGCCGTGTAGTCGATTCCCGCCGACGGTGTCGCTTCCGGTGACATCGGAGCGGTTACCGTAACGGAGTTAGAATCCTCGGAACTGGAGCTCTTTGCCGCTATATTCGCCGCTTGAACCGAGAACGTGTAGTCTCCTGCGGGTAGACCTGTCACCGTAATCGGACTGGTAGTGCCCGACGCAGTAATGTTGCCCGGTGAGGAAGTTACCGTGTAGCTCTTAATCGCGGCACCACCGTTGCTTGCTGGAGGATTAAAGGATACCCTCGCCTGATTAACGCCACCTACAGCACTAACGTTCAACGGAGCACTAGGTGCTGACAGGTTGTAGAGGCTGAATTCATATACTCTAAAATAGCTATCGTAATTAGAGGTAATAACAAGCTTGACATATCTCGCAGTAACTGGGGATGAAAAAGCCTTCATGCCCGAGTTATAATACGAGGTTGGAGTCATAGTATCCGAAGCATTAGGGTCGTTAATTTTAGAAAAGTTTATGCCATCCGAACTGACTTGCAATTCGATACCTGAAATGTACCAACCACGATACATTTCCCATGCATTAAATGTCGTATGTGTACCTAAATCGATCGTTATATAGCCCCCTGTGGTTGTGTTGTTTTGAGACCAGAACGTAGTATTATTGCCATCTACTGCGTTACTTCCCACGTAAGTATTAAAAGTGCCACTTACCGTCACCGACTTGTTCAATGCCAAGTTCGTCGCGGTTTCTGCATGCACCGTTTGCCCATTCATAAAGAACGAAGCGTTAAATATGAGTAAAAATGCTAAAGTTGTTGAGATGAATCTTTTGAGCTTAGCATTTAGTGAATTCATTTAAGTGCCTCCCTAGTTGTTTTGATGCACACTATCGTGCGTGCCATTATAACGGGAACGATAGTAGGAGGCCACTCATGAATAGAGTAACCGACCTCTCATACCATCGTACGTACCTTAAATCAGATCCGATTTTTGCAACAATCGCTGGATGATAGTTGCGACCTCGGCTCGGGTCATATTCCCCTTCGGCGCAAGTAAAGCTCCATTTCTGCCAAATACAAGGCCAGCCTGCACATTGTCCGCAACGCTGCTTTGTGCCCATGTGGCCACTTCCGCTGCATCTTCAAACGGACGAAGGGCTGCATCTGTCGATTGCTCAAGCAGCTTAGCCTTCAGCCCGGTTATCGCCATCGCTTTGGCTAGAATAACCATTGCTTGTTCTCTTGTAATTTTGTCATTCGGTCGGAACGCACCATCTTCAAAGCCGTTGATAAGCTGCATGGAATAAGCTGTATTAACCGCCCCGCTAAACCAATCGGTTGATTTCACATCCGAGAATGGCGTTGCTCCATTTTCCAGCTTGAGTCCTAGTCCGCGTACAATGATCGCTGCAAATTCGGCACGGGTAATCTCCAGGTCAGGGCTGAACAGCCCGTTGCCCGTTCCGCCTACAACCATCCGCGACCCCATGTCGTTAACGGCATTTTTCGCCCAATGATTCATCATATCGTTAAATTCGAGCGGATGCCATATGACCGCATAATCGCTGTTGGTCAAGCTATTGATTTGAGCCTCATATTTCCCGTTAATATTTCGAATTTTAGTTGGTACATGGCGTACGGAGCCATCCGGCTCAACGACTACTCCAGTCGTAATTTTGCTCTGATCAACGCCATTCGGAAGCACAATCGTTCTTTCCACATAAGAGTCAAAATTCGTTACTTCGATAATCTTATTTCCGTATACAGCTCTCACCGTAAAGCTCAGCGGCTGGCCGACAAGCGTGAACTGGCCTTTGGCTGCTGCGTTCTCCACAATCTCCAACGTATTTGTTGTCGGATTGGCAATTTCAATCCTTACTTTAATGTCTTGCAAGGCTATTGATTCCCCAGCCTGCTTGGATATAGCACCGATATTAATTTGTCCTGCTGGAAGCGTGTACGTTGCATATTCGTTTTTGAACACTAGGACAGCCTCATTGTCCTCCATGTTTCTCACCATTTGACCGTTCAGCTCTCCAACAAAGATGTCGGATTTTTGATCGATCGGAATCGTGACTACCGCATGCTGCCCTTCCGCAGCAAGTCTCTCATCCAGTTTTTTCTGATCCACAATCACCGTTACTTCGGTTTGATTGTTTCGCTTTGTAACCGTGGCCGTACCCGCATTCTCAACTTTTCCGTTAACCAGAATATTCACACCGTTGTTCACAGTGTTCGTAGTGCCCGATGTGGATGGAACGGAAGGCTGAGATGGCGTATTGGATGCTGCCGGGATGACTGCATTCGATTCCGCAGAAGCAGCACTCCTACCCGTATCATTGATTGCTTTTACCGTAAAGGTGTAGCTTGTTCCATTCGTCAAGCCTGTGAGCGTAATCGGACTTGCTCCTCCGATCACGCTGATGTTACCAGGCGAAGCAGTCACTTCATAGCCTGTAATCGCATTTCCCCCGTTATCAGTAGGAGCCGTAAAGGTTACGACAGCTTGTCCGTCGACCGCCACAGCGGATACGTTAGCTGGCACTCCCGGGATGGTTGATGAAGTCGCGCTTGTGTGGTTAGACGCCCCGCTCAAGCCGCCTACGTTTTCTGATTTTACTACAAAGTAATAAGTGGTGCCGTTAACCAGATTTTGTGCGTTGTAAGTAGGTGATGTGACAATCGCTACTTCAACGAGGTTATTTGGGTTAGCATCTGTTGCCATATAAATGCGATATTGTAGCGCATCCGATACTGCACCCCAGTTCAGCGTAACTTGACGATCGCCGCCGACAGCCACAAGATTTTGTGGATTTTCGGGAGCATTCGGCAAGTTCACGACTTGCGTAACGAAAAATGAGACAGGTGCCATATGATCTGCAGATACAGTGATCGTTGCCGTGTAGGTGCCTGCTGGCAAATCGTCCTTTGCATGAATGTCAAAGCTTGTTGACGCGCTGCCTGTTAAAGTAGAATCTGGCTGGGATATTGCAAAATCGTTGGCGTTTGTGCCACTAAGCGCTGCCGACAGGTTTAACAAACTTCCAGTTCCAGTATTCATAACCGGAATGGTTTTTATCTCTTGGGTACCTGATTCGTATCCCTGAACAAGTGCCGATAACGTTTGATCCGTTATTGCAGCGATCGAATAGGAAGCTGCTGCAGTGACGGTAATCGTCGATGTTCCTGTTTTGCTATTATCTACCGTTGACGTTGCCGTGATTGTGTAATCGCCAGGCGCGGCATCCGCCGCAACGGTTACTTTCCCCGTGCTGTCTACCTCCACCTTGTTGCTTCCGTCGTTGCTCGTCCAAGTGACCGTCGTTGCCGCTCCTCCTACTGCATCTACCGTAGCTGTGAGCGGCTCGCTTCCTCCCTGTACGACGCTTGCGGTGCTTGGACTCACGGTTATGCTGTTGATGGCTTGCGCTACTGTGACGGTAATCGTCGATGTTCCTGTTTTGCTGTTATCTATCGTTGACGTTGCCGTGATCGTGTAATCGCCTAGTGCGGCATCTAATGCGACGGTTACATTCCCTGTGTTGTCTACTTCTACCTTGCTGTTCACGTCATCGCTTGTCCAGATGACCGTCGTCGCCGCTCCTCCAACTGCATCTACTGATGCTGTTAGCTGCTTGCTTCCTCCCCGCTCAACGCTAGAGCTATTCGGACTCACGCTTACGCTATTGATGGCTGGCGCTGCCGTGACCGTAATCGTCGACGTTCCTTTTTTGCTGCTATCTACCGTTGACGTTGCCGTGATTGTGTAATCACCCGCCGTTGCATCCGCTGCTACGGTTACATTCCCCGTACTGTCTACTTCCACCTTGTTGCTCGAGTCATTGCTTGTCCAAGTGACCGTCGTTGCTGCTCCTCCTACTACATCCACCGTAGCTGTGAGCTGCTCGCTTCCTCCCTGTACGACGCTTGCGCTGCCCGGACTCACGCTTACGCTGTTAACTGCTGGTGCGGCCGTTACGGTAATTGTCGACGTTCCTTTTTTACTGCTATTTACTGTCGACGTTGCCGTGATTGTGTAATCACCCGGCGCGGCATTCGCAGCTACGGTTACATTCCCCGTGCTGTTCACCGTCACCTTGCTCGCATCGCTGCTCGTCCAAGTCACCGTCGTCGCCGCTCCACCTGCTGCATCCACCGTAGCCGTGAGCTGTCTGCTTCCTCCTTGCTCAACGCTTGCGGTGCTTGGGCTCACGCTTACGCTGTTGATGGCTGGCGCTGCCGTGACGGTAATCGTCGATGTTCCTTTTTTGCTACCATCTACCGTCGATGTTGCCGTGATTGTGTAATCGCCTGGCGTTGCATCCGCTGCTACGGTTACATTCCCCGCGCTGTTTACCGTGACCTTGCTCGAGTCGCTGCTCGTCCAAGTCACCGTCGTCGCTGCTCCACCTGCTGCATCCACCGTGGCCGTGAGCTGTCTGCTTCCTCCTTGCACAACGCTTGCGGTGCTTGGACTCACAGTTACGCTGTTAATTGTCGGAGGCACAGGTGGCACATAACTGGACGTCCGAATTTGAACAACCGATCCGTTCGTCTCCTGCCACCCAACATATAAAACATTGTTTAACCCTGCTGCCGCAGGATATTGTGCAGCTCTCGAGGCACTTACGTTCAATCCATTGACTCCATTTCCATCTGCGCTCGTCCAACTCGTACCGTCATACTTTTTGACTCGAATTTGAAAAGCCGTTCCATTGAATTCCTGCCACACTGCATATAAAGCGTTATCGAGTGCCGTTAACACAACATAGTTTGCTCTGTAATCAGTCTGCTTGTTTATACCATACATCCCATTGCCGTCTACACTCGTCCAAGTGCTTCCGTCGTATTTCTTGACTCGAATTTGATTATCTGTCGTTTCGGCTATTTCGTCCCACGCTAAATATAAGGCGTTGTTGAATACAGCCAATGAGGGAGTGGCTCCGGTTTTTGCCCCATTTACATTCAAACCGGTCGTACCCCCGCCATCAATCGACGTCCAATTCGTCCCGTCATATTTTTTGGCGCGAATTTGTACAGCGCTTCCGTTGGTTTCCTGCCAAGCCAAATATAAAGAACCATCGTATTCAGCCATTTTAGGGCTAGCCGCTCCCATTGAAGTGTTTACGTTCAAACCGTTCAAACCGCCGCCGTCAGCGCTTGTCCAAGCAGTGCCGTCATACTTCTTGACCCGGATTTGATTTGCGTTGTTGTCGTTAACCTCATTCCACGCCGCATACAGATTATTGTCATGTACAAACAATGTAGGATATGATACTCCACTTGAGGCATTGATGTTTAGCCCATTTGAGCCGCCATCAACGCTCGTCCAACTGGCGCCATTATATTTCTTGACCTTGATTTGATTGATGCTGGACACTGAGTTTCTTTCAACCCACGCGATATATAATGCATCATCAAAAACAGCCATAGCAGGGGTAATCGCCGCTTTTGAAGGATCTACGTTTACTCCATTTGCCCCGTTACCGTCGACGCTCGTCCAGCTCGTGCCGTTATATTTCTTAACACGTATTTGGTTCGCCGTTCCATTCGGTTCCTGCCATGCTTCATATACTTCGTTGTTGAAAACAGCTAATGCAGTGTAGTTTCCCTCTCTTGCAGCATTTACGTTCAAGCCATTCGTACCGCCACCATCCACCGGCGTCCAGCCGGCTGCCGCCCAAGCCGTACCTCCGCTTGATAGAAGCGGTATTAAAAGCATAACGGCAAGTAAGATATGTATCGTTTTTCGGATTTTATCGTTATTTCTACGCTTACTCATTACTGGGACCAAACCGCATCTTCCTCTCCGCATTATCATTATGTCATCTAGTCCAAATGATTTAGTTCAGCATACAGGAAGACACCTTAAAAAAACCTTAAAAATCGACAATTTTCTACATAAAAAACAGGCCTCATCGTAAAACGATGTGAGCCTGTTATGAGAACCTATAGCGTTAAGCGGAAGCCGCCTGTTAAACCCCCGAGGCAGGGATGCGTATGGTGACTTTCGTACCGTGCCCTAGTTCGCTTTCTATTTCCAGCGAAATCCCGTATTCATATTTCAAACGCTTGTTAATATTCCGCAAGCCGACCCCCTGCGACTCATCCGGATCGGCTCGTTCAAGCAGCCTCTTCAATCGTTCAGGCGCGATCCCTGCTCCATCATCGGCTACAACAAAGTGCCAATTCCCATCCAGCTTTTCCACCTTCACTGTCACTTTGCCGCCTTCAATTCGATCGCCAATGCCATGACGGATTGCATTTTCTACAAGCGGCTGCAACAAAAGCGGCGGCATTCGCAAGCTATAGGCAGCTTCCTCAATTACATATTCGAAGCGAATACGCTCTTTAAAGCGAGCTCGTTCAATCTCCACATACGTCCGAATGAGACTAAACTCTTCTGAAAAACCTATGCGTTCCTCCGCATTGCTGAACCGAAAGCTGCCTCGCAAGTAATCGGCCAAATCAACAATCATCTTCCGCGCGCGCTCCACATCCGTATAGCTTGATGCAACAATACTATTCAGCACATTGTATAAAAAATGCGGTTTGATCTGCGATTGTAAAAACGCCACTTCCAGATTAACTGCTCGGGCAAGCGATTCCTTCAGCGCGAGCAAGCTGCCGATTCTTGCCTTAAGCTCCTCGAGATCAAACGGCTTCGGCAAATAATCGTTCGCCCCCGCTTGGAAGGCTGCCACCTTGTCTTGCGGCTGATAAGCTGCCGTAACCATTAGAACGGGCAGCTCCAGCAGCGAATATCGTTTACGAATCTCCTGGCACACTTCATAGCCAGACATGCCCGGCATCATTAAATCAAGGATAACGAGATCGATTCTACCCGATTGATCCAGCTGCTCCAGCGCCTCATAGCCGTTCTTGACCGCGATCACTTGATAGTCGAGTGCTTGAAGTGCGTCTATTAAAACTTTTAAGTTCACATACTGATCGTCGACAATTAGTACCGTATGCTTCCCGCTCGGATTCGAATAGTACGGCGTAGCGAAGGAATAATTAGGTTCCTTGAGCATGGCCTGATGGTTTGAATCGGATGAGGGCCATGACGCTTCTCCCCGCTCCTCGGCAATCGGAAGAGTGAAGGTAAAGGTCGAACCGACTCCCGGCGTGGAAGCAACCGCAATCGTTCCTTGTTGCAGCTCGACCAGCTGCTTCGCAATAGGCAGCCCTAATCCAAAGCCGCGATGCTGTGCTCCCTCAAGTGATTTGAATGGTTCAAAAATAAATGGAAGGTCTTGCGGCTCAATGCCTTCTCCTGTATCCTGCACCGAAATTTCGAGCCTTCCTCCCTGCTCTCTTCCGGTAATGATGATCTCCCCGTTTTTTGTATGCTTAATCGCATTATCCAGCAAATTTCCGATAATTTGACTCAAGCGAATTTCATCGGCAAAAGCAGATGGCAGCTGCGCCGGCACATGGTTCACGAGCCCAATCTGGTTTTCCGTGCACAAATAGGAATAAAAGCGCACTTGCACCTCCGCTACCGAACGAACGTCGATTGGTGCCGGAACCACTCTCATTTCACCCTGCTTCAGCTTGGATAAGTCCAAGATGTCATAAACGAGCTGCGAAAGCTTCCTTGTAATGTCGGTAATCAACTGAAGCTTTTCCCGTTGTTCCGCAGTTGGCGGATGCACGTCATCGCTTAGCATGGACTGGGAAATATTCATTACACCGTGAAGCGGTGTCTTGAATTCATGCGAGGTTCGAGCGAGAAAATCATCCTTTTGCTTGTCCGCTTGCAGCAATTGCCCGGACAGCTCCTCAATTTTATGGAAAGCGTTCGAGAAACGGAGCGACATCAGCAAGGCGAGCATCAGTAAAACAAGAAAAGGCTCAATCGGGGGAAGCGCATAGATCGGTACGCCAAAATAAATATTCATATTCTGGTTCAACACTAGCGCATTCAATGCCATTGCCGCTACAGCTAAATACCCGCTGCCCGCTACTTTGTGTAGTGCCGTATATACGAATACATACGTGGCGTACAGAAACGAGATCGTAACATAAAGCGACGTCAATTGGCGAAAAGGTCCTGTTGAAAGCTGGGAGGCGAAGCCCATATTAAGCAAGGCAAGGATCACCCCGAGAACCAGACCGCTTCGATTGAGCCATTTAAAGCAGTAGGGCCGGAAAGCAATATATATATATAGGAAAAATCCTAGACTACCACCAACTGACGCGACCATTTGAATACGGAAATAAAGCCAGAACGGCAATGGGCCAACCGCATTGAATAACACTCTTTCGCCGCTGATACTTGTAAATATAGCGATACATAGGCACACTGCGCCAAATACTGCAAGTGACCAATCACTTCTTCTCTGGGAAAACATTCCAATAAAATACAATCCTATGATCAGGAAGGCTGTTAACGAAACCCAATCATGAGCGGTCGCCTGATCGCGAACTCCGGCAATTTGCTCAGCCTTGCCTAAGAGAAGGGATTCACCGATCCCGCTGCCAACCCGAAATTCATAGTTGGCTACCTGAACCAGAATTTCATTCCACCCTGGCTGCAGGGTGAAATAGCTCACATATGGTTTATTAAGTGCTTTGTATTGCTCTTGCTCAGCGGGATTTCCGCTTGATCCGACGACTTCGCCGTTAACAATGAGCCGATTGGAAATCAGGATCGACGCTGTTTTCAAGCCGTAGACTGCACCTGCATCGCCCATCTGAAGCTGCAAGCGATAGGTCGCCATGCCAAGGGTATCCATCTGCTTTGACCATGATCCAGGAACCTGAATGAGCGCCGGTGACAACCCCCCCGTAGCGGTAGAAGAAAGAGCCGACTGATGGGTGAGCAATTGCTTCGGATAAAACTCCCACTGCCCGTCCAGCCGAACGGCTCCATCCTCCTCGAAGCTCCATGCGGTCAAGTCCATAACCCCATTTACTGCTGTTGGCATAGGCTTCAGCTGGATCGTTGAATAAGTCAACAGCATGACGTAGGTTGCAATTAACAGAGATAAGGTAATGAGCGCCGCCGCAACTTCTTTTCTCATCGGGCATGCCGCTCTATTTGGTCCGTCGTTTCTTCAATCAGCCGCAAGGTCTCTGCCTCTAGCTCTGCTCCCAAATGCAAGCGAACCGCTTGCTGCAGCTGTAGACAAACACGGTACGCCTCATTTCGATTGCCTATCTTCAAATGCAGCTTAATCAACTCGCGTCCGTCAATCTCCGCATCTGGGGCCAGCGACAACAGCCTTTGCAGGCTGTCCAACGCAAGTGAAAGATTGCCCTTACTTTGAAAATGCATGTATCCTTTGCGAAGCACACGGACATACGAGGCTTTAATCCCTAACTGTCTAGCAGTGGCCCATCCGAAATCACAGGCTTCCATATATTCGCCTTTGTACATCTGGTTTATTTTATGATAAGACGCTTCATCCATTTCCACTTCGGCCAATGTGCTGCTGAGCAACTGCTCAAATTCGATGACATCGACCGCCACCCCATCCCATACAGCACTGAATCCTTGATTCGCTTTCGTAATATGAATCGGAATATGATGTTCAGACAGGCTTTTTCTTAAATAGGACAGACATGTATACAAATAGGTCTTCGCCTTGTTCAGATCATAGCCCGGCCATAGCGCCTCAATGATGGAGGCGGTATTCACAGACTTTCCGGCATAATGGATCAAAAACGCGCAAAGCTCCTTTTCCTTCTTCGTTTTCCATGTCAGCCCCTTACTCATGTCGCCCGGCAATACAAGCTGAAAGCCACCCAAGCATTGGACGACAGGGGCGATATCTGCTACTAGGCGTGAAAGAATAACGGACTCAGATAAGGATTGTTTAATGCGCGAAACCGTGTTCTGCAATCTATCTATCGTAAATGGCTTCAGCAGGTAGTCGATGGACTGAATTTCAAACGCTTCGACCGCATATTCCGCATAGGCTGTTGTGAATACAATCGGCATTTGTGGAAATCTGCTTCTAATTATTCTGGCAGCCTCCGTGCCTTTCATTCCCGGCATTTGGTTATCTAGAAACACGGCATCTACGAGGGAATGGCCTAAAACCTCAATCGCTTGGAGCGGATTGATATATCTTCCTACGACTTGAACATCTCCCATTTGCCCGAGCAAAATTTCCAACAAATCCAGCGCATCTTCCTCATCATCAATGAGCATTACACGAATCATCCGTTGTTGTCTCCTTCAACTTTTTTGCAGGTATCCTTTTCTGTATGGAGAACACAAATTCAAATATGTAAGGGGGAAACTTATAAATTCTTATATTCCACAAAAATCTGATTACATCTAGGCTTTTATTTTCAAAATGTACTAAGCCGTAGTTCATAAAAATACTGCACAATGGGATGCTTTAGCTTCATCTTCTCGCTCATATTTAAAATCCGCTTTTTCCCAACGCGCCTGTCCACCAAAGCTAGTATATTCAATAAGATATCATGGCTCTCCATGCTTTCCTCAATAGAAATGGATAAAAACTTAGTCGCTACGGTGATAAAATTTGATTTACTTAAGGATGACTGTGCCGCCAAAAGCTCCTTTGCATGTTCAGATATTTTTCTGCTTCGGGCAATTACGATTAGACGATCCTCCGGAACTAACCCCTTGGTCTCTTTTCTGATGGCTTCCATTTCTTCATGGCTGATAGGAATTTGGATGCTTGAATCATTCTTAATTTCCAGCTCCGTCTGATACCATCTGATTGAGTTAGTGGTATCACTCATATTGAGCACGTTCTTTTTATCTACTGCAATATAACAAAGCCCGGCTTTATCAATTAAATATCGGTAGCTGGTTGCACGGTATTCGACCCTTCCATGTAACGTAGGACTAAGAAAGCTCTCCAGATTTTGTTTCATTTTGCTCCAGGACATGTATTCCTCCTATGTTCTCTATTAATAACTAACTCTTGAGGCAGTCTCACTATCATCTATCATACAATAACCAATCCTCAATCCTCTATGTTCAAATGAAAAAACCTCAGAGTTTTGTAAGCGAGTATATAATCGTACTTCCCTACAAATTAAAAGAAGAACAGCCCATAGAGTACAGGTGTTCTTCTCACTTCAAAAATGTAAAAAATCAATCGGCCTCCACCTGAAAGGCTAGACCCTTAACCAACCCCGGAACCCTCTAGCGCCATAATAGGATTCTGCTCCATTGTGATACAAGAAAATCGTGTTATAGCGACGATCACAAAAAATAGCACCGCCGAGCTCTCTAATATTAGCGGGTGTTTTCACCCAACTGGACGTTTTTAAATCGAATTTCCCAAGCTCCTGCAGCTCCCGATATTGTTCTTCTGTCAAAAGCTCAATACCCATGGACTCCGCCATTTCTACCGCACTAGTTTGCGGCTTATGCTCTTTCCGTGACTCTAGCGCTTCACGGTCGTAGCAAATGCTTCTGCGACCTTTAGGACTTTCCGCCGAGCAATCATAAAAAATAAATTCGCCCGACTCATTGTCATAACCAACAACATCCGGTTCACCGCCGGTTCTCTCCATCTCATGAAGCGACCATAGCTTCTCGGCTTGAGCTTCAAGCTTCGCTTGTACGCTAGCCCATTCAAGCTCCTTATGCCGATCTGTATTTTTATCAAAACGGGCTTTCAAGGCTTTAAGTAATGCCTCAAGCTGTTCTGCTGATAGTTCCTTTGTAGCGCTGTTTGAATTCGTTGTCATCTTTATTTCTCCCTTCCATATTATGATGTCGCCCTTCATGATCCAGCATTACCAAGGCTGCACTATCATCCTGAATAAGAGCCAATGTCAGCACCTTACGTAATTGCGTTTAAAGCCGATTCGTCCTTTATCGACATCCTTCTGAATATTGCCCGATGCGCTAAGCTGCTTGCTCCCTGCCTTCGCGTCCGCCACCTCCACCGGGCCAATCGCCGCGGCGGTTTCGACTGCCTTGTCATGCAGCGGCACATAGGATACGGCTGTGGTATAGACGAAATTATTCATTGCGTATTTGGCGCGTTCAGGAGCATCGTGAATCGTATCACGGACCTTATCCAGCATCCCGGCCAGCTTGCTCTCGGAAAACTCACTGTCCTTACGGCTGCCAAGCAGCCAGCAATAACAGCTCCAACCTGCGGACATACGCAGCTCCTCGCCGCTTGCAATCCATTTATCAGCTACCTGCTGCGCAATATCCGTTTCTGCTAGCGTTACCGCTACGACGTAATCAGACAGCATGAAGAAATAGGCAGCTTCTATCCAGCGGTCAAAGTCAGCCTCCGACATCGCCTCAGGCTCCGCAATAACGCCGGCAAAATACATCGCGTCATAATTTCCGGTCGCATAAAGCTGCTCAGCCAGCGGTTGATCTTTTTTCGTTTTCCGGGCAATCGGCTTCATCACGCCTGTCGCCACACCAAACAAGGGCTCATGAGCGCCATTGGATACATATATTTTTTTCGTACGCTCCTTGCCAAGCGCTTCAAGCTCCTGCATAACCTCTTCGACCTTCATCCGAATCCCTACCTTCTCTGGCAATCAATCGTCCATATTGTAAAGAGCTTGTCCGATAACTGAAAATGAAGCGTTATTCGTACTCCCCTTATTATAGATTTCCCAGAGTGAAAAATCAGCAAACCTTCCGCCTAAATATTTGCTTTACTCCTGCATGAAACGGAACCAGCCAAAGTCAAAATGACTGCCTGGCAAGAAAATAAAGGTCACCTTCTGCAGCCCTGTTATTTGCTCCAATGCAAATACCCGTTCTTCGTATCCATTCGATTGCTCGAATTCTACAAGCTGATTGCTTTCGCCGCCCTCGCCAGCAAAACGAATATGGATCGTATTTTTATCAATTGGCGAGCTTCCATTTATGACTAGCTTCGTAGCGCCATCACCCGCAAAATCCATATGCGCGAATTCCAGCGACACATTATTGCCGATGCCTTCCACACACTCAGCTGCGAAGGTAAAGGCATCTCCATAAACGCAATCGCAGGAGGCGGCGGCATTTTTCTCAAAAGCTCGGTTCTGACGCTCGAAAGAAAATCCTTTAATATGCACCTTCTGGCGAAGCACGAAGCAAAGCGACGTAATGCCGCGAAGTCTCTTGGTCAGGCGATACGTTTCCTCTTGATAGACGTTCCACTTGGACGGCTTCTGATAGATGACGTCGGCAACTAAGCTGCTTCCCTCAACACCGGGCATCCCTTCCCAAATTTGCAGCGAGTACTCCTCGCTGGACAAGGCGAAGATTGGTAGCGTAATGGTATCAGAGCCATAGGGGCCAAAGTCGATATCTTGAAAGCCTACTTTCGTTTCACCATCTCGGCTCGTTGCTACCCCTCTTTCGTTGCCATTCCCAACATCGCCTTTGCTGTAATCGTAAAGCCCCGCCGAGATGAAGCTATACGGGTCCTTGTAGGCGGTTCCGAGACCTGTTGCCTTAAACTCCAGCTGGGAAATCAGCTTCGTCTTATCCGTGCCGTTCTTACTCGTACAGCGCAAGCGAAAAGCGCCGTCGCCGATAGCGAATATCCTCGCCTCAAGCCCATTTGCTTCGACCTTAGCAATGTTCGAATCGATCCCTTCGTCCGTTACGGCACGCCACTCCACCTCTCGATACGAGGTATTTTCCGGCCATAGCTTAGCTCGAACAATAATGACTTTGGTCGATTCATCAATAACTTGCCCAGAATCGCTAATGATTTCGATTTTACGAAGCGGTGTTTCTGCATCCTCCCCCGTCACGCATTCCAGCTCTTGATTGCTCGTGTTGGCTGAAATGCCTTCCAAGCTTATATCGCTCGCAGTATGCGACTCGAATTCCGCGGCCGCAGCCTCCATCCCCTCGGAGGATACCTCGATTCGGATTTTCCCCGGCTCAAGAGTCGCCCCAATAATCGCCATCAGCTTGCCGCTAAACAGCCTTCTGCTTGTTCCCTTATACGGGTCATAATCCGTGCTGTCACCATTATCAAGCCCCAGCAAGCGACCCGCACCCGTCACCTCGACGTGAACACGATTGTTCGCATTGTCTACCGAATGCCCCTGATTATCCAGCATGCCAATTTCCACAAAAATCAAATCCGTACCGTTCGCCGTCAGCACCGCTTTATCGGCCTCGAGGCGAAGCTTTGTCGCATCCCCGAACGATGTTCGAACATCGGTTGCGATTATGTTGCCATGCTCGTCATAAGCGATGGCCTTCAGTTCCCCTTCCGCATAAGGCACCTTCCACCAGCCAACAAGCTCTGTTCCATGCTCGTGATCAATGTCGCAAACTCCAATCGTATCTCCATTAAATTGCAGCTCAATCTTGGGCGCATTCGAGCAGACCCTGACATCGATTATTTGGCCAGCATTAAAATCCCAATACGGGAAGAGGTGAACCATTGGCTTCGTTTTATAATCCGTCCAAGCAGCCTGGTAAATGTAATAGGAATCCTTCGTGAACGTAGCCGTATCGAGTTGGCCGAAATAGGAATTTTTCGTATGATACGGCGTCGGCTCTCCAATATAATCGAATCCCGTCCACAAAAACTGGCCAAGCGAAAACGGCGTATCCCGCTCCGCCAAAATACAAGCCTCCGCCGACTTGGCTCCCCAGCTTGTCGAGCTGTTGCCAAGAGCCGAGCATTGCTCATCATCGTCGGCAAGGATTGATTTTTCGAAGGGGAAATGATAAATGCCTCTGCTCTGGACGACCGAGGCGGTCTCGCTGCCGTAGATGATCCAATCCGGATACTCCTCATGATGCTTGAAATAATATTTGTCCGCGTAATTGTAGCCAGCAACCTTCACGATATCGGCGCATTTCTGCGCATTTTCCCACGGCATATAATTCGAACCAATCGTAACTCGGGCATTCTGCTTCGGATCGAACTCCAAAACGTAATCCATGAGCATTCTGGTGATTTCCTGCCCCCGCTCGTCCGCATGCGTATCGTAAATTTCATTCCCGATGCTCCACATGAGCAGGCTTGGATGATTGCGATCCCGGAGCACCCAGCTTCTCACATCCGCGTACGCCCACTCCTTGAAAAATCTTGCGTTATCGTAAGCCGTTTTGGAGCGCTCCCACATATCGAAAGCCTCCGTAACGACGAATAATCCCATCTCATCCGCCAAATCCATCAGCTCAGGAGCTGGCATATTATGCGCTGTGCGAATCGCATTAACGCCCATTTCCTTTAGCAGCTTAAATCTTCTCCGCAGCGCATAAATATTGAACGCCGCCCCTAAAGCACCAAAATCATGATGCTCGCAAACCCCGTTCAATTTTAGCTTTTCCCCATTCACCTGAAGTCCTAGCAGGGGATCAAGAACGATGCTCCGGAAGCCTAGAGGATGTGTGAGCGTCTCCAATGCTTCGTCCTCGCAGCCATCTTCCCCGCCCGATTCCGACAATTGTCGCTGCATTCGCGTAATGATTTGGTACAAGCTTGGTTCATCCGTGCTCCATAAGAAGGGAGCATCTACGGTTAACGTTTGACTGCTTTTCGCAATCAGGCCGCCGCCTGCTTTTACCCGTTCCGAAGTAGACACGACTGTCCGTCCTTGGAAGACGATATCATGCGACAGAAGCACATCTTCATCAATGTGCACGGCTGTGTCAATTTCCACTAGCCAACTGCCGCCATCTTGCTGCTTGGTTGCAACATACACCCCGCCGGTGACTATGTGATTTTTATCCCGCTCCTTGAGCCAGACGTTGCGGTAGATGCCTGCTCCTGAATACCAGCGGCTGTTCGGGCTCTCGTGCACCACTTTTACGACGATTTCATTTTCACCCTCGATAATCGCATCCGTTATTTCGTGCTCGAAGGACGCATAGCCATTTTTCCATTCGCCCATCAACTGTCCGTTTACATATACGCTAGAATCCATGTACACGCCGTCAAAGCAGAGCAGGAGCTCCCGATCACTCCGCGACCTTATAAATGTTTTGCGATACCAGCCAATACTATTCTCGTAAAGCGCCAACGTATTATAAATCAACCAATCATGAGGAAGATCAACCGGTTCGAAGTGGAGTCCGGCATGGTACACAACGTCCAGACCGCTTTTGGCAAATGCCCATCCATCGTTGAAAAGCACTTTCGTATTCATAGTCAAACAGCTCACTTTCATAGGTTTTGAGAGAGACTGGCTAATCGTTTAAAAGGGCTAGGTGCAGCCTCCTGAGGAAGACTGCACACCGAGCCCTTTGCTTTTAGAAATTAATAGCCTAATACGCTTTTCGTCTTCTGAAAAATATCATTTGCCATATCCGTATAACGCGTGCTGCCGTTCGCTGCAACCTGAGCCTTGTAGCTGTCCCACTTGTCGAAGCTTTCTTGGCCGATAATAAACTTCAAGGTCATCGTCTTGACGTAATCCATAAGCGGCGTCGAGATCAATTTCATCTGTTCATTTTCCTCCGTCGTGGACATGATTGGCGGTGCCAGCTTGCGCACCTCCCGTGTCGCTTGGACGCGGCTTACGAAGTCCCGCTCCCCTTCGGTCATCTTGGACATTCTCAGCTTCTCAGAGCCGCCGTAAGCGAACATCCCTCCGGCAAAGCCGTAATCGGCGTTCAGCTGTTTTGCCGCGCCTTCATTCATTCCGTTGTAATAAATTTCTGGATTAAGCACGACATTTCCTTCCGCATCAAGCGTATATGTCTCGCCTTCTACGCCCCACAGGCTGAGCATTTGACCTTCATTGGAATACCAGAACCAATCTACGAAACGAAGCATTTTAATAAAACCTTCCTCGCCCAAATCATCAAGCGCGTTCTGGCTGATCATAATGCCGTTCTCCAAGCGGGAGGTCTCGACCTGTTGCTGTCCTTTTGGCCCGCCGGGCTGGGTAATCATATATAATTCACTGCTCGGATCTTGCATTTTGCTCTTGAAATCAGCCAATACCTGATAAATACCGCTTATCACATAGGTGTCGCCCTTGAAAAATTTCGCTTTTGCCACATCATCTTCTTGTGTAAAGGTTTCAGGGTCCATAATGCCTTCAGAAACCAGCTTATTGAAGTAACCCAGATAGCTTTTGAAGTCATCCGAGTCATCGGCAAATGCGAACTGCTGCTTATCATGGTCATATACCAAGCCGTTAGACAAGCCCCAGCCTCCGGTGACGCCATATTGCACACCAGCAATGTTCAAAGCCGATTCACCCTTGAATTGATCGGAGATGACGTATTTTGCCCCCGTATGCTCCTTCACCTTTTTCATCGCTGCATAGAAATCCTCGTACGTCCAATTCCCTTGCTCGCCCTCGACGTCCACGCCCGCCGCTTCAAAAATATCTTTACGTATAATATAGGAATAACCGCCGCCAGCGATCTCCCACATGCCCGGAAGGACGTAATATTTTCCGTCCTCCTTCAGCTTGGCCTTCAGATCCTCTTCCATGCCCCAATCTTTCATGACCTTCATATAGTTCGGCATGTATTGCACCCAATCGCTGACAGGCACAATTTGGCCCGTTGCCACGAAAGCGGATTCATCATAGGTCTTAGGAATAATATAAGGTGCATCCCCACTATTCACCAGCAACGATTTCTGATTTTCATATTCGGTTCTAGCTGTAATCGACAAATCGAAGGTCACATTCGTTTTTTCCTGAATCGCGCTCCACAGTCTCCAGTCCTTTTTATAAGGGTAATTCTCATGATCGCTGTACATCATGGAGTAGGATACCGCATCATTGGAGTGGAATGTCTGGTCTTCCCCAAAGGTGTAATCCTTAGCCGCGCCAGCTGCTGACTCATTCGTGCCTGCCGCGTTTGATGCAGCGGGCTTGTTATTGCCGCCCGAAGACCCTTCGCTTCCAGACGTGCATGCCGTCATAAACACGAGCAGCAGCGCCAGCGTTCCCATTGCAAATGATTGACCAATTTTCATCGTTTTTGCCTCCCCTTTTTGGTTCGAGCTTTGTTTATATATAATGGAAACGTCAAAAGCGCTCCCTATTATATCGCTTAACCTTTAACAGCGCCGATCATCATCCCCTGCACAAAATACCGCTGCACAAAAGGATAGATGCAAATAATAGGCAGCGACGTCAGGACCATAGCTGTCGATTTGACGCTTGCGGCAATTTGGCTCGTCTGCTCGGACGTAGCCCCGATTTCAGCCGGACTGACCGCGTTGTCGATAATTTGCTTCAAATACAAGGCAATCGGCCATTTTTCCTTCGACTGCAAATAGAGCGATGGTCCGAACCAGTTGTTCCACATGCCAACGATAACGAACAGCATAATCGTAACGAGAATCGGCTTGGATAAGGGAAGAATAATTCTTGTGAAAATGCCAAACACGCCTAAGCCATCGACGCGCCCCGCTTCTTCCAATTCGTTCGGTATCCCAGCGAAAAACGTCTTCATCAAAATAACATTGAAGGCGCTGATCGCCCCCGGAATGACGATCGCCCAGATTGTATCTCTCATTTCCAAGGTTTTCGCAATCAGAATGTAGTTAGGGATAAGGCCGCCGCCAAAATACATTGTAAACAGCACGAACGGTATAAAAAATTTATTGAGGCGCAGCTTTTCTTTGGAGAGCGGATAGGACATAACAGCCGTCGCAGCCACCGCGATAAACGTGCCAATGACCGAATAAACAATTGTGTTCCAGTAATAACGGAAGAAGTCAGGCTTGCTCAAGATGACCTCATAGGTTTTGGTCGTAAATTCCACCGGAAGGATCGTCACCTTGCCCGCATAAATAGCGGCCTCCGAGCTGAAGGACTGGGCCACGAGATAGACGAAGGGATATAGGGTAAAAATAACAACCAGAATCATAAACAGTCCGTTTAAGAGGTTAAAGGTGCTAAAGGCCGAGGTTCGTTTCACTTGAACGGCTCCTTTCTACCACAAGCTGGATTTCGTCGTCCGCTTCGATACTGCGTTTGCGGTCGTCACTAGAATTAAACCAATGATGCCTTCGAACAGCCCTACCGCCGTCGCATAGCTAAAGTTGCCGCCGGTGATCCCCATGCGGTAAACATAGGTCGAGATGACGTCCGCCGTTTCATAGGTAAGCGGATTGTACAAAAGCAGGATTTTCTCGAAATTCGAGCCCAGAATGCTGCCGATATCCAAAATCAAGAGCACCATGATTGTCGGCAAAATGCCCGGAATCGTGACGTGCATGGCGAGCCTTAAACGGCTCGCTCCATCGATTTTCGCCGCTTCGTAAAGTGCTGGATTGATGCCGGTCATTGCCGCCAAATACAGAATTGTTCCCCAGCCTAAGCTCTGCCAGACGCCGGAGGTGACATAGATCACCGGAAACCATTCGGGCAAGGAGATGAAGGAAATTTTATCCAAGCCGATTGAAGCGAGCACACTGTTGATTGGTCCCGTTAAGGAAACAATCTCCTTCACCATCCCCGCCACGATGACCATGGATATGAAATGCGGAAGATAAGATACCGTCTGCACAAACTTCTTCCACTTCACCCTCCGCAATTCGTTCAGCAGCAGCGCGAATATTAACGTAATCGGAAATTTGACGAGCAGATAACTTACGCTGAGGTTCAGGTCATTGAAGAAGGCTCTCCAGAACGTCGGGTCCTTCATAAACATTTCGAAATAAGTGAAGCCCACCCATTCCGAGCCCAAAATATTCGGCCCGCCCCTATACTTTCGGAAAGCAATAATGTTCCCAAGCATCGGCGCATACTTGAAAATGAGGAAGTATATCACCGGTATAATCAGGAACGAATACAGCTTCCATTCCTTTTTCACATGTTTCCAAAGCGGAGTTGTATCTACAGCCTTGGCTCGTGCATGAGCTGCCACTAGCGTCATCACTTCCTTATGAGAATTTATACAGCTTGATGCTGATCGTCCATCCGCCCTCCCTAAAACGCCAACCCCCGAAACGTTATTCGGTGAACCGTTTGAATGATCTTTTCAACTTCGTAATCGCTTTCACTAATTAGAGCAATAATGGATGGCGAGGATGGCTTGCGGCTCGCTGCCTCCATCTACATCTACACCTACACGTCTTGAATTTTCGAAACTCATGAACCATCCGTTCCGTCACTCCATCAATTTATCGAAATCGCCCCCTATCATCAATGTTCAATAACCGAAAAGAATGCGCAATTACGGAAAATGGACGATTTACAATTTGAAACGGATTGACCGTTTCCCGAATTTACGGGGTGCGACATGGAAAAAGACGACTTCTGTGTTCGGAAGTCGTCTTTTTTCTATTTACCTAAATTCAAACCAAAACTTATGTTGAATAAAAATTCGATATAATGCATAATTATGAAATTACAATGCAAATAAATATGTGAGGGGAAACAGAATGACATTTACATGCGAGTCCAGTAACCTGGATGATTATTTAGAAGAAACTACAGAGGTTGATTTTGGTCATTTTTCGATCAAAGCTTTAGCGGCGGAATTATATAATCAATCATCAAATGAAATGGATTATGTTAAATCGGCCTTTGAATTTGTTCGTGATCACATCTCTCATTCAGTGGATATTCAAAGCTCTCGCGTTACGTGCAGAGCATCTGAAGTCCTTTTCTTCAAAGAAGGAATTTGTTATGCAAAATCGAACCTTTTGTGTGCATTATTAAGGTGCCAAGGAGTACCAGCCGGGTTCTGTTACCAACGTCTAACTTTGGGAGATACCCCTGATACGGGGCACGTTATCCATGCGTTAAATGCTGTTTATCTTAGGTCAATTGGAAAATGGATTCGATTAGATGCACGTGGGAATAAATCGGGGGTGAACGCTCAGTTTTCATTAGAAGAAGAGAAATTGGCTTTTCCTATACGCGAGGAATACGGTGAAATAGATTATCCTGTCATTTACATGGCACCAAACATAAAAACAATCAACTCATTAATTCAAAATACAGATTGTACTATTATGTATCTGCATGGTTTACCATCAAGCTTGTAGGAGTAGCTTCTATACAGCAACAAAAATATGACCACCTAAACCTAATGGCGGTCATATTTTTGATCAAGCATCAACATTAAAACATTCCATTCATTTCTTATAGATGCCAATATGAATCAACTATAAGTCTTATCCAATCTACAGTCTCTCTCTTATCTTACTGATTCTGCCGAGCCAACATGTTGATCAGAACGGTTACTGCCTCCGCTCTCGTCGCATTCCCATTCGAATTGAATCGGTTATTGCCCATACCTTGAACGATGCCAAGATTCTTTATCGCGACTATTGCGCCTCTCACCCATTCAGGAATATCCTTGTCATCCGCGAAGCCCGTTGCTCCCGATTCGGTCGGAAGCTTAAGCGCATTGGAAATCATATCGACCATCTCCGCACGCGTTATTTCCGCGTTCGGTCGGAACGAGCCATCTTCATACCCTTTAATAATACCTTCTTGCACGGCTTGCGCGACGGCTTCCCGTGCCCATGTCCCAATATTTTCCGTATCGGTGAAGTTTAGCTCCACTCCCACTGTCATTGGCTTCATCGTGTTCATCAGCATGACCACGAATTCAGCGCGCGTCACAGTGTGGTTCGGTTTGAAAGTACCATCCGGATAACCGGTAATAATTCCATTTTGTACAGCTTGCTTAATGGCTTCCTCAGCCCAGTGCCCGCTAATGTCGCTGAAAACAATCGTCGGTTGTGGATTTGTAGAGGGATTCTCTTCAGATCCATTATCAGAAGGATTGCCAGCGGATCCACCGTCAGATGGAGTTGTGCTTGGAGGCGTCGACCCGTTACCGCCAGGAGCAGCATTCACGGTTACGGTATATGTCACCTTTGTGATCCCGTCCTCTGCAGTAACAATGACTTTCTTACCTGTTGCTAATACGGTAGCCGGGGTATTACCGTCAGAATCGTATACATTGAAAGTTGCATTCGGTGCTGGCGTGATCGCCGCCTTGAATGCGGTTAACATTGTACCGTATGGAATGCTCGTAATGGTTTCGTTAACCGTACCTCTCGAGCTTACGATCCCTATCACAGACGTTAGCGTAGCCACATTGCTCTTCGCAACGTTTACCGTAACGGTCCAGTCCTGTGTGCTGCCATCCTCCGCAGTCACCATGTACACGACCGGAGCAGAGAAGTCATTATTGGTTGTGCCACTCACCTGATCTACCGTAACGACCTTGGCTGATGCGTCGGCAGACAACGTAAACGTAGCTACCAGCTTGCTCACGTCCGTGCCGTTCGCCACTTCAATTGCAATCATGTGGGCTGTCGCATTAATCATCGCTGCTCCCGTTTGCTCTGCTAGGCTGAATGACGTGATATCATTCGCGCTGCTCGCAGCAGCCGTCGCGACGCTTACCGTAACGGTCCAGTTCTGCGTGCTTCCATCAGCCGCTTCCACTATATAGGTCACTACATTCGTAAAATCATTCGCGGTCGTACTGCTCACTTGATTTACCGAGCCAACCATTGCCGATGCTCCCGGTGATAACGCAAAGGTTGCTACAAGGCCATCCAAATCCGTTCCATACGCCACTTGAACCGCAATCGTGTGCATTGTCGCATTAATCGTCGCTGCTCCGGTCTGCTCTGCCATGCTAAACGATACAAAGTCTTTCTCGCTGCTCGCCGCGACAGTCACCGTTACTGTCCAGTTCTTGGTGCTGCCATCCTCCGCAGTCACGACATAAGTCAACGGGGTCGTGAAATCATTCGTCGTCGTACCACTCACTTGTGTTGCATTGCTGACTTTAGCCGCGGCTCCTGCGGATAATGTGAAGCTCGCTTTTAGACCATTCAGATTAGTACCATTCTTCACTTCAATCTCAACCGTTTGCGCGGCAGCACTGATCGTTGCTGCTCTGCTTTGCTCCGCAAAGCTGAACGCTGTAATATCCTTTTCACTGCTCGGCGGCGCAACGGTCACCGTAACGACCCAATTTTGCCTAGTTCCATTTTCCGCCTGCACTACATAAGTAACGGGATTCGTGAAATTGTTAGATGTTATGCCACTTCTTTGAGATACGCCATTAACCCTGGCGCTGGATGATAAAGTTAACGAGAAAGTGGCGACCAAATTAGCCACATTCGTGCCGTTTTTCACTTCAATGTCTACCGTGTGGGCAGCTGCATTAATCGTTGCCGGCTTGGTTTGCGAAGTAAAACTGAACGCCGTAATGTCTTTTGCATTGCTCGCTTCAATGTAGACATTAACGAGCCATTCCTGAGAACTGCCATCTGCCGCTGTTACGACATATGTGACAGGAGTTCTCATATCATTGGCAGTAGAACCACTCACTTGAACGACACTGCCGATTTTCGCTGTCGCTCCAGAAGACAAGGAGAACGTTGCCTTCAAATTAGACAAGCTAGTCAGGCTCGTTCCGTAGGCGACCTCAACATCTACGGTATAGTCAGTCGTATTAATAACTGCCGCTTTCGTTTGTGTAACCCCAATTACTGAAAATGCCATGATCTCTTTCTCGCTGCTCTTCGTCACGGTGACTGTCCAATTTTGCGTGCTGCCGTCCTCTGCCTTCACCTCATAGATGACCGCATTTGTAAAGTCATTGGCCGTCGTCCCGCTTACCTGAACAATAGAGCCAACCGAAGCCGTCGCTCCAGCAGATAACGTGAATGCGGCTTTCAAACTAGTCACATCAGTGCCGCCCGCCACCTCTACCACTACTGTCTGGGCAGCCTGATTAATCGTTGCTGCTTCGGTCTGTTCAGCGAAGCTGAAGGCTGTAATATCCTTTTCACTGCTGGCAATGACGGTCACGGTATAGATAACCCTCGTCAAACCATCCGCCGCGGTTACAATGACCTTATTGCCAGAAGCCAGGGTCGTCGCCACAGTCGTTCCGTCTGCATCGTAAATTTCAAAAGTCGCATTAGGTGCTGGTGTGATCTCTTCCTTTAAAACAGCTAATGAGGTTCCGTATGGGATGTTTGTTATCGTTTCGTTTGCCGTTCCGCCCTGGCTGACGACTCCGATACCGGAAGTCAATGTAGCCGCGGAGCTTTGTGCAGCCCATTGTGCATATAAGGTCGTATAAGGCATAATCTGCAAAGAGCCGCTATAGCTATTGCCGTACCCGTTTGGCTGTGTGTTCCAGCCGCTGAACGTATATCCCGTCCTCGTTAGGTTAATTGCTCCCGCATAAACACTGGCCGTTTCACCCGGAAAATACGAGTTGGCGTCGCTTGGAACAGCCCCGCCGTTGTTTCCGTTCCCGTCATATTGCAGTTGAAACAAAGAATCCTGCAAATAAGGATAGCCGTTATTACGCAGCGGATCTACCGCCCATAGGTTTACAAAATCCCACCCGGCAACAGGTCCTTTCATACTTGCGTCCAGGTAGAGACTGCCCACATTATTCCCCAAGTCCCTGCTGCTCAAATTTCCTACATCAGCAATTCCGCTCACATTCCCGCTGGCGTAGCTGTTGCTATACGACCCTGTACTATTGGCGTAATCATATCCTATCAAACCGCCCACAAAATATGATCCGCTTACATTACCTGTGGCGAAGCTGTCACTGATGGATCCGGCTAATTCAAGGTTGCTGACCAAGCCTCCTACATGCTGTTCTCCGTATACATCCCCAGTGGAATAGCTCTTGCTGATCGTTCCATAATTGTAGCCTGTTAAACCACCCGTATAATACGTTCCGTTCACCCGTCCCATGGCAAAACTGCTGTCAATTGCTCCAGTATTGCTGCCCACTAATCCGCCTATACTTTGTCCATCCAACATTTCCCCGGTGGCGTAGCTGTAACTAATTGATCCATCATTTTCACCTGCCAAGCCCCCTACTGCATAATCGCCTTTCACGTCCCCCGTGGCGTAGCTATATGTGATTGTTCCCGTATTCCCACCCGTAAGACCGCCTGTTCCATACGCTCCAAACACATCCACAACAGCAAAGCTATGGTCAATAATCGCATTCGCATTAAAAAGCGTGACACCATTGTAACCAACTAAACCGCCCGTATGATCGTCTCCATTTACTTGACCTTTTACATAGCTGTTTGTGATTTTACCTTTATTAGCGCCAACCAGACCGCCTACCGAATTCAAACCGGTAATATTCACATCTTCCAGCTTTATATTATGAATAACACTCTCTACGCTGGTATTACCGAACAATCCCAGATTATTACTCTGCTTATCGATAGTCAGCCCAGAAATCACAAATCCGTTGCCATCGAAATTCCCCCGAAAAGGTGTATTCGATCTATCTCCAATCGGCGTCCAGTTATCCTTATAGCTGCTGGTGCTGAAATCAATATTTTTTGTCAGCTTGAAAAAAAGATCCTTATTCAGATAAGAACCCCTGATTTCGTTAAGCTGATCGGCCGTTCCAATAAGATACGGACTGCTCGATGTGCCATTACCAGAAAATTCATTCGCCGCGAAGGCTTTGCCACTTCCGAAGCCCCCTCCAATTATGGCATTCCATAACATGACCGCCGTCACCAGCACGACCAACCATTTCGCTCCCGGTCTACGCATTGCTTTTCTCCCCTCCATTATCCCTTAGACGTTCATAAATAAGCTTATTACAGCCTAATAAAAGAATAATGATGGAATTTTACGCAAAAACGCAAAAACCGCACAGCACCAAGGCTTTGCGGCTTTTTATAATGATGCAAGAAAATTTATTTCCCTAGTGACTTCGCTGAGCTTTTAAATATTCATCATAATGGCCAGCCTGAGAAACCGCCACCGCCACCATCAGCAGAGTAGTCACCAAGAATCATTCCATAGGTTACGTTCTGTGCAGGTATTGGGAGTGAACGAATGTAAAGATTATCTATCACTGGACCTCCATCTACTGCTGTCCAACCTGTAACCTCGTAATTTTGATAGAAGATTAGAGGAGGGGTCTTTAATGAAACCTAAAGAAAACTTTAAACTCGCATTTGAGATAAAATAGGCCAATCATGCTATCATTAAAATAATCAACTTATTTATAGCGCAACTTGTAGATTGGGGTCGACTTCATCATGAGGGATATTCTCCGATTTGGTACTCGTACTATCTTGCTTCATTTAGCTGTTATTTCCGTAGTTGCTGGTTTGGTCGCAAGCTATCTCATCTCGTCTGCACCGGGTTCCCCTCGGATTCAAAGCGAAGAAGGCATTCTAGATTTAACGCAGGATCATGTCAGTAAGAATCTGCTAAGGCTGCAAGGGGAATGGGCGTTCTACTGGCAAGAGCTGCTTTCGCCTGAGGATATACGAAGCCGCATCGAAAAAGAGGGACAGGCTGATCGATACATCAACATCCCCGGCTCCTGGCTAGGCTACCCGCTCAATGGTCAAGAGCTGCAAGGAAAAGGCTTTGCCACATTTCGGCTGGTCATTGAGCTTAGCGATCAGGATAGGAACGAAAGGCTTGCTCTGCGGCTACCTTCTATTTTTCATGCGTATAAATTATGGGTTAATGGTGAGCTGCTAGCAGAAGTCGGTGTGGTTGGTCAGGACAAAAGTGACATGACACCCCATCTGGCAACGAAGCTGGTGTTCTTCCAGCCCAAAAACGATAAGGTAGAGCTGGTTATGCAAGTATCGAACTTCCATCATAAGCGAGGCGGCATCACCACGTATATAGAGCTGGGCGGCAGTGATGAGTTAACGGTCAGGACAAAGCTGAAGGTTGCCACAGATATGTTCATAACGGCAGGCCTGCTGGTGATTGGCTTGTATAATCTGCTGTTGTTCGTGCTGCGACGCAAGGATAGGGCGCCGTTGTACTTTGGTCTGTTCACCGTGTTGTTCGGCATCCGCTCCTTGCTCAACGGCGAGATTATGATTACACAATTGCTTCCTCATTTTCCCTGGGAATTGCAGTTCAAGATTGAGTATTTAATTCTTTGCATCAGTGGTTATATCATCACCATGTATTTTGAATGCATTTTCCCGAATTATGTGTCGCGATGGTTTCGTCTTTGCACCCATATCGCAACTGGCGCGCTCTGCCTAATTGTTGTGATGACCCCTGCGCTAATCTATTCCAAATTGTTACTGGTGATTGGTGTAATCGTTGTACTGCAGATGGCGTATTTGATGATCGGGCTTGCCTACGCGGCTTTGCGGCGTCTGGAGGGAGCGCTGATCTTCCTGCTCGTGTCGGTGGTTACTCTCGTTACGGTTATCAACGATTTTTTATATTACAGCGAATGGTCGCCCATCGGAAATACATCTCCGTTTGGTCTGTTGGTATTTACGATCGCACAGATGATTCTGCTTTCTTCAAGATTTACGAGGGCGGCAACGAACGAAGAGAAGATAGCACGCGAGCTGCTGGAAGCGAATAACAAGCTGTCTGAAATGAATACCAATTTGGAGCGGATCGTGATGGAGCGCACACATGCTTTATCCGCAGCTCACGAAGATCTCCGCACGTCATATGAGCGGTTACTCCACTCTGAGCAAGGGAGGAAGAAGCTGCTTGCCTACATTACACATGATTTGCGCATGCCGCTGTCCAGCATGCTTGGTTATGTCGAGGCTGTGAAGGACATGGTTAAGCCGGAGCGCAATGAACAGTACCTGAAGTATATTCAGGACAACACGATTAGGATTAATCGCATGATCGAGGAGTTGTCCTTCTTGTCACATCTGGAGACGGGGCAAATAGCGTATCGAATGGAACCGGTTCATGCGATTCACTTCTTGCGTGGTTTTTTTGAACAGTATGAGCTGGTTGTGCGTGACGCAGGGCTGGATTTCATACTGGATATCGGAAATATAGAAGACCAACGACCCGACATGCCTGTTGTCGAGATGGATGAACAAAGATTAGAGCAGGCTTTGTTTAATCTAGTGTCGAACGCGATGAAGTTCACCACTAGCGGCGGGGTGGTGCGTCTTGCACTTGCCTTGGACGAGCTGAAGGATAACCGCTGTGCGATTATTAGCGTACAAGACTCTGGTACGGGTATTCCTCCGGAGCAGCTTGAGCAAATCTTCAATCGCAATTACAGATATGATCGATCAGGCATGGAAAATGGCATAGAGGGAAGCGGCCTCGGGCTGGCGATTTGCAGGGAAATCGTACAAGCGCATGGCGGGGCGGTTCGAGCGGAGAGCGATGGCAAGACGGGGTCGATATTCTATGTATCGCTGCCTCTGTATTTTTGAGAAGCAGGAAGGTGATGGCATGAAGGATACGTACAAAATTATGATCGTCGATGATGATCCCCATATTTGCGAAATAGTTCAGGTGTATTGTGAGAGAGAGGGCTTCACATCCGCCTACAGTCATAACGGGACAGAAGCTATGGAGCTGCTTGCGTCTTTCGAGCCGGATTTGATTGTACTGGATGTACTACTGGCTAATGAAAATGGCATTGATTGGTGCAGAAACGCCCGTAGCTACACGGATGCACCGATCGTATTTCTGAGCAGTCGTGAGGAAGACGAGGTGAAAATCAGCGCATTATCCGATGGGGGCGACGATTATGTGACCAAGCCGTTTAGCCCAGGCGTACTCATGGCCAAAATCAAGGCTCACCTTCGCAGAGTATCGAAGGGCAGAAGGGAACAACAGCTGGAGCTACCGGGTTTGACGCTCGATTTCTACGCACAGTCCGTCAACCTGGGTAGTGAACCCATCTTTTTATCAAAAAAAGAGTTCAATCTACTGTCCTATATGGCACAAAACGTGAATCGTGTCGTCAGTGCCGATGCATTGTTTCAGCTCATCTGGGGAATGGAGAGCCTGGAGGATACGAGAACGGTCGCTGTACACATCAGTAATTTACGCAAAAAAATCGAGGCTGATCCTGTCAATCCTGAGAGAATCATTACAATTCGCGGGGCCGGATATATGCTGGTTGCCAGTAAGCGTTAACATAGGGATAAGGTTGGTCGTGTACACGACTAATATCGTCTGGCGCAAAGCTATAACCTTTCAGCTCCTCACGACATTTTTCTGAATGCGGGAGCATATAACTGATCCTCTTTTTCCCAAGTCCATCCTAAATCCAGTTACGGATCTGAACTAAGAATTGTGCAATCCACACGGGGCAGTGAAACTGTTCATTTCAAATTCTAAAAATAAGACGCTCAGGGCGGCATCTCCCGAGCGTCTTTTAAATATCGGCTACGCCGGATTATCTTCGTTTCTTGGGAGATAATTCTCTATTTTTACAACAATCATGTACTTATTGACTGCTTTTTTCACTTTCTAGATTCAACATATTCAAAAGCATAACAACCGCTTCAGCTCTTGTTGTTTGTGCACGGGGATTAAACGTGTTCGCCCCTGTTCCTTTCACTACGCCGCGTTCTTTCAGAGCGGCTACTGCGCTTTTTGCCCAGACCGGAATCAATTGATCATCTGAGAAAGAGGTGACTGCATTCGGGTCCAGTGGCAGCTCAAATGCCTTCCCAATCATCGTTGCCATCTCTGCGCGCGTGATATTTGCATTCGGCTGGAAGGTACCTTCCTTATAACCGCTAATAATGCCAGCTCGCACAGCTTGTGCTACCGCAGCCTGTGCCCAAGCCCCAATATCCGCTTTATCTGTGAAGGTCAGCTCCGCTCCTTCTTCCTGAGCGTTCAATGCTTTCATCAGCATAACTGTGAATTCTGCACGGGTTACCGTTTTACCTGGCTTAAACGTTCCGTCCACATAGCCATTAACAACACCATCTTTTACTGCTTGCTTGATACTTGCTTCAGCCCAGTGTCCTGCGATATCACTAAGTTCAGCAGGCGTTGTTCCCTCTGATACGGGAAGCCCTGTCGATTGGTCTACAACAAGAACCGCAAATTTCGTAAAGTGATTAACCTCTACTGAAACCACATTTCCGATTGTCTTGCTGCCTTTCACTTCTACCCATTCTTTCTTCCCTTCATCGAAATAGAAGATCGCAACCCCTTGGCCGCTCTTCACATTGCTCGCATCGAAAGCAAAGGTGAGCGTTACAGGCTGGATGAAATTACCTGGAATGTTTTTCAATACTTCATATACCGAGCTTGCAAGAACCTCTTTATGGACTAACACATTTTTCGTATCTAGCCATTTCGTAATCGTTAATTTCAGTTCCTGATTGACTGCGCCTGTAGGAACGGTAATCGTGAACCGCTCTTCCAAGCTTACCTCGCCAATTGATCCTATTGGAAGCGTTAGGTTCCCATCTTTTGACGTCACTTTAGCTGGAGCTGGAACAACACTTCCGCTATTGCTTCCATTATTGGGTGGAGCAGTTGCTTCATTTACCGTCACCGTATACGTAACCTGCGTTACGCCATCCTCAGCAGTGACGATGACTTTATTACCTGTCGCTAATACTGTAGCTACCGTTATTCCGTCTGCTTGGTACACTTCAAACGTCGCATCCGCTGCTGGCGTGATTGCTGCTTTCAGCGCTGCCAAAGTTATACCGGATGGAATGGCTGTTATCGTTTCATTTCCTGTGCCCGTTGCACTTACGGTGCCGATTGTCGAAGTTAGCGTCGCCACCGTTTTCACTAACGTTACCGTATACGTAACCTGTGTGACTCCATCCTGTGCTGTAACGATGACCTTATAGCCTGTTGCCAAAGTTGATGCTGCTGTTGTCCCATCTGCTTCGTAGACCTTAACCGTCGCACCCGCTGCTGGCGTAATCGCTGCCTTTAGCGCCTCTAACGTCGTTGTGCTCGGAATGTTCGTAATCGTCTCGTGCAATGTTCCGCCCGTGCTAACCGTTCCGATTGTAGAGGTTAACGTTGCGGTGGTATTAATCCATCTAGCAAATAACGTCTTATTCGTCGTAATCGTAAAGCTGTCTGAAGCCGAGTAGCTCTTGCCGGTTCCGTCCGCTAGCGTATTCCATCCCGCGAACGTAAAACCTGTCTTGACCAAATTGCCGGTGTTTCCGACAACGCTAACCGTTGTTCCACGCAAATACGCGGTTTCGGCACTCGGCAAGTCTCCATCGGTTTCACCGTTTCCGTTATAGGTGACATGATGGAGCTGAGAGCTCCGCAAGTAAGGATACCCCTCGTTAAGCGAGGAATCGATTGCCCATGTTTGCTCGAAATCCCAACCTTCATAGCTGCTTTGCAGCATCATCGCCGCTGTCGTTAGCCCCGTACCGCCACCTGTCCCCGAACTCGTTTGTCCTGTTGTTTCGCTATCGAAAAAGCTATTGTTAGCCCCACTATTGTTTCCTACTAAGCCACCTAAGCTTCCGTCACCTGTTACGGCACCCGTTGCATAGCTGTTGACGATAGGAGACCAGTTTCCGCCAACTAATCCGCCTGCGGAATTCTTCCCATTCACGCTTCCATTGAAGTAGCTGTCAGAGATAGATCCTTCATTGCCTCCTACCAATCCGCCTGCTGTCCGATGTTGACCGCTAATGCTTCCGGTAGCAAAGCTATTTCTAATCGTGCTATAGTTCACGCCGACCAATCCGCCAGCATATGTCGCCGCTCCGCTCAGACTTCCCGCAAAGAAGCTATTGGTAATGCTGCTTTCATTAGAGCCTACCAATCCGCCTGCAAAGTACCCGTTGACGCTTCCTGTGATGACTCCACTGTTCGTGATCGTTCCGCTGTTCACTCCAGCTAGTCCACCAACAACCTCTCCACTGCTTACATCGATATTTTCCAGAATGACATTGCTGACCATCCCATGGTATATAAATCCGAATAGCCCTAGAGGATCGTAAGAATAAGTCCTACTAATCTTTAAATTCGCAATCGTATAACCGCTGCCGTCGAAGTTTCCTGCAAATCCATTACCATAATCCCAATTACCAATTGGCATCCAGCCTTCACCGGCCGCATATCCGCTCAAATCGATATCCGCTGTCAGCTTAAAACTCGCGTTTAAGAAATACCTGACCTGATTAAGCTCGGCCGCGGTTGCAATGAGATAAGGATCCTCTGTTGTTCCCGAACCACCGGCAAATACCGTACCCGTTGCCGGGAATGTCGCTGTTACCACTCCGGAATCGGCTGAATTCGTTACGATTGTTGCCCCCGCTAACGTGAAGAAATCCGAAGGCACTCCCGTCAACACATGCCCCCTCTTGGGCGTGATCGTCAGAGTTGCCGTGTAGGTCTCTCCCTCTGCAAATCGGGGAGCAGCCTCAGGAGACCAAGCGATTGATGCGGTATATTCATCTGTAGTTGTCTCCCGAACTGGCACTTCGCCCGCGACTGGCGCAGGTACCCCGCTAATCGCTGCAGTCGCAATGACATCTATAGCATTCATCGTCACCGTATACGTAATCTTCGTTGCTCCATCCTGAGCCGTAACAATGACCTTATTGCCCGATGCCAACGTCGTCGCTACCGTGGTTCCATCAGCATCATAAATCTCGAACGTAGCATTCGTTGCCGGCGTGATCGCTGCCTTCAACTCGTCTAACGTCACATCGCCCGGAATGCTCGTAATGGTCTCCGTCGCTGTCCCGCCCGTGCTCACCGTTCCAAACCCGGATGTCAAAGTAGCTTTGGTGCTCAGCCAATGCGCATACAGGGTTGTATTCTTGGTTATCGAAAATGTGTCTTCTGACACATAGCTGGTACCGCTGCCGTCCGCTAACGTATTCCATCCCACGAAGACATAGTCGGTTTTGACTAAAGGATCTGAAGGATCTATATCTCCACTCACGGTAACCATTGCATCATTAGAATATACGTTGTTGTCAATCGGCACGCTTCCTCCCATGTTACCGTTACCGTCGTAGTTCACAAAACGGTAGAAAGCTTTCAAATAGGGATAGCCTTCATTCACATCCGGATCGATTCCCCAATAATCGTTAAAGCCCGGCCAATTTACATACGTACTTAGCGTCTTCATCTCTAAAGTTGTTTTACCTGTTCCTTTCCCCGTATCACTTTGCCCCGTCGTGTCGCTGTCGTAGAAGCTATTGGAGACTGATGCTCCTGGATTCAAAGCACCGGCCAAGCCTCCTGTAGGAGAGCTTTCAGCCCCTACCTTTCCTGTGGCGTAACTATTGTGGATCTCCCATTGATTAATCCCTGTCAAGCCGCCTGCGTTTCTATGCGCCGCATTCACACTCGCATTGCTGTAGCTACTGCTGATTGATCCAGAAGCGAACCCTACCAAGCCTCCTACAGATGAACCTCCGCTTATCTTGCCGGTCGTGAAGCTTCCCCTGATTGCTCCAAAGCTGGACCCAACCAAGCCTCCTACATTAGCATTACCCACAACATCGATATCTTCCAGCCCGATATTAACAATTGAACTTAAAGCAGAGGTTTCTCCGAAAAGCCCAACACGATTACTTTGTGGTCGATTAATCGTAAGATTAGTAATTTTATACCCTTTGCCGTTAAAGCTCCCTCTAAATGGATTGCCAATCGGCGCCCAGCCTTCTCCTCCCGCAAAACCGCTTAAATCGATATCCGCGATCAGCTCAAAATATATCCCGGATCCCAAATGATTTCTGACCTCATCGAGCTCAGCAGCCGTTTCAATGAGATAAGGCTCATTGCTCGTACCCGTTCCTCCTGCAAATTCTACACCTGACGCAGCAGATACCTGATTCCCTCTAACGAACAGCCCGTTCCATCCGCCTAGTACTATCAACATCGCTAAGATGATAGACGTTACTTTCTTACTTGCTCGAAATCTTGTACTCATGTCGTTTTCTCCTCCATACCACTATTGAATTCGGACCTAAGTATAGGTCCCAAGCCATACAAAAAAACACTAACCAAAGTTAGTGTTTCGCAAATATTGTAGAAAAAAGTCTAATTTATGAGTTCCAACTCCTTTGCACGGGCGATTGCCTGACTCCTTCTTTTAACTCCCAGTTTTCCGTATACGTTATGAATATAGCCTTTGACTGTCCCTTCTGTTAATCCGAATCGATAGGCAATTTCCTTATTCGTCAATCCATCTGTCAGCGCGTACAGGATCTCTGTTTCACGATTTGTAAGTGATTCGAATAACAGCTGTGAAGCTTTCGCAGAAGTTGATGACGGATCATCTGTTGGAACGATTGGTGAATAACTTTGGCTGCGAGCTTCATCTAATGATTTCACATACATCATTCGGGCAATCATTTGCTCCAGCATGACCCGTATTTCTTGAGTGAAAACGCCGGCTATGAGACTGTTCTCCAAGTAAAGTGCGAATGGCGTTAGTCCTCCTGTGAAAAGAACAGGCATACACAGTACGGATTGGGACTGGTTTCTATGAATAGAGGGATCAGCGGAATAAGAGCTGTGCGAAGCATTAGCAAGTACCACCGATTCGCCTGTTTTTAGTACATAACGGATAATAGACTCACCATACGAAGCTCCGCTGCTATCGCTCAATGAGACTTCCTTTTCAACGACGTAGGTCTCTCCCTCGCTACCCACAATAAATCCCTTTTCCGCACCAGAATAGCGGATTGCAAGCTCCAGGAATTGGTCCATGGTATGACAATGGTCTAGTGAAGTCATCCATTCTTGCTGCTGTTTGTATTGCCTATTGTCCGCAGTAAGCCAAGACGTGAATTCAGACTTGATTTCGATTGCTCTAGGCTCATCTGCAACTGCCTTGTCATCCCCTATTTTCTCAATCGCAGCTGTTCTTAATCCTTCATTTGTTTCTCTTAGCTGCCTTGCTTTGGCAGTAGCGCCCCATCTTGTATAAGCGTCACAAGCATCAGCAATAAGAGCCTCCGCCCCGTTCATACTCCCCATCTGCCTATAGAAAATAGAAGCCCGTTCACAAGAAATAGCCTCCATTAGTCCCTCTCCCGCCTGGCGGGCTGCCCGAATGGCTTCCTCGTATAATTGTGCAGCAGCAACTCTATTGCCCTCCATCAGATAGCGTTCAGCTGATAAAAGCAAATAAGTAGACGAATCCTTGCCGCTATAACCAGACCATCGCCTCATGGAACGCAAGTGCTTACGCAACTTAATCCGTATCCTCTTCTGCTCATTCGGCGACGCTTCCGAATACATAGCAGCAAGCGTTAATGAATGGTACATCCTCTGTTTACGAACATGCGGCCGAGTTTGGAGGAAAGTATTTCTCTCACCTCTTTCAACCCATTCAAGGGCTTCCCGGTACCGCCCGAAGAGATAAGCAATCTCTATGTTACAGGTGCATGTGTAATAGACCTCGTTATTCAAAAAATCCTTGTATGGCTCATTCAGTAAGGGCGTAACGTATTGATCGCTTTCTCCAGCCCCATCTTGCATTTGTGCGATGTACCAATTCGCCCTACGAAAAATATTACGTGTGACACCGTCCACAAGCTGCTGTGAAGTCTCTTCATACACTTTTATCCGTGCAGATAATGAATACAAATCGCCGGTGTAGTTTGTTATAGTCGTCATCATCGCAATACTAACATAGGTTAGATTAGCCGATTCCATCCCATATTGGATCGATTTCTCAAACTGCTTAATCCCTTCATCCGGAGTAACAATTCCGACAAGACCTTTCAGATAATATAATCGGCTTCGCAGGTCTGCGCTGTCAAAGGAGGCTGCTAGATGGAATGCCTGATCTACATATTGAGGCCCCGTACGGAAACCTGACATTTTATAAATAACCATCCCGTAGCTGGCAAGCATAAAGGAGAAAGCCTCATTGCTTCCATACTTTAGACCATACCGAACAAATCTTGAGAATAACACAGCTGACTGCTCTAGACTTAGTACATAGACAGGGAGCGAAATCGCCATGACCAGGTCTGACAATGCTTTATAGCGCGGGTCACGATTAATCGGTAAATGAGGAACCTCGCTACCCTTATTGAACAATACGCTCTGTGTCATTAATATTTCCTTTATAACTAATGCTTTGGAGGGCTTGCTTGGTAAATGCCAGCCCAATTCTGCTAGCGCCTGCTGCCCAATATGGACAGCCGTTTCATCCTTCTTCAAATACGAATACATGGCAATACGTATCAAATAGATATGAGAACGTTCAACCACGTTTGTTGTGCAAGACATTAAGTTTGCAAGTAGCTCCTCCGCACGCTCTGTATAACCACACATATATTCACATTCGGATATCTCCAGCATGATACGGTAATCAAGGGACGCTGTATTCTTCCAGTCACCGCCAGACAGACGTAAAGCGATCTCATAAAAATGGAGCGCAGCCGTAAATGCTGTTGTTGCCTTAGACTTTATACCCGCCTGATAGTTAAATGCGGCAAGCTCTCTCTTCTCCGCATCATCCACTATCTTCTCGCTGCCCAGATTCAAGTGATGCACCCTATCAAATATAGTAAATACACTCTCACTTAATAAATGATCGCGTATGACACGGCCAATGGTCAGATGTAAGCTCGCTTGGTCCGATTCAGACATTGTCATATAAGCCGCCTGTTGAATACGGTCGTGCAAGAATCTATAATAACGTTCAACACCGTCTGACTCATCACTGTCATTTTCTCGGCAGATTAGCCCCTCTTCCTCTATGACATGCAGAAGTCTGCGTACATGCAGCAGGGGATATCCACTTACTAAAGAGATCGTGAGTGGACAGAAACGATGTCCGATAGCTGCCCCTATGGCTAACAGCTCGATCTTTTCGGGGGATAGCATACGAATACGAGCCTCAATCAAATGTACAATGTCAGGATCCTCAGGAATTTCCGTGATGACAGATGGTTCCCAGACCCATGAGGCCTCTACTTCATCATAATAAAGCTTATTCTCTCGATACAGATTGTCCAGTAAACGATTCAGGTATAGTGGATTGCCGCCTGTTCGGTGGTATAACACCTCCGCAAGCGAGCGAATACGGGCGGAGTTCTCATCAAGAACATCCGACACGAATTGTCTCACTTCAATGTAGGACAGAGCCTCGAGATGGATATGATGTACAGATAATTGCAATTCATCATGCAAGGAAAGCGACTCCGCCATCCATACAGCTGCATCCACTTTATTCTCTTCATGTTTTTGCCATCCTAAAGTGAATTCCTCCCGAAACGCACTGATTACTAGTAAGCCAGGCCGTGCCTGATCGTGTACAATTGTACGAAGAACATCTATTGTAGCAGGATCTGCCCATTGAAGATCATCCAAGAATATGACTAAGGGATGCTGCTTATCTACAAAAACTTTTATGAATATAGGTACTAAGCGGTTAAAGCGAATAGCAGCCTCAGCAGGATGCAGCGGCTCTATCGCTGGAATGACATCGAACAGCTCTGCAGCTTCTGGTAACAGCTGTACAATAACAGCTGCTCCCTGGCCTAAAGCCTTTGTTAATTGTTTCTTCAGTTTCGCTACTCTATCCGGCGATTCGCTCCATATTTGTCGGATTAGGCTTCGCAAAGCTTCCAGCAATGAAGAGAACGGAATGTCGCGATTCATCATATCGCATTTGCCACTAATGAACCGACCTCCATCCCTTCTAACTAACATCTGAAGCGCTCGGACGAGCACCGTTTTGCCACTGCCTGCACTTCCGCTGACGAAAACGAACGAAGATGCACCAGCTTTTGCCTGTTCGAAAGCATCTCGGAGAGCTCTTTCTTCCCTTTCACGACCAAAGAGGGTCTGAGGAAGCCGAAATCGGCTTGCCTCATCTGCCTGAGCGATTTCGAAAAATATGACTTCTCCCTTTTCCTCCATCGATAAGGCACACTGCTTCAAATCACTTAATAAACCATAAGCACTCTGATAGCGCTCTTCCGGATTCTTCGACAACAGCTTCATAATAACAGCCTCAAGCGAGCCAGCCACATCGGAACGCCATTCGCGCAGAGGCTTCGGTACAACAGCAAGGTGCACATGTATCCATTCTTCTAAACTTTGTGCATGAAACGGCAGACTGCCTGACAGCATCTCATAAAAGATCATACCCAGGGCATACAAATCGCTGCGCCCATCTAGCATATGATTGATTCTGCCCGTTTGTTCAGGAGACATATAGGTGTAATCCATGAGTAGCGGATCTGTGAGAATAGCTGATTTCATATCAAATTGAATTTGAAGATTCGCCGGATTTAAATTTCCAAATAATTCATTTTGCTTATGAGCCCGATGTACCGACTCAGTTAGTCCTATAGCTATACGTAAGAAGGAAGCGACGTCCATTGGATCTCCGTTCATCATTTCCTTCAAATGAATAGCTTCTGTAAGTATCATCCTAGGTCCCTCTCCAATCCGTACGCAGTGCTTCTTGTTATTCTATCATTTTATTCGAATCAGGGCGCTGCGGATTGACCGTGCCAAAGATATGAAACGGTGTTATCCCATTTGCGAATAGGCTATCTATCAGCTTGACCAATTCTTCCGACGATAAATCTTTGCCGTTGCGTATCCAAAGGCGAAACATAGACATTAAAGTTGATATGTAAAACTCAATCAGGTATGGCGTTAAGATATCATTTGTTGGAAGGTCCACAATCAATCTCTCAAAGGGAATTTCTCTTTTCAGACGTTCAAGAAAATGAACAGAACCATAGTCACCTAAGAGGGCTTTTAGGACTGAAATTTCTTCTGTATTTTCCAAGCATTGAAGGGCATCTTGGAAATTATGCGTAGAAAGCTCCCTGCTTGCCATTTCCTCCTTAATGGATTTCAAAATACTCTCTTCCACATAGTCCAACAACTCATAGATATCTGTAAAGTATTGATAAAATGTACTGCGATTATATCCTGACTTGTTAGCAATCTCTTGAATAGATATTTTTTCAATTGGTTTTTGGCTATATAAATCACAGAAAACACTTATAAATGCTTGCCTTGTTTTGTCCGTAATTTCAGGTTGCTTTTTCATGATTAGCCTCCATTTTCTGTTCAATACATTATCCGACAGATATTAAAAATCTGATGGTTGATGACCGTATAGTGAATACATACAATATTATTATACAACACGTTGTTTGATCATCAACAAGGATTATCAACTATTTTAGGGAGGCTAACATGCGAATTTTATTCTTCGGTAGAGGTGTAATATCGACCCAATATGCGTGGGCTTTTGAACAGGCAGGGCATACAGTTGAGTTTTACGTCAGAAAGGGGAGAAAAGAAACCTTCGGAAGCAGTATAGAGCTTGAAATGTGGGACGCACGAAGAGGGAAAAAACTCATAAAAGAAAGCTGGAACGTCAAACTGCATGAGGAGATACTTCCAAATTATGATCTCATTATTGTGAGCGTCAACACGGAACAACTTCCGGAAGCAGCACAATTCCTATCGACTGCTGCAGGAAACACCCCTGTCCTCATATTCAATAACGTTTGGCAAGATTTGAAATCATCGATCGCACCATTGTCAATGAACAATGTTGTCTTTGGCTTCCCCGGAGCAGGAGGCGGCATAGCGGACAATAGGCTTCGAGGTGGCTTTTTGAAAATGCTATTTCTTGAAAAACCACGGGCAGGCACTGAGCATATTAACCAATTGGTCAAAGAAGGTTTTGAAAGTGCCCATTTTAAAATTAATTGGGTAAAGGATATGCAAAACTGGCTATGGAATCACTTTGCCATGAATGCAGCTATGGAAACCGAGGTATTAAAACAGGGAAGTTTTTCAGCACTCCTGAATCATAGGACCTCATTTGCAAATGTTGGGTTAAATATGAGAGAAATGATCCCTGTACTTAAAGCAAGAGGTGCAAAGCTTGATGCCATTTCTCTCATGTTGACTAAAATTCCACCGGTACTTCTCGGCATACTTTTTAACAAGGTTATTTTTGCAAAAGGCAGCTTACCGCGACTTTTTGTGGAATACAACAATAGTAAAGCAGGTTTTGCGGTACTTGAAGTTGTGAGAGAAGCAAAAAAGGCCGGCATACCTTTGCCACGTCTTACGATGGCATTTAAAAATACTGAATATGCAAAAGAAATATAAAGAAGCCTTCGATGGCTTCGAGCGAAAGCCGAATCTGCTTCTTGGCCTAAAAAACACACCCCTTAGCATGCATCGGATTACCCGCGGGTTTTTCCAATGACTATTCTAAGGGGTATCTACAACGAACTTAGACACGCTCAAGCAAGACCATTGGGGTGTCCATCCTCTGTCCACACATTCATTAACAAACGTTTGGGTTAACATTAGCACAAGTCCTTTTTTTTCGATGCTCTGTTTTTGTTGCAATGTCAATTGCAATCACAGCATTAAATCTGGCAGTTACGCCCCACCTTACCTCAGCGAGGCATATTTGCTCGATCGAATGAACTCGCGATGGGCTTCCTGAATCGAGTTCACGCGCATCAGCAGCTCCTCGGAACCGCCATGCTTCAGTTGCCCCGCAATCTGCATGAGCTTGAACGTTCTGTAATAGCTCGCATCCGCTTTGCTTCGACTGTGCTGCAATACGTCTTTATATGCTTGGCGTTCCATCGAGAGGCTGATTGCTTGATCATATAAATTGGAATCTTTTCGCTGTAAGTAGTCCATTTCGTCGGTGCGCAGCTTCTTTCCCAGCATGAGTACATTTCTAATAGATGCCAAACGCGTCTGATCATTCGTCGCTAGAGCGTCCTTGCTTTGCTGCATTCCTTTGAAATAATTACTAGCCAGCTGCACGGATTTTACATTCACGCCATTTCCCTCCTAAATACAAATGTCGTCACATGCAACGACGCCTCTGTCCAAGCATCCGATTGCATCTACCTTCTCATGACAAATCATTCTTCTTCGTCAAAAAACTACAAATATTTCTTCTAATTTATCATGGTAGATTGCTACGCAAATGAAATGTAAAGAAAACTTTATGTTCAAGCTCGTTATGATGCTGACGCCGAAAACAGGAGCCGATACGTATGTTGAGATCGGCTTCACAAGTGCCTCAGGCCCCTCGTCACCTTCCGTCCGTATTCTTCGCCCATATCGATTTTTCACCTCTTAATTTTATCACAGCACATGAGACCACTTGTGCATGACAAAGAAAACTTTATGCGCACCTTGCGCTCAATCGCATCCGCCAAGATATGGCCATACCGAACTCGCAGCAAAACAGCCTGCTCCGATGGGAGCAGGCTGTTCTAATTGTTTGATCTATTATTAAAGGTTAATGCAAGGCCGGATCATACTTCATCACAATCACTTTATCACCTAAGATGGAGTTCGTATTTGGTCTAATAATATAGTTCACATAGATGTTGTCGTTCCTGTCTGAGCTGATCTGTAACCACATAATTTCAGCTACGTTAGCTGCGGAGATGCCGGCATACTCTACGACGCTCCAGGAATTGTTCTCGAATTTCATCACCGTCACCCTGTTGCCGAGTGAAGCATCCAGATAAGCAACGTAAGGATTACCCTGTCTGTCGAAGGCGATATCCGCGATGAGCTTCCCACCATTCGTTTGGATCGGGAAATCAGCAATGCCTACAGGCACCCAAGCATTCTCCACATATTTCACCACGGTCACCTTGTTATCTTTCGTATTGACGATATAAGGTACGCCGCTCGGATCAAGCTTGAAGGATGCCCCATAATAACCGCCTGGAACCGGGGGAGTGCTGAGAGAGGTCTTGGCAAGATTCGCACCCTCGTATTTCACAGCGGCAGCTAGAACTCCACTCTGAATGGTGTAATACGTATAGAATAGATAAAGAGTCTCTACTTCTCCTTCGCCATCAGAGTCTTTGCCAAACGCGATGACTAGATTTTTAAAATCCCCAGTCCCTATACTATCTATTCTTTTCCATTGGCCATCTATTAACCTCACCAAGTATATGGTTTGATTGGTCGTACTGGCATCGACATAAGCCATATAAGGAGTGTTCCCCTCGTCGAACACAATCGACATATTTGTTCCGAAATGCGTTATCGTACTGCCTACGGTTTCCCAAGCTTCCCCATTATATCGATATACCACGGTTCTCCATGATGCATTAATACGAGCAACATAAGCAAAATAAAGGTTGTCCTGACTGTCTATGGAGAGAGTTACGTCTACTGAACTATTCTGAGCCTCAGGGAAGGTGCCTGGACCGCCAACGATCTGCCACTCGTCTGTCGCTCCCACATATTTCTTCACGAACACCTCTTTATTAAAGTTCAATACAGCAACATAAGGAGTGCCATTACTGTCGACAACGACGTTGGACTGGCTGGTCACAGCCAATTCTGACGTATCACCCAGTTCCAGCCACGATGTCATCGTCCACTTCGCGTACAGGGTAATATCTTCGGTCACCGCTGCCGAGAAGTCGTAGGTAATCGTCAACTCGGGATCGCTGTACCAACCACCGAACCGATACCCCACCCACTTCGATGCGGCAGGTGCCACAGCTTGTTCTCCAGGAATCACCGCCTGGCTCGTTATGGCTGGCCCGCCGTTGCCGTCGAAGCTCACCGTGTAGCTATTAAATGACCACTTCGCGTACAATGTGAGGTCAGCGATCACCTGTCTCTCCGTGAAGAGATAGGCTTCATTCAGTGCCTCGTCGCTGTACCAACCGATGAACGTATAACCGTCCTTCGTCGGTGCGGCAGGTGCCGCAGCCTTGTCGCCCTGTTCCACATGCTGGTCATCCACCAGCGATCCGCCGTTGCTGTTAAAGCGGACCGTGTAGATGGCCGTCCACTTCGCGTACAAGGTAAAGTTAGACGTCACCTGTGTCTCGAAGTCATAGGGTGTGTTCAGAACGGCATCCTTGTACCAACCGACGAACGTGTAACCGTTCTTCATCGGTGTGGCAGGGGCCGTAGCCTTGCCGTTATATTCCACCGGCTGGTTAGCCACCGCTGACCCGCCGTTACTGTTGAAGCTCACCGTGTAGCTGTTTATCGTCCACTTCGCATATAGCGTAAGGTTAGCCGTAATCGGTGTCGTCGAGAAGCTGAAGCGGCTCGTGCCCGTCAATTCGCTGTCAGTGTACCAACCTTCGAATGTATGGTTGCTCATCGTCGGTGCGCTAGGCGCCGTAGCCACGGCGCCGTCTTCCACCGTAAGGTTATCCACTACCGTGCCGCCGTTGCTTTCGAAGCTCACCGTGTAGCTGTCTTTTGTGGCAATCGTCCACTTCGCATACAAGGTGAGGTCTTCCGTCACCCTTTCTGTCTCGAAGTCATAAGCAATCTCAAAATCTATATCGCGATACCAACCGCCGAACACATAGCCTTCCAACGTCGGTGCGCCAGGCGCCGCAGCCTTGGCTCCTTCGTAGACCGTCGCGTCAGGTACCTGCGACCCGCCGTTGCTGTCGAAGCTCACCGTGTAGCTGTGCAGCCACTTCGCATACAACGTGAGGTCTTCCGTCACCTGTGTCGCGAAGTCGTAGGAGATCGTAAGCGCGCTATCACTGTACCAGCCGCCGAACACCCAACCGTCCTTCGCTGGTTCAGTCGGTTCGCTTACCGGCAAACCGTAGCCTACCGTCTGAGCATCCACCGCAGACCCTCCATTGCTATCGTAGCTCACCGTGTTGTTGTTCAGCGTCCACTGAGCGGTGAACTCGACATCGTGCGCGGGCATCGTTGTCGAAGGAGCAGGCGACCATCCTGTGAATGCATGCCCCTGCCAAGTCGGAGCGGCAAGGTACGATTGGATCGTTGCCCCAAGCGGTACGTTAACAAACTCAGTTGCTTTGCCGGAGCCATTGTAATTGAGCGTCATCTTGTAGCTATCGCGCTTATAGTACAGCTTCAGCACCGTTGTGCCTTTGCCCGTAATCAGAGCCTCCAGCACCGTTCCCGGTACGGTGTCATTGAAAGTAAAGCCCTCATAGGACTTGGTTGGATTCGTCAGGCTCGCCACAGTATCGGTTGTCCCGCGATACGATTCCGTATCCGCAACCGTATAGGTGTCGCTTCCGATATTCTGCAGCAAGTAGACGACCTGGTAAGACGTGTCCTCTCTCCCTGTCCACATTGCAGTATAGGTGGTGTCCGAAGCAGGCATCTCACTTGGAACGTCCGGCGACCACCCGGCGAACGTATATCCCTGTCTTGTCGGCACGGGTATACGAGCAGCGATATTCTTGCCTACTGCTTCCGTTAACGAGCTTCCAGGCGCACCCGCATAAGCCCAATTGAAGGTCATCGTTCGATTCATCGGGTAGTAATCAACCCTGACGACCGTCGAGCCGTCTCCCTTGATCGTGACACCGCTTAATGTACCTGTCGCATAGCCTTGGTCCTTAAACTTGTCGGAGCTGATCCGAATCTCCGTGCCGGTTGTTCCGGTCAAAGTCTGCGTTTCGACAGGCGACGTCGATGTCTTGGTGTTCGGGTCTATCAAATAATGCCGAACGGTATACGGCGTATCCGTGTTCGGGATCCAGTGCGCGTACAGATTCCAATCCGAGGCAGGCATACGACTCGGAATGGTCGCCTTCGTACCGCCGGAGGCAGTCCAGTACCAGCCGTCAAAGGTGTATCCCGGATATACCGGGTTGTTCAAGCTGATTTCCGCGTTATATGGGGCGGCGACAACCTCGGTCATGCCACCATTCTCCGGATGCAGTTGGAATATATAGTCGCCCACTCTGGCCAACCAATTCAACGGAATCTTGCGCGTGAGTGAATCTGACGAGTACGACAGCGGCGCCCCCTTCCAGGTGATGACCAGGTTGCCCTCGCTCACCTGAATATCCTTGTTCACCACTTCAATCTTCCCGGTATCCGCTCTATACCTGAAATTCCTGTTGTCCACCTGAATATCAAATCTCGAGCGGTCATACACCTGGGTATTCATCTCTCCAGTCTTCAAATCAAACGTACTCATCGTGAGCAGCGTCTGCGGAACAGAGATGGATGACGCGGAACCCGCCAAGTTCACTGTCGGCGCATCACCCTGCGAATAGGCAAAGTCGACAACTTGCTGCTGTTCCCCTACCGTGTACAGCGGCCATGTATTCTCGTACACCGGTATGCTGGCCGAGAGCAATCCATCGCCCAATTGTGCACCTATTGAGCTCTCCAGATAGATGCCAATCTCAACTAACAGAGCGCCTAAAGACCGAGATGTCTGCTTCCCATTCAGCTGCTTCACCTGATAGTAGAAGTACCCCCATAGATTCACATAAGCGCCGGGTTCTACGGATAACCCGATGCTATTCAGCTTGACACTTCCAACCCCTGCTTTGAGCTCCAGATGAATGCCCGCCCGCAATCCGAGCGTCCCCATAACATAGAAGGTGAATTGATAATTGCCGTCACCCGGCAAGCTTACGGTGCTACTCGATCCTGTGAGCCTAAGCACGTGCAGGGTAGCCGAGTAGCGCTTCGCCGTCGTATAGTTAAAATCCGCCCCGATCGTCAAGTTCACATTGGCTTTGACGACGAACTCTGCGGTAAAGTTGACTTCAACAATACCAAGCGCCACGCGCATGCTCTTGTCGACGAGCTCTTTCTTGATTAACGGAACCCAATCCGTTTCGTTCTCCATCATCTCTTGATACTGCGCCCTCAGCGACGCCTCGTCTACGCCGGTATCTTGCACGCCATCGATTAACGCTTGAATCTCGGTTGCGATGTCCCGCACATGACCTAGTATGCCGCCATTATTCGCTTTATCCCAGTCGTCCAACGCTTCCTGCAGCTTATCGTGTTCGACGGTGGCTATTTTCGCCGTAACGTTGATCCCGGTATAGCTGTAGGCATCCAGATTCGCGGTGACACGATAATCACTCGGGTAGGGTATGCAAAGAAACCATGCGCATGCCTCTCCCCATTCCGTCTCTCCATTTACGCCTAGCCCCAGGCTTATCTCCTCAAGGAAAGTACCGGTCATATGGATGACGAGGTCACTCTCCTCATGAATCCGAATGACAATATCGGCTCCCACTTGAAGCGAGGCGCTTACACCGGAGGTTTGGCCGGCAATATGCTGCAGCTTCGTGCCGAGTGAAGCGACGACGGTCAGATTCTCCACGCTGACATTGCTCTGGTCTGCCGATAGCATCTTCACTTCCATCTGTGATTTGAATTCATTCGTACTCAAAGCCAGAGCGGACAGATAGTCCGCAGCTTGATTGACGAATCCGCTGGCTGTCGCCTGCTGTTCAATCTGATCCTCAAGCTTCGCGATATCATCCTTCGACAGCAGCTGCTCGCCGTCAATCGCTTGCTGCTGATAGATGTCGAAGACATGCTTAATATCTTCCTCTGTGGCATCGGTATACGTAATGATATCCTTTTCCGCGTCGGGCACAATCGACGTAATGCGTCCATAACCGACCAGTTGGGAGCTTACATCCGTTAGTTCACCCTCATAGAAAGCGATAAAATCGCCCACATCGACGGTGGTGAGTTCACTCAAGCCTAGTGACGCATACTGGCTGTCGCTGTAGTTCATCGCGATATGATCTACCGTGATAGAGTGGTTATCCCGCTCTCCGTCCTCGTCTGCCTCTACGCTCACAGGCAGAACATCCGGCCTGAACAACACCTGCTTGGCATCCGCGTGATCATAGGTGTAGGTGCTGCCGTCAATTTCCGTAATCTGTACATAGGCGATAGCACCATCGGCGTCACCTGTTGTTTCTACCGTACGCTGATCGGGGCGAACCCCTTCATAGATGGCGACGGTATCGCCAACTTGAATCCCGACTGCACCGGTATACGTGAACGTTCCGCCGCTTGCATTCGCCGCAGCGAGACCGGTATCGCTGTCGCCCACCGTCGTCGTGACCACCGGAATCGCCGGCGAATCTACATCCGCGCCATTCAGCATCATATCCGAAACTTCTGCGAAGGGCAGATAAATCATATTCGGATTCAACGGGATATTCATGACTTCCTGCTTGGCGACGCTGAATACATAGATGCTCGTCGTCGCGTCTTGGCCTTGGAAAGACAGCTTATCGTCCGTCAACGTAAGCTGATAAGTATTGCCTTCTTCGAACCGACCGGTTGCAGACGCTATCGTGAAGAGTCCGTCCGCAGCGGTGACGGTAATCCCTGCGGAGTCCGGATTCGCGATATCTTCAAACGTCATACCCGCCTGTACCTCTGCTGCCGTCAGACTGCCGGTCGCATCGTTTACAGGGATGGTGAAGTCCGGTGCGACATTCAGCACCGAATAGCTGGGAATGTTCTGTACCGCATTACTAATGTTATCGATATACTTTGCATACAACCTCGTATCAGCGGCAATGGTACTGCCATTCGCAAAAATAAGAGAAAGCTCGCTATCCCTAAACCAACCTTGAAAAATATACCCTTCTTTCACAGGAGCAGGCAGATTACTTAGCGCTTCCCCTTGCCGTACCGTTCGGGCGTTAATCTCCGTGCCTCCGTTGCTCTCGAACGTAAGCGTATATGTAGAGGCATTAGGGGTAGAACCGCCTCCGTTCGTTCCTCCCCCGCTATTGCTTCCACCATTATTGCCGGGTTCAGATGTCGGCTTCGGTGTCGGTGCCGTTGGATTCTGATTTTTCCACGTCTGCACAACTTCGTTATTGCGCATGAAGAGAACAGCCGCTTCCGCACGAGTCGCTTGGACATGCGGATTGAAATTGCCATTCCCATCTCCGAGGAACAAACCTGCTTGCCACAGCTTGACGACCGCGTCAACCGCCCAAGAAGAAACATCGGCGAGATCCCCCGGCTTCGTGGTTACGCGATTGCTTGTTTGATAGGGAATCTGATAGCTTTCGAAATACCGCAAATTCAGCGTCGCCATCTGCTCTCTGGATACGATTGCGTCCGGAGAAAAGTTCCGACCGCCCGTTCCGGTGACAATCCCTTTCTTAGCCGCCCATTCTACATATGGCGCATACCAAATGCCCGGCTGCACATCGGCAAAGGTCGAGGTTGAATACTCGCTTACATCCACACCTGCCATTCGTCCAAGCGCCGTCACATACATGGCACGCGTCATCGTGCTCTGGGGCGAGAAGGTGCCAACGCCCGTTCCGCTGAATATGCCGTTCTTCTGGACATATTCGACCGCATCATAGAACCAGTCCGTTGGACGAACATCCTGGAACCCAGGTTCGGCCGCTATCACCGGCTGCGTTGGCAGTTCGGCCGCTATCACCTGCTGCGCCGGCAGTTCGGCCGCTGCCGCCTGTTGCACTGGCAGTACGGTCACCAACATGCTGATGACCAGCAACCATGTCAGAATCTGAGATTTCAACTTCCATACCCGCTTTGCTATCTTCTTCAAACCCATCCAACCCTTCCATTAGCTGCTATGAATCTCTTTTACCTCCATACCGCTTTCCCTATCAGATTAAAAACGGTATAGTCCTCCTTCGCTTCGTCCTTGTAAATATATGTAGATTTATGTCACTATTTTATCATCGTTAATAGGACCAATTGCGGAGTGTAAAGAAAACTTTAAATTCGCGTTTACTCGCACTTGCGTTAAGGAAGCGCAAGACCTGAAGGTTGTCTCGATCTGAAGAAAGTTTCCTATTGTCGCTCAGCTATTTGTAGGGCACTTTTCCCTTTAATGATGATAATATCTCGTATCGAACGCCATGAAGTTCACCTCCAAAGACGGGCTGGTGCAAATTGTGCTGGCTGCGGATGAGGTGAACCTTTCCCGTTGCGCGAAAATTAGCGTACAAAACTCTGGCACGGGTATTCCTCCAGACCAACTCGAGCAAATCTTTGATCGTAATTACAGGTATGATGGACTGAGCCCGGGGAATGGCGTAGAGGGAAGTGGGCTTGGACTGGGGATTTGCAGGAATATCGTCCGGCGCATGGAGGAACGGTTCGAGCGGAGAGCGACGGCAAGACGGGGTCAATTTTCTATGTATCGCTTCCTTGTATTGGAGTCTATGGCAGCGACACTTATATAACCAAGCGGTTCAATCCTGAGATGTAAGCGTCAAATCTGTGTCTAGTAACAACAAAGAAGGGCTCGTCGCCCCAATGTCATTAAGTTAAGGATCAAGTTCAGAAATTAAGGGCAAGAGCAGGTTATTGAATAGATAACCCACTCTTGCCCTTGAAAAAACCTGAAATACAACTTAACATGCAGTTAGAAATGTGTAGTGCAGCTTCGCTTTAAGAGATGGCTGACTGCGTATAGACATGAAAAAAACCATCATAGATAGACGTAGAACGTTTTGTTTTTCTACTATCTACTATGATGGGAGCATATCCGTTAAGAAATCGTCTTTTTCAAGCTATTCTAGGCTCTGTTCGAGCTCCAGCTTCTCAACAAACTTAATATCGGCAGGTGCAAAGCTGTATTCTTTCAGCTCCTCACGAGAAACACAACGATAATCATCATGATTGACTAAAATAATTTCCCCGCTTACATATGTCGCTTTATACGCAACTAGCCGAATATGAGTAGCCCCATAATAATGATCGTTCACGCCAAACCATTCATGGGGAAAAATCTCAATCTGCATTTCTTCCAGCAGCTCTCTGCGGAGACAGGTCTGCGTCTATTCTCCCTGCTCGATTTTCCCGCCGGGAAACTCTCATAGCCCTTCATGCCTCACATACTCCGCCTCCCCTAGAAAAATAAACGGCGACGTGAAGCTATGCTCTTCCTTGTATTCACGAACAAATATGGCGATACGGCTGCCCTCAGACTTTACATCGAGTTACTTTCCAATTACTGAATACTTAGGATCTTCCTATAATGTAGGCCAGGATTGCCTTAACATCCAGCTCATCCACAAATCCATCATTATTGAAGTCCGCTGCTGCCAATTGATCCGGTTCTAGTGTGATTTGTCCCTTCAGATACTTCACTAGCAACTGGGCGTCCGCAGACGATACGCTGCCAGAGCCATCAAGATCCCCTTTAACAATCTGGACGTAATAGGCTGTGTATGTGGTCTCCGCAGTGATTATCATCGCCTTCAACTCTTCGCTGCTCAGCTTGGTCACACCACCATCGTTGCTCCAGCCTATGAACCGATACCCACTATCTGGAGTAACAGTGGGTACAGCTACTGGCTTGGCTCCAACCTCAACGTCCTCGCTCTGTGCGCTGATTGTCCCATGATCGCCAGGCTGATAGCTCACCTTCAATAAATGGAGAGAAAGGACCGCTGTGTTCGAGATTAATTGCTGCCCGGAGGCACCGGTAATGATGACGCGATACAGATAACCGTTCATATTCTGTAATACCGGATTAATAGTCAGGCTGCTGCTTGTTGCTCCACTCACATCCGTAAAACCGTTACCTGTACCTGTCGTATCTACCTGCCATTGATAGGTAAGGCCACTGCCGCTAGCTGTTACAGAGAAGGTAGCAGCTGCACCAACATCCACCGGTGTATCTTCCGGCTGCTTAGTAATGCTTAAATCGGCTCCTACCTGGTACAATCCAGCATTACCGCCGACAAGCAGCTTCCCGTTTCCATATTGCATAGCACCAAAAGAAGTAGAAGTAATGTCACTGTCTGGTGTCGCGATGGATGTCCACGTAGTCCCGTCATCGGATGACATGAGCACGGTTCCGTTAGAACGCAATACATACACATTATTGTCTTCATCAACAGCTAGAGCGCGGTAATTGCTGCCTGAGGGCAATATTCTGGTTACTGTAGTGCCTACAAGCTTCCATACTCCGTCTGCCCCGGAAATATAAGTTGTCCCTCCGGCTTGAGCAAGGTCGCTAAAGTCCGTATCTGTAGAGCTCACCTGAATGGAATTCCAGGTAGAGCCTCCGTTAGTCGAATAGTAAATATTTTTTCTCAGATCTCCTAAGATGAATCGACTGTTAACCTGATCATATACAGCATTTATAATGCGAACGCCGCTGAAAGTATTTTTCGTCCATGCCTTCTCTTCTATATTCCCAGTGGATGAAGCTTGCCGATAGATGACATTGCTATTTCCAGCTCCCATTACAAAATTACTTCCGTCAGTAACAACGGGCCCAAGCAACAAGCTTTCCACTGGAAAGGCGGATGGAGTCCAACTGGAGCTGGTATTGGATGTATCATTCATGTAACCCAAGAAAGAAGTAGTCGTATAATCAAAAAAGTCTGTAGTCATGTTATATCCCGTCGCATAGGTTCTATCTCCAATAAAGGACAGGTTTGCCAGGCTAAAACTCTTGCTCGAACCGAAGGTATCCGAGCCAATGATTTTGGTCCATGTCTGCATATCCGTGGATTGGTGAGCGACATTATGGCCACCAGTCAATTGCGATTTGTAATAAAAGGTACCGTTGTTGAAATAGAGCTTCATCGGGGAACCTATGTTATCCTTGAGCAGCTTGTATTTATACTGCGGAGCCGTTGCTGAACCATCTGCTTGTACCTCGTCCTTGGAAAGCAACAAGCTGACCAGCAAGGTGGAGACCAACGACAGGCATAAAGCAACTCTTCCTACTTTTTTGAGCATAAATTGTTCTTTCTCCTCTCGATAATGCAAAAATGCATTCCATATTTCCCATGATGCAAGCAGAAATACCGCTTAAAGAACGTCTGCCAACGTATACAAACACAGGGGGCGAATTGCCCCCTGAACTGAACTAATCAAATCAGACCGGATTGCCGCAGAAGCCTTTGAACCATCGCCGCTACCTCGGCGCGAGTCATATGCTGCTTAGGTGCCAGCTCAGCAGAGCCTCTACCGGATACAATGCCTGCCTGCACGCTGTCGGCTACACCGTCTTGTGCCCAGGTCGATACGGCTGTTGCATCCTTGAACGAATCGAGTACGGCGGTTGTGGATGTGGTCACAGAAGATTGCTTGTCCTTGAGTCCCGTCAACTTCATCGCCTTCGCCAGCATGACCATCGCCTGCTCACGCGTAATCTTGTCGTTCGGACGGAATGTACCATCTTCATATCCACCAACCAGTTCGTATGCTTGTGCTGTGCTGACTGCCTTGCTATACCAGTCCGTCTGCTTCACATCCGAAAATGCTGTTTCTCCCTGCTCGAAAGCAAGTCCCAGCCCCCGTACAAGAATGGCCGCAAACTCCGCACGGGTGATGTCGCGATTCGGACTGAACTGCCCATCGCCAGTCCCTTCAATAATCATCCGTGACCCCAAATCATTTACAGCGGACTGTGACCAATGCGAAGCCACATCGTCGAACTCCACCGGATGCCATACAACGGAATAGGTGCTGTTAGTCAAACTGTTAATTTGAGCATAATAGGTTCCACCATCATTCACGACCTTCGTCGGTACATGCCGCACGCTGCCGTCTGGAGCAACCACGACACCTGTCGTGATCTTGTTCGGATCGACTCCAGCCGGAATCACGATGCTCCGCTGCACGTAAGCATTGAATTTCGACACTTCAACAGTAGTATCTCCATTCACGGCCTTCACTGTAAATTCAATCGGCGGCACCTCGAAAGTGAACGAGCCTTTCGCAGCTGTATCCTCTAATACCTTCAGCATACTTGCTGTTGTCGCAGCGATTTCAATGTATATTTTTATATCCTTCAGTGCAACTGATCTGCCCATTTTCTCCGTAATGGCATCAATCTGGATTTGACTTGCAGGGAGCGTATACGTGGCCTGAGGGGTCCTGAGTTCGACCACCGCCTGCTTGCTTTCCATGTTCTTGACCATTTGACCGTTCAACTCGCCAATTATTACATCCGAGCTTGTGCTGACCGGGATCGTGATGACCGCTCCCTGGCCTTCTGCTGCAAGCCTTTGCTCCAGCTTCTGCGGATCAACCTGAATGGTTATTACCTTCTGGCCGCTGCGATCGCTTGTGACCACCGTCCCCGCTTGCTCAGCCTTGCCATTGACTAGAATCTCCACGCCACTGGCAGCCTGGGGCGGCGTTGTCGTTACAGGCGTACCGCTACCACCACTGGTGCTGCTGTAAGGGTTCACTGCATTGGATACAGCTGAAGCGGCGCTTGCCCCGATTGTATTCACAGCTTTTACCGTGAACGTATAGCTTGTTCCATTGGTCAAACCAGTCACGACGATTGGACTTGCCATTCCCGTCACAACAACTCCGCCCGGCTCGGCAGTAACCTCGTAGCCAGTAATCGAGCTGCCGCCATCGCTTGCCGGTGCTGTGAAGCGGACCGTTGCTTGTCCATTTCCCGCAATAGCTGTCACGTTCGTTGGCACTCCCGGAACGGTTGCAGGCGTCGGTGTGTCAGGTCCTGAACCACCTCCAGCGCTTGGAGTTGCACTCTGCTGTACCGAAGCCTCGCTCAGCCCATGAGCATTGCCTGCTTTGACCGTAAAGTAATAAGTTTGACCGTTGCTCAGATTATTGACCGTGTAGACAGAGGTCGCTACACTCGCGATCTTCTGTTCACTATATCCCTCTGGCTCTGTCGCCATGTAAATGTTGTAATATGTCGCTTCTGTTACTGTAGTCCATTCCAGATAAGCCTGACTGTCTCCTCCAACTGCTGTCAGTCCTTGTGGAACAGCAGGTACGTCCAAATTTCCAGACGACGGCGAGACTGTTACTTTACCGGGATTCAGTGTCTTCTCCATCTCATTTGCCGAAGCATCTGTGACACTAAATTGATTCAAGTCTGACGTCTGCACGGTCAGAGCCTTCTGTCCATTTGTCGCCTCGCTCTTGATGAGGAAGCTCACCGTGAACAGCTCGTCTCCAGCCATAATCGGCGTATCTCCACCGTCACTGTCTACCCAGACCGTCTTGAGCCAGCCTGATGTATTATTATAATTGGAGTCGAAGTAGTCGCCCGCTGCACCTTGAATATCCGTCACTTCCAGGGCGCCTGCATCAAAGTCTATTCGCAGCATGTAGGAGCCGACTCCAGAAATCTCGCTAACGGCTCTTACCGAAACATTGACTGTCTCACCCGGCGCTCCGGCTATACTCCCAATGCCGATCGTTACTGTATGACGCTGCCATTTGGCATAAAGTGTCGTGTTCGCCTTAACTCCTGCTGAGGAGAAATCCCAGGCCGATGTCCCTTCCGGGTCGGTATACCAGCCCATGAAGCTGTAGCCTTTCCTGATCGGAGCGGGCGGCTCGCTGATGGTTGCTCCGCTGTTTACATCGATGACGCTCTCCACCAAGCTGCCTCCTTGTGAATCGAAGGCCACTGAATACTTCGCTGCTGTGACCGTAATGCTTCCATTAGAAATATAGATTGAATCGGATGGATCATTACCTACATAATTCGTTACATTTACCATTAAATCACCAGGCAGTACACTTTCTTTGATTCTGAAGTTCAGTGTAGCAATCTTGGTCTTCTCCAAAATTACTGTATCTGCAAGAAGTGCATTGAAGTGAATGCTGCCTGTTGTGCTGCTATCAATTGTGTAGGTCTCTATACTGCTTACATGAAGCTCGTCATCCACTGACAGCAATTCAAGTGAACTGGCATCGTATTCGAGCGAGAAATCAAATTTATAAATAAGGTCTTCCGGCTCGGTAAACACTGCCATACTTACTGTATCGCCCGGCTTGCCCTCCGTACTGCTCACTTCAATGGCAGGCAGATTATCTGTACCCGAGGAACTTCCGGCTCTAACCGTCGGACTGACGGACAGCACCAGACAAATAACCAGCAAGAGGGATATCCATCTTCTCCAGCCCGCCAAATTTCGCTCCTTCATCTCATAAAATTTCATGTGCTCAACCCTTTCCTGAAATAATCGCCAAGATTGCCTTGACATCCTTGTCATCACAATACCATCGCCAATAATATTCTCTGCTTCCAATTCCCATCTGCCAGATCAAGCTTCATGACAAATATGTTGTAGTTGTTAGTAAAAGCAATATAGGACATTCCAGCCTCGTCTATATCCAGTCCAGCATTTATAACCCATTGTCGGCAGAGGATCCAGATTCCTGAGGGGTATCCGGCCATGGCCCTCGCTATACTTCATTACAACGACATTCAGCGCGTCACTTACATTCTGAAAAGTCACATAGGATGTACCATCCTCTTCTTTCTTTTGTTCAATCACAAAATCTACAAGCTTTTTTATCTCTCCTGCAATGTGCGTATGCCCCCACAGATCATCATACTTTTGTCCCCTTCCTTTTAGCCTAGTATAAAAAATCGCACCTTAAAAAAACCTTAAAAATCGACATAATTCCACAACATGTTGCCTTCACAAAGAACGCATACAAGCCAAATTATATGAATCTTCACATGAACAATGATCTTGATCAGTCGTTTTCTCCTGCAAAAAAACAAGTCATAACCACCGACTAAGCGGTGGTTATGACTTGTTTTAAAGGTAAATGTGGCCGTTTCACATCCATTTCACATCAACAAACCATGTACAGGAAATACAAATTATCCTTCATAACCCTCTGCTTCATAATAAGGATTTGAATCATGTTCAAGGCATCTTTTTACAACATGTCGTTTTACATCTAATGAAATTGGACTCCTTTTAGACATTGCAAAAACCCCCATCATGGTAGCAGTAGAAGTTTTGTTTTTTCTACTATCTACTATGATGGGAGCATATCCGTTAAGAAATCGTCTTTTTCCATCTATTCTAGGCTCTCTTCGAGCTCCAGCATCTCAACAAACTTAATATCGGCTGGCGCGAAGCTATATTCTTTCAGCTCCTCACGACGAACCCAACGATAGTCATCATGATCGACTAAAATAATTTCACCGCTCACGTATTTGGCTTTAAACGCGATTAGCCGGATATGAGTAGCACCATAATAATGGTCATTCACACCAAACCATTCATAGGGAAAAATCTCGATCTGCATCTCTTCCAGCAGCTCTCTGCGGAGACAGGCCTGCGCCGATTCTCCCTGCTCGATTTTCCCGCCAGGAAACTCCCATAGCCCTTCCTGCGATTTTCCTTTTTTGCGCCGAGCGATTAAGAGCTGATTCTGTTCATTGCTTATAATAGCCGCAGCCACCTCGAGCAATCCAATTACCTCCTCCTAAACAATGGCTTTATTCGCTGCCGGCACTAAGGCAGGAGGCATTTCCTTCTTCAAGCGCCATACAAAGCTCATCGGCTTATTTCCTTCGTGTCTAACATATTCCACTTCTCCTAAAAACATAAACGGCGACGTGAAGCTATGCTCTTCCTTGTATTCCCGAACGAATAAGGCAATGCGATGGCCCAACTGCTTATGATGAATATATCTTTGAGCGGTTTTCGTCTCCTCCGAGATGCGGCTTTGGGTCTGCCAATGGAACAAACGCTCGTTGATCGCATAGTCTTCGTACAGGGTGGACGGCGAAAAATCCTTATCTGACTTATTGAGCGTAATAAAGAAAATATCCGTGCCCTTGTCCTCCAAATACTTCACGCCTTCACGTAAGCTTGGCGCCTTATGCTCGTTCCAAACCCCAAAAGCCGCTAATATTTGATTAGTCGAGTACCTGCAATGCAAATCCAACGGACACGCGTATGGAAAAGCATTGGACTCGTCAACGAAATTTATATGCTTCATATTGTAGGATAAAATATCAATGATTTCTTCCCGGAAGGCTGGGCAGGAAATAATGAATTGAATACCCTGTTCCATACTTGTAAAGCCTTGCTTGCTAGGCTCAGATGAATAGAACGTGTAGTAGAACAGATTCAGCATGAGCTGCTCTTCTTCTGTAGCCGCGATTTTTTCACCAGATAGGTAAGCAATGAGGAACTTTAATAGCCTACGCGAGTTAAGGCTTAGCAAGGCAGGCAATCGTTTGACTAAGTGATCCTCCTGCTCCATTTCAAAAGCATCTAGAACCTCTGCTTCCACCATCAAGCCTCGAAAGGAACGTTTTCCTGTTCTCCCGCCATAAAGCTCATGTAAGGTCATTCCATGATAATGGACAAAATTCTCAAGGCTCAGCTCAAGTCCTGTGTCCCCTTCAAAATATTTCAGCTTAAAAATAAGACTTCTTCTGTTTATCGTTGCCTGCTTCAAATTATGTAGAATGAAGGTTTTGGCGAGCTTCTCTAGCTGAATAAAGCTGCCCTTCGGCAGACTCGAAAAACCATGCTCTACATAATGCTGGACAGAATGCTTCGTTTTGCCCAATATCGCTCGAAACTTATCTTGAAAATTGTAGTCCTTATGCGATTGGCCAATAAAGTCGAGAACCGTCAAGCATTCCTTCCCTTAGTGCGTGACTTTTAAAAAGATATATCCTTATATTAACATAGATGTATAGAACAAAAGAAAAAGAACAGTCCATCGTCTGAACAAAATGTACTTGAACTAATTAGCTGTTGTATCCTACTCTTGTGATATATAACTTCATTGCAATAAAAGCTTTAACCAACATGTTTCTCAAAACACTTTGTCTCTTATTCAACGCTAATGACCTAATGGTTATTGGTTTTTTTACAATATTATAGTATAAAGGGAATAGGTATATTGGTTCACTTAACTTTTTCAAGAGAAATAGATTGTCGGAGGAATGATATTTATGCCGTATTTACTTCAAATTACAAGTAGAACTGATATTACTGCAACTTACTGGGATGAGTTGCTCGTCAACCACGAAAGAATATTGGAGAATTACTCTGAAGATGATAAAACAGCATTCACTTCTTTACTTACAGCAACGGATATGAATGCCTTACAATTAATCATTAAGTTATCCGACTTCGACGATGAACAAAAATGGAAACAGAATCTGAAAGAAACACCGGAATTTTTAGATTTTCTTTATTTAAAAGATTTTCTAAGAAGAAAGAAAAGAGCGGTTGAGGAAGTTTTCAGATGTAAAGTACCGGAGTATGCTATTCCATCCGTAACTCCATTAATTAAATTAATCCATCTGTTCTATACAAACCCATCATGGCTGTTTGAGGTTCTTGTACTTCATGATTGGAGAAGCAAGGCTTCAGGTGATCTTTACGTTGCTGATTCTGATAAAAATTTTCCTGATATAAGAAGCAAACTGAGCAATGACCACAACTATCAAAAAAAACTTGTAGATACTATGTACAAAAATTCCGGTCGCAGTAGTGATTACAGAATTGTCGCACACTGTGATGCTGGTGAAAAACAATCGATCTATCTTGTTTATAAAAAGATGAAAGATACAAAGAAGCCTGGCTATGACCAGAACAAGCGGATAAAAGATCGCGATCAAATATTATTTGCAGTCGATAATAATGATAAAACATTAGAGATCAAGGCAACAAATACTGATGTTAAAGGGGTAAAAAAATATTTCGATGAGCAGTTTAACACCATTTTGCGCAAAATGGAGAACAAACTTTTCACTGATTATAGCTCAGATGATATTATTCAACTTTTTAGGGATGGTACTTCTGTTGTTGCAGAAAATCCTGAGGATTTCTTCATTGAGTCTATTACATTCTCTAATTCATTACTAATTAAGTCACCTGATATCATGCTACAACTCAAAAATAGCGATATCTGGCCCAGTGTAAATGATGCTTTCAAAAGAGGAATCATTGATCTCTACAGTCTTAAAGATATTAAAAAAATTGGTTTTCGTTCGGAAAAACATACTAAATCGATTCGATCAATCGTGCTTGAAGATGGCAATGTGGTTTTCAAGCTTAACGATAGCAGTTTAAGTGAAACTACTAAAAGAGCAATTAAAAATAAATTTTTAAAAAAGTTCGGTTTTCCGCTTAACCAACCTGTGCAAAATAAATTTGATGGTGGCCAAGCATTTAAAGTTGATCAAATTTTCAGATTTGCTCACACTGATCAATTCACTGATGAACATAAACATATATTTGCTGAGTTGAAAGCCTCTCTATTGATTGATTCAATTGAAGAGAGTAGTTTTAACTGCTCACAATGTAGCTTTACGACCACAGATTATGATTTTTTTTCAGAATATGTTAGAGAAGAAGGCTTGATATGCCCTGAATGTGAGGAATTGGTGAACCAACTCACAATAAAAGAATTAATTCCAAACAGAGACAATATTGAAAAGTATGTGTATCGCCTGGTTGATGACTTTGTTACTCAACATAATCTCTGTGATAATTCAAATTTTTCTAAACAAACTTTCCAAAATAGAGAATTTATTTTTAAGCGCTTCTTTTACAATAATCGCCCTTATCAACTATTGGTTACAGATAGTTTGCTAACTAAAAAGACACTAGAGTGGATCGAAAGAAAGCTGACCCCTACTATTATCATATGCTATGGAATTGATAAACAGACAAGTGATCGTTTTACTCTTGAAACGATTGAACAGACAACTCTAGGCGAAATTTATGTTCACCATGGGAAAGATCAATTTCATAAAATGATGGAAACGTATCTAAACGACTTAGAAAAACGTATTCATCACCAAGTTGTTACTGCTGCCATGAAGGCGGCCAAAAATCTTTCCTACATCGGTGATAAAACAAGCGATCTTAAAGAGTTTTATGATGAGGATATGCTTGAAGATGATGTTTTTACTATACTTAAGCTTTTATTTCCTAACTCTGAAAAGTGGGGGAAAGAATATTCTGGCCGTGCTGTTCCTGAAGGAATTTTCGCCCTGCAATATAAGGAGGATACCGGGGCAAGGTCCCTTGAAATTAAGCATGGGTTTACTTATGATTGTAAATTCACTTTAAAAAGCTCAGGTTATATTCTAGGTGCCTCCGAAAATCGTAAAGGTTTACATTATATAAAGCTATTAAATGAATTAATAGATATTTCATGTTACTGTACTTCAAGAGAAATAACTTCTCATATTTTTATTGGTAACAAATTTAGAGATAGACAAGCACGAGCAATGGCTGAATTTATACGCAAGGAGATTGTTAGTGGGCATTATACAAAACCTGTGTTCATAAACTCCAAAGACCTTGCCTACCTATATAATCAATATGTTTATAACAAGGATAAAATTGATAAAATTCCTGATATTTTTCATAAAATATTGGCTGAAATATTCTCGACCGATGATGTCATTATAACCAAGGAATATATTGATGAGAAGCTTGAGGATATTGAAATTGCAGCGAGGAGTTACTCAATCTTGGACACCGCGACAATCACAAAGAAGTTAACACGCAGGAAAAAATAGGTATTCAATTAATTTGAGTAAAATGGTATAATTGCACTATAACAGGAACACATGTTCTTGTTATAGTGTTTTTTTAGGAGGTATACTATGCCAGGGCTAACGGTGAGTGAACAAATCTTCAATGTTAAACCAGACTCATTTATTAAGGAGCACATCACCCTTCTATTAATCCAACAGTTCAACAAAAGTCATAAATCGGAGAGCTCAAATGGATTAGTAGCTTTCTGTTTTTATTTTGACAATGCTTTAATGATATCATCAAGCAAAAAAGGCGAAATATATTCTTATATACAAATGAAATACGATTCGATGCTTCCTGACTCATTTTTACAGTCATTTTATTCGCACACTTATCTTCTTCCGCACCATTGGCAAAAATGGCTAGAGGATTCACGCTTAGATTTAATTCGAAAAGAAATATCCCAATCTCTAAACTTTAATAGATTAAAAGTAAGCTATAGCTTTTATGAAAATCTGTTCTGCTGGAACTGGAAAAATCATGAGGAAATCACTTTTAGAATGAATAACTCTTTTGTATTCGACGGTATTATGTTCTAACAAGCCTTTTCATTCGACAGATTGTCAAGCTAATTGCGACACGTCAACTTGAAAAGCTTCGTATGCGGTTTTCCATCCTAGACACTTTAGAGAGCGATTATTAATAAGGAACAAAGTCCACGCTAACTCCTCTTCTGTAGCATCTGCGAAATCATAGCCCTTTGGAAAGAACTCTCTTATCAGTCCGTTCGCATTTTCATACGTGTCTCGTTGTCCGAATGAATAAGGAATGGAGAGATCGTCCCGATGCCACAATAGGCATCAATGACGGTTTCTTTGCTGCTCAGACCTACGTACTTCACGGTTTTAACATACAGTACTTCCGTCTGCACCGGATTGACTTGATAGAACGAACGCGGGAAGATGGAAAACTGTACAAATAACATTTAATACCCTTTAACTTATTATTCCTTCACCAATTGCTTTTTCATATAATAGATTTAACACTTTGCTTTGCTTCTCAGATGGAGCCCCTAAAGAACCTAACGCCATTTTTTCTAAAATATCCATCTGAAATCGTGTAACATTACTGACTGATTGATATTTTTTGAAATGTTCAAGCATTTTTATCCACACCTGTCTCTGCATGTTCACAACAAGAATCTGAACCTCTATACCACTCGTAAGCTTTTTCTCTTTCCTTGCTTCACGCTTAATATATTTGCTCTTTTCCTTTTCAACTAAAAGTGATTTGTCTAGTTCTATACAAAGATCAAGTTTCTTTATTCTTTCCCAACATTCACGTTTCTTACACCACTGTGCTATATTTGCTGAACCGCCTGGTGGATCAGTGATGGAGTCATAAACTTTCTCTGTTATGGCATTGATAATAGGTACTAACTCTATTGGAAGTTGCTGTTCTTCCCAAATCAAATTAAAATTAAAGTGGCTTTCTGCTTTTTCTGCTAGCTGTGACAGATAAGCAATAGTGTAGGTAACTGTCTGTGCGCGGAATCCTCCGTCATACCAGGAGGCGTTTGAAATCATCTTCTCTACATTTTTAAACAGAATAATACGTGCTACAGCATCTTTATAATAGCTTTCGGTGATAGCAAGATTATCTTTCTCAAGCCACTCTGTGATGTAATTTGCGAAAGAAGCAAAGCTATACTGTGCCCCTTTGGAAACAACATCTGGCCTTTTAAGCCAAGAATTTTCACTCTTAGATAAAAAGGTTTTGTCAATGAGTTGAGATTTCGGATTTTCGAGCTGAAACTTAGTTTTTTCTGCTTTTGTCAAGTATACCTGTTCGTTAAGGTATTCTCCCCTTACCCTTTCATAAAACCAATGTGTTCTGCGTTGTGATCCTGCTACACTTGGAGCCCACAAACGCTGTGAATTGCTTTTCATTTCTTTATGATATGGATTATTAGAGAAAAAGTCAGACTTATTCACCTTATTTTGAGTATTGGCATATTCCGACACTTTCGATATAAAATCATACTGTTTTTCTTTGTCTTTAACTACTGATAATTTCATTTGTACTGTTACTTTAGATACATCTAGTTTAGAATTTTTCTTAGCCGCATAAATAGACGATGTCGTTTGGGCTCCATTCACAATTTGAAAATCTATAATTTTACCGATATTTCCCTGTTCATCAAACTCTACTTCACTGGCTGTCGCAGTGATTCCATTGTTGTAAGCAAAGAACAATTCAGGATTGTATTCGATCGTATTTCGAATTCCTTTGTTTACGCCGCCTTTAAATTGGAGAAAAGTTCTGACATTTTGCTCAAAAAGCTTCTGTCCGAATTGATCATAGATCCCTACAAGATCATCACCTGTCAAGAATGAAAGATAAGACTGATACTCTTCAGCGCTGGTCGGAATCTCCAGGCAGGGCAGTTTGACGTTCACTTCAAAGTTATTGTCTGTATACTCTGAAAGATTGATCTTATAAATATATTCTATATCAATAACTCTTAAGTCAGTAGGGATATCATCGATTCTCTCTGAAGGCAACTCGCTTAGAGTCCTGGTCATCTTCCCATCTGTTAATACAATTAATTTAATCTTGCTTATCTTCTTGATTTGAGCGTAATGATAGATGTTATAAGCCATAGAGTACGCATCTGAGGTTTCTTCCATCTCTCTGTGAAGCCCTCTCAGGCTTTTCTGCACAAAAGCTCTCAGCCTCTTAAACTTCGTTGTAATCTGCGTCTTATTGAGTGTCTCGATATAATCTTCCTGGAAAAACTGATGGACCAACACTATGAGCATCTCTCTAGTCTCGTCATAATCATAACCATGAACTTCGATGCCAGTCTTTGTATAATCCGCGGCTGTGTAGTCGCTAGTAAGCTCCCCTATGCTGACTAAAGTCTCGCATGTATTTTCAAAAAAAGCCTGACTCCGCATTAATCCCCTGCTCTCCGCGTCGACTAAAATGCTTTGCAAAAAGTCTTGATGGAATTCCTCTAAACTAATCATATCTTATTCCCTCACTTCAGAAAGGTCTCTAAGCTGATTTCAAACTTTTGGCATTTTGTCAGTTCAATCGAATAAGTAACTGAAAGAATAGAATCTACAACATTCTTAGGTGTAATCTTAGGGAACTCTTCTGTAACGTGGAATATACGATGTTTGTCTACAATAAAGCTGTTTAATTCTTCCTTGATCAGTTCAGGAGCATACCCATAGGAAATAAGTTTGGCTTCAAAAGAATCCAAGTCGGCCGCGCTACCTTGTTCATTCAATGAAAATCTAATCTCATTTGCTAACTTTTCAATCGACTGCCCATTTTCCGAAGACGTTAAAGCGTAGGTTGCTAAGTAAATCGAATTCTTTTCGCTGTACAGCTGCTTAAGAGAGGAGATGTTAACTGCATCTCCTTTAGAAGTTCTGTACGATTTCACTTCCAACACTGCATCGTCCAGCAAGAAGTCCTGTTTGTCAGCTTCAGGACCGTTCCATGACTTAAGAGCCTGGTGAACTCCATACTTTGGAGTAGCAACATCTTTTAAACAGCACAGCTCAGAAAACAATCCCATCTGCCTTTCAATAGAAAACGGAGTTCTTTTATCCTGCTGAAGTAGCTGTTGCCAACGCTTAAGACGCTTTTCTACTGCTATTAACATTTCAGTACCTTCTGAGTGTTCTAAAATGACTTTAATAAGGTCTTCACAGAGAGAAAAGAAAATCTCCCAATCTTGTTGATTTTGCAAAATCAAAAATAGGTCTATTTTTCCTTTCGTAGAACAATCTTTAATAATTTGAATGCCTTTCAAATCAATATTGCTTTCTCGAATCTTAACAAAGTTTTCCACTTGAATTAAAAGACCGTAGTTATTTTGAGAATCAGTAATCCAATACAAATTATGAGGAGTTTTAAAATCAACTCGCCTTTGAACTAATCTACTCATCTGTTTCCATGGATTATTCTTCATTTAGTGCAAATTCCTCTCCTTCCTCTTCTTCTTCTTCCCACATTTCCTGAATAGCAACTGTATTCATCTTGAGTCTTACAACTCTGCTGAAGTCGCCTGGCTTATCGGGAAAACTGACTCCAAAGGCAGCTAGATCTTCTACTTCTTCACCAGTAGGGAAATTAAATGTTCCCTCTTTTTCAACTCCTTTAACTTTTTTAATACCGTGTTTCGGAACAACTATTTTCCCATCTATAATATGAAGCATAAGTAATGGATTTTTCATCTCTCCTCTTGCTTCCTTCCGTTTATTCCTAAGCTGTTTTCTTAATTCATCTTCTAGTAAAGAAATAGTCTCTGCGCCACCAGATGAAACCTGACGATTAGCTATTTCATAATAATTATTTTTCACTAAAATTTGTCTTTCCTCTTTATTTATAAAAATCTCATTTATATTATATGCTCTATCTTCTCCACCACTATATAATGCAATATCCCATTTAGTATCCTGTCTTTGCGCATATTCAATTATAAACTTAATAGGCATTCTAGAGTTGAGTCCAAATGGATCTGAAGAAAAAACTCTAAAAGAATTTAAGAATTCAAGTACCAGATCTCTATCAACATTTCTCCACAAATGATTATTTTTAACTTCTTCATATTTAGATTTATAATCTTCTACAAGAGTATTTACAGTAGACTCAATTAAATTTAGATTTTCTCGATTGATAGCATCATCCTTAAGTAGCCAGCTTGTTTCCTTTGCAGTACCATCTAATTTCATTTCTATTGTTGTATCTAAGCTATTTTTCAATTTATTTTTTGCTGTTACTTGTAGACCCGTATCTGGATGAAACTTTACAGCTAGTCCAAAATCATTAGGTGTCTTCTTTTGTCGAGCCATCCTGTTTAGTTCTTCTACTAGATCTTCAGTTGCTTCAATTATAGTCGCAAAGTTTTGAGCAATCTTTTCAGGCATGTAAACGTAACAAAGATCTTCGTAACCATTACGATAGCCAAACCATCTTCCCATTTGCATTAGAGTATCATAATAGACGGTATTTCTTAAAAAGTAACTTACACTTAGGCCCTCCAATGTATAGCCTCTAGATAAACTTGTTCCGCCAATGACTATAGCGTTTGTTGGAATTTCTTCACTATACTCTACTGGTAACTTAGAATCATTATGAACTTCTCGAACCATTATACTTTCACTTATTTTAGCTATTTTTCTCAAAACTTCTTCCCAACTAAATTCAAGAAGCAGATATTGTTCTCTATACGTTTCTTCTAGATCATCAATTAGACATTTTGGTCGAATCTCCATAGACAAATTCCCATAGCTCTCTAAATCCTTTTGAAGTTTAGTAACGTAATCATAAATAAATACACTTACTTTTTGGTGCATATTAGTAAACCTAGTTGCATGAACCAACATGCTGTTATGTTTATTATCTTGTTGCCTCAAGTGTCTAATTCCAATATTAATAACAAAGTGTCTAATAGCTCTATAAAGACTTTGAGGTATATCTATCAATTCATCATCTTTTTTATGTTTAGGATCTATAAACTCCTCATAGTCCTCTAAAAATCTTATGTGCTGCGGATAAGTTTCAATAAACACTTTCCGTGCTCCAAAATAGTTTTTAGGTGCTTTTAATGCATATATAAAATCACGTGGGAACAAATCAGAGCCTACTTCCTCATTGTTAGCTAAATGATTGATAAAAATATTTGCATATGGAGTAGCAGTATAGGCAACATAAGAGCTTTTTTCAAACAAATTCAGCAATTTCCGAATTAACTTGTTAATCGTGGCAGGCTTTTCGTCAGTAGCAGTATTTACTGAAGCATAGTCTGATTCATCGTCAATAAGCAACATAGCATGTTTAGAAACCTTCTCATTATAATGACTATCTATCCACTTAATCACGTTTTTCAATGAATTAGGATGCTTTTTTATTACCACTAATATAGGACTGTTAATGTTATCAAAACTCATGCCTTGCGACTGTATGCGAGCATCACGCTTATTAAAGTCCGAATTGGCAGTGGTTAACGATACAGGATTACGATTTGATTGCAGGCCTCTAAATTTACCTGTTCCAATGTAACCATTTGAGTCCCTTCCTACAAATGATTCATTTAATCTTGCTTGTGTTTGATCTCTTAGGTTGTTCATTGAACCTGCTATAACCACTATAAACTTGTATCCAGCGTCTGCAGCTTTACATATTAATCCAGTATAGTTGCTAGTTTTCCCTGATTGTACATGCCCGACTACCATCCCTAACCTACTAAAAGAATCAGAAAAAGGATCTCCAATATTATTCATTACATTATCTGTATCTTCATCAGTAGTTTTAATAACTTCGGGTACTAAAGTTCGGCTCATGTATTCTTTATATCTTTTCCAATAATAGTTTTCATTTTTCTGTTTTTCTTTAACTGTCCACCAGGAATTATCGCGTTTTTGCTGTTCGAATCCTTGTACAAGAATACCATTTTCCATTGCTACATCGAATTCGGTTTCTAATTCTCTTTTCATTCTTTCCCAATCTTTTATATTAAGTTCGTCTAAATAAACTACTCTTAAAAACTTAGCAAAAGAATTTAACCCGATCTCATTAATTTGTTTCTTTGTTTCCTCAACTTCCTGGTGTATTCTTTCAACCTGCAATTTCTCGTCTACTGCCTCTAAACCTTCATATACATACTGCTTTATAGATTGATAGCTGTTATTTTTCATTTGTTAAATAACTCCTCTCGATTTCTAAATATCTCCGTTTTAAGTAGTCGCCGAATAGTTTCTTCTCTTATTCCTTTTTCCCTCAACCGTTCAGCTAACTCTTTAATATCTTCTTCTGTTATCATTGCTTCTTGCTGAATCTCATAAGGATTCTGCTGCAGCTGCGCTTGAATCGATTCAAGTGGTAGATAGGCCTGCAGCCCTTTCAAGTACATATCTAGAAGCCTACGATTATCCTCAGACAGCTCTTCCTGCAGCTTTTCTAAGAGAGGATGCTCTTGATTCAATGCAAATCGTAAACGCGACTCATGAGGAACCAGTTCCCAAAACTTTGTTGACGTCTTATCTTCGATTCTGCGTCCTCTACCAGTGTATAACCTTGATCCTTTTTCTGTTACCTGACGAATGATTCTTCTGAGATCATTCTTAATTTCCGAGATGGGGCTCGCAGTTGACTTTTTGATATCAATTCCCCAAAACTTGTCCTGATCATTCGTAATATCAATTTTTATTCGAACCAGTTTGTGAGCATCGTTTACACGGTGAAGCCCCCACCAAGTTCCATAGATCAGCAACCTACGGGCTCTATACAAATAAAATCCCTGCGATTTTGTATAGCCTTCTTCTGTAGCATATTTTTCATATTCCTGCTGAGACAGCTTCGAATGGTGAGGAAGAATATAAGGCTGCACAGTAATGATCGATTTATTGATTTTAAGATTTTCACTCGTAAGTTGCTGCGTAGCAGGATGATTTACATTAAAAGGATTAAATGGTGCTAAAGGATTATTATTAATCTGTATAATAATCGCCTTTTGTTTAGGACCACCTTCCAAAAACTGATGGAATACAAGAGACAAATGCCTCCTTAAATTCATAATAACTGAAGATAACTCGGACTTACTTACGCTATCTATTCCTTGCCATACAACAAGTGTTCCACTGTCTTGGTCTCTTAGTTTTTTCAACAAAGGTAGCTTGTTTAATTGAGTAAGCGACGGTGCAAGTAGAATCCACTCGTCTGCATTCGCGATATAATCCAGATCCCACTGTCTGACTGAAGTTTTTTTGTTCTTTTTAGAAATCACTGTTAGGCGTTTACACTGAGAAAAAGAAGCTGTTTTCAATCCTAAACCAAATCTGCCTAAGTCATGCTCACTTCTCTCTTCGTTGGGATTTTTAGTACCCAGTCGCATAGCTTCAACTAGTTCTGTCGTGGCCATTCCATTGCCATTATCAAGCATGCAAAAGATAAGCTCTGGCTCTCCGAGCATCAGAATATCTATTTCCGATGCTTCAGCTGCAATACTATTATCCAAGATATCTGCTACAGCTACATCAAATGTATAGCCTACATCGCGAAGTGACATAATAAAATTTCTAATGTTTGGACTTATGACTTCCTTTTTCATGTATCCACGCCTTTTCGCTATGCTTTCGAATCACAAAATGTGTAATACCTAAGTGCTCATACTTATATTAATCGGTAAAAGTTTAATCTTACATTAATATAGATACTGCTAATGAGGTGCAAAATGAAAAAAATCCCCTTCTTTTGGAGTACTTTGAAGCTATGGTTTAATCAAAATGAAAGAATTTATCCATGGCGCACTACCAAAAATCCATATCATTTACTCGTCGCAGAATTTTTACTTCAACAGACCCATGTAAGGAAGGTTGAAGATGTGTATAAATCTCTACTTTCTAGTTTTCCTACTGTGCAACAACTGTCTAAGGCTTCAGAATCAAAATTGATTGAAATAATTAGTCCTATTGGTCTAATTTACCGCGCATCTAGAATTAAATCAACAGCTAACCAAATATCTACTAATTTTAATGGAAAAGTACCTAATGAATACGATGCACTAATAAAATTACCGGGTGTTGGAGACTACATTGCCAACGCAGTGCTCTGCTATGCTTATCACCAAAATACAGTTCCCATCGATACTAATGTCATAAGATTATTTATAAGATACTTTGACCTCAAATCAGACAAACCCCGTCCAAGGACAGACAAATTACTTGCTTCGAAGATTAGAAACTTGTATGTTTTCGACTTTGACTTCAGGACAGCAAATTTAGCTGTATTAGACTTTGCTGGAATGATCTGTACAACGGTTAACCCCAAGTGCAAAGAATGCCTTCTAAATGTTCAATGTATTCACTATAAAAAAGAATCCCTGCTCAAATTGAAGTACCCCTTAGAATAGATATTGGAATCCCCCCTGGTTTATCCGATAAAATTCTAGGAGTGCATTTTTATGCGAGCAAACAAAGGACAGAAGTTTAAACACTATCCGAAGTCACTGGAAGAGGAAGCTATCCGCCTTCATAGCGAAGAAGGCTGGAGGTTTCGAAAAATAGCAAAACATTTGGGTGTACAAGACAAGGATCGGATTAACGTGTGGATGAGTAAATATCGCGAAAGCGGTCACGAAGCGTTTGAGGACAGGAGAGAAGAACCTCATCGGATGGAAACCGAGCAGGAACGAGAGATCCGGCGCCTCCAGTTAGAGGTAGACATTCTAAAAAAGTGGTTACAAATCTTGAATCAGGAGGTTCATACTACAAGCACATCATGGTTGACCAAATGAAGGATAAACAATCGAATAAACGAAGATTGGGTGTAGTGATAGCTAAACAAGCTGACCCTAGTTGAGTACCGGCGCCAGCTTGTTGCCTTGGTGTTTTTCAATGTCTACTAAATGGGGTCTTGACCAAATAGAACAGGGATTTTTATAAATCAACAGTTTTTAGTGGTGTAATTACATCTTTCAGAGACTTTACAGGAGAGTGCCCTAAATAATAAAGAAGCTGATCTGCAACAGCTCTCCCTAACAGGGGAGGTACTGCATTTCCTACCTGTTGGTATTGGGCATCTTTAGCCCCCATAAACAAAAAACTATCGGGAAAGGTTTGCAACCTAGCAGCTTCTCTTATACTTACAGCTCTATTTTTTATAGGATGAATCCACATAGATTTTCTGATATTCAAAACAGTCCCAGAGGGAGCGTTATAGTTCAGTCGCAGATACACTGTATTTTGAGTTCGCTGTGGATTAGAATACGTATCTTTATAAGAATCATCTAGGTGGTGAAAATTCTGTCCTGGCAGAAGCATCTTAAATCTCTGAAGTGCAGTTTCCCCTGTATCAGTCATAATATGGTTTCTAACGTCCTTAGATCCTGACTGTAAATATTTTAGCAATGGGTTTACATTTTGAATATTCGTTTTAACTACAGGTTGGTCTTCCTCCATAAGGATTAAAGGCTCTACATTTTCAAGATCCTCAATAGCATCTTTCACAGTATAGAATTGTTCCGTATTCTTAATAATGGGCTCAGGTAGCTTTACTTCTATATTTTTGACCAATTCATTTCTTACACCAACAAGGAAAAAACGCTCTCTTTGCTGAGGAGCTCCGAAATTAGCTGAATTCAATACCAACTGATCCTCATTGAATTTATAACCTAAATTTTTAAATTTTGCTTTCAAGTAATCTAATACAATATATGTTTGAAGATTTATAAAGATTTCATTGTTTTCTGAGTAGAATTGACTAGCTTTTAACCCGTTAGTTTCAATCTCCCCAGCTCGCATGATAATCTGCTGAATAACGATAACTTCGTTTAGACATGTGAAAACCTCTTCTAATGAACTTTCCTCATTCTGTAATAGATCCTTCAGCTGCATCCATTTCTCTCTGTACTCTGGGCTCCAGTAATACTCATGAAGATTTTCCCAATTACAATAGAAACTTTTAATCGCGAGGCGAGTTTTCTTGAGATATACTTCAGCTTTATTTTTCTTTCTGTATAAATGATTCAGTTTAGAAAATAGAACTTTATTCCCGATCACATAACTAGGAATAGAGACACGTAACGACTCATTCAAAAAAACTAAAAGCTCAGACTTAAGTGTATTTACCTCCCCTAAGGAAACTTTCTCTTCCGATGGTAGAAGTCCAAGCTCATCAACCTCCTGCTCATCATGTGAAGACAAGAAAAATTTATGCTTATTAGACTTAAGTTCCTTAACATTCTCCATAACAAAGCCGTCTGGGTTAAGCAATTCAATTGCTTTGACAAATTCCTTTACAAGTTGATTATTAGCAGAGATTAATGCTGCCTTTTGTCTGTTTGCATTTGAAAATCCTTGGCAGGGGGGACCTCCAAAAACAATATTCACTTTGACTGCCCCCATATTTTTGCATTCATTTAATATTTGGTTGTAATCAACATTTCTAATATCACCATACATATTTACGTCAGGGTGATTTTCTAAATAGGTTTGCTGTGCTGATTTATTATTCTCGACAGCTGCTGCTATTCTTATCTGACCAGTTTGTACAAAACCTAAACTTAAACCACCTGCTCCAGAAAAAAGATCAACAGCTAGCAACTTACCATTCATTTCTTCGAACCCTCCTCAATCAAGAACACCTGTTCCATTAAAAGCAGCTTATCATACTCACGTGCAAAAAACAATCAATTACTTTTAGAAGAATTTTATTCTACTCTGAAATCACGTTAATGACCAGCATAGAAAGAGTCTGCCTATTGGCAGACTCTAACTTTCATACAGGAGATTATTAAGTTTTTTCTCAATTAATCTCTCTAGTTCTGATCGATCAAGGGCATCAAGAATGGTAACTCCACCCAGCTGGTTAATATACATCATTAAGTTTCTGAAAATATTTCTACTTACTCCTATACCTTCAATTTTATCTTTCTGATGAATAACAGATAACACAGCTCGAGTTATATCCCTATTTCCGGAGAATACACGTTCAAGCAAACTTTGAGCAATATCCAACTTGGATAAGAGCATAGCAGTAAGTTCGAAAGGATCCTCCCTCTCCTCATCATAAGACACATATCCGTACCACCATAGTCGGGCAATTCCGTTACGAACGAGTGCTCTACCTTTGTTTGACATAAAAAAATAACGTTCCTTTATCGTATCTTCAGGTTTTTCTTTTTTCAAATAGGTTTCAACTGGCCATCTTTCTCGCATATAATTCCAAAAAGTTTGATGAGCTAAATACGTCCACATTCTCTCATCGCAAGCTTGAATTAAAGTTATATCTTTTAATGTAGAATATACCTTTTTAGTATTTTCCAAGTCAAAATGAACAGTTGAACTTATTGGCATGTGTAGGTCTATATCCTCTACTCGTATCTTTGAAGGAAAACTCCAAGACTCAGAACCAAAATACTGATCCAACCAAGGGATGTTAGAAGAATAATACGAAATATTATGTTTTATATTTGATTTTATATCATCTAGGGAACTATCGCTTACATAATGTAAATTCAAACTTTAGCACCTCAATCTTCCTCTAAATTCATTAATGCTGAAAAAGACTGACTAAGCGGATCCCCAATCAGTTTCTGTGCAATGGAGATTGTAGACTCCTGCTCAAAACTGTGAGAACTTAATTCTATTCCAAAATCCTTTAGTCTTAGCAAAATAACCTGATACCAACGGCACTCTTCATAGTCAAGAGTTGTCTCCTCATGTCTTAGCGTCTCAAGAATAGATACTAGAGCTGGAATAACAATTAACGAAGAAAGAATAGGTTGAAAATTGGAATTTAAGGAAATAGATTTATAATAATCAAAGTTTTCTACGGACAATTTAATAATAATCTTATTTCCGGAGGAATCTACTTCAATAGCTTGAGCGTAATCACTACGATTAGGCTGAATAGAGAAAATTGACGGAATTATCTTTAATGGGTCAATGTCTTTTTCAGCAAAAAATGATCTTTCAGCATCGATAGCAAGAATATCTCCCTTACTAATTTGAAAGCTGTAGCCTTCATAGTCAGGATGAAACTCCGGTAGTTCATAATGTTCTATATCTTCAATAGCTATAATAAATGCACAGATTTGCACTTTCCCTTCAATATCTTGGGCAGGAAGGTTGAAAGTAAAATCACTATCGAACGAGGAGAATACTTTGCGATAACGTGTTGTTTGGCATTCAAAATGAAATGCAAACTTAGCCTTATGATTCTTTATAAGATGGTTTATCCCGTCACTGCTTGTGACGCAATTTGCATCAAAAATATATAAACTGTTAGTTTTAATATTTTTAAGGGAAGCCTGAAAATCGCTATTTATAAAATCATCGGAAGTATACGCAAGTACAGGATGCGGATACTGTCTAGAACTAATTTGCATAGATAGCCACCTCCAGAGCGCACCGCAACGGTTCCTTAAGCGTAAAAGTTATCACTGTTCGCTCGTTCTTATCGAAACGTACTGGACCAATCTTCACATCATTCTCTATATGCACATTCTCCTCAAACTGCTCAGCCGAATGTACTTTAGCCTGCTCGCCTCCTACTTCCCCTATAATATTAACTCCAACATATCCATATCCTTCCTCGTTGGACATAAGTGTCATCTTATACGTCCCTTTAGCAGGATCAGTACAAAAAATTCTAGATTGAGTTATACGTAGGTTTTTATTTACTTTAGGCTGTAGCTGTTCTTCGTCTCCTAATTGTTCCAATTCATTATTATTTTCTTTATCCGATTTATTGTCTTGATTAAAGTCAGACTGGTTATGTTCTTCGAAACCCTTCTCCTCTCCCTTTTCATCATTGCTGTGTTCAGTATTATTATCAAACGACTCTACATTATTAATATCTGAATCCATACTAGAATCAAGTTTGCTTTCTTCTGCCTCTTGTTGGTGGTTATAGCCTGGCAAATCACCCTCACTTATTATGTTAATAGTATTCGGCTTGCTCTGCCGGTAATTTACTTGAAGTTCAATTTCTTTGGGCTCACTTTTTTCTCCCTCTTCTTCGGCTAATGCAGGAGCCGAGTTAATGTCATCTTCTTTATCAGGGAGATAATCACTCAGCCCCTCAACATCTAATTCTTCAGAAGCATCCCCAAGCGAAATTGATCTAATCTGCTCATTCATCCAACCATATAACTTTTTTATGATCCCTTTTGCATAATTTGGATCATCATGCCGTTCAGCTTCCCATGCAGTATGTGTAGGAGGCTCTATCTTCCGAAGAAATTCATTAACTTTGTCTCCATCTGCAATCAATACACCGGAGAATTTAAATGGAGTTCGAAAGCCACCTTTATCGTAGATCTTCATCCCTGTACTTCTGACCATTGCTACTCGTTTAGGTGCATCTTTTCCCGGCAGTATGTACATTCGAATCTCCCCAAGATCCTGAAAGTTATCGAGTACAAATTTGGAAGTATTAGACAGAGTATAAGCCTCATAATAAGAAAATGATAAACAGTCTAATTCCTCCTTAGTGTATTTGCCCAGTATACTAGGTAGCGTTTCGGCGTTTATCTCTGTTTTTCCAACTTTCACTATCAATTTCTGATCCAAGATGGCAACGAAAAAACTTTCTAAAACGGAGCGAATGACTTTAGTCTCCCAATCCTTTTCCGCATTGAATCCCGCTATAAATATATCAGTCCCAACTTCATCTCTTCTGAAAAATTCATTAACTTCTTCTTTAAAAAGTATTGGCTCATTTTTCTCTTTTTGTCCATAATAACCCGTTCCCTGAGTGGGTTCCCCCTGCTCATTAAAATGAGTGACCAGCTTGGCCACCCCCTGGAACGCATCAATTCCATGTAGATCTTTAGTACTGTAAAAAACTGTCCTAAGATCTGAACATGCAAAAGGGGCATGTTTTCCAATACCAAAGGAGCCCCCAGACTTGGAATCTTTGTTTGAGGAACCCACCGACTTGATTAGATTATGCCACCCTCCGTGATGGCCTTGATTTGCTCCAGTTAGTCCAGTAGTATTGTAGTCACTTATTTTCAGGAATCTGATTGTTTCGGATTGCATAACGTTTAATGCCTGCTCAAAAAAGCTAACTGTTTTCTCATTCTCTTTCCAATAATCCAAACTTTGATTTAGAACACTGATGAACACGTCTTTTCTAGGGAAGGAAGATGCTGGAAGTTCTTTAATTTCAAACTCTACTCTCACAGGTTCGATGCTTCCAGAAACTCTAGCATCACACGAATTTTGATTAATCTCTCGGGCAAGTGAATCCCATGGGTTCCCCTTAAATGTTTCAATACCCGCATCATTTAGCCCAGTAACTTGTCCGTAGTTGTTAGGTGGAAAATTCCAATTTATCATAGTCTTGCTCCCTGCTCAGCTAAATTTCTTCTGCATTCCGCTGCCAACTTCTGCACTAAGTCAACTGTGACTGCGTTGCCAACCTGCTTGTATTGCTTACCTTTAGGCATTCCTATTGGAAAAGAAAAAAAAGAATCTTGAAATCCCTGTAGCCGAGCACATTCAATAGGTGATAGCTTCCTTATTCCCCAATCATCCTTAATTACAGGAACGTTATGCCCACCTTCACCCATGTTAGCCGTCAGAGTAAAAGCAGCAGCACTCTTATTTTCACGTACATATGCACGCCGCAGCAGATAAACTGAATCCTCATTTCCTTCAGCTATTTTATCGGCAAACATCCTACCATACTTACTGTTTTCGTCAAAATAATATTCTTCGTCCGCTTTATGCTGTATATCAAGATATGATCTTACATCGTTCATCTCTTCTACAGTATTAGGAAATTTGAACGTATTCATTTTAAAATGCTGCTGCGAAAAAGCAACCATGTATAAACGTTCTCTATTTTGTGGGATATCTGTATGCTCCTTAGTATTTAGGACTACTGCATTACTACGTTGCGATATCAAGTTACCTTTTTGATCTAGAGGAACTCTGAACCAGTAACCAGCCCTTTTAAGCTCTTCTTCAATTGTATTAATAGTGCTTTTATCATCATGGTAAATCAAATTTTTCACATTTTCCAATACAATAATCTTAGGTTTTCGCTCACCAAACTCTTTTATCAAACGAACAATCTCAAAAAACAACTGTCCTCGTGGATCCTTAAACCCAAGTTTGTTACCTGCAAGGGAAAAAGACTGACACGGAAACCCAGCAGTTAGAACGTCTACCGGCACCAGCTCATCAGCTCCCACCGAAAGTTCTTCTACGGATTTCTCCATCAGTCTAGTTTCCGGATAATTATGACGATATGTCTGAGATGCAAAGCTGTCCAGCTCATTCGCCCACACTACATTAAATCCTTCATTCTTGAATGACCGGCAGAATCCACCAATTCCTGCAAAGAGACTACCTACCGTATATTGATTTTGCTTGATCAAATCCAAAGATGCCATCTCCAAAATAATATTTCATTCACTTGTAAGATACTATATTTAATAATAGATGAGTTTCAGAGAAAATGTAAGACATCTGCATATAGAAAGGCAAAGTTAAGACGGAAAAGATTAAAACTTTGTAAGACTCTAATAAAAGGTCTGTTCAATTCGAGAAATCTTTATTATTAATACTTCTTCTACTGACAAAACTATGTCCCTCTGGCGATAAATTAAACTATGAAAAGTAGAACATACAGGAATTAAATCACTTACGGGTTCTATATTTTGTTCCTCACTTATTCTTGATATCAGAGTAGTGAATGAATTTCAATAAAATGTCGTGCCAGGTCACTCCCATAAATTCATTGAAGTTAAACCCATAGACTTTACAAGTCGTCCCATGTTTCTCTATTGCTTTAGCTCTATTCTTTAAGCGTCGTTCATAACTAACATGAACTTTAATATTTTGGCTCCTTCTTTATCTGGCGCATGAATCTCTATTCTATAAAATTTGTTCTATTGAGAGAGTACTTAAACCAATAGCTAGACTGACAGAATTAGATAAGATAAATGTACTTGGTTTATCGTTATTTATCTTGTATTCGACTAGAAATACTTTACCAATTATTGTTTATAACAATTGTGACGCTATATTGTTAATTACCAAATCAGCACACTTGTTATTTTGTTCATTTATTCCTTAGATTCAGCCAGAAACATTGAAAAAAGCTAAAACGCCCTCTCCCAAGATTATCGAAAAAATTTTCGTTTAGCTTTATTATTTTTCAATAGTATTTTACTCAATAGGGTCTTTCAATCGAAACAAATCTATTCCGTACTCATCACCAGTACAGCAACGCACTCCACATGCGTCGTCCACGGAAACATATCCACCGGCTGCACCTCAACCGTCCGATATCCTCCATCTTCGAGCACCCGCAAATCCCGCGCCAATGTCGACGGATTACAGCTCACATACACGACTCTCTCCGGCTGCATTGCCAGAATCGTCTCCAGCAGTTCAGGATCGCAGCCTTTGCGCGGCGGATCGACGACGATGACGTCGGGCACTATACCGCCCTCCTCGCGCCAGCGCGGAATGACGACCTCGGCAGGCCCTGCCTCGAACGTCGCATTCCCAATACCATTCAGCTCCGCATTACGCTTCGCATCCTCAATCGCCTCCGGCACGATCTCAACGCCGTACACGCGCCCGGCTTGCCGCGCCAGAAACAGCGATATCGTCCCGATCCCACAATAAGCGTCAATGACGGACTCCGTCCCGGTTAGCGCCGCATACTCCACCGCTTTGCGGTACAGGGTCACCGTTTGCAGCGGGTTCACCTGATAAAACGATCTCGCCGATATCGCGAAGCGAATACCATCGAGCTCGTCATAAATAACATCGCTGCCCCACAGCACCTTCGTCTCATCGCCAAAAATCACATTCGTGTTCCGCTCATTCACATTTTGAACGATACTCGTCACACCTGGCAGCTCCTCACGGATGCGCTCCACCCAGCGCTCAGCCTGCGGCAGCTTGCGTCCGTTCGTCACGAGCACGACCATCATTTCGCCCGTTACAAAGCCCGTACGCGCCATTACATGGCGCAGCACGCCGCGTCCGCTCTCCTCATCATAGCCAGTTACGCCTAGCTCGCGGCCAATCGCCTTCACTGCCCGCACGATTTCATCATTGCGGTCATGCTGAATCAGGCAATCATCCATATCTATAATCCGATGGCTGCCCCGCGCATAAAAACCAGCAATCAGCTTACTCTCCGCACCATCACCGTCATTAGCATGACCGCCTGTCATCATGCCAATCGGTACCTGCGCCTTATTCCGATAGCGCCAAGGCTCATCCATCCCAATGGTCGGATGCACAATAACGGCTGCTTCCGCCGCTTTATTTTCCGCCGATCCACCTGCCTGTGCTTTCTCCGCTTCCCCAGCCACACTCAGCTTCCCGATCCGCACCAGATTGTCCACTACATGCTGGCGTTTCCAGCTCAGCTGGGCTTCATATTCCATATGCTGAAGCTGGCAGCCGCCGCATTGCTTGTAAATATCGCATGGCGGCTCGACGCGATCATCGCTCGCGACCAGCAGCTCTTGCAAGCGCGCATAGCCATACTGCTTCTTCGTCTTCATGACCTTCGCGCGCACGCGCTCACCAGGGAGTGCGCCCTGCACAAAAAGGGTATAGCCCTCCGCGCGGCCTACCCCTTCCCCGTCATGCGTCAGTCCGATAATATCGAGGACGACCTCTTCATTTTTGCTTACCGGCACATTTTCCGGTGGCTTCGACTGGGAATTGCTGCGCCCACGTCCGCCGCCACCTCTGTTATTCCTTCTGTTCATTGCTCTACCCGCTCCGCTCTATATCGCCATTAACGCAAGCAGGCCGCTAAGCGGCCAACTTTCTGCTCTTATTCTTTTTCACAAAATGACTCGCCATCATACACGAATCCCTGATCTATCCTATCCACTTCCGCTCACATAAATCCATTATACTACCGATAGGTCGACTCGCCCATCTCATCGGCAAAAATTCGCAAATGCGAGGGCAGCACCGAGAACGTAAACGGCAGCTTGCCGCCGTACTCGCCGTCGAGATTGATCTGCACGTAGTCTGGCGTCGTTACCTTCATCTCATTCGTGCGGAAATGGATAATATGCGGATCATTCATATGCTCCCCGCGCAGCGCGAGCGACACGAGGCGGATAAACTCCGGCAAATTGCATTTACGCAGCAAAATCACGTCAAACAATCCATCGTCGAGCTTCGAGTCTGGAGCCAGCTTCTCAAACCCGCCAACCGAATTGCTGTTGCAGATGAGAAAAAGCATAAATTCCTCATGAAAATCGCCAACGCCTGCGGCCTGGATTTTCAGCTCGGTCGGGCTGAGGCGCGTCATTTTCTCCATGCCCTTCATATAATACGCCAGCTGCCCAATCATCGTCTTGAGCTTGCTCGGCACATCATACGTCAGCTCCGTCATCGAGCCGCCACCGGCAATGTTGATAAAATATCGCTCATTCGCCTTGCCGACATCAATCGGACGCGTATACTGCTGAATGATCAGATCAACCGCATATTCCCAATGTTTCGGAATGCCAAGCGCCCGCGCGAAATCATTCGTCGTCCCTAGCGGCAAAATGCCCAGCGGCGGCAAATTCGGCTTTTCCGCCAGCCCATTAATAACCTCATACAGCGTTCCGTCGCCGCCCGCCGCAATAATTAGATCATAGCCGCGCTCCGCGGCTTCGGCAGCCGCAAGCGTCGCATCGCCCTCGCCTATCGTTGCGTGGCAGCTCGTCTCAATACCGCCGCGCTCCAGCCGCTGCAAAATATCTGGAAGCCTGCGCTTCATTTCTTCCCTGCCGGAAGAAGGATTATAGATCAATCTTGCTCTTTTATATGCTGACATCAGCGTGACCTCCAAGCCATTTGCAATTTCTCATGTGTCGGCAGGCCTACCTATCGCCTTCGCGCATGCTTGATTCGTATCTTGCTTTCCACCTTCAACTTTCAAAAATCCACGTTCCACTATTATACGATTACCCGCCTACCGGGTGTTCATTTCATTTACCAACCGTAAATTTCACTCCATCTTTGCGCCCTTCAAACCACTTCACTTCAAAGCACTTCACTTTATTTCAATCCAATCCACTTCGATTCAATCCACTGCACTTCAATGCACTTCAATGCACTTCAATGCACTTCATTTCACTGCGCTTCACTTTAATTCGATTCAATTCATTATACTTCATTACACTTCACTTCATTTGACCTCGGTCCGCTCCAGCCCCGCCAGCCAATCCACCATATTCCGCACCAACCAGCGCTCAATCGCCGGATCAGGCAGCATTGGCCTTCCATTATAGCGATAGTCAAGTCCCGACAAGCGCTCCGGAATGACCTCATTCGTGAAATAGCCATTGCTCAAAAATAGCGGCACGACGATAACCGCTTCCTCCGGCCGTTCCACCTGCATGCCCTTCAACCGCGCTGCAGCCTGATCAGGCAGCAGCATAGCCGTTTCCGCGCGCGCGAAACCGCCCAGCTCGCGTATACGTCCAGCTAGCGCGTCCAAGCCTTGCTGCCAGCGCTCATGGAACACCGGCTCCTTGCTGCCGTGGCCAATTAATAGCAGCGCTTCGCGGCTCGGGTCCGCGCTAAGCGGCTTTAAATTTTCCAGCAGCAGCTCCGCAATTTCGGGATCATCATTAATCGGCATCCCCATATGGACATGCGCGTTCACCCGAAAAATGCCGAGATCGCCCTCAAAATCCGAGATCGGCGCAAAGCCAAAAGCCTGTCCAATCTCATCGATATGCGTACTGCCTGATGAAATAAACAGCGGAAGCACATACAGCTCGGTTACGCCCTGTGCCTCCAGCTCGTCAATGCCGTCCTGAATGAGCCGGCCCTCTACAATTTCAAGAAAAGACGAATACACGGGCACCTCGGCCCGCTGCATCGTCTCTGTTGCCCGTCCTACTGCTTCATCTACAAGCCGCACCCACTGCGCATCGCGCGAGCCGTGGCTTATAACGAGAATACCGGGTTTTTTCATGGCTTTCACGCACCTACCGTCCTAAACGTTCTAAAGCCATTTTATACCCGTCGTTGCCATAATTCAAACAGCGCTTCACCCGCGAGATTGTAGCTGTGCTCGCGCCTGTCTCCGCTTCAATCTGATTGTACGTGCTGCCCTTGCCGAGCATGCGCGCTACTTCCAGACGCTGCGACAGCGACTGAATTTCATTGACCGTGCACAAATCATCAAAAAACACATAACATTCCTCAACGGATTTTAAAGTTAGGATGGCCTCAAACAATTGATCTACTGCTTTATCGTTCAGCTTTTTGAGCTGCATATTCTTCACTCCTCTAGTCTTCGAACCGGACTTCCAATGCTCACATTGTAGCTTTTTTAACCGTTTTTTTCAAGCATTACCGTATTCACGCTTTACAGAACAGAAGAGAAAACGGGGGGCATCTGCCGTTATTTTTCTGCAGGACCCGTGACATTCGTCCAATCCTTACGTTTGCCTATGCCATAGACTAATACCAAGTGTACACCGCTTCACCGCCGCTCTGGCGGAGGAGCCCGCGCTTCACTAGGACCGCTTTGCACAACGCACCTCGTCTCCCACCGGCAGAGCATTCCACCATGTAGCACGGCGTTTCGACTATAAAAAATAAAAGGGTGATCAGCGTGAACTATCGCAATAATCCCGGCGGCTATCCCCAATATCCCCGCTACCCGCATGCTCAGCAGCCGCAGCAATTCCAGCATCGCAGCAGCCGCCAAGGGCAGAGCCAGCTCAGCCCCGCCGTTAACCATAAGGCCAGCGTATCCGGCTTACTGAATGAAAATGCGATCCCAGAGTTCCAGCCGCCGCTTCAATCGGTTCAAGCCGTACAGCCGGAATCCCAAACCATCGTCCCAGCTACCGCAGCCGAGCTTGCCGAATCCGTAGCACCTGCCAAAGGCGGCGCATTCTCGCTCGCGAATTTAGGAGAGATTAAAGGCTTCGTCGACCGTATAGGCGGCATTGATGGGATTTTGTCCACCGTGACGAAGGTTCAGAAGGTCATGAGCAGCGTATCCCAGATGGCTCCGCTTGTGAAGGTGATCATGGGCTCCTTTGGGAAAAAAGGGGCCGAGGACGACGCCACCGATGACGTGGAAGAGTTCGTCCCTAAACGCAGGCGCCGCAAATCCGGCAGCGGCTCAGCCACAGGCCCCGCTAACCGCAGACGCAGGAGAAAACGCCGGCGCTAAGCCCCAAGCAGCGGAGAGCAGCGCCGCAAACTCGGCCTGCCTCCGCAGCAACAAAAGCGCGGTAACCGGCGCGCTTTCCTTCCCTTCTGCCAGCAGCAAGCCTTGCTGGCAGAAGCTCTATTTTTCACCATCCACCCATCCCCGCGCAACAAAAAAGCCCGCGTCCACTAACGGACCGGGCCTCAAAACGCTATACAAGCTTAAATGAACAACCAATCTATTGCCCAGTAGACAGCCATTGCCATCAGAACCGTGATCGGAATCGTAATGACCCAAGCGACCAAGATTCGGCCCGCCATCGACCATTTCACGCTGGAGAAGCGCTTCGCGCTGCCTACACCTAGAATCGAAGACGTGATAACATGTGTCGTACTTACTGGCAAATGCAGCACGGTAGCCGTCAAAATAACGACAGCCGAGCCTACATCGGCAGCAAAGCCATTGATCGGTTCGATTTTGAAAATCTTCGTACCCATCGTTTTAATGATTTTGTAGCCGCCGACGGACGTACCAAGCGCCATCGCCAGAGCAGCGGACAGCTTAACCCATAGCGGAACATCCAAGTTATCCTGAACTCCCGCAGCAACGAGCGCAAACGTGATAATTCCCATCGCCTTCTGCGCATCATTCGTACCATGCGAGAACGATTGGAAGGCCGCCGTTATGATTTGGCTGAAACGGAAGCCTTTATTCACCTGATGCGGGCTCGATTTGGCGAAAATCCGCTTGAGCAGCCACATAATGATGAAACCAGCCGAGAAAGCAATAAGCGGCGATAAAATGAGAGCTTTAACAATATCCGTAAAGCCCGACGCATTAATCGCGCCCATTCCTGAACCTGCAATAACCGCACCAGCCAGCGAGCCGATGAGCGCATGGGACGAGGAGGACGGAATTCCGAACCACCACGTAACCAGGTTCCAGATAATAGCCGATATGAGCGCAGCGATAACGACTTCGACACCATTCGGCAAATCAGCAGGATTCGCTACGCCGCTTCCGATCGTTTTGGCTACCCCGGTAAACATAATCGCACCGAGGAAGTTCATCACCGCAGCCATCATAATGGCTACGCGAGGCTTGAGCGCACGGGTAGATACCGACGTCGCAATCGCATTCGCGGTATCATGGAAGCCGTTAATAAAATCAAAACCGAGTGCCAGAATGACAACCGTCCATAAAATATATGAATCCATTAGAGTTGACTCCCACTTTCCGCGTTAGCTATTGCGCATAATAATCGATTCCAGCGTATTGGCTACATCCTCGCAATAGTCGGTCGTTTGCTCCAGCATTTCATAAATTTCCTTGCGTTTCATTAGCTCAATCGGATCGCTTACGTTCGCAAACAAGCTTGTAATACATACGCGAAGCAGATCATCGGCTTGATTTTCCAGCTCATTGAGCGCAATGTTCGGCTCACGAATAGCCAGCAGCTTCTTCTGCGTCAGCAAATAAATGGCTTTCTTGATCTGATGCGCGCAGCGCAGCAAAATGTCGCCAAACAGCTGAATGTACTCATCCTTCTCCTTGATGTTGTACATTTCGAAACGCGAAGCGCAAGCCTCAATTCCATCCAGCACATCGTCAAGCGAGCTTGTCAGCGCCATAATATCTTCTCGTTCAATCGGAGTGATGAACGTTTTGTTCAATTCCTTCAAAATCGTGTGCACATACTGGTCGCACTGGCTTTCGTATTCCTTCATCGTCTTGGCAAAAGTAGAGACATCGGACAAATCCGACAAACCATTCGAGAAATACTCAACAGCAACAACGAGCGCATCGGCCATTTCTTCAAACGTTTTAAAGAAAATATCTTTTTTCTTGAACATCGTAATCCCCTTTACCCGGCTGGATGTTTTGTTTGGGCATTTTGTCGACCTATGGTGACCTTTGGTGGATAAGCCCAGAATATCTTAACACAGTTTACTTTAAAATTGTTAACGGAATATTAACGTTTATGAAAAAAATTTCTTTTTTTCAATCTATGCCGACACTCCGTTCATTTCCTCCGCTTCCAAAACAAAACGCCGCCTCCTAAAGAGACAGCGTCATAACTAGCTATTATTGCGGACGCGGAAAGCACTCTTCACCTGCTAAAAGTGTTTCCGAACCGCGCTTATTTTACCCATACATCACATGATCGGCAATCGATTTTGTATTCGGGACAATGTGGAAGAAGGTTTTGCCCGGCACCAGAGCCAGCTCCTTGCCATCCTTCACGATCCGAATCATATGATCCGGCGCCCGTACCCATGACGCCTCCGTCATCCGGCCCTGCTGAAACAGCATCGCATCTCCACCCGTTTGCAAATCGACCGAGAGCCGGCCTTCATTGTCCAGCGTCTTATGGCTTGCAGCGAGTACAACCAGATTAGTTGCCGTGAGCTGCTCATTATTGTTGAGGTCAATATGCGCTTCATCGTTGATGGAACGCTTATATAGCTTGCTCGCCTCATCATAGGCATAAGATACCTTATAATCCTTCAGCGTAAAATGAATCGTGACCGCCGTCGCAGGCGTCGTCGCCTCCGCTGCGCCGTTCTCGGCAAATACATAGGCCGGCACCGCTGTATCCTGCTTGTAATTTTTCTTCTCCGCTCCGGAACGAAGCTTCTCCAGATCCGAATACAGATTATGCGGCGCCTTGCGCTCCTTGCTCCGCCAGAAATAGGCGCCCGCATTCGAAATTTCATCCAAATACGGCTTCTTCTGCTGCTGCAAAATCGCATATGCGTCATTGCTGCCGCCCGCATGGGCAAGCACAGCACCGTAGCTTTCGCCAATATTAATTAAATAAGGCCGTATGCTGCGAATTGGGCCAATCGAATCGGTCAAGGCGTCCGTGCTTTGGAACAGCGCAACGAGCCTCGTAATGCCGCCTTCGGCAAGCACCTCCCACACGACGTCGGCATTCGACAATCCCGATTGCGGGCGAGCCGGCTTCAGGTTGTTGATCATGACGGCAATCGGGCGCTCTAAGGCTTCTGTCTGCCGTCCAACTCCCGTTAGTGGTGCTTGATACGGCAATGCCCCCGGTGACACGCTAGGGCTTGGCAAAGCGCTTGGCTCTGGTGATGCGGTTGGAACCGCTTCCCCTTTATTGCCTCCCGCACAAGCTGCAAGCAGTACAAGCAGCAGCAGAATGCTGGACGATAAACCGATTCTTTTTCCCAATTTCATGAATGATACCCGCCTTTATCCGAATAATCTTATAATTTCAAATCTATCCTCTAGCATGATAGATAACATGACAATTTACGCAGCAAAAAGCTCGCAAAAGCAGCTTTGCTGCCTTTTCTACCTTTCTACTATACCACAGGATGATAGAAGGAGTAACAGATTAAGCAAAAACAGGACCTGCTCACGCGTGAGTCCCGCGTAACAGGTCCTGCCATAAAGCCGGATGCCGCCGTAAGCGGCACTCCCTTTTTTCCAGTTTAGATGCTCCAATGATGCCATTCCTGCTGCTTCTTATCCAGACCCTCCAGCCATTCAGAGCTGATGCGAATCGCTTCCTCCTGATGCTGGCGGTTGGAATACGTATGCGACGCTTGAAAAATAATTTCCTTGTCGCACAGTCCCTCGCTGCGGGTCCAGAACACCTTCTGATAAAGGAAGCTGTAATCGACCGGTATAAGCTCATCGCTCGTGCCATGGACGAGCAGAACGTCGCCGGAGAAGCGCGTAGCTGCCTGGAAAGGCTGATGCTCCAGCAGCGAGTCGAAGAAGACGGGCTTCAGCGTAAAGCCGGAATAATCAACACTGCCAGATTGGACCGCTTCATCATAGCCCTTCCTGCCGACAATTCGGACAATGTCATTGAAGGGATAAGCAACTGGCGACCATAGAAGAAGGCGCTTGACCCGTTTATCCTTAACGGCTGTCATAATCGAGACCGCTCCGCCCAGACTATGTCCGAGCAATACAATCTTGCGCGGATCTACGCATTCCATGCTCGTGATGTAATCAAGTGCTGTGCGCGTCTGATCGACCATGCTGTCGAAGCCAAGCGAGCCATAATCGCCATTGCTCTCGCCACAGCCGCCATAATCGAAGCGCAGCACATACGAGCCTTTGGCAGCAAGAGCGCGGGCTGCTTTCACAAACAAGCGGTCCACCCCGATGCGGCTGCCAACAAATCCGTGGCAAATAATGATCGCCTGCCGTTTGCAGTCGTCGTTCTTCTTCTCATCCGTCGGATAATGCAGCGTAGCTGCCAGCTCCAATCCTTCATGGCGCAATACCAGATGCTTCTCCATGTCCAAAACCTCCTGCCGTTTCCATACAGCGTCTTAATTATATTAATTCCTACCCGAATACTTTGAATTTGTTAAAGCAATAATAGCACCCGCAGATGCCGCTGTCAATCCGTTTTTTATACAAGATCGCAAGCTTCAACCGGCATCCAGTGCTCATCCTGTCCATCCCACTTCACATTGCAGCCAATCGGATTCGTATAAGGCACCGAAACCTCCTTGCCCAGCGTATGCTCGGTAAGTGCGCGCTCCAAATCATAAACCGTCACTTTGCCTGCGTCCCTCGGCTGGTCAACTCCCCGGCCCGTATAAACGAGCTTGCGCTCTTTATCAAAAACAAAAAAATGCGGCGTACGCAGCGCCCCATAAGCCTTCGCTACCTCCTGCGTATCATCGCGCAAATACGTCCAAGGGAACTTCAGTTCATTCATTCGCTCCACCATATGCTCGAAGGAATCATCGGGCTTCGTATTAATGCTGTTCGCATTAATGCCGACGAAAGCAACGCCCTTCTCCTTAAACTTGATGGCAGTCTTGCGCGTGAGCTCGTCCGATCCTACGACATAAGGACAATGATTACAGGTGAAAAATACAACCAGCGTGTCCGCTTCGGCAAAATCCTGCAGCGAATAGCTCTTGCCATCCGTCGCCGGAAGCGTGAAATCTGGTGCTTGCTGACCAATCTGAACAGTGAAAGACATTATAAATCCCTCCCAGTATGAAATGACCATCACCTACGATTATACCACAATTAGGCAAAGCTTTTTTTGATGGCCCGGGAGTGCTTCGGACATATTAATTAAAGCCGCAAATCATCATTCAACTTATATAGGCTGCTTATGATGCCGCCAAGAAAGGAGTAGAGCTTATATGCCTGCATGGATCGTATGGCTTACCGATCACTGGCTTTCCGTTATGCTTACGTTTGGTGTCGTCGTTGCTGTCGTCTGGGTATTTTTCAACCGCAATCTGCTGTTCAATAAAAATTAGCCGCCCTCTTGGGCGGCTGATTCCGTTCCTCTGCGCATATGCCATACATTCATCTGCCTTCATACATATAGGTTAAGTTGCTGGTTTATCCTGATGGCTGATCGGCAGCTTAATCATAATTACCGTTCCAGCTCCACGCTCGCTGTCTATTTTCATCTCGCCAGCATGCAGCTCGGTAATTTCCTTGCTGATCGCGAGCCCTAGCCCGCTTCCCCCCTGCCCTGTATTCCCCTTATAGAACTTCTCCGTCACATGGGGGATGTCCTCGGGATCGATGCCGCAGCCGGTATCGGCAACGGTCAGCAACGCATAATCTTCGTCAGGCGTAACGGAGACCGACACTCGAATCGTGCCGCCTGCTGGCGTGAACTTGAACGCATTGTCAATCAAATTAATGATGACCTGCTTCAAGCGGTTCGCATCTGCATACACCATCACTGGTGATTTGCCTAGCGTCACAAGCAGCTTTACGCCTGTCTGATCCTGCCGGACACCAAGCTGGGCGACCGTCTCTTTCACCGGGCTGTTGAGATCCAGCAGCTCGGCATGAAGCTCCATGCTTCCTGCCGACAGCTTGGAGAAATCGAGCAAATCCTCTACAAGCCCCGACAGGCGCAGCGTTTCATGGCTAATAATTTGCAGCCCCAGCTTCATTTCCTCATTGTCGGCCGGATCGCCTTCCTTCAGCGTCTCGCTCCAGCCTCTGATCGACGTAAGCGGCGTTCGCAGCTCATGGGAAATGGAGGAGATAAAATCATTTTTGAGCTTCTCGCGATTATTCAGCTCTATGACCATCGTATTGAACGTTTCCGCCAGCTGTCCAATTTCATCATTGCTTCGCTTCGTCGCCCGCCTTGTCCAATCGCCATCAGCCATATACCTCGCTGCACGCGTCAGCTCGCGAATGGGGCGTACAATACGCTGCGCCAGCCATAGGCTTAACCCAAGGAACAGCAAAATGACAGCCAGCCCCACAACTGCTGACATGCGCAGCAGTTGGCTCACCATATCATCCACGGCACTGATGGAGGCCGAATAACGCAGCAGAGATACCACATGCGTATCGTTCCAGACCGGTATCGTAATTGAAGTAACCCGCTCCTTATAATAAGGATCATTGCCCTGCCAAATGTCCGTCTGCCCGTTCATCGCGGCCTGCACGTCCAGCGTGTTGTACTGTACATTTTCGACCAGCCCGTCCGAGTCCATGCGCACCTTTCCGTACACATCAAGCAGTTGGAGCCGCGTATCGCCCTCCACCATATATTGCAGCATATAATCAGCTTGATCATGCATTTTCAGGGAGGCCATCGTCCGATTATGCGTGGCAAGGGCTGACACAGCCCGCTGTTTAACCGAGCTTTGTGCACTGCCATAATAATAGTTGGTAATCAGCGTGGCAAAAAGTCCACCGAGCACGACGACAACGAGTGCAATCAGGAGCAAATAGCTCCACACGATTCTCGTCTTGAGACTGTTCATCCGCTGCTGCCCCTTCTCCAGCGGTAGCCGAAGCCCCACACCGTTTCGATGAAAGCAGGCTCAGAGGAATTGTCTTCGATTTTTTGGCGCACCCGCCTAATGTTAACGTCAACAACCTTAAGGTCGCCCACATAATAACGGCCCCAAACCTCGCTCAAAATATCATCGCGGCTGACACTTTTGCCTTCCCGCTCCATTAAAAGCCGCACCAGCGTCCATTCGGTTGGGGTCAAAATAATTTCCTCATCGTTTTTCCAGAGCTTGCGCGCTGATACCGACAGGCGAAATGGCCCAATTTTCAGCTCATCATCCGCTTGTGCTGCTTGTGCAGCCTGCGTCATAAGACCAGCCGTTGCCTCTTGGGCTGCCGCCGCCTGAAGCAGCGCAGCACTCGGCTGCATTCTCCGGTAGAGCGACTTGATTCGGGCAATCAGCTCGCCGGGGCTGAACGGCTTCTGCACATAATCGTCGGCGCCAAGCTCCAGCCCGTGAATTTTATCCTCTTCCTGCGACTTCGCAGTCAGCATAATAATGCCCATGCTCGGAAATTTGCTGCGCAGCTGCTCGCATACTTCAAAGCCGCTAATTGTCGGCAGCATAACATCAAGCAGCGCAATATCGAACGGCCCCTCCGAATCAGCCAGAGCGAGCGCCGTTTCACCGTCGCCTGCTTCCGTCACTTCCATCTCGTTGCGTTTTAAATTAATGCGGACAAAGCCGCGAATCGCTTCTTCATCTTCCAGCAGCAAAATACGCATAGGTCCACCCACTTTTTCCATTAGTCCGGCCTCGGCACAAGCAATTCCGGCAGTTGCTCCTTGCTCAGCTGCATCGCATAAAACGGCTGGCGATCACTGATCTCCATCGTCTCTGGAGGAGCAAGCTGCTGCGCATAAATGTACACCAAGCCCGCATAGTTGAGCACGACATTGTAAGCGCGGTCTGACTCCTTCCACTCTTCCTGAATACTGCCCCACTTGGTTGCTGGAACAGCATATAACGTGCCCAGCTCAGACTTGTAGCCGGTTTCTTCATTCCAATATTCAAAGGTGACAATGCCATATTCCTGATGGACGTCCGGGCTTCTCAGCGTATAGCGGCCCTTCCACTGATCCGGAATCGTAAAGCTGATCTGGTAGCTGTAATTTGAATACTCTTCCTTGACCAGCTTGAACGCCTTATCGCCATCCCACTGCAGCCACTCATTAACCCAGAGCATTCCGGCATAAGGCAGATCCGGATAGCCTGCGGGCTCTTTGGGCCGAGATAGCTCGATTATGCCATCGCCGTTAATATCCTCATTCTGCGTCGGCGTTCCTGACACGAGCGCATTTTCATACTCGCCCTGCTCGGATAACGCAACCGGCCGCAGCTTGCCTTTGTCCCATACATACATAAACGTATACATCGAATGGGCGCCTACCGCAGCCTCCAATACGACACCTGTCTGCCGCTCGGAAACTTTGCCAATCAACAGCCGGTCGTAGTTAATGACATCATTGCTAAGATCAAGCTGCTGCAGCGCATGAAACTTGCCCTTTGTCCATTCATATACCGTCAGCTTATAGTTCGGCAGCTGTACCTCCTGATTCGCCCAATCCCCCGTGACGACCGCCAGCTCCAGCTTGCCATCTCCGTTCAGATCGCCCGCTTCCGCATACAAATAAGGCAGGGAATCCTCCGGCTCAAGCACAAGCTTTCCTTCCTCATTGCGTACTGGCGTTTTGCCAAGCGAATACAGCTCGACCATATTGGAGCCATCATAGGAGCCAATCCAGCCGACTGCCAGATCCAGCTTGCCGTCCTTGTCAAAGTCGCTTACCTTCATCCAGTCCATTCGCATCGATAAAGGCTGCTGAATCGTATAATAGGGCTTCCAGGTGTTGCCCCGATACCGGAGCAGCATCAGCTCAGGAGAGCTGTACTCATTGTTAAAAGAAACGAGCGCCTCGTCTACACCGTCGCCATCTACATCGAGCAGTCGCACGGCGCCAAGCTTGTCATCGCGCATCGGAAGCGCCAGCTGCGCATGCGGCGGCAAAGCTTTCTGCACAGCCTGAACGAGCGCCTGCTTGTCCGAGGCGATAGTAGGCTTTTCAAGCAAATCCGCAGGAGCCGCTGTATAGCGGCAGCCGGTTGCTAATAAACAAAGCAAGGCGGCTGCAAGCAGCGCCCCGCTTATTTTTGATATAAACAATCGCTTAAGCCCCCTTAGCTTACGGTTCGAAAGCAGACCGGAATCAAGGCATTTCGTCAATCGTGACGAACGTATAGCCCTTCTTATGCAAGCTATCAATGACGTCTGGCAGCATGTCCACCGTGTTTTTAATACCTTTGCCTCCAAAAGAATGCATCAATATTATACCACCCGGCTTCGTATGCTCGCTAATGTTCTGCTTCATCACAGCTACAGACGTTCCCGCCCAGTCACGGGTATCCACATTCCAGCTTACCAATTCTCTTCCTTTTTCCTTCATTAGCTGCTTAACCGTGCTGTTCACCGCTCCATATGGTGCACGCACCAGGTTTGGAGTAAAGCCGACTGCATCTTTAATCAGCTTATCCGTTGTGGTGATTTCTTCCCAAATTTGGCTCTTGGTCAGCTTCGTCAAATCTTTATGATGGGTCGTATGATTGCCGATCTCATGGCCTTCGTCCACGATGCGCTGAAGCACATCCGGGTCCTTCTTCACCTGAACGCCGACTACGAAGAAAGTCGCTTTAACGCCCTTCTTTTTCAGGATATCCAAAATTGCTGGTGTATAACGGCTATCCGGTCCATCATCAAAGGTTAACGCGACAAGCTTCTGCTCCTTATCCGGCTTGCTCGTTCCCTTCTCCCCTTGCGGAGACGCCGAAGGCGTTGCTGTGGGAGACGGCTTGCTTGTTGGTGTTGGTGAGCTTGCAGGTGTGCTTGAAGGTTTATTTGTATAAGTGCTGTTCGTTACGCTCGTTCCTATTTTGGAACCTCCGCCTTGTGTTTTTCCGCCAGTTCCACCGTTTGTGCCGGATGCAGCATCCGTTCCTTTCTGAGGGGAATGGGAAGCATCGGTGCTCGCTGGGTGACTTGCCGTGTCCGTACCGCTGTTAGTCCCTTCCGCCAACGTCGGATGGTTAATATGGATAGTGTCCTCGGATGAAGCTCCCTGCTGGATGTTTGCGCTTCCCTCTTTGCCTGGCATAAGCACCTCAAGGCTCGAAGAAGCCTTAGTCCCGCAGCCACCAAGCCATAAGGCTAGTGCCACAAGTAGAAAGCTTGCTACTGCTAGTTTTTGTTTTGTTCTTTTGCGCGTCTTCATGCTGCTAACTCTAGTTCGTGTGTTATACTTCATCCGATTCACCCTTCTATTCCCTGCTGATAGATTTATCTTATCGCATTCATAGACGTAGTGCGTTACAAATTAGTTACACCATTCGCCCGCATTTGACAGCAGAAATCCTCACTATTACGCGCTATTGTTATATACCAGAATATAGTAATATGGTTCCTATGAAACTTTAATGATCAAACAAGCTTATATTAGCTGCCCCCCGCTGCTTTCATAGCAAACAGCACTATACGATTAAAAAATGGAACGACTTCGGCTCTTGTGTTACTAGGGCATGGTATGCAAACGAAATCGATCGAAATCGATTCAGTTACTGATTAAGCCAGCGTCATGCTCTTGGTTTTGGGGTCTGACCCCTTGAACAAAGTTAGACTTGGCGGACACAGCAGCCGCTATTTCAACCAAATCACGGGTTTGGGCAAGGCGGCGGACTCAGGAGCCGCTAATGTGCGGTCAATCGCCATTTTGACGGGATAATGAAGGCAATAACGGCGTTCCTGTCCGCGTGCGGCCTCAAATCAGGGTAAAAGCCAGAATAGCGGAACCTCAGTCCTTCAAAAAAACAGTGAGCTTCCCAGCTGATGACCTCAGCCATAGCAGTCTCTGAAACAGTGCTTATACCCACAGAGGACTCAGCAACATTCGTATAATGGGGTTCTATAAGCCTTGAATTCGGCGGAGAAAATCACCCTAGAATAAACGCTAAGCAAAGAGCTGAAAGCCGACTCCGCTTTGCATTCATATCCTAGTAGAACCCTAATTGAATTAAAAAAAGCCGCACATAGGCGGCTTCAAGCTGTGTAGACTTTACTCATACTCATATATGAATGACTTCATTTGAAAATAATCGTTAAACCAGTGCCTTCGCCGCAATATCCGATCGGCTCTGCATGCCATCGAAATGAATAACGCCTACCGCATCATAAGCACGAGCACGTGCCTCCGCGATGTCACGGCCGCGACCGACAACACCTAGCACACGTCCGCCACTTGTTACGAACTGGCCGTCCTTCTCAGCTGTTCCCGCATGGAACACTAGCGCGCCTTGCGCTTCGGCTTTCGCCAGCCCTTCAATGACGCGGCCCTTCGGATACGAGGCTGGATAACCCTCGGAAGCCATAATGACGCAAACCGCTGCTTCATCGCTCCAAGTAATATCCAGCTGCTCCAATCTGCCATTCAACGAAGCCAATACGATGTCGACAAGATCGGTTTCCAGACGTGGAAGCACAACCTGCGTTTCCGGATCACCCATACGTGCATTAAACTCAATCGTTTTCGGGCCATCCTTCGTAATCATCAGACCCGCGAACAATACGCCGCGGAACGGGCGACCTTCGCTTACCATTGCTTTCGCCGTTGGAATAATAATATTCGCAATCGACTCGTCGATAATCGCCTGATCAATATGCGGCAGCGGCGTATACGTGCCCATACCGCCCGTATTCGGACCTTTATCGCCGTCGAAAATCGGCTTGTGATCCTGTGCTGGCACCATCGCCCGCACCGTCTCTCCATCTACGAAAGCAAGGATGGACATTTCCTGTCCTTCCAAAAACTCCTCAATTACGATTTGGTTGCCCGCATCGCCAAACACTTTATCCAGCATCGCTTCTTTCAGCGCCTGCTGTGCTTCTTCCATCGTAAAGGCCACGGTTACGCCCTTGCCTGCCGCAAGTCCATCCGCTTTAATGACGATAGGCGTCTGCTGTGCCTGCAAATAAGCGGAAGCCGCCTCATATTCGGTAAACGTCTCATATTTAGCCGTTGGAATATTATATTTCTTGAGCAAATTTTTCATGAAAATTTTGCTGCCTTCAATTTCCGCTGCCGCTTTATTCGGACCATATACCGGAATTTGATGCGCTTCGAACGCATCAACGATGCCATCCGCCAGCGGATCATCCGGACCGATGAATACGAGATCGATAGCCGCATCTTTAGCGAACTCGACTAGCTCGTCAAATTGATTGACAGCCAGCGGCACGCATTCTGCCAGCTGCGCGATGCCTGCATTGCCCGGCGCACAATAGATGCTGCGGACCTTCTCGCTTTTTTTCAGCGCCCATACGATCGCATGCTCGCGGCCGCCGCCGCCTACTACTAAAATTCGCATCTTGTCAGCTCCCTCTTAATGCTTGAAATGACGAACGCCAGTCAGTACCATGGCAATGTTGTTAGCATTTGCTGCGGCAATCGATTCGGCATCCTTAATGGAGCCGCCCGTTTGGATAATCGCCGTAATGCCAGCTTTAGCTGCCAGCTCAACCGTATCGCCCATTGGGAAAAAGGCATCCGATGCCAGTACAGCGCCAGCGGACTGCGCACCAGCCTGCTCGATTGCAATGCGAGCAGCGCCTACACGATTCATTTGGCCTGCGCCTACGCCAATCGTCATATTATTTTTCGCCAGCAAAATCGCATTCGATTTCACATGCTTCACGACTTTCCAGCCAAACAACAATTGCTTCAGCTCTTCTTCAGTCGGCTTGCGGTCAGTTACGAATTGCAGGTCTGCTTCCGTCAGGCTGCGAACATCGCTTTCCTGTACGAGCATGCCGCCGTCAACCGTCGTCACGAGCAGCTCAGGCTTGCGGTCAGCCGCAGCAACGGAAAGCTCGCCGAGCTTCATAAGGCGAATGTTTTTCTTTTTCGTCAAAATATCCAGCGCTTCCGGCGTAAAGTCCGGCGCAATAATAATTTCAAGGAAAATTTGGCCAAGCAGCTCAGCTGTGTCTGCGCCAATTACGCGGTTCGCCGCAACGATGCCGCCAAAGATCGAGGTCGGATCAGCCGCATACGCTTTTTGATACGCTTCATGAATGTCAGTGCCCGTACCTACGCCGCAAGGATTCATATGCTTAACGGCAACAACCGCTGGCTCATCAAATTCCTTAACAATCGCAAGCGCTGCGTTTGCATCATTAATATTATTGTAGGACAGCTCTTTGCCGTGCAATTGCTCAGCTGTCGTAATGTTGCCTGTCGAAGCAAGCGGCTTGCTGTAGAAAGCAGCCTTCTGATGCGGGTTCTCGCCGTAGCGGAGATCCTGTACTTTTTCATAAGTAACGGTGTAGCTTTCTGGAAGCTCTTCGCCTGTCTGCTTGGACAAATATTCAGCAATCAGTGTATCGTAAGCTGCTGTATGACGGAATACTTTCGCCGTCAAGCGCTTGCGTGTTTCAAGCGTCGTGTCGCCGCCCGCTTTTACTTCTTCCAGCACAGCCGCGTAATCCGCAGCGTCTACGACAACGGTAACGAATGCATGGTTTTTCGCAGCAGAGCGCAGCATCGTTGGACCGCCGATATCGATGTTTTCAATCGCATCCGCATACTCTACATCCGGCTTAGCAATCGTCTGCTTGAACGGATACAGATTGACGACAACGAGGTCGATGTAGCTGAGGCCCAGCTCTTCCATCACCTTCTGGTGCTCTTCATCGTCGCGCACAGCGAGCAGGCCGCTATGTACAGCAGGGTGCAGCGTTTTGACGCGTCCATCCAAAATTTCCGGGAAGCCCGTTACATCGGAAATGCCGATGACCGGAATGCCCTCTTTTTCCAGTAAGCTGAACGTTCCGCCTGTCGAAATAATTTCCACGCCTTGGCTTGCCAGCTCACGCGAAAACTCCACAATACCCGTCTTATCGGATACGCTGATTAATGCTCTACGAATAGCCATTCCACAAAGCCCTCCTTATTTGTCTTAACCCTGTTACGCTCTAACCGCTTTATCGTTATGAATGCCCGATCACTCAGCTTGCTTGCTCACATTAATCTGCACCAAACGTCCGTCCAGCTGTACCCGTCCGCCAGCAATTTGCCGCACGACCTGCGGAAGCAGCTGCTGCTCCGCCGCATGGATGCGTACCGCAAGCTCATCCTCCGTCTCGCCGTCCGCAATCCCGACTGCCTGCTGGGCAATAATCGGGCCGCTGTCGAGTCCGCCGTCCACATAATGCACGGTAACGCCCGTCAGCTTCACGCCGTAGTCAAGCGCCTGGCGAATCGCATTAATGCCGGGAAACGCTGGCAGCAGTGAAGGATGGACATTGATCATCCGCCCATAGAAAGGCTCCACCAGCACCGGTGTAATGATGCGCATATAGCCAGCCAATACAATCAGCTCAATGCCGCGGCGCTCAAGCTCCGCCAAAATCACGCTGTCATGCGCTTCGCGGGACGGATAGTCCTTCGGCTTAAAAATAAACGTTTCTACGCCAGCCTTACGCGCCCGCTCGATAACCGGAGCAGACGGCTTATCACAAACAAGAAGCTCGATAGTTGCATCGAGCTCCCCCTGCCATGCCGCATCGGCCAAGGCTTGAAAATTGGTGCCTTGACCTGATGCAAATACGGCTATACGCTTCGCTGCCATTACACCGTCGCTCCTGTAAACGTGACGATGCGGCTGCCTTCCGTTACTGTTCCAATGCGGTAAGCTTTCTCGCCAAGCCCACTTGCTACGCGAAGCGCTTCTTCCGCTTCATCAGCCGGTACAACGACTACGAGGCCAATACCCATATTAAACGTCGTGAACATATCACGATTCGTAATCGAACCTTTATCCTGCATGAGGCCAAAAATGTTGTGGATCGGCCAAGAGCCGTATTCCACATTCACGTTCACGCCTTCCGGCAATACGCGCGGAATGTTCTCGATGAAGCCGCCGCCTGTAATATGCGCCATGCCTTTCACCTTCACTTGCTCAATCAGCTTAAGCGCCGATTTCACATAAATGCGCGTTGGCTCGATCAATACATCGCCAAGCTTCGCGCCATCAAGCTCTGCCAGCTCCTGATCCAGCGCATAGCCGCTCTCTTCCAGAAGCAATCTGCGAACGAGCGAATAGCCATTGCTGTGAATGCCGCTTGACGCAAGTCCAATCACTGCGTCTCCGGGCGCAATGGTCGTGCCATCGATGATTTTTTTCTTATCGACAACGCCGACCGTAAAGCCCGCGATATCGTATTCGTCGCCTTGGTACATGCCTGGCATTTCCGCTGTCTCGCCGCCAATTAGCGCGCAGCCTGCCTGTACGCAGCCATCTGCGATGCCTTTAACGACCGCTTCGATTTTCTCAGGCACGACTTTGCCGCAAGCGAGGTAATCGAGGAAGAACAAAGGCTCAGCGCCTTGTACAATGATGTCATTGACACACATGGCAACCGCATCGATACCGATCGTGTCATGCTTGTCCATTGCAAAAGCCAGCTTCAGCTTCGTGCCAACGCCGTCTGTACCCGATACGAGCACCGGCTCGTCATATTTATCCTTGTTTAGGCCGAACAGGCCGCCAAAGCCGCCAAGATCTGTCAGCACCTCAGGACGGAACGTCTTCTTGACATGCTTCTTCATTCTTTCGACCGCTTCGTTGCCAGCCGCTATATCGACGCCAGCTTTTTTATACGCTTCTGCCACATCGTTCAACCCCTTTATCGTAGCCGCCAAGCTGGCACGCCTGAATCAGGCGCGCAAGTGGCAGGCAGCACTATTAGTTCTAAATTGCACTATTACAGCTTCATGCTGCAGCCAGACTGCTAAAGTCTAGCAACTGCAGCTTTTGTCCGATTCCTCATCAACAGGCGTCGGGTAATCATTATCAAAGCAGCCGAGGCACATGCCCCGGTTATAAGCGCCGTCATTGCCGCCAACCGAATCAATAAAGCCGCTGTCGCTAAGGAAGGTCAGCGAATCCGCATTGATCAGCTCGCAAATTTCCTGCACCGTGCGGGAAGATGCAATAAGCTCATCGCGGCTCGGCGTATCAATGCCGTAGTAGCAAGGGTTTTTGAAAGGCGGCGATGTAATCCGCACGTGCACTTCCGTTGCTCCCGCTTCACGCAGCATATTGACGATCCGGCGCGACGTTGTGCCGCGAACGATCGAGTCGTCAATCATGACGACCCGTTTGCCTTCTACGACTTTGCGCACGGCGGACAGCTTCATCTTCACGCCCTGCTCACGCAGCTCCTGTGAAGGCTGGATGAACGTACGGCCGGTGTATTTATTTTTGATAAGTCCAAGCTCATAAGGAATACCCGTCTGCTCCGCATAACCGATTGCCGCAGATATACTGGAGTCCGGCACACCCGTTACGATATCAGCATCGACGAACGATTCCATCGCGAGCTGCTTGCCCATCCGCTTGCGCGCGGAATGAATGTTGATCTCATGAATGTCACTGTCGGGACGGGCAAAATAAATGTATTCCATCGCGCAGGTCGCCCGGCGCGTCACTTCCGCATAACGATCCTCTTTCATGCCATCCTGATCAAAAATAAGCAGCTCGCCTGGCTGAACGTCACGCAAATACTGGGCACCAATCGATTCAAACGCGCACGACTCGGAAGAAAAAACATAGCCCTCGCCGATGCGGCCCACCACGAGCGGACGAAGTCCGTTCGGATCAGAAGCGACCAGCAGCTTGTCGTTTGTCATAATCAGGAAAGCGAAGCCTCCAACGATACGCTGAAGCGCTTCTTTCGCTGCCGTCACAAAATCCTTCGGCGAACGGGCGATCAAATGCGCAATAACCTCGGTATCACTCGTCGTCTGGAAAATAGAGCCCAGGTTCTCCAGCTCCTTGCGGATTTCCGGCGCATTTACGATATTGCCGTTCGTCGCTACCGCAAGATCGCCATCCCGATAGCGGAAGATCAGCGGCTGCGCATTTGCCAGCTTGCTCTCTCCTGCTGTCGAATAACGCACATGGCCGATAGAGCGATCGCCAGGGAGCCCCGCTAGGCGCTCCTTGTCGAATACTTCCTTGACGAGTCCCATGCCGCGGTGATAGCTGAAACGATTGCGGTCCGTCGTGTCGACGGTGCAAATGCCCGCAGATTCCTCGCCGCGATGCTGCAACGCATGAAGGCCATAGTAGGAAAGCGATGCTGCGTCTGCATGATTGAAGACGCCGAACACGCCGCATTCCTCGCGCAGCTTGTCGAAGAAATCCTCCCGACCGCCGCCTTGATTATAATAATCGCCTGACCAAAGCTTAGGCTGCTTTATTTCATCAGACATGGAATCGCATCCTTCCAGACCTTCTCCAGTTGTTGTACCGGCGCCTGAATGCCGGATTTGCCATTGATGCTGATCGAAAGAGCAGCTCCTTTAACCGAACCAATTGCCGCATGGGCAACGCCTTGCTCAGCCAGCAATGCTTGCAGCGCTGCTGCTTGCTCCGGCTTCGCCGACAGCAAAATACGCGATTGCGATTCGCTGAACAATGCATGATCAGCGCGCAGCTCTGTATTTACATTAACTTCTGCACCAAGCTTGCCGCTTATGCAGGATTCTGCCAGTGCAACCGCAATACCGCCTTCGGACAAGTCATGCGCCGAAGCGACCAGGCCGCTTTGAATCGCGCTCAGCACAGCGCCGAGCATCTTTTTCTCAACAGCTAGATCAATAACCGGAGGACGGCCTTCGTTCACGCCTTGCAGCACGTATTGCAGCTCGCTTCCGCCCATTTCGGCTTTCGTTTCGCCGACGAGAATGATGACGTCGCCTTCGTTTTTGAAGCCTTGCGTCGTAATATGATCGATATCATGAACGAGACCTACCATGCCGATAACCGGCGTCGGGTAAATCGCGCCTTTTGCATTTTCATTGTACAAGCTGACGTTGCCGCCGATAACTGGCGTTTCCAGTACGCGGCAAGCCTCGGACATACCGTCTGCCGATTTCTCAATCTGCCAGAATACATCCGGCTTCTCTGGGCTGCCGAAGTTCAGGTTGTCCGTAATGGCCAGCGGCTCTGCGCCGGAACAAACGATGTTGCGCGCAGCTTCCGCTACGGCAATGCGTCCGCCCACTTCTGGATCAAGATATACATAACGGCTGTTGCAGTCGGTTGTCATCGCGAGTGCCTTGCGTGTACCGTTAATTGTAACGACTGCTGCGTCCGAACCCGGTTGTACCGCTGTCGACGTACGCACCATGTAGTCGTATTGATTGTAAACCCACTCTTTGCTGGCCACTGTTGGCGAAGCGAGCACTTTCTCAAGCGCAGCCGTCAAATCCGTTACTTCCGGATAAGCCGTAGTGTCGATTGCCGCATTCGCACTGTAATACGCTGGCTCCTGCGAAGGCTTGTCATAAACCGGACACTCGTCAACAAGTGCTGTTACCGGCATATCGGCCACTTGCTCGCCTTGGTGGAACAAGCGGAGACGTCCGTCATCCGTTACTTTGCCGACTTTGGCGCAAATGATGCCCCAACGCTCGAAAATTTCTTTCGCCTGCGCTTCATGCTGCGGCTCTACAACGAAGAGCATGCGCTCTTGCGATTCAGACAGCATCATTTCGTAAGGCGTCATGCCTGTTTCGCGCTGCGGCACTTCATCGAGGTACAGCTCGAGACCGTTGCCGGCTTTCGAAGCCATCTCGGCGCTGGAGCAAGTTAGGCCAGCTGCGCCCATATCTTGAATACCAAGCACGATTCCGGAATCGATCAGCTCAAGCGTTGCTTCCATAACCAGCTTCTCCATGAATGGATCGCCGACTTGAACCGCCGTACGCTTCTCTTCGGATTCCTCGGACAGCTCGACCGAAGCGAAGGTTGCACCGTGGATGCCGTCGCGACCAGTTGCCGGACCGACGTAAAATACCGGGTTGCCTACGCCTTTAGCGACACCGCGCTGGATTTTATCATGATCGATAAGGCCCACGCACATCGCGTTAACGAGCGGATTGCCCTCGTAGCTCTCGTCGAACATGACTTCACCACCGACAGTCGGGATGCCGATACAGTTGCCGTAGCCAGCGATACCGCTGACAACATTTTCGAACAAATATTTAACGCGATCATTTTCAAGACGGCCAAAGCGCAAGCTGTTCATCAAAGCAACCGGACGTGCGCCCATCGAGAAAATATCGCGGATAATACCGCCTACACCTGTAGCTGCGCCTTGGTAAGGCTCAACCGCGGAGGGATGGTTATGCGATTCGATTTTGAATACGACCGCTTGATTGTCGCCAATATCAACGATACCTGCGCCTTCGCCTGGTCCCATTAGAACTTTAGGTCCAGTGATCGGAAATTTTTTCAAAATCGGCTTAGAGTTTTTGTAAGAGCAATGCTCCGACCACATGACGCTGAATACGCCAATCTCCGTATAGTTTGGCTGACGGCCAAGAAATCCGCAAATCAGCTCATATTCATAATCCGTTACGCCGAACTGCGTATAAATCCGCTGATCCGCGATTTGTTCCGCTGTCGGTTCCTTAGCTGTTAACTGCTGCGCCATGCTGTTCCCTCCATGCATTCAAAATCGATGTAAACATTTTTTTGCCGTCCTCTGAGCCGAACAATTGGTTAATTGCACGCTCTGGATGCGGCATCATACCGACTACGTTGCCACGCTCGTTGCTCACGCCCGCGATGTTCGATACCGATCCGTTCGGATTGGTGTCGCCCGCATAGCGGAAAATAATTTGATTGTTCGCTTCCAGCTGTGCCAGCGTCGCGTCGTCGCAATAGTAGTTGCCTTCGCCATGGGCGATCGGAATGTTGATAATATCGCCTTCCGCATACTGGTTCGTGAACGGATTGCCGTTGTTCACGACCTCCAGCGGTGTCTGATGGCAGCGGAATTTGAGGCCGCTGTTGCGAATCAAAGCGCCTGGCAGCAGGCCTGCTTCCGTAAGAATTTGGAACCCGTTGCAAATGCCGAGAATGAACTTGCCTTCCTCCGCTGCTTTCTTCACTTCATTCATAACAGGAGCGAAACGGGAAATCGCGCCGCAGCGCAGGTAATCGCCATAGGAGAAGCCTCCTGGCACCAAAATCGCGTCATAGCCGGAAAGATCCGTCGATGTATGCCATACATACTCTACCTTTTGGCCAATCGCTTCCTCTACCGCCTTGTAACAATCAATATCACAGTTGGAACCTGGAAAAACCAGAACCGCAAACTTCATCGCCTATCCCTCCAGCTCAAAACGGTAATCTTCTACGACCGTGTTCGCAAGCAGCTTCTCGCACATTTCCTTGATGCGCTTCTCTGCCTCGCTGCGGTCAATATCGCCCAGCTCAAGCTCCAAATATTTGCCGATCCGAACCTTTTCCACTTCGGCAAAGCCCATCGAGTGCAAAGCTCCTTGTACAGCTGTTCCTTGCGGATCAAGTACATTTTCCTTGATTGTTACGTAGACGGTTGCTTTCATTGTTGGCCTCCTGATAATGAAAATAATATTGTAGCGTTAACGCTGCTTCGCTTTTCTTCTGCTTTAGGCGAGCACCCCACAGGCTCCCTCCAGCAAAATCGCTTTGCTTTTATCGTTTTGCATGAATCGTTGATCTATATCTCTAAGTGCACGAAATAGCTAGTAGCTTTCCGAGCCGGTCAAGCGGCGGTAAATATCCTGATACCGCTTCGTAGTCTCTGCAACAACCGCTTCTGGCAGCGGGTCCGGCTTGCTGTTTTTGTCCCAATCTGAGCCGAGCAAATAGGTGCGCACCGGCTCCTTGTCCATGCTGTCGATCTCAATGTCATAGGCGAAATTGCCCTCTGCCCAGAAACGCGAGGAATCCGGCGTGAAAATCTCGTCAATGAGAATAACCTTACCGTCAATCAGGCCAAATTCAAATTTGCAATCGGCGAGAATGATGCCGCGCTCGGCGCAATAAGCGTGAGCGAACTCATAAAGCTTGATGCTGCGGTCGCGCAGCTCCTCGGAAAGCTCAGCGCCAACCAGCTCCTGCATCCGCTCGAATGGAATATCCTCGTCATGGCCGACGTCGTTTTTCGCCGCTGGCGTAAAGATCGGCTGCGGAAAACGTTCATTTTTTCGCAGGCCTGCCGGAAGCTCAATGCCATTGATCGCTGACGTCTGCTGATATTGTCTCCAGCCGCCGCCTGTGATATAGCCGCGCACGACGCATTCAATGTCAATACGCTCTGCTTTAAGAGTCACCATAATTCGGTTCCGCAGCAGCTCAGGCTCGGTAATGAGCTCGCCCAGCTTGTCCACATCGGTATGCACGACGTGGTTCGTCTGGATCGAAGCCGTCTGCTCAAACCAGAACGCCGACAGGCGGTTGAGCACATTGCCCTTCTCTGGCACAGCCGGATCAAGCACATAATCGAACGCCGAGATGCGATCCGTTACAACGATGAGAAAATGCTCGCCCAGATCATAAAGCTCTCTAACCTTCCCCTTGTATAGAAGGGGCGCTTTTACATATGGAGCAGCAGTAGACAAGCTTTGAGATGATGCAGTCATTTGCCAGTAAGCCTCCTTAGTTCAATCCAAGACGGGTGAAAATCGTATCCACATGCTTCAAATGCCATGTTGGGTTAAAGCAATCGTCGATGTCTTCCGTCGACAGAAGCTCGGTAATTTCCTTCGTCGATTCGATAATGTCGCGGAATTGGCGCTGCTCTTCCCAAGCCTGCATGGCGCGCGGCTGAACAGTGTCATAAGCCTGCTCGCGGCTGAAGCCTTTGTCGATCAGCTTCGTCATGACGCGGCCGGAGAACGGCACGCCGAACGTACGCTGCATGTTGCGCTTCATATTTTCAGGGAATACTTGCAGATTATTAATGATGTTGCCCAGACGGTTCAGCATGTAGTTCAGCAGCATCGTTGCATCTGGCAAAATGACGCGCTCTGCGGACGAGTGGCTAATATCGCGCTCATGCCACAGCGGAATGTTCTCATAAGCCGTCAGCATATGTCCACGAATGACGCGTGACAGACCTGAAATGTTCTCGCAGCCGATTGGGTTGCGTTTGTGCGGCATAGCCGATGAACCTTTTTGACCTTTAGCGAAAGGCTCTTCCACCTCGCGGAATTCGCTCTTCTGCAAAGCGCGGATTTCCGTAGCGAACTTGTCCAGCGACGAAGCAACGAGTGCCAGTGTGCCCATGTATTCAGCATGGCGGTCACGCTGCAGCGTTTGCGTCGAGATTGGCGCAGCTTTCGTGCCGAGCTTGTTGCAGACGAATTCTTCTACGAATGGGTCGATGTTCGCGTAAGTGCCGACAGCACCGGAAATTTTGCCGTATTGCACGCCGTCAGCTGCATGCAGGAAACGCTCCAGGTTGCGCTTCATCTCTTCATGCCACAGTGCCATTTTGAGGCCGAAAGTAGTTGGTTCAGCATGAACGCCATGCGTACGTCCCATCATCGGCGTATCTTTATACTGAATCGCTTTCTCGCGCAAAATCGAGATGAAACGCTCAATATCCTTTTGCAAAATCGCATTGGCTTGCAGCAGCAGGTAGCCTGTTGCCGTATCTACAACATCCGTCGATGTCAGGCCGTAGTGCACCCATTTGCGCTCAGGGCCAACCGTCTCGGATACAGCGCGCGTAAAGGCGATAACGTCATGGCGTGTATCCTGCTCGATTTCATAAATGCGGTCGATGTTGAAGCTGGCGTTTTTACGAAGCTCTTCTACGTCTTCCTTCGGAATAATGCCCAGCTCCGACCAAGCCTCGCATGCGCAAAGCTCAACCTCCAGCCATGCTTGGAACTTATTCTCCTCGGTCCAAATCGCTCTCATTTCCGGTCTGCTGTAACGCTCTAACATGTAGCTACTCCACCTTCCAAATTGTTGTTTCATCTATCCATTGCAGCGCTGCTTCCACATCGGGAGCAAGCACGTTAATGTGGCCCATTTTTCTTTTGTGAACGGCGTCCTTCTTGCCGTACAGATGCAGCTTCGGTGTTACGCCGAGGCGCACTGCCGCTTCATCCCGGGTTCCAAAACGCTGAATGACCGGCTCTACATGCTGGCCGAGCACATTCACCATCACGACTGGCGTCAGCAGGTCCGTACGGCCAAGCGGCAAATTGCATACCGCCCGCACATGCTGCTCGAACTGCGACGTATGTGCCGCTTCCATCGTGTAATGCCCGCTGTTATGCGGCCTTGGTGCCAGCTCATTCACATACAGCACTCCGTCAGCCGTCAAAAACAGCTCAACGGCAATCAATCCGACCGCGCCCAGCCCTTCGGCGATTTGCATCGCCAGCTGCTCGGCTCGGCGCTGAATGCCTTCTTCGATCCGGGCCGGCACAATCGACAAATGAAGAATATTGTCGATATGGATATTTTCCGCCGCTGGGAATGCTTTGACCTCGCCCTGCGGGCTGCGCGCCGCAATGACCGACAGCTCTTTTTCAAAGGAGATGAATTTCTCCAGCACAAGCTCGGTTTTAGCCCGGCTCAGCGTTTCATACGCCTCGTCGATCTCCTCCGCGGCGCGGATGACCCATTGCCCTTTGCCGTCGTAGCCGCCAGTCGCTGTTTTTAATACGCACGGCAGGCCTAAACGTTCAGCTTCTATATGAAGCTCTTCGCTGCTGCGAATTTCGCTGTAAGGCGCAACCTTCACGCCAGCCGCCTCAATCGCCCGCTTCTCCCGCAGCCGATGCTGCGTCGTATAAAGCAGCTTGCTGCCTTGCGGCACGTAAGATTCCTTCATCAGCATCGCGGCAACTTCAGCATTCACATTTTCAAACTCATACGTAATGACATCTGAACGCTGCGCCAGCTCGCGCGCTGCCTCATGATTGTCATAGGCGCCGACCACTTGATCTGCGACTTGTCCGCAAGGCGAATCCACCGCTGGATCAAGCGCGACGAATTTGTAGCCCATCGTGCTGCCTGCGAGCGCCATCATCCGGCCCAATTGCCCGCCGCCGAGTACGCCGATTGTGCTGCCTGGCAGCAGCGTGCGGATGTTATCCGGCCGCTGCTTGTCCGCTTCGACCATCATAGCGTCTCACTGCTTTCGAGCACTTCCTGCTTGACGCGCTCGCGCCGTGCGATCACGCGTGCCTGAATGTCCGGATCGAACGCGCCCAGCATCTGTGCGGCCAGCAGTCCAGCATTCGTGCCGCCAGCATTTCCGATTGCTACTGTAGCTACCGGAATGCCGCCCGGCATTTGCACGATAGATAGCAGCGAGTCGAGACCGCTGAGATTCGAAGATTTGACAGGAACGCCAATAACCGGCAGCACCGTTTTGGCGGCGACCATGCCGGGAAGATGTGCAGCTCCGCCAGCCCCCGCGATAATGACCTTAAGTCCGCGCTCCACTGCCGTTTCCGCATATTCAAACATTAAATCGGGCGTTCTGTGCGCCGACACAACCTTTTTCTCATAAGGAATTTGGAGCTCTTCCAGCACATCGCAAGCCAGTTTCATTGTATCCCAATCCGACTTGCTGCCCATGATGACGCCTACCTTCGCAGACATGCGTTCAAACCTTCTTTCATCTATATAATAGGTAAACCATATAAAACCGTAGCTTGACGCTTTCCTTACCCTCTAAACTGCCCGATTTCAACAGAAAAATCCCGACAGCTACCGTAAGAGTATTAATCATACGTATGCTGCGGGACCCGAGCCGAGCGCACAGCGCAGCCTCCCGACTTCCGGGAACCGCTTGGCGCTCTTTATGCCTGAAGTAAGCCGCCACTTCCGCAACCTTGCAAAAAACAAGGCACAAAGTAGCACAAGGCTGCCCTAAGGTGAAACGACAGACGCCATCCTTGGCGGCGCGGCGCGTTTCATTCCGAGAAATATAGAGAAAGGATAACGAAATGATATCCTTGCCTATATTTTAAGGTGAAACGGCTATCGCCGTCCTTGAACGGCAAGCTTCGTCTCGCGGAGAACCAGACGCCGAATATAAGTGTAAAACTTATACTACTTATACTTGCTTCTTGTTCAAAAAAGGCAGCTCAAGCATACCAGCTTCAAGCTTGCTCGTAGTCCGAAAATTGTGGTTTTCGGGTAGATACTTTCGGGCCAATTCCCGAGATTATACGAGACCAACACTATAATAAACGGATTGCTCCGCTACTGACCTCTTCCAGTTTATCTAATCCCCACGGGGCTGTCAACAAAATACGAACGTTGAAAAGAGTAGCTTTTATTAAAGTTCGTTTTTGGCAGGTAAAATATCATAATATGACAGGAATCTACTCGGGATTACGCGCAGACAGCTATAAGTGAAGTGGATTTATGGGAGGAATATTCGCAGGGCCCTGCTTATTTGTCGAGAGGGTTTCCAAGGCCTCCGCAGAATAACACAGTACGAATGTAAATTTCATTCATTTATGAAAAAGGAAGCGGAGGAAATAGAGCTACCTTTACCCGTCCCCTTATAGAGAACCAAAAAACAGATCAAACATGGCAAGCAATACCTGACCAAATTCAACCTGTTTTTTAATTTATAAAGTGATGCTATATTTTATTCAGTTAACATTGCTAGAAACTCTTCGAAACTCGCACTAGTAAAATATGTGACCGGTTCTAAGTCTGCTGATTCTTCATGATTCCAAACACATACAGAAGGCTCCTTAGCATTATCACGATAGTCTAAACATACAAAATCACCTGCAAATAAAACCGCAATCGGCAACAACTCGGTACCTACTAAATCCTCATCTGAAACAATTCGTTCATCCAACTGGGTTCTAACTACACCAATATCATAAAACTCATCATCTCTATCCCCGGTTACCTTTAGTATGCATAAAAACCTATCAATCGTATAACTATGACCATTACATACAAAGCTATCTTTTATTGGAGAAGAACCATTATATTTCGAAATAAATTGTTTGTATGCTTCTGGTAATTCAATTCTCCATTTACGCTCTTTTTCAGCTAGTAAAGTATTATCTGGCAATGGATAAATGATAAACCCATCCTTAAATTCCATACCTATACCTCCCGACTTTATTTACCTTGGGGCATCTGCCCACATGCCTGCTGTTCTTCCACCATTATGAGGTATAATATTGTGAATACCAAATGGAACCAGCTCCATTTTACCAGGTACTTCCGTGTGATGCCAAGTCATCCCTTTTTTTGTACCACCTATCTGCTCATCTAGCCACTTAAACTGCTCTTTGTCAGATAGCTTCCAAAAACTTTCTGGCAGATGGACTGTTTTTTCAACAACACCTGCTCCTGCAAAATCAGCAAATCCATATCTCATTCCATCTACTTTATTTACTTTAATATCAGGTATAAGGCCTTTTGACACTGCCAATTCCTTTATTTTTCTTTTTTGAGAAGCAGATAAGCTATCTCCATTTGGGATGGTATCATCCCAAGACCAAGGCTTATTGGAGTCAATGCATTCTTTGTAGATTTTGGCATAGTCTTCAATGACCTCATCAAATTTCTTAATGCCATTAATAAAATCATCTATATTTTTATGATTGACTGTATTGCCAATATGCCCCGTCCCCTCAGCCTCTCGCTTCAGTCGATCCATTTCTTCCAAATATCGCTTCTGCACTTCTGTTTTTGGGACTTCAATAGGCGGCTTGTTGTTGGGAAAAGAGTCCATAAATTGTATCCCATCAGGGGTCACAAGCTGATTGCCAAATTCTAGTCCTCGGCCACTTCCTGCACCCTCCGGTTTTACCTCTGGACTTTTCGGAACCGTCGGTTCTATTCCTCCTGGCCCCTTTATCTTAACCGAGAACAATAAGCCGAGCACTCCGATTACATCCTGCACATGCTCCTTGGAATTCGGATCTTCTGGGGCAAATGCTCCCTGCACCATCCCGGTTAGGCCCAAGCTCAAATAATCCAAATACGCAGACACCGACTCATTCCGATTCTCCGTTCGATCAACATGTTCCTCCCATAGCGCTCCGGGTACACTGATCAAGCCCATCGTCGCGTTGTTAAAAAAATCATAGACCGAGTCGTTGCTCTTCGCTGCTCTATCCGCATGGGCATTGTATAAATCCTGTCCGATTTCGGCAATGCTATTACCTAATTTTTTGATCGCAGCCCATTCCACTGCCGCTTGGTTTTTCAACACGTTCCAGTTGAGTTCAAGTGTCTGTTTCGCATCCTGCCCAAACTTCTCCAGCATGCCCGGTTTTTCCTCGACGATCACTTCTTTTGGCGGTGGATCATACTTACTTAATGCCTGCATGCTCTGCAAAATCGTCAGCACGTTCAGCAGCCCGCTTTTCACTTGACCCTGCTGTACATCCGTTACTAATCCGCCCGCAGCGGTTCGAATCGTTTGCTGCAGCGCATGAATTTCCTTCAATTGCACCCTCGCCAGTTCTCCCATTGGACCCTGTGTTTGCGCCATCATCACCATAAACAAATAGCGAGCGTTGTCTGGTAGCGGTATCCGCGTCGTCAAATCCCCTTCCAGCGCAAACGATGGGTCATAGTCACACGCCAGCAGCGGCACCTGCTTGAAATAACTCGTCATATTCACGTTTGGAGCAAAATAACTTTCTGCTATGCCAAGCGCCTTCAGCTTCTCTCGGCTAATCTCCGCCTGTTTATGCATCTCCGCCATTAGCAGATGATTGCCAAACTGCTTGTACACCGCATACGCCGTTTGCGCCTTCGCGATCAGATCACGTTCGGCGAAGATCGCCTCCAGCTTCATTTCCGCATCCAGCTTCTCCGCCGCAGTCGCGCCTTGTAGGCCTGCGACCCGCTTCAGCTCCTTCACCAACGGATCGCTCGACCAGCGGTCCCGGCTGGCCTGCGGCAATATACGGTCGATCAGATTCGTCACCATCGGGCGGAAGGTGACCGGCACGGGCGTATAGCTGCCACCACCTGTCGTCCCTACCCGCTTCAACAGATCAAAACGCTCCAGTCCGCTGAGCCCCTTCGCCAGTTGTTTCGCTTCCTGCGCTGCTTCCGCCTGTACCCGCTCGATGCCCTTCAGCGCTTTGCTGATCACTTCCGTCATCTGCTCCGCTTCCTGCGTCAAACTCGTCAGTTGTCTCTGAATTCGCTCCAGATTACCCAGCACCGGCAAGGGGCGATCCCAGCTCGCGATCTTCCCGCTCACCCTTCGCCGCAGTTCATCTGTGTCTGCTCCGATTCGCACCATCTGCTGCTGCAGGCGCCTCACTTCATCCGGTTTAAATACAACCTGCTTATTTACCACTTTACTCCTCCTCGCTTCCCCGTCCTATCTCCCCGCTCCTTGGAAGTCATTGCGCACCGAGAAGCTTGATTCAAACATTGCGAAATCTCCATACTGGCACTTATGGCACTATTACTCTCGCTGCTCGTCGACTATCCTTTGATCTCCTGCATATTCGCTTGTGTCGCATCGTAACAATGCATATTAGCAAGTGAGTTGACTCTCCTAAATTAAAATCCCGCTTTACTTGAGCAAAACAATCTTCATTTACTTCTTGCAAATACGAAATTAGTAAGAGCCTCTTTACTTTGCAAAATGTTGTTACTTAAAAAAAGCAAAAAATCAAACTCCTCCGGATCAGAATCATACATCACCATTCCTGGATCAATATATGGTTCATAAATAATTTCACAAATCAAATCACTGTGGTTTATAAACTTAAACTTCCTCGTTTTTTTATCAATATAGTTATTTGAACATTCGAAATCACTTTTACAAATTTTATATTCTTTATTATCCATTAAAAAAAATGCATCATCATTTTTCACAAACACTCCAACCATAACTTCATCTTCCGTTAGTCCTGAAATCCCCTGCTCTTGTCTATCAACTGTATCTTTTTCTACAATTTTATAGCCCTCCCCAATCCAAATTGTGTATTTTTTGCATTCCGAATAATTTCGTAATATGACCATCTTACTCATAAAACCACTCCTTACAAGCTTTAATGAAATGGTCCCATACAAAATAAAAAATGAGCCTATACCATCAAATCTTTTTCCGGCATGCCCTATTGAACCATAGCTGACTTAAGTTTGTGGGTAGGCTCTAGTTGTTGAAAAATCATCTAATGGTTATTTAGCTTCATCATAAACAATTCAATCTAAGTCTTGCATCACTCTGATCGAGGCAGTCCGTATGCTTCTTAAGACTACCAAGCCCATCTAAAAACCTACAATATGAAGGAGAGTATGAGTCGCACAGGAAACTGCTATGACAATGCTTGCATCGAAGCGTTCCATAGCGTTCTTAAAAAGAAACTCATTTATTTGGAGCGCTCTAAAACTCGGGAGCAAGCACGCAAACGCATCTTTGAATACATCCTCTGCTTCTACAATGCTAAACGCAATCGGAATTCTAGATAATATTTCATCAATTGATGCAGCTTTTAAGTTAGTAAAATCTCCAACTGAACCAGTGCCCAGTTTAGATATATCTTCACCATATTTACCCGTCCCCCCAGTATCAACCTTAGGAACATCAATATCCCCTTTGCCTTTCGGGCCGGTATCCGACTTCCATATATTAGAGAACAAATCGCTGACGTCACCGGGGATGTTTTTTCCGCTTTGGACGACTACCGTTCCTCCGCCGACCAAGAGCCCCCAGCTTGCTACTTGGATGGGAGCTCCTGCCAAAGCACCAAATCCTGTTGCATACAGAGCCGTTCCCCCTACTTCTCCACCAACACCTCCTGCCATCGCCACGAGGCCGCCCACTAACATCACAGTATCGCCCGTTACTTTCCCAAGCTGACAGCCTACCGTATCCTTAGCCATTCCGCTTCCTTCATTATTACTCTCTACTACAAAAACATTCATTTGAATTTAGATGAAGACCGCCCATAAAGGCTTGTCTTCTATTTTTTGAACAATAATAAACCACATCAAGTCGTTACACTCGAATGTGGAATATTAGTTCAATTCGATTTACATATGTTAGATGTGTTTTTGGTTGAATTATTTATTATTCCGGTACCGGTAGCCAAACAGCTTAACCACTTACTATACATTTTTCTAACATCCATTTCTTTGCTTCATCTGATTTCAACAAAACTGGTTTCTCCAACGTACCGATATTAATACTTTTAATATGAGCTTCTTCTATACCTTTGATATTTATCAAAGTTACTCCGCTTAATAAAGTTTCTTCAAATGTCGCTACACTTATATCTATATTTTCTAGTCTTGCCCAACTAAAATCCGTTAAGTAAAACGATACATTAATCAAATTACAATCTACTAAATATGCATTTCTAAATATTGCTTCCCAACAATCACCTTTACTAAATCTACTACTTTTAATGACGCAATTAGAAAAATCTGTATATCTGAGATCTGATTTATAAAAATCACATTTATCCAAATATGCATTTTTAAATGTTGACGATGCTAATAATGATGTGTGAAAATCAATATTTTCCAGTTTGAGATCATCAAAAGTACACTCTATTAAATATGCTTGTTCAAGCAATATATCGGATAAATCAAAACTTCTTAAGTCCGCTTCATCTAACTTTAACATTTCTCCTTCTTTACCAGTTGTCTCAACCCACTTTTTATGCAAATGAAACATACTAAGAATATCTTCTTCCATTTTCTCACTCCTTAAGGATACCATACTATTCTATTTGCTATTCCTGCTTCATCAATAGCTTTCTTCAGTTGTTCAATATGCTCAGGCACCATTTTTTTTGTGTCAATAATCACGTTATTCCCTTTAGAAAACTCTTCATATATTTTTTGCATACCATTTTTAATAGAAAAGGCACCCTTTTTGGGATTTGTTATAGGCACTCCATTCCTACCACTTGGATATGATTCAAAACTTTTCACGTCCCACTTTAAGCCTGTAGCGGTGTCAATAAACTCTGCTCCCTTTTCTGCTTGGGGATCACGAATTATTCTTCCTAAATCGCCTCTTGCTTCTAATGCTAATCCAACATCTCTTTCATTTACATTTTTAGGTTCTATCTTCCCACCACTTGAAGGATCTCTTGCTAAATCCTCCAATCCTTTCTGATTTCTTCCTCCAGTATAGTTTCCTGCTTCATCATATAGATTGGGCTTACTTCCTTTACCCGTACCACCAGTATCAACCTTAGGAACATCAATATCCCCTTTGCCTTTCGGGCCACTATCGGACTTCCATATGTTAGAGAACAAATCGCTGACGTCACCGGGGATGTTTTTTGCACTTTGGACGACTACTGTTCCTCCGCCGACCAATAGCCCCCAGCTTGCTACTTGGATGGGAGCTCCAGCAAAACCACCAAGTCCAAATCCTGCTGCATATAGAGCCGTCCCCCCTACTTCTCCGCCAACACCTCCTGCCATCGCCATGAGACCGCCCACTAACATCACGGTATCGCCCGTTACTTTCCCGAGCTGATAGCTCACCGCATCCTTAGCCATTCCGCTTCCTTCATTATTACTCTCTACAACATGCTGTGCCAGGCCAAAAAACATGGCATCGTCCACCGCAGCTACGAATCCCCCACTGAAATCATAAAAGCCCTGCTTGCCCTGATTCAGTGCCGGTCCCAAATCTGCATACATTTCATTTAACCAAGCATCAGCTTGATTATAGCCTTCTATTACGATCTGCTTACCGCTTGTTAACCCTTCATTGAGCAGCTTCTCTAACTGCGCTGTTTTTTCCTGAAACCCGTCTAATACCTCTTTTCCTTCTGCTTGAATTTGCTTCCAACCGATCGCTAAGCTTTGTGTTACCTGTAAGGCGGTTTGTCTCCAGAATTTCTCCAGAGCCCCTTCTTCCTTACTATCTGTCTTCGGTACTTCTGGCTCCTTCGGCTGGGGGCCATATTTACTTAAGGCTTGGCTCGCTTGCAATATCGTCAGCAGGTCTTTTAAACCGCCCTTGACTTGACCCTGCTGCACAGCCGTGACTAATCCGCCCGCAGCGGTTCGAATCGTTTGCTGCAGCGCATGAATTTCCTTAAGCTGCACCCTCGCCAGTTCTCCCATTGGACCCTGCGTTTGCGCCATCATCACCATAAAGAGATAACGTGCATTGTCCGGCAGCGGCACCCGCGTCGTCAGATCCCCTTCCAGCGCAAACGACGGATCATAGTCACACGCCAGCAGCGGCACCTGCTTGAAATAGCTCGTCATATTCACATTTGGGGCAAAATAGCTTTCCGCTACCCCAAGCGCCTTCAGCTTCTCTCGGCTAATCTCCGCCTGCTTGTGCATCTCCGCCATCAGCAAATGATTGCCGAACTGCTTGTACACCGCATACGCCGTCTGCGCCTTCGCGATCAAATCCCGCTCGGCGAATATCGCCTCCAGCTTCATTTCCGCATCCAGCTTTTCCGCCGCGGTCGCGCCTTGCAGAACTGCGACCCGCCGCAGCTCCTTCACCAGCGGATCGCTCGACCAGCGGTCCCGGCTGGCCTGTGGCAAGATCCGGTCGATTAGGTTTGTTACCATCGGACGGAAGGTGACGGGCACGGGCGTATAGCTGCCGCCACCTGTCGTCCCCACCCGCTTCAACAGGTCAAAACGCTCCAGTCCGCTGAGCCCCTTCGCCAGCTGTTTCGCTTCCTGCGCTGCTTCCGCCTGCACCCGCTCGATACCCTTCAGCGCTTTGCTGATCACTTCCGTCATCTGCTCCGCTTCCTGCGTCAAACTCGTCAGCTGCCTTTGGATTTGCTCCAGGTTGCTCAGCATCGGCAATGAGCGGTCCCAGCTTGCTAGCTTCCCGCTCACCCGCCGACGTAGCTCATCCGTATCAGCTCCGATTCGCACCATTTGCTGCTGCAGGCGCTTTACTTCATCCGGTTTAAATACAACCTGCTTGCCTGCCATTTCACACCTCCTCGCTTACCCGTTCTATCTCCCCGTGCCTTGGAAGTCATTGCGCACCGAGAAGCTTGATTCAAACATCGCGATATCCCCGTATTGAAAACGATACGTCTGACCGCTATAACTCACACTGCTGAGCGGCTGTCCTTCAATTTCCCACATATTTGCTTGCGGCGCGTCATACCGAATTTCCGGATTTGCCTTGCGCTCTTGCTGGTAGGCGCTCAGGTCAAAATGAACCATCAGGTAGCCGTTTTTCAAAAACGCAGCCTCACTGCCATTGAGTGCCCCGCCGTTTTGCCTTGCCACCTCTAAAATATTCGTGCCCTTCGGCAGCACATACGGCGCGATCGGCAAGCTATACTCCCCGTACCACCGCTGCACGCTCCGCAGCGCTTGCACCGCATTCACACTAGCTGGCACCTGTGAACCGCTTGGGCCCACTAGCGTGCGGGACGCATACGACAGCTCTTCTAGGCTGTATCCTGCACTAATAACCGTTTTCCGCGTAATGTAGTGCTTCCAAAACTTCTCCCAGGAAGCGCCAAATCGATTCGCTGGGGATAACAGATAATCATATTCATAGCTCGCTGCTTGGCTCAGCGAGGTCGTCGTCACCCCGCGCAGCAAATCCGCCAGCTGATACGTTCGGCTGTACAGCTCCTGATCTCGCGCCGAGCCGACCTTAATCAGCTTGTTCCGTGGACCGGATACGTCGTAGTACAAGTCCACCTCCTGCGCGCTTCCGCCCTGCTTGCTCACAAACCAGAAGCTCGGCTGGATTTGGATGCCTGCGTCCTTGCCGCTGTAGCTGCCGATCGTCTCAAAGTAGAACGAGATCGGGTACCCATTATGCGGCACCGTGGCCGCTTCCCTTGGATGCGAGCCTGGTCGAATCGGCAATAGCCGTGAAGGCTGGCTCGCTAGCGCCGTCTCTTCTCGGTCCTTCGTGCGTCCACCGGATTCATAGACATAACCCGAATGCTGCTTCGAGCCTTTCCCTGTGCGAAAGACGGTTTCATAGCGCAGATCGCCAATGTCCGTGATGGTGAAATCCGAAATCCGACCTTGCACTGTGAAGAGCAGTGTACGGCTCGCTCCATAGTTGGCGAGATCACCATTCAAATCCGTCTGATACGCCGATGAGCCCTCTGGCGTATTAATCGCCCACGCCTGCGTCACCGCATCGTAGTTCCCTTCTGGTACCCACACCGGAATCCGGTACGTTTGCTTCGCTGCTCCGACGGGATAATCGATCCACGTTTGCGCCGGATAGAAGGTGCTGCCGTGGTACACATCAAACGGGAATACAATCCGTTTGTTTCGCGTATATCTCGCATAGTCCCGGTTGCCGTATCCGAGCTGATTCAAATGCTGCGCCGTCTCGTCAAAGTCGACGGAAAACTCCCGTCCCAGCACAAGCACCGTTCGCGCCATATTCGGGATAACGCTCTGATCAAAGCCGCGGTTTTCATCCGGTGCTTCGGAATCATTAACCACGGGGGTATGTACGGTCACCGTGTTGAGTCCGTCAATCGGGAACGTTTGAACATCCCCTTCGCCATTGATGCTCAGCAGGCTCTCGTACGACAGGATGCCATCACTCGGCTCATCCCGGCTGTTCGCCCGGGTCCCAGGAATGACCAAGCCGCTCTCGTAGAGCACATCTTCCCCGATCTCCTCGGCTTCTAAGATGTCGATCGGCTCTGGCGTTTCATCGTCCTGCTGCACGTCGTCCATAATCACGGAGCCGTCAAAATCCAGACGATCATTCCATACCTTGATGCGTCCAACCTGCCCCTCTGCTTCTTCGGTCCAGTCCTCCGACGGCACGCTCGGACGGCTGCTGCCGCCATCAATCGTTTCCCCTGACAGCACTTTCGCACTGTATGGTGGCTTCTCCATATGCTCGGCCGTCACGCCCCCTTGTACATCCGGCGCAGTATAGCCATTTGGCAGCAGTGTAATCGCTCCATAGGGCAGCGCATATTGATTCAGCGTCGCTTGCTTAAGTCCCCAAGCATCGAACGTCGTGATTTCCCAATAGGAAAACGGACGTTCCACGTCATAGATATTCGTCACCGTTTCGGTTTCCTGATGGCGAACCGTTCTCGTTCTCGGGTTGCCGTCCGCATCTTCACCATCCGATTCCTCGGTTTCCCACTTCAACGTATATGTTTTGGACACGGGTATTTTAAACGTACAGGTGCCGATTTCTTGATCAAATGTATAGTCAAAGAGATACGCTTTGCCGAATACATTGGCATACAGCGCGTCACTGCTCGGAATTCCCTTGCTCACATCAAACTGCTCTGCCCCTCGCGCATCTGCCCGAATCTCACCACGTGCATCCGGCGTTATGGAGGTTTGACTTCGACTTAGGCCCGGCGTCGGAACGCACATGTCGGAAGCCTCGCAGCTATCTCCAGCGCAGCCTACTCTAATGACGCGACTGGCAATGAGGTCATATCCATCCTTTTGCCAGCGCACCGTTATTTTCGCTGTCCCCTCACGATGCGCTTCAATCGTTCCACTCGGTGTCACACTGACAACAGCCGAACGATCTGAACTCCAGACCGCCGCAGGGGGATTAACGGCATACCACGTATCTGAGCCCTCGAAGCCTTGCGTCAACACTTCACCACGCAGCAAGGTACTTTCGCCAACCTGGGTAATTTCATCCCCTACGATTCGTATTTCTTTCGTTTGTTTATCTTCGCCTCGCCATGTTATTTTTGCATTAAATTCGTATTCAACTGTATATTTGGTTGGTGTGCCTGGAGTAGTAATTGAAAAGGGGGTTTGAGTTGTATAACTAGGACCACCCGTTTTTACCTTATATACTAGTTTTTTGCTCAAATCTCCATTTGGGTAAAGACTTACCCCCTCGTAAGCATCATCATTTTCATCATCCACAAATACATGCTCGTCTCTATTTCCTGATATATACCATTTCTCCAAATCATTCTGAGCATGTTGATTATCATTAGCATCTCTAAAGACAGTAGGAGCATATGGCTCCATATCCGTTACTCCTGTAAAACTAGTAATGACAGGATATGGGTTATTAACCGTTCCAATATTTCTAGCATCTACATAAGCATCATAGCCCGCCCTACCCGCTTCCTCAGATTCTGCTCTGAAAAATCCGTTATCCAACTGATACCACACTATTTTTGGATGAACATCTTGTATATTAATGACAGGATAGGTTTTGGTCTGCTTGCGGACTGGGCCGGTCGGGCTTACCGTAGGAGGTCCAGCTGTAGGAGCTAGTGAACTAGCAGTGATTTGAGCTTCTGCTGCTGCAGCCCTCCATTCCTGCAGTGCCCATACCCCAGTAATTAGAAAACTAAAAAGAAATAAAACCTGAATAGTCTTTTTTAAATTCATACTTTTCATCCTTCATCATCGGTTAAGACGTATAATGCCCCATGTGCCGTCTGCCGCCTTAATATCAATAGCTCCGTCTGGATATCTCGATTTTTGCCAAAATCTCACTGGTTCACCTATTGGTAAAAAATCTGCAAACGTTTGATGTTTCTGTAAAGGCCCGAATCGATTTGGCACTGTTGTATAACCATACACATCAAACAAATCTTCCTTACTATGAATTCGGGATCCTGCTATCCAGTCAAATGAATTCGAATAGGAGGTAGGATCAGCAAACTCTACTGCTGCCGTGACTGTAACTTCCGTATAAATACTAAATGAGGTCCCTTGTACACGCGTAAACATATCTGCAAAAATACTCCGATCCTCACTGCCTAGCGGTTGCAAGTTATCTACAACGATAAAACGATTCATAACCATCGTGCCTCTGTTATATTTCAACGCCAAATCCTTCCCCATGACATCATAGATGGTAGCCGGCTTCTTACTTAGCGATATCCCACCTGTCGCTTTACCCAAACTAACCGCATTCGTCCCATACACGCCTACTTCTCTTAGTTCATTTAAACCTTTATAACTCTCAGCCTTGCTTCCCTCTATTTTTAAATATCGATAGATCATTACAGCCACTTCTGCACGTGTGGTCGTATCATTTAGGCCAAAGCTATCATCCGGTTTTCCTTTCATCAGACCCGTTCCGCGTGCTATCGCTATGTAAGGTACTTGAGTCTTGCTAATCCCAACTTTATACGTTTCCGTAAATGGCAAAAGCGTTCCTTCCACTTCCTTTAGTGCCTTTGCAAAGCTTTCCTCACTGCGAACTAGACCTTGCGTGAACCACTTCGCCATATCAAATCTAGTCATCGCTTGATTCGGATTAAATTTCCCGCCCGCTGCATCGCCTGATTTAATAAAGCCCGCTCCAACTGCACTATTAATCGCACTCGCTGCCCAGTAGCTGCTTGGCACATCCGTAAAGCTAACCTTGCTGCCGTCATTTTTATTGTTCGTTATGCGCACCAATACGCTAGCTAGTTCCGCACGTGTAATCAGCCCATTAGGCTTAAACGTTCCATTTGCATACCCTTTTAAATAGCCATCTGCTACCGCCTGCTTAATTGTCGCTTCTGCCCAATGTCCCTTTATATCTGTAAAAGCCGGAGCGACAGACGCACTTGCATACGTTTGACTTAAACCTGGCTGACTTGATTCGCTAATTGCTTGTTCTTTAGCTTGGACGCCTCCACTTGAGACAAGCATCCCTACTGCTAGCAGTCCTACTGCTATGTTTAATTTGTATTTATTCATTGTTATGTTCTCTCCTTTTGAGCTCTAATGAAATGTCCCATACAAAATAAAAAACGAGCCTATACCATCTAATCTTGTTCCAGCATGCTCTATTGAGCCATAGCAGACTTAAGTTTGTGGCTAGGCTCTAGTTGTTGAAAAATCTTTTAATGGCTGGACAGTCGAATCATAAACAATTCAGTCATTTGCTCTACTTTTTTATGGTTAAATTTCTTCTGCCATGTAAATAAATAAAGTTTTTAATCTCTTCCCAGTTGCGAAGCTCATTAATTTCTTTAATTTCTTGAAACAACCCCCTCTACTTGAAAAGGTAATTCACGCTCTTAGAATTCATCTATTAATTTTTCTATATAGATTGCGAAATAATATATCTGTTTCTCGAAATAGCAATCCTGTATCATGGCCTATTGCCAAAAAAATTCTCTATATTGGGTCGGTAAAACAGAACCTATCGATTCTTCACACTTCCCCACTTCCAACTCGGAAAAGCCATGAATTTCATTGTTATTTTCCACTTTATATACACGCGACATACTTACTATCTCTTTCATATCCACTAATAGTACCTACCTAGTTAGTGTTTTACCCGATTAATTTATGCTACCTTCTTGATATTTTAGCCTCAGTTCATGAAATGGAAACCTTTCAGAACCTCCCAACCCTTTATCATCAACAATAACTATATTATCTCTTCTTATCATTACAGGTGTATCTCCGTTTGATTCCAATAAGCACTCGCCATTTACTTTGTTCATAATGCTTCCTACAAATCTCATCAATTCATTTATTCCGTTAGAATGATCGCTATAGATATCAAACCACATTTTATATTTGAAATTTAATCCATAATCTTCACTTCGAAAATTTACACTATCACCACCTTCTGTAATACTTACATTAAATCCGTCAGTTATTACTTCAAGTTCTACATCGGAATTAGTTATTATCTCACCATTACATAAAATCTCAGTAACAGTTTCCTTTAAATATTCAAAATCATAATCTCCAACTAAAAAGAATAAATAAAACATATAAAACCCCTCCAATTCTATGGATAAAGCCTAATGAATTTCCCATCTTTTATGATGAGTAATTCTTCTAATGTATCTAACTTATATTCTTTAAACTGTTTAGCTACATCATCAACCAATCCTGAAAAATCGTCCAAATTAATGACAATTCGACTTGCTTGTTTTTCAGTTTTTCCTTTTACCGTATCCCAAATATTTCTTACAGGTGTATTGGCTTTAGGTGAGTAACAGTCAAATGCTTTGCCATCTATCAAAAAGTCTGGACTAGAGTTTTTTTTATTCCATAGCCATTGCCACCCTTTGTATCAGGCAGCATTTCAATATCATGACCTAAGTTCGCTAAAAGATCCGCTGCTTCATTTTGAAGTTCTTTCGGCCGAGGATCATTAGGGTCGGGCTTTTCATACTTGCCTTTAGGTTTGCCTCCCGAAGAAAGTGTCGTCCCTGTAATTTCAACTTCATCCGTCCCCTATGTTGTGAGCTTAAAATTACAAATTAAGAAGGTGGCAACTGGTTGTCCAATTACCACCTTTAAAATCGCGCCTTCCTTGATATCTACTCTTTATTAGAACTGTTATCTTTTACCCATCTTGCAGCTTCATTACCTACTAGAATTACTGGATTTTCTGCTGTACCGATATTAATGCTATGAAAATTGGCCTCATCAATTCCTTTAATATTTTTCAATATTACTCCATTAAATGATACATTCTCAAACCTTGATTCACTTATATCTACATTATCTAAACTTGCGTTGCTAAAGTCTGTTAACGTAAAACTAATAGCCGACAAATTGCAATCTATCAAAATGGCATTTTCAAAAATCGCTTCCCAACAATCACTTCTAGCAAACCTAACGCTAGTTAAAGTTGCATTAGAAAAATTAGTATATGATAAATCTGATTTATAGAAGTCACAGGTATCTATATTAGCATTTTCATAAGTTGATGAGCATAAAACAGATGCATGAAAATCCACATTTTTTAAGTTAAGATCATCAAAAATACAATTTATTATATTTGCTTGTTCCAAAAATCGATCAGAAAAATCAAAATTTCTAAAATCTACTTCCTGCAACCTTAATTTATCTCCTTCTTTACCACTTGTCTCAACCCATTTTTTATGCAGTTCAAATTTGCTATTAATATTTTGTATCATTTTTCCACTTTCCTCCTTAAGGGTACCATATTATTCTATCCGATACTCCTGATTCCTCAATTGCTTTCTTTAGTTGTTCAACATGTTCAGGTGCCAATTTTCTTGTATCTATAATTACATTATGACCCCTTTCAAATTCTGTATATATTTTTTGCATACCTTTTTCAACTTTAAAAGCACCATCACGCACCTTAGTGATAGGTATTCCGTTATGGCCCAATGGATATGATTCAAAGCTTTTTATATCCCACTTGATTCCTGTAGTTGTATCAATAAATTCCGCTCCTTTAGATTCTTGTAGGTCACGAACAATTCTACCAAGAATGCCCCTACCTTCTAAATCAAGACCTATATCTCTTTCTTTCAATCCTTGTTCTTCTATTCTTAGAGCATGGGAGGGATCTCTTGCTAAATCCTCCAACTCCGCTTGAGTTCTCCCCCCAGTATAGTTTCCTGCTTCATCATATAGATTAGGCTTATTACCTTTACCTGTCCCCTCAGCCTCTCGCTTCAGCCGCTCCATCTCTTCCAGATATCGTTTCTGCACTTCCGTTTTTGGGACTTCAATAGGCGGCTTTTTGTTGGGAAAAGAGTCCATAAATTGTATCCCATCAGGGGTCACAAGCTGATTGCCAAATCCTAGTCCACGGCCACTTCCTGCAGCCTCCGGTTTGACCTCTGGGCTTTTCGGAACCGTCGGTTCTATTCCTCCTGGCCCCTTTATTTTAACCGAGAACAATAAGCCGAGCACTCCGATTACATCCTGCACATGCTCCTTGGAATTCGGATTTTCTGGGGCAAATGCTCCCTGCACCATCCCGGTTAGACCCAAGCTCAAATAATCCAAATACGCAGACACCGACTCATTCCGATTCTCCGTTCGATCAACATGTTCCTCCCATAGCGCTCCGGGTACACTGATCAAGCCCATCGTCGCATTGTTAAAAAAATCATAGACCGAGTCGTTGCTCTTGTTCGCTCGATCAACGTGAGCATTATATAAATCGGTTGTAATTTCAGCTATGCTATTTCCGGTTTGCTTGATCGCAGCCCATTCCACTGCCCCTTGGTTTTTCAAAAAATTCCAGTTCAGTTCAAGGGTACGCATCGCATCCTGCCCAAACTTCTCCAGCATACCTGGTTTTTCCTCGACAATGACTTCCTTTGGCGGTGGATCATACTTACTTAATGCCTGCATGCTCTGCAAAATCGTCAGCACGTTCAGCAGCCCGCTTTTTACTTGCCCCTGCTGTACATCCGAGACTAATCCTCCTGCAGCGGTTCGAATCGTTTGCTGCAGCGCATGAATTTCCTTGAGCTGCACCCTCGCCAGTTCGCCCATTGGACCCTGCGTTTGCGCCATCATCACCATAAACAAATAGCGCGCATTGTCCGGTAGCGGCACCCTTGTTGTCAGATCCCCTTCCAGCGCGAACGATGGATCATAGTCACACGCCAGCAGCGGCACCTGCTTGAAATAGCTCGTCATATTCACGTTCGGGGCAAAATAACTTTCCGCTATGCCAAGCGCCTTCAGCTTCTCCCGGCTGATCTCCGCCTGTTTATGCATCTCCGCCATCAGCAGATGATTCCCGAACTGCTTGTATACCGCATACGCTGTCTGCGCCTTCGCGATCAGATCACGCTCTGCGAATATCGCCTCCAGCTTCATTTCCGCATCCAGCTTCTCCGCCGCGGTCGCTCCTTGCAGGCCTGCGACCCGCCGCAGCTCCTTCACCAACGGATCGCTGGACCAGCGGTCCCGGCTGGCCTGCGGCAATATCCGGTCGATTAGGTTTGTTACCATCGGGCGGAAGGTGACCGGCACCGGTGTGTAGCTGCCACCACCTTTCGTCCCTACCCGCTTCAACAGGTCAAAACGCTCCAGTCCGCTGAGTCCCTTCGCCAGTTGCTTCGCTTCTTGCGCTGCTTCCGCCTGCACCCGCTCGATGCCCTTCAGCGCTTTGCTGATCACTTCTGTCATCTGCTCGGCTTCCTGCGTCAAAGTCGTCAACTGCCTTTGGATTTGCTCCATGCTCCCAAGCACTGGCAAGGGACGATCCCAGCTCGCGATCTTCCCGCTCACCCGTCGCCGTAGCTCATCCGTATCTGCCCCGATTCGCACCATCTGCTGCTGCAGGCGCCTCACTTCATCCGGTTTAAATACAACCTGCTTTCCAGCCATTGTACACCTCCTCGCTTACCCGTTCTACCTCCCCGTGCCTTGGAAGTCATTGCGCACCGAGAAGCTCGATTCAAACATCGCGATATCCCCATATTGAAAGCGGTACGTCTGACCGCTATAGCTCACGCTGCTGAGCGGCTGTCCTTCAATTTCCCACATATTCGCCATTGGCGCGTCATACCGGATTTCCGGATTCGCCTTCCGCTCCTGCTGGTAGGCGCTCAGGTCAAAATGAACCATCAGGTAGCCATTTTTCAAAAATGCCGCCTCACTGCCATTCAGTGCCCCGCCGTTTTGCCTTGTCACCTCTAAAATATTCGTGCCCTTCGGCAGCACATACGGCGCGATCGGCAGGCTGTACTCCCCATACCATCGCTGCACACTCCGCAGCGCTTGCACCGCATTCACACTGGCTGGTACCTGCGAGCCGCTTGGGCCCACTAGCGTGCGGGACGCATATGACAGCTCTTCTAGGCTGTACCCTGCACTAATGACCGTTTTCCTCGTAATGTAGTGCTTCCAGAATTTCTCCCATGAAGCGCCAAATCGATTCGCTGGAGACAATAGATAATCATATTCATAGCTCGCCGTTTGGCTCAGAGAGGTCGTCGTCACCCCGCGTAGCAGATCAGCAAGCTGATACGTTCGGCTGTACAGCTCCTGATCGCGCGCCGAGCCGACTTTAATCAGCTTATTCCGTGGACCGGATACGTCGTAGTACAAGTCCACCTCCTGCGCGTTTCCTCCCTGCTTGCTCACAAACCAGAAGCTTGGCTGGATTTGGATACCTGCGTCTTTGCCACTATAGCTCCCGATGGTTTCAAAGTAGAACGAGATGGGATAGCCATTATGCGGCACCGTAGCCGCTTCTCTTGGATGCGAGCCTGGCCGAATCGGCAATAGCCGTGAGGGCTGGCTCGCTAGATTCGTTTCTTCTCGGTCCTTCGTCCGTCCACCGGATTCATAGACATAACCCGAATGCTGCTTCGAGCCTTTCGCAGTGCGAAACACCGATTCATAGCGCAGGTCGCCAATGTCCGTGATGGTGAAATCTGAAATGCGGCCTTGTACTGTGAAGAGCAGTGTACGGCTCGCTCCATAGTTCGCGAGATCGCCATTCAAATCCGTCTGATACGCCGACGAGCCATCCGGTGTATTAATCGCCCACGCCTGCGTCACCGCATCGTAGTTCCCTTCCGGTACCCACACCGGAATCCGATACGTTTGTTTGGCTGCTCCAACGGGATAATCGATCCACGTTTGCGCTGGATAGAAGGTGCTCCCGTGGTACACATCAAACGGGAATACAATTCGTTTGTTTCGCGTATATCTCGCATAGTCCCGGTCGCCGTATCCGAGCTGACTCAAATGCGGCGCCGTCTCGTCAAAGTCGACGGAAAACTCTCGTCCCAGTACAAGCACCGTTCGCGCCATATTTGGGATGACGCTTTGGTCAAAGCCCCGGTTTTCATCCGGTGCTTCAGAATCATTGACTACTGGGGTGTGGACGGTCACCGTGTTGAGCCCTTCAATCGGGAACGTTTGAACATCCCCTTCTCCATTGATGCTCAGCAGGCTCTCGTACGATAGGATGCCATCACTCGGCTCATCCCGGCTATTCGCCCGGGTGCCGGGTATGATCAAGCCACTCTCGTAGAGCACATCTTCCCCGATCTCCTCGGCTTCTACGATATCAATCGGCTCTGGGGTTTCATCGTCCTGCTGCACGTCGTCCATGATAACGGAGCCGTCAAAATCCAGACGGTCGTTCCATACCTTGATGCGCCCAACCTGCCCCTCTGCTTCTTCGGTCCAGTCCTCCGACGGCACGCTCGGGCGCTCGCTGCCGCCATCAAGCGTTTCGCCCGCCAGCACTTTCGCACTATATGGCGGCTTCTCCATATGCTCAGTCGTCACGCCCCCTTGCACATCCGGCGCGGTATAGCCATTTGGTAGCAGCGTAATCGCTCCATAGGGAAGCGCATATTGATTCAGCGTTGCTTGCTTCAGTCCCCACGCATCGAACGTCGTGATTTCCCAGTAGGCAAACGGTCGCTCCACGTCATATATATTCGTCACCGTTTCGGTTTCCTGATGGCGAACCGTTCTCGTTCTCGGATTGCCATCCGCATCAGTACCATCCGATTCCTCGGTTTCCCACTTCAACGTATACGTTTTGGACACCGGAATTTTAAACGTACAGGTGCCTGTTTCTTGGTCAAATGTATAATCGAAGAGATAGGCTTTGCCAAATACATTCGCATACAGCGCGTCACTGCTTGGAATCCCCTTGCTCACGTCGAACTGCTCCGCTCCTCGCGCATCAGCCCGAATCTCACCTCGGGCATCCGGCGTAATGGAGGTTTGGCTACGGCTTAGGCCTGGCTGCGGAACGCACATATCGGAAGCCTCGCAGCTATCTCCGGCGCAGCCCACTCTAATGACACGACTGGCAATGAGGTCATATCCATCCTTTTGCCAGCGCACGGTTATTTTCGCTGTACCCTCACGATGCGCTTCGATCGTTCCGCTCGGTGTGACACTGACAACAGCGGAACGATCTGAACTCCACACCGCCGCAGGGGGATTGACGGCATACCATGTATCTGAGCCCTCGAAGCCTTGCGTCAACACTTCTCCTCGCAGCAAGGTACTTTCACCGACTTGGGTGATTTCATCCCCTACGATTCGTATTTCCTTCGTTTGCTTGTCCTCTCCTCTCCATGTTATTTTTGCTCTAAATTCATAATCAACTATGTACTTTATTCTATTTTGTTGATTTACATTGCCTGAATCTCTACGATCAGTAATTCGTGGTCCTCCTGTTTTAACTTCATATACTAGTTTTTTACTTAAGTCTCCATTTGGGTACAGTGCAAGCCCTTCGTAGCCATAGACGTTCTCATCTGGATCTCCTCCTAAGAAAAAATGCTCGTCTCGATCATTAGAAAGATGATACTCAGTCAGACTTGCTTTAGCATGCTGATTGTTTTCGGAATCCTTAAAAACACCCGGAGCATATGGAGCCATATCCGTAACTCCTATAAAGCTGGTCCTTACAGGAAATGGAGCATTAACAGAGCCTTGATTATTCGCAACTGCAAAGCCTGGAAAGCCTGCCGCTCTCGCCTCCTCAGCTTCGGCTCTGAAACTTCCATTATCGAGTTGAAACCAAATAATTTTAGGATTCACATCATTGGTCGTTGCCACTGGATAAGTCTTTACTTGTTTTCGAACAGGGCCTGCCGGACTCACAGTAGGTGCCTGTATTGACAGAGGACGATTCACATCTGCCGCTATAATTGTACTATTGCACTCCTGTATGAACAGCGCATAAATCATTACAATACTCAAAGTAAATAAAGCACGTAAATATGTTTTCCAATAAGTAGTCTCCATCATTTCTTTACCTGTGAAGAGTAAAAATGGCTAGCGTGCCATCTGCTGCCCGAATATCGATTCCCAGATCTGAATAACCAGATTCTTGCCAAAACGTGACAGGCTCTCCGACCGGCATGAACTCAGTAAACTTTTTGTACTTATCAAACGGTGTGAAAGAATTAGGCAAAGTTGTATATCCATAGACATCAAATAAATCCTCTGCATTATGGATTCTCGAACCTGCTATCCAATTAAAGGAGCTTGAATACGCATGTGGACCATCAAATTCTACATTCGCCGTTACTGTCACCTCCGTATATGTTCTAAAATAAGGAGCTTCGGCTCTAACAAACATGTCCGCAAAAATACTACGATCTTCACTTCCCACGGGCTTAGAAGCATCCATTACTATGTATCGATGCATTTTCATAGTCCCCCTGTTGTACTTCAATGCCAAGTCTTTTTCCATAACGCTGTACAAGCTTGCTGTTTTTCCGCTAAGAGCCTTTCCCCAAGTGGCCTTCCCTAAGCTAACAGCATTGGTACCATACAAACCAACTTCCCTTAACTCATTCAGTCCTTTATAATCCTCTGCCTTACTACCCTCTAGCTTTAAATAACGGTAAATCATTACCGCCACTTCTGCTCGGGTAGTCGTATCATTTAAACCAAAGCTGCTGTCCGGTTTCCCCTTCATCAGCCCTGTTCCCCGCGCAATGGCGATGAAAGGGGTTTGGGTTTTACTTATGCCTACTTTATAGGTTTCTGTAAATGGCAGCAGGGTACCCTCTACCTCCTTTATTGCCTTCGCAAAACTGGCTTCACTTCTTACCAGACCTTGCGAAAACCATTTCGCCATGTCATATCTGGTCATCGCTTCATTCGGTTTAAGCTTTCCTCCCGGTGCATCGCCAGGTTTAATAAAGCCTGATCCAACCGCTCCGTTAATGGCACTTGCGGCCCAGTAGTTATCAGGCACATCCGTAAAGCTGACCTTGCTACCATCGTTTTTGTTTTTCGTTATGCGTACCAATACGCTAGCTAATTCTGCACGCGTAATCAGTCCATTAGGCTTGAACTTTCCGTTTGCATACCCTTTTAAGTAGCCATCTGCTACCGCCTGCTTAATCGTCCCCTCCGCCCAGTGCCCTTTAATATCTGTAAAAACAGGAGTGGAAGCTGTGCTCGCATAATTTTGTTTTAAGCTTAACGTAATGGCTTCATTAGAAGCTTTTGCTTTCGCTTGTACACCGCCACAAGTAACCAACATGCTTACTACTAATAGTCCTGCCGCTATCCCTAATTTGCTTTTCTTCATATTCAAACCCTTCCTCATTAAAAAATCCATAGTAACTTTCTGTCTAAACCTTATCTATATTTCCCTCTATAAAATCTAAATATAGCGAATGGAAAGGGAATCTTTCAGTTCCCTACATTTTCTTATCATCAACTACGAGAATGCCGTCCCTCCTCACTCACTCAATCCTTCAACGTCAAATTCTGCTGCATCTAGAGCAAAGTCTGATTATTCATCAGCATAGATTACATATATAGCCTAAATTTATGAACCTATTATTTTAAAATATATTATCCAATAAAAATCACCATTCCCTCCCGATGAGAGAAAGCTTTCGGAACTTCAAACTCTAATAATTCAATTCTTTCAATTATTTTAATTCGATTTTCTTCAGATAAATTGTCTATAGCCCATTCTTTTATTTGAGCAAGCTCTTGCTTAACAAATGGAAAATCTTTTTCAACTATATCTATACCAACTGAAAACACTTTAATCCATATTAAATCTAATTTTTCAATAGCAGGCTCCCAGCATTCTTCAAAAAAAGACTCAGTAGCTACAGGAACAAAAAACTTCTCTTCAAACTCGTCCTTTGAATCTAAAATCATGGCACTAATTGACATTACTTTTTCCCTCCAAACATTGCTTCAAAAGTGTAATCAGGAAACTCTGTCCTCAGTTGGTTAAGACTATTCTCGACAGCTCGTCTTAATTCAGGCGTGTCCCCGTCCAATCTAAAGACGAATTTACGAATATCTTTTATTTGATCTAAAGAAGGAACGTCCTGCGTTCCATTTTTAGTAGCTCGTGTAGCTGTTGCTTCCGCTATATTATTAATTCTCTTTCTCGTTTTTCCCAGTATCTGTTTATCCGTGAATTGTTGAGCTGTTTGTGCAGGTAATCCAGTACTAGGATTAATAACATCCAATCCCTTCGCTGCTTTATCCTCGTAAAAAACACCATTTTTCAAGTCAATTTCATCTAGTTCGCCAATAGGTTTCCCATTGTGATCAACAATTTCAACTTCTTTTATTGGCTTGACATTACCCTGCCCCTCAACCTTAGGAACATCAATATCCCCTTTGCCTTTCGGACCGCTATCGGACTTCCATATATTCGAGAACAAATCGCTGACGTCACCGGGGATGTTTTTTGCACTTTGGACGACTACTGTTCCTCCGCCGACCAAGAGCCCCCAGCTTGCTACCTGGATGGGAGCTCCAGCAAAAGCACCAATTCCTGTTGCATATAGAGCCGTTCCCCCTACTTCTCCACCAATTCCCCCTGCCATGGCTATAAGACCGCCTACTAACATCATGGTATCGCCCGTTACTTTCCCGAGTTGATAGCCTACCGTATCCTTAGCCAAGCCGCTTCCTTCATTATTACTCTCTACTACATGCTGCGCTAGTCCAAAAAACATCGCATCATCCACCGCCGCTATAAATCCCCCACTGAAATCATAAAAACCCTGCTTGCCCTGATTCAGTGCCGGTCCCAAATCGGCATACATGTCTTTTAACCAAGCATCGGCTTGATCATAGCCTTCTATTACGATTTGCTTACCGCTTGTTAACCCTTCACTGAGCAGCTTCTCCAACTGAGCTGTTTTTTCCTGGAACCCGTCTAATGCCTCTTTTCCTTCTGCTTGAATTTGCTTCCATCCGTCCGCTAAGCCCTGCTTTGTCTGCTCGACGGTTTGTCTCCAGAATTTCTCTAGAGCCCCTTCTTCCTTACCATCTGTCTTCGGTGTCTCGGGTTCCTTCGGCTGGGGACCATACTTACTTAAAGCTTGGCTCGCTTGCAATATCGTCAACAGGTCTTTTAAACCGCCCTTGACTTGACCTTGCTGTACATTCGTGACTAATCCTCCCGCCGCGGTTCGAATCGTTTGCTGCAGCGCATGAATTTCCTTCAATTGCACCCTCGCCAGTTCTCCCATTGGACCCTGCGTTTGCGCCATCATTACCATAAACAAATAGCGCGCATTGTCCGGCAGCGGCACCCGCGTCGTCATATCCCCTTCCAGCGCGAACGATGGATCATAGTCACACGCCAGTAGCGGCACCTGCTTGAAATAACTCGTCATATTCACGTTCGGGGCAAAATAGCTCTCTGTTACACCAAGCTCCTTCAGCTTCTCTCGGCTGATCTCCGCCTGTTTATGCATCTCCGCCATCAGCAGATGATTCCCGAACTGCTTGTACACCGCATACGCCGTCTGCGACTTTGCAATCAAATCCCGCTCGGCAAATATCGCCTCCAGCTTCATTTCCGCATCCAGCTTCTCCGCTGCAGTCGCTCCTGGCAAGCCCGCAACCCGCCGCAGCTCCTTCACCAACGGATCACTCGACCAGCGGTCCCGGCTGGCTTGCGGCAATATCCGGTCGATTAGGTTTGTCACCATCGGGCGGAAGGTGACGGGCACGGACGTGTAGCTGCCGCCACCTGTCGTCCCTACCCGCTTCAACAGGTCAAAGCGCTCCAGTCCGCTGAGCCCCTTCGCTAGCTGCTTCGCTTCCTGCGCCGCTTCCGCCTGCACACGCTCGATGCCCTTCAGCGCTTTGCTGATCACTTCCGTCATCTGCTCCGCTTCCTGCGTCAAACTCGTCAGTTGTCTCTGAATTTGCTCCAGATTACCCAGCACCGGCAAGGGGCGATCCCAGCTCGCTATCTTCCCGCTCACTCGTCGACGCAGCTCATCCGTATCTGACCCGATCTGAATCATCCGGCGCTGTAAATTTCTCACTTCATCCGGTTTAAATACGACCTGCTTACCAGCCATCTTCCCCCTCCTTATAGCAAATTAAGTATAAAAATAGCTATGCAAATTTTGCATAGCTATTTTTATATAATCTGCATGAGTTGTCTAAACACTATTTTTAAAAACTAGTATTTAGAATTTTTGAGAGCTGATGACGTTATTGGAAAGCTCTTCGTATTTATTCGAAACGTTAATCATATGCTTGGACAGTCCTTCAAGAGCTTCACCAAACTTTTTAAACGTTGGCTCCATGCCGCGAACCTGATCCATAAAATCTTTAGCCGCTTTATCGCTCCATACGGATTCCAATTGATTGATCGTGCCCATAACACTTGCCAGAAGAGCATCGAATTGCTCTTTTTGACCATGTACCTTTTGGCCTTGACCTTTCAAACCGTCATAACTCAATCTAACCTCTGCCATTATGAACACTTCCTTCTCATATAATTACTTATTTTACTTCTTTTGTATTATAATACATAAACACATTTTTATCTACACTTTTATTTTATTTAATTGAAATATTTTCTTTATGTTTTAGCATTCATTTAAAAAATAACCCTTTCTAACTGCTTCTTCCGCATCGTATATCGTTTCAATTACCGTTATTCCAGTTGACGGCACGCATTGCTCAGGATAAGCATTATGTCTGCCACTTGAAGCAATTGTACCCACCCATGCCTTACGTTGAACGACCGCACTGCCTGCGAAGGAATAAGCATCCAAGCGCTCCCCACCAGGCAGAGGATACCCTTGAATAAATGCCATAAATCCCATATCTTTGATTGACTGCTGATCAATGCCTTTAGGCAAAGTAAACTGCACAGAAAGCCCCAGCCGCTTAGCAATCTCCATATGCCTGTTAATCGCCGTCGCCATATCTTGTTCAATCAAGGATGTAATCGTGCTTTGCCTGATCTCTTTAAACTGCTCGATGGTAAGAAGCGGGGCCAGATTCGTCTGCGCACTAAGAGACTCATAGTCACCCTGATAAAAACGATTTTGGCCCTTGTCGTAGACAAGCGCGTTGTTATCCATAGTGAAATAAATGGTATTGCCATTTCGCAGCTGATACAGAAAGGAGCGTGCAGGCCAGAAAACCGAAGTCAACTCCTGCCCCCCTTCATAGCTAGCCGTGTCATCCAGCGTCACTATGACATAACCGTTATAACGAATCATGACTAGAGCAGGAATATGCAGCTTTAGGTTTTGAATAGCTACGGCATTATTTTCAATGCCAAACTTTAATGCCAAATTTTCATAAAAAACATTGATCATCTCTTGATCCAGATCTAATTGCTTTTCCTGCTGATATCTGACTGATACCGTCGTTTGCTGTGATTCCAGACGGGATAAATACGCACCCGTATCATCAACCGCAGCTTGAAAATCGTTCGTATATCGCCTATGCATTTCCTTGTTAAAGCTCTCTAAATCTTGCTTGGCATCATTTAAAACAACTAGAGGAATAGCAAGCACAAGAAATAGAAGCAGCACGCTAAGGGGCCTCATTTCTTACCATCCCCCCGTACTTGATGTTGATGGGTACATTTTGACTCTTAAATAAGAAGGTTCGAAAATTAGATGCTAGCGTCGTCCCTTTAAGGGAAAGACGCACATTAAACAAATCTCCGACGAACATATTAAAGCGGCGATTCGGATCGTCCTCGGCCAAAGCGGCGTTGCCGTATAACTGATTTAATATTTCTTTTGTATAATATCCGTCATACCGAACGTTAAAGCTGTTCTGAAACGTTGAAAAGTCATTCGGGTCTGTATAGTTTGGCTGCAGATTTTTTTTGTAATATTCAAGCTGAACCTCAAATACGCCATAGGATGCGTCCAGTGAAGAGAGGAATATTTTATAATCATACAAGTCCACATAGCCCTTCGAGCGTACCGTGTCCACAAATTCAATGGCCGCCGCATTCGCACGCTGCTTAATTTCCTCTTCAACGTTTTCCGACTGGCGATAGGCAGGATATATAATGAAAGCAAATACAAGTAAAATGACGACCACGATTCCCTTTAATGCGTCAGCCACACTTGTCCCTCCTTTCCATCAGTGACTGGCGCGAACTGCTGTAATTTGGCCATTCGTTCTCGTTACTGATAAGGTATAGCTTAATCCTGACACCCCTCGAAGATCGATTTCCTCAATATCCGTGTCAGCATCCACCCTAATGCCATCAATCGATAAAGTGTACTCGCCATTCAGAGCAAAAGGCACCATGCCAATCACCTGATCTCCGCTAATTTGATTCAGGTTTCCTGTACCTTTATATAAAGCTGAAGATACATAAGGTGTTGTGGAGTCAAGAATTGGCAGCTGCTCCAACTGGTTGCTCTCATTTTTCAAAAAGATAAAACCGCCAATCATAAAGAGAAACCAAGCAAACAAGGTGAATAAAAATTGACGTGTTGTGTTCATGGATCAACCTACTTTTGAGAAAATTCTATTAAACGGACTTCTCCATTCTTATCTTTATAGGTTTTTGAAACAAATACTGCTGTGGTGTTGATATAATAAACGCTATTCGTTTGATCCTGCATAGTTGAAACATCCACTTGTCTTTTCGTATCGTAAGAACATGCCTTTGTAGATAAGTCCACTAACAGATCTGATCCTGTTGGAATTGAGTAACAAATTGTGTAATTATTTTTGGCATAAAACCCCGTTCTATTTTCACCCGTATCAATGTAAACAGAAAATTGAGGACGGCCACTGTAGCGAGTAGAAGCATTAATAACATCCTGTCCTGATACGTCTTTATTATCATAACCGCTGAATTCTGCCTGATTAATCAGCTTCGTCTGGGCGAGCGTCTGCTCTTGCGCCCGGTTAAAATATCCATTAATTACAAGATAAATACTGACGGCCGCAGCTATAATGAGAATCGTAACGATAACTCCAATAACCCACTTTAATCCTGTTGAAATATTTTCCATTCCACTCATCCTTTATAAATATAATGGTATTTCGCACTATTGCGATCGAAAATAAATAGCCTGAATCGTGTTGTTCGCATCCTTAATCAGCGTCGCCCGGAACCGAGACTGAGGAGAGATATAATACGAGCTGTAACTGCTCGTCAAATCATCCTCATCGGCATAACAATTATAGGAGGTACCTTCCGTAACTTGCCCAGACGAATAATTAAAATTTCTGCAGGCACTCGATATTTCATCTGGCCTCATACCGAAATTGGTGTACGCCCCATTTTTATAAAACTGAACATACAGGACAAGCCCCTCATGCGTTGCATATCGTCGATAGGCGGTTACAATTTGCGAACCGCTGACGAGCTGATTGTCGTACGCCGAGTATTGCTGCTCTGTTAACTCTCTCGCCTGAGCAGCAGCCTGTCCATTGGCAAGCTGCAGCACCGGCTGCGAGGCACTCCATAAAAACATGCCGGATGTAATAATCGCCAGCGTAATAAGTATGGATATCGTTGTTTTCAGGAATACCGATATATTTTCCATCGAATTCCCTCCTCTACATCTTGCTTGTTAGTATCGTTAAATCACTAAGCTGTTGGAACGCCATATAAGCAAAAGGAAGCAATAAATATAAAGCAAATGTCGCCTGGATAGGCAGGAAGCCAAACATTTTTCCCAGTGTGCTCTTCGTACTAATTGTCTTCTCATAATGTTCCTTGCGCTGATCCATAGCAAAGGCTCTTTCTGCTTCCATATCATCGAAGGCCTCTTTCACAGGAATCAAATCTGCCGCAACCTGCAAACGATCTGCCAACCTTTCCAATGGCACAAAACGCGCATCGTCTTTCAACTGCTCTATCGCTCCCCATGCTCCGGCCTCATAATCAAGCATGCAGCGCAGCAATTGTCTTTCGAAAATATAACTATAGCGATGAAGCCACTCAATGATTTCATACACGCTAATATTCGGGAAATTGGATAGCATCATAGACAGTGTATTAAATCCATCCACCTCGTTTTGCATTTCCCATTTCCTAATTTGCTTCCGAATAACCAAGTAGACGTCAGGAGCGTAGAAAAAGGCCAGCGCTATGCAAAAGGCAATAATTAATTCATACCATTTATAATATTCACTCTTGTATGCCTCTACCCGTTCCATAAGGCCAGCGGCGTATTTTGCTTCATCCAAGCCCTCCGGCAAGTAGTTTTTATTTTGAAGATTTTTATAAATATAGGCTGATGCTTCATCCGGAGAAACATCTTTAGCCACCAGCTCGCCAACAAGTGAATTTTCAAACCGGTAACGTTCCTCGCTTAGTAATCTTTGCGATTCAGGCTGATTTCCTCCTGTAGTAATGGCTATATTGGGCTCCAGCACGTTATGCTTGATCGTCTGATGAATGGAAACCTGGAATACGATAATGACCAAAAAGGCGACTACAGAAACGATTATTTTTTGCAGATAATAGGCATGAATCGTAAGCGATGAGTTTGCTTCTTTCAGTCTATTCAGCGCCTTTAAATGGAGAGAATCGTGCTCGGCGGGCGTAATCCGTCCAACCAACTTCTTTACTCCTTTAATCTTCAGCAAACGATTTAGCCATTTTCCCTCGTCTTTAACCGCCTGTGCATCTCCATCAACCCCTTTTAAAATTCGCAAGGCAATAAAGGAGGTTGCAAAAATGATGTAGAGCAGGATTAGCGAATATAAGCCCCAAGCGGAATTATAATAATCTGATACAATCGGAAACATGCTTTCGGCCCAGTTGCGGATTGGATCAAGCATAAAAATAGGCGAAACGGCCACAAAAACAATACCAGCCAATAAACGGTCAATTCGCTCTCTGCGATTAATATCCAGATGAATTTCCTCACGAATATTTCCGAGCATCGCTAAATAGATGGATTTCTCGCCTTTGTGTATATCTACATCGCCATACTCGCCAATTTTGTAGCTGACACCTGCCAGCTGCTTCATGTACCGATTTGGCGCCGTATCATAATATTTCTGCAGCTCGTCTTGGGGATCGACAGCACTTAATATGCTGGCGATTCGCCTCGCATGCTCTGCAACGATCGGCTTTGAGCGTTCTGCAGCATTCTCTAAACTAACCAATACCATATGGGTTTGATGGTACTGATGCCTAATATCCAAAATCATTGAAGACTGATCATATAAAATTTGCTTGCTTAAGCGCCCAATAAAAATATCGCTCAGCACACCGCTTAAATAAACGGATACCAGCACAATCGACATTCGACTGAACCAAGAGGAGGTCCATAAAAAAGACACAATACTAAGCAAAAGCACACAAGCCATTATGCCTATAGTCAGAGCAGCCGCTTGGCTTCTTATGACCGTGTCATTGCCTGCATGAATAACTGTCAGTCTCACTCTCATGCGATGAAGCACATTACGCACAAAAGGAATTTCGTCCAATATAGGATAAGCAGCCAGCGCAAGCTCCAGCCATTTGCGTTCTTTAGGCTTAGAAGGGAGCAATGCTTTTAATCTTCTCTGTTCCTTATACTGCGAGCCCTTCAGCTTGTTTTGAACCCATACATAAACAGCTAATAAGGCTAAAAGCAAACCAACTGAAATCAAAATGATGATCAGCAATATGGATTGCAAACTCATGCCGCTTCCCCCCAATGGGCTAATAAAAAGGCTTTAAAGCTTTCGGCATCATCATGATCCATATTTTTGAGCATTTCTTCCGCTTTACGCGCTGTGATTCTGTCCTTCACCACGTATTTATCATTTTCCCAAACAATCACGTCTCTATATTGATAGGATTGTCGATCCGTAACGCGGCCAAAATATTCGGTCATCGTATCCATAAAAGCATCCAGCTTATCGGTTACATTTCCAGCCTCTTTATACGTTTTAGGATATTCATATTGGGTATCGACAGGAATGATTTCCGTGACACGCTCAACGAACCGTTTCCCCGAACGAAGGACCAAATGAACATTAAAGCCCAATGCCTCAACGACCTGACTTTCAGCTATTTTCTCATTGGAAAATGCGCCCGAAGCAATTAAGCTGTTACGAAGGGCATTAATCAAATTCGCTAATGTTTTGCCATGATGCGTGAATAAGGTATATTCGGAAGCAACCTGTGCTGCCTGAATGACATAACTAACGACAGAATGTGTAGCCGCCTCACCGACAATGTTAACCGCACCATCCGTCTTTTTCTGAACATCCAGCCCATCTTGCCCACTAACGGTTGGTGTTTCTCTGAAGGAGAGAATATTTTTGTGAGGATACATTTTTCGCGCCCAAATTTCAAACGATGTCTCCTGAATCCGAATGTTTTTAGCATAAATATATTTAATTAAAGCCTTAAGCAGTGTGGTTTTACCGGAACCCTGCCGACCGGTTATAGCTGTGACCTGATGCCCCAAAATAAGATAAATGAGCATATTAATAACGAGCTCAGATCCTTCATCCTTAATCTGTTCTTCCAAATCAGTAAGCGAATCATTGAATTTACGAACGAAAAAGGCCCAGCTTTCCGCCATTTTCGGTCTGACGACAACGACCCGGCTGCCATCCGCCATATCGTTAATAATGTAGCCTCTAGCCTCATTGAGCTGTCCCGGATTGCCAAACCCATAAATATTTTGACAAACACGCTTTAATTCTTGCTCGGAGCCAAAGCTCAGAAACTCCAGCTGCAAGGATTTCCCCCGATAAAATATCCATATGGCATCATAAGATCGAGCAATAAATCTTTGCTGATTTACATAATGATTAATATCAATATTTTGCACGACATCTGGAGGCATACCGCTTGTCCCGCCATTAATACCGTCTATATTCTGATCACGGAGCTCATCAATAGCACCCAAGCCTTTATAAATTTGATAGGCTCTTTGTACGATAATGTCGACTTTATCCTGAAAGGTAAGCCTCGGTTTTTCCGCCAGATAAATGCTGCGAATTTGTTCCTCCGTTATACGATAACCTTTAGAGCCATCTTCCAGCTTTACGAGCTGGTCTAGATTATATTTATCGATGATTTTATTAAAAGCCTCTTGGCGATGGTCTTTTTGATAAACATGCAATAAAATCTCAAAGCAATCCTGAGAGCTAAGCTTGTCCATATAATCAAATCTAATGACGGTATTCACATTAGTCTCATTTAAACCATACGTATTCAATAGCAGGTCGCGCATATAAAGCTTTACAAATTTCTTGGCTGACAGGTCACCATGCATACAGGAACGCAGCGCCTTCTGCAGTTCCCTCCTGCGCGCCTTCCTACGGTTGTATTCTTCTACTCCTGGACTGCCTTCATATAAAGATGAAGCGATAATTTCTTCGAAAGCTTTCCTAATGAACACCACAATTTCGTTCATGTCATATTTCAAATAGTTAGCCGACTCTTCCTTTGAGTTCCGCTTCGTCATCCAGAAATATATAAATCCGATAATAGCTATAATCACAATGACAATCAGAATAAAATTAATCATTGCCGTCATCCTCCACAGTTGTATACATATTTAAAGCGCCAAGAATCTGCGTCCCTACATGACGTATAGAACTGGTGAAATAAGCATCCTCATTAAACTCAAGAAACCTTTTTTTGGCTATCCTTGCTTTCAACAAATAATTAATAATATTTTGATCGTTTTGCGCATCCATATAACGCACATTATGCGGCACGTAACCGATCTGCTTCTTGTTAATGCCATACTCTCTTGCTATGCGTTCTATTGTCATTTTGGAGTTTCGCTCGTAGGAGCCAATACAATACACGACCGGTTTTTCGTTCAACACAGAGGGCCAATCTTCTTTTCCAAAAAAGGAATCAAGCACTGAGCGATTTTGACTCAAGTTAATAACAATTAGGTCGGCATGCTGCATCACTAACGTTGACATTTCATTGCGTGTGCCCGAAGAAACATCCATAAATAACAATTCATAAAACTGTTTATAGGTCTCAAAAATATGAGGAAGCACCTGCCGCAAGGAATCCTCATCTTGATTAGAGGGACCCGCTATTAAATCCAGCCTATCCTTCAAAATAGACTCCGAATTGTCCCTAACTCCTTCAGCGGTCAGCATCCCACATTGTACGAGCCGCTCAATCGCCCCCATTCCAACAGCGGATATGGAGGAGGTGCTTGTTTGTCTCAAATTGCTATACGCCTTCTCCAAGGTTGAACGCTCAAAGTGGGTATGTGTCATTAAAATTCTTAAATGATGATCAAGCGCTATCGTGGTAGCAGCAGCAATCATGTTAGAGGTCGTTCGAACCTGTCCATGGACAGGTCCCCAGAAAGCTACAAGCATTTATTTCCCCCATTTCCGTGCAAACTTCCAAAGCTTCTTCATGTCTTCTTTTGGAACGTTACAAAATTCAATTAAAAACTCATTAATAGCATCCGCAAAATCCGAGTCAACCTTCATCGTAATATGTCCGTCATGCACCCAATCAATCTTTCGCTTGGAGCTTGCAATATAACTAATAATGGACATGATCATCGGAAAGGACTTTTCAATAAATCTCACATCCAAGACGCTATCTTCTTCTATAACGAGCAAGGCGCTCGGAATCAATTGCTTACTTAAAAGCATCTCCACATGCTCGATAGACTTCCGTTCGTAAGTAGTGGCGAAGATAATCGTTGCATCCGAAGCCTCTTCCGGGATATCCATATGCCAATCATATAAAATAATATCTGCCTGTATCGGCTGCCCCACCGTTCCAATCATCACTCCAGATACTTCACCTTCAAAATAATCATAGTTTCTGGAGTTATCCGTAATAATTGCAACTTGCTTCTCCGTATGCAGCTTTAACATCACAGCTGCTGCTAGAATAAAGTCATGCTTAAGACAATCACCAGTCACAACAACATTCATTCTTTTTATCGTCCTCCTAATACATCTGAGTCTATCCCTGAAGAAGTTTGATCATCTAGAGTAGGTTTCCCGACATTTGGATCGATAGAATTGCCATTTTCAAACGATTCTGCCTGTCCATTGCCCGTATCAACTCGTTCAACAATGCCATTAACGGATTGCGAATCATCCGTTTGCACTTCAACGGCCCCTTCTTGTACAATTCGCGATGTTACACCACTTCCGATTGGTGCGCTAGCCCCTATTCTAAATCGGTCGTCTGGCTTGATGAGTGCCAGTCTTTTCTCCAAATCCAGTCGAATGCTTTCGGTTAGATCCCATTTTGCTTGATCCACTATCATTGGATTCGTTCTAATTAACTGAATAACGTCAATATTCGGAATATAAGTAGCAATCGGTTTCGGTTGGAGCTCAGGCTCCACATATTGCTTCATATATAATTCAGCATCATTAATATAAGCATCAACTAGTGCAGCTTGCAGCATTACAGCTTCTTCTTCCGTATCATTAAAGAAAGCATATTGCTTGTTTAAATCAATTTCTTCCAATTTCTTTTTCGCTACAATGATATAATCCTCACCGTTCGGAAACACAATTCGGATATCAACAACATCATGTTTCTTCGCCTTTAGAGGAAGCTTAATATATTGGCTCTCCTCTTTGCGCTCTGAAGGGTCAAGCTCCGCAGCATCCCTAACCATTTCCAATGTAACAGCCGTCCCATATTCCGCGTCTATTTTCAAATGCTTACCTACAATATCCTCTTTCTTTACAATTAAATTGCTCGGTGTAGCAAACCCAGGAAGAAAATCTTCTATAAAATCATCTTCCTCAATGACTTCGCCTGCATATTTCATAGTAGCTAGAATAAACGCCTTATTTGAGGGATCGCGATACCTGTCCAAAACTTCATTCTGCTCAGCAAGCTGTTGTTCATAGGCGAATCTTTCATCGATTAGCTTGGCATTATAATAACGAGAGCTCATAAACCACACACCGGATGTTAATAGAGCAGCTAGTCCTCCCGAAATGATGATATTTTTCATCATCTTCTTATTTCTACGTACAGCCAATTTACAACCTCCATCTATATAGTCTGACAACTATTTATGTATAGGATGAATCACTTAGTCTTTACAGTTGTTGTTTTCGCAGCATTTTTTGCAGCAGCTTCTTGCTCACGCTGCCTTGCTGCCTCACGTTCTTTAGCAAGCTCCTCTTGCTTCAATTGACTAGAATACTGATTAAGGCTTGTCTGCACTTGCGAAAGCTGCCGCTGAACCTCATTCATAGCTTTAATCCAGCCTTGACATTCTGCTGCGAATTGAGCTTGACCCATTTCGTTCCAGTAGGAGGTCATGCCTTTAATAGATTGGCTCATTTCACTGCTGCATGCTTGAGCGCTTCTTATTAGCTCCGTACATTGGGTACTATAGCCACTAACCTGCATCGAAGTAACCATTGTTCATCCTCCCCCTTATTTTATGAATACACGAATCGAGTAATTGCAGCTTTTACTGACTTTCAGGAACAATCGCTATTCCCATAAACACTAGTAGTAAGGTAATAAAAATAACGGATCCGATAATAATCCAATTAATAACCGGCTTACGGAATAGCTTCTTTTGACTGCCTAGCAATCCACTTGCCCATTCTACTGCTTTTTCACTTGGGTAAAGCGGATCATCATGATCGGGAAGCAACGTCGCCTGAATTTCTGCAAAATCCTTCTTCAGCTTTCGCAGCACATCCTGATGTCCCTTTTCCAAAAGCAATCTGCATCTTTTGCGTTCATGCGGCGTCAGCGTGTTGAGCTTTTCCTTCAAAAGCTCATATTTCCACATCGCCCCATTTCCCACCATAATAGGGATTTGGGAATTCCACCATAACTCTAAGGCACTTATGCCTCTACGTTCCTTATGAATATCCACCCACAAAATAATATGAGTGAAGCCACTAGTCATTAGCTCCGATATATCCCAAATGTAACCTCTTCTGTAGAAGGTAACTCCTTCATACTCAAACATATTTGAAGAGGAATCTTCCTTCTCACCATCAAAAGCCACTTCCTCTAGCGAGCTTATTTCAGGTCGATCATCCCCACAAACTAAAGGCTTCCAACCCAGCTTTGCCAAACTTGATGCCATTAGAAAGGCCGCCGCACCAACATCCTCTTCACCACCAACTCCACACACCCCTATAATGAGAGGCAGGTGACTCCCTGTCATAATTCTTTCTGCAGAGGATATAGGAGCAACATCTATATCTTCATCTTGCTCCACCTCTGGCTGTGGCAAAGGGCTTTCTGTTCTAGGTCTTATATTTGAATTAATTCTGCTTTGTTCATTTCTTATGCCGCCTGACGGAGAGTGAGAGGGAGATGGGGTCGGAGACGGATTCACTCTTCCTCCCGGCGCACTTGAAGGCTGAGGCCTTGTTAAAGATTGCAAAGTAGCGTTATCCGGGGGCGGATTAGCACTGTCTCCCCCTCCTTGACCAGCTTGATCTTGACTAGCTGAACGAATAAAGGGGATTCGCCATTTCTTTTTCCCTAAAATATTGTAATAATCTCTGGTTGTTTTCTTCTCTTTGATCCAATTTAGAATATCATCGCTTTTAAATTCAATTGTAAATTGAAGATCATGCACGCCCATGTTAACCATGGCCCTTATAAATTCAACCTCATTTTGCAAGGCAGTATCCAATTGAACAATAAGTCTAGTGTATTTAAGCCGCTTTCGAACAACTTGCATTAAGGCTACAACCTCATCTGGGTTAACAGGAATTCTCAGCCCTGCTCCTCCCTGAATAATGATGGTCGCTGATGAATCTACTTCCTTCGAGCGCAACCCCTGAATAAGTTGACTCAAGCTATCATGATTGCCTGAAATAACGAACCCTTCATTTTCTAGCGTTCGCGAGAGCAGCATGGTGAGCTCAGGAGCGCAGACTAAATGTATCTTTTTAATAAGAAACCCTCCTTCCACTACAAAATAAATTTAAATTAAAATAATACGGATAAGCGATCCATCTCCGAAAATAACATTGGACAGTCGTTCATCCTCTTCAAGGCTATTCCATTCTTCACCCGTAGAGCTAAATTCACATTTAAACTGATGCTGATCCGGCAACAAATAAGCCGTTTGTAAAATGACAAGCAATTGCTTTAGTGTTATGCCAAGCGAAACTTCTAAGTCTTGCACGGTTTCAGCTTGACCCGAATTAATAATAAAAGTGATGATTGCACTTTGCATATGTTTTACCACCTAACGGTTTCAACTTTAAGCTGTTAGAACCATGAATAAATTTCGTTAATGGCTGCTGGCAAGCTCAATAATGAACGATCATAATTTTCATGCTCATCCTTCTCAATTCTCCAAAGTTGTTTTCCCTCTTTTAAAATAGCAAACCAGCTGACAAGCTCGCTGTTTTCACCTGAAACCTCATACAAGCAGAGTTTTGTTAAAAACGCATCTTTTTCCATCGCCTCGACAAGCCACTCCTGTACTTCTTCAGAGCTCTTTGATTCGTTCATGAGCACTTCTTCCTCATCCAGTGAGAAGCGCTCGGCTATTTCCACTTGTATCTCCTGCAAACTATAAAACTTTCTAACGATATAACATTGTTTTTCCTCATCATAATGCATACCGAAAACAGAAGGCTCCGCTGCAAAATAAAACACTTCCCGCTCGGTCCGCTTACCAAGCTCAATAGACTGGCTGTAATAATTCACTGAAGAGGTCGCCAGCTCTATGAATTCATGCAAGGTAGCATTAACTTTAGCAACGCCATCAAAATCAATTTCGATGAGCTGCTTATTTTCCAAGGAGCGCTGTTGAGCGTTCATCGCATTGCGTATATCTCCATCTGACTCAAATTCAAGCTTCAAGCTAACCCCTGGAATACCCGCTCCCCCGATTAAAGAGGTTAGATAAACAAGTTCATACTCACTTAATTGAAAAGTCTCTCTAATGATATCCATGATTCTCCACCTATAAAATCGATTGGCCCCACTCAGCAATCCTGCTTCTACAATGCGGTCGGCATTTTCAATCTTCTAATTTCATTTCCCAATACGAACCTTGCTTCGCCATCTTGCATCTTGCGATTCAATTCTTGGAAATCACCTTTATAACTGTCTCCAATAAGCGTTGTATGCTCGAACGGCTTACCTCCAGCCAGCATCTTAGACTTCCCTTCAGCCAGCAAAGGCACCAATGACGTCACCAACTGCAATTGATCTATGTCATCCGCAAGCCCGCCAATTAATAAGTGGACTCCCAAGCCCCCACCAAAACGAGCTATCCTCTCCATATGCTGCAGTGAGTCACCATCCATCAGCTCAATCGAAGCCTTAAGATCTGGAAGGCAGATAATGAACAGCGGATATCGACTGAGGATATAATCGCTTTCGTTAAACTGATCAGGATCATCCATATTCGCAACATATTCACGGGAATCATTTTTACGAATTTGCAATTGTTCTATAACAGAGTGGGTTAATAATGAAAACTCGCTTTCCGTTCGCATATAATGAACATTTTCCATATGGACATTTTCACTTGACTTAAGAACGGTCGAACTATCAAACACATTGATTTTCACCCGTTCAGCATCCAGAAAAGCGCTCATGGAGTGAAGCAAAGATGCAAACAACAGTTCCGCATTTACCGTTGGAGCATAAGAAATGAAAAGACTATTCGCGCTGCTTACATCCACCTCGAACGGAAGAGTATTGTCCCAATCCAGCCCGATTGGAAATGCATAATTCTTCCCTTCCCGATCACCGGCGTTTATTTTTGCATTCGCAATAAAATCCTTAACGCTAAGCTCATCCGGAATAATAGCAATTGTTTTTACCTGTTTCTTTTTCCACTTATCCTTCATTTGCCCAGAAAGTACACGAATGCCTTCAGCAATTTGATCATCACTTCCCCCTTCAACAGGGGTAGCTCCTTGGAATTCTAAAGGTATTTGATCTTTCACAAGTCCCCGTCCAACAACCTTAGCCGGCTCCAATCCCTCTGTACGTCCAACAATGCTTGAGTAATCGGAGGAATCCACCATCTGAAATACAATGGATTGTTTTATATTTTGGGCAATTCGGTAAGGGAAAGTATTTATGGCATTGCCTGTAAAAACAAAATAAATGCCATAATTTCCGCCTTCCCTTACTAGCTTTCCTAATTCCAACACTTGTTCCACATAACTTTCCGCGAACCCCGTATAGTTATCTAGAGCAACAACGATAGAAGGAATCTCTTCTTTTGTATAAGAACGGTAAGCTACCAGATTGCTAATCCCCAGCTTAGAAAACTTCCGCTTGCGATCTTCCAATTCGTTTAATAGCAGTTGAAGCAATTTATCTACTTTCTGCTCATCTTCCGGATAAATAACGTCGCCCAGATGAGGAATATCATTAAAAACACCTAACGTTCTCGTACCAAAATCCAAAATATAAAAGTGCACATAGTCTGGATTATATTTCAGCGCAAGCGACATCAAAATGGTTTTTAACATTGTTGTTTTCCCACTGCTAGGCGCACCATAGATAAGCAGATGTCCATCTCTTCCAAAATCAATTTTGAGCTGGTATTGCGCTTGCTGTGAAGGGTTATCAATTAATCCAACAGGAGCTACTAGATAATCACTCGGCTCCGTCCATTGCTGCCCATCCCATCCTTCCTCATCGACCAATAGTTCCTGTAGGCTCAATAATTCCGGCAGTGGCGGCAGCCATAATTGGAACGCTTCTCGAATATTCCTCTCCTCAGATACCTGATTAATATATTTCACTACTGATTCCAGCTGATTTAAGCGTTTAGACTCATTATTATTACTGATTTTTGGCAAAAGGCGCTTACGCTCACCATTGAAACCAAGAGCATTGGCTTTAATTTCAATTTCTTGCTCACTATCCGTATTATTATAAGGAGCACCACTCCACGAGGATTGGAACAGGGTGAACACTTCATTATTCCCTACCTGCAAATAACCTCTGCCTTTTTCCTTTATCTCAGCAGCATCAGGACGCTTTAACATTTCCTGGCTATCTGATGGCGTTTGAACCTTCAAGCATAATTTAAATCTGGAGTTACTCCATATTTGATCATCAACAACACCTGAAGGCTTTTGAGTCGCTAAAATAAGATGAATGCCTAAGCTTCGGCCAACCCTAGCCGCACTAACAAGCTCCTTCATAAACTCAGGCTGATCAGATTTAAGCTCAGCAAACTCGTCCACAACGATTATTAAATGAGGCAATGGCAATTGAACCTTTTGCTCGCGATACAACACAATGTAATCGTCAATGCTTGTTACTCCCGCTTCACCAAACAAACGCTGTCTACGCAAAAGCTCACTTTTGATCGAGGCCAGCGCTCTATTAATTTGGTTGCCGCCTAAATTCGTAATCGTTCCGACCAGATGAGGCAAACCAGCAAAGGCATTTGCCATTCCGCCGCCCTTATAATCAATGAGAACGAAAGCAATTTCATGCGGATGGTAATTAACAGCTAAAGCCAGCAACAAGGATTGCAAAAGCTCACTTTTCCCCGAACCCGTTGTACCCGCTACTAGACCATGGGGCCCATAATTCTTCTCATGCATATCAAATAGCAAGGTTTTGCCTGCACTAGCCTGTCCAAGTGGTACAGCGAGCGTTCGATTAGCCTGATTTGTGCCCCAACGATTCGTAATGTTCAATTCCTCGACAAGCTTGACATTAAAGCTATCTAGAAAAGTAACCATTGGAGGAATAAAGCTATTATTTTTCGTCTCTTTAATCGTTAAAGGAGCCAGCATTCTCGCAAAAATTTCTGCATTTTTGCTGCTTACGCTATCAGATAAAAAATGATAGGTGCTTTGCCCCATACAATGATTTAAATCTTTCCTAGTCATGCCTTGGCCGTTCTTCACCTCAATAATGACCTGGGAATTCAAAGGAAGCGCTACATCAATTCTCTCCGAAATAAAGATGCTCGTTATCCCCAACGAATCATTGTTTGAAACGATATATTTCATTAGATCGGAATCTTCCCACAATGCGGGAGCAAGCATGAGAAAAACGTAGTGTGGCAGCTTAATCGTCTTTGTTCCATAGGAGGGCTTGTCCTCTTCCCGCCTCTTCATTTCGGGTAATAGAACGTCTACAAGGATAGAAGCTTCATACTCATTGCTAGCTAAAAAACGAATTTCACGATCTTTATCCCAAGTGTGCGGCAGCCACTTTGTCCATCCCCACATCTCCATCTCAGCCTGATCAAACAGACCTACAATTTTCACATCATCGAAACCGTGATGAGTAGTCAGGTGTACAAGCATAGCATTCAAAAACTCGCTAACTTCTGCCCTTTTCCCGAAGAGCCCCAATGTGCTAATCGATTGTAAAGGAATTTGTACGGGCACATCCTGAACAAAGGCCAATTCTTCACAAATGGTACTCGCTATTTTTTCTAATGGGTTATCTTCATCTACCGCTTTTGTATTGGACGTGTATGTAGGATTAAGAGCTAAGGGCTGCATGCCATTCCCTATTCTTATCGTTAAAAAGTCCGTCTCCATTGCCGTTCGTTCCCACAATTGCTTCTGTCTTTGTCTAACAATGGAGATACATTCATCTATCGAGGGAGATATAACGCGGAGTGCTTCCCGTTGCTGATTAGATGCTTCCAACAATTCATAACGGATATTAAATAGATAATCGAGGTACTTTTTCTCCTGCTTCTTCGTTTGCTCTTCATGCTTCTTAACTGTTGATCTGTAATTTAGTATGGATACAACTACCGTCACGGTTGTCATTCCAATTGTAGAAATTAACATAATATGTGATTTAGTAAGAGTTGACATAAATATAGCAACAACAAGCATCGCAAGCGGAGGAACTAAAATCGTAAGCCATGCAAATGTTGGCTTGCCCAGTGGTTTTGCAGGATCCTGAAGAACTAGTTCACCTTCTGGGTAATAAGGCATAATTCTAGGTGTTCTTTGAATTTGCGTGTCATTATCATTTTTTATATCCATATTATTTACCACCATTTATCAGATTTTTTTATTAGGAATAAAATAAAAATCACATATATTAAATGTTAATATAAGATTATTATAATTATTTTTATTGATTCATTAAATTTTATGAGATCAATTAAAAACACTTTTTCTCATTAAATCCTCTTTTAGTTCATTACATTTTTCGATAATTTCCAACATAATTTTTGTTTTTATTATACACCCAATTCTTTGAAAATTTCAATACATTAAATTACTTCCTGTACTAATGAGATTAATTTCTAATTCCCCGATTTTAAATATAAATTAATCGAAATTTGTATTACCTTTAAATTACTTTAATTAAGGCGTTATACCGACATTTATTTTTACGAATAATAAAAAGGAGACTTAGGGAGGGCGGAATTAGTTCTTTTTAACGACTTTCCGATTCAAATGACTGCTAACAATCATTAAAAACAGGAAAATTAACCTATTTATAAAATCGGTGTTTTTATTCATAATTCTCCCTCAATTTCGACATTTATGTGATACGGAATCTGCTATCTGTATCAGTTAAGAGCCACATATTCCAAAACTTTGGTGTAAACACGTCTCTTTTACATTCCCATCTGTAATATAGGATAGTAGACCATTGGTTGGTATTCGCGGCACGTAGATGCTTAATGAGCTGGATATAAATAAGCCAGTGAAAATATGACAGAGAGACTACGACTAAATAGCGAGAAATATGGTAAACTGTACGAGAATCAAATCCGAAGAGCATCGATTTCTAGGCATGCAAAAAAAGATTCGATGTAAGGCCATACGGAGCCCATCTTTACGCCAAAGCAGGCCTTTGTCGTTTCAGGCATACGAGAGGCAATTTATGAATTCGTCACGCCAGGTAAAGCGGTTTACTTCAAATGATGACGAGGGCTTTCCTCATTCAAAACAACCACAAACCTAAAAAGGAGCAACAACATGGACTCCATCTATCAGCGCTTGGTTCAATTAAATGATCAGCTTGTCACCCCATCTCTGGGCCTTCAAATTAAAGACTCCGAAAGCCGCAATGTCGGAGGCATTATAGACTCATTTACAGGCCTGCCTCATCCGAGCCATGTCGGAACAGGCGCTGTCATCGCAAAGTGGACTGCTGCCCTGTGCAGTCCGGAATCAGCGTTTTATCGCGACAAGCAGCTGCTTGCCAGTCTTGAGCTTGCGCTGCAATATATGCTTAACCGCCAGCATAGCGACGGAACGATTACGCTTGGCTCAACCAACTATCACTCGCCGCCAGATACCGGCTTTGTCGTGATTGGTTTTGCGCAGCTTTATGAGCTATTGGTGCAGCAAAGTGTGGAATATCCCGCTTTTGAAAAAGCTATTTCCCTGCTTGCACTGTTTCTGAAGCGGGCAACGCCAGCCATGCTTGAGGGCGGCTGCCATACGCCAAATCACCGCTGGATTCTAACAGCAGCCCTCGGCCTGTTGAACAAGTCGTTCCCTGATCCGGCGCTTGTGGCTCGTGCGAATGCATGGCTTGCAGAAGGCATTGATATTACTGCCGATGGCGAATGGACCGAGCGCAGCAATGGCATCTACAATGCTGTCAGCGATATTGCCCTGTACCATACAGCGCTGTCGCTTGATCGCCCTGAGCTGCTGGAAAGTGTACGCAGCAATTTGCGAATGATGCAATATTTGGTCCATCCTTCCGGAGAGGTTGTAACGGACTATTCTGGCCGGCAGGATTATGGACAGCCTTCGGATATGTCCGGCTATTTTCTCCCCTACCGCTTGATGGCATCGTATGACCGCGATCCGCTGTTTGCCGCCTTGTCCGATTATGCGGGTCCTTTCTTTAAACAGTTCTTCTCGGTGACAGACCATCCGCTCATTGGCTATCTGCTCTATCCGGAGCAAATGGACATCAGCCATATAGAGCGGGCTGCGCTGTCAGATCGATATGTAAAAATCATCAACGGTCAGCACCCGATTCATGAAGATTTGCAGGAGATGAAAAAGCAGGGGCATCAGCTTCATATTACTCACAGCTCTGCGCATACCGCCTTCGGCGCGCCGCTCGTTCGTGTCCGCGATGGACAGACAAGCGCGACGGTTATGACGAGTGCGCCATCCTTCTTCTCGCTCCGCCATGGCTCGGCGAGCCTGCTTGCGGTTAAAGTGTCGACTGCCTTTACACCGGGCGTCGTCAGCTTCGACCAGTTTCAAGCGGAAGATGGTCATTATAAGCTCGGCAAACGCATGTATAAAGGCTATAATGGGCCCATTCCTAGCCATTTGCTTCCGAAGCTGGATGCGGACGGCGTAACAGCGGACGCCCCTTGGTACCTGCTTCCCCATGGAGAGCGGGAAAGAACCCATTTGCAGGAGCATTTTATTGAATCGGAGCTTACGCAAACGGCAGACGGCTGGGACATTCGCCTGCATTCCGATAAGCTGCAAGAAGATGTAATGACGCAGCTGACGTTTGTTTTTGCCAAGGATGGCAAGCTTAGCGGGGAAGGTCTCGAAGCCATTGCCGGCAGCAGCAACTATTTCTTGAAGCAGGGCTCCTGCCGCTATGAAATGTCAGATGGCTCGGCAATTGAGCTGACGTCTGGCGCATTCGAGCATTGGATGCCTTCCGTTCGCGACGATAGCCACCCCGCTGGCTGTCAAAGCGTGATCGTTAATTTGTTGTCCCCAGTCGATAACCGCTTTTCGATTCGGTTATCGTAGTAAAAGCCATGGTGAAAGGTGGCTGCGCTGCATGAAAAGCTTGACTTCCGATCGCCATTACCCTTGAATTTCTATAACCATCCCATTAAATGGGGAAATTCAAGGGTAAAAGCGAACGCTAACGCTTCTCCAGTTCAAGCTTTTCATTCCACTCCGCCTCCTTCACCACACTTTTAAAACAAACCAAATTATAAAAGCTACAATGCCGCTTTAGGCCCCCATTTTTATTTTGGGGGCCTTTTTTTAACAGGTGAAGAGCAGAAGAACAGAAGAGCAGAAGCAACCCCACAGACAAAAAGAAGGAAAAGTGAAACCGAAGTCTTTTTTCATAGAACGGTCGAATATAAGTAGATAAAGAACTTTTGCTTGGGGGAGGTTTTATCGCGACATGCATATCCATACGGTTAAAAAAGGCGATACGCTGTGGCAGCTCGGACAGCGCTTCGGCGTCAGCACAGAGTCTATCACTTCAGCTAATGGCATATCCGCTGATGTTCCACTCGTCATTGGCCAGGCAATCATTATTCCTTCGGAGGCTGGCAATCATAAGGTGCTTCCGGGAGAAAGCCTATGGTCGATCGGCCTGAAATACGGCGTTACAATCGAACAACTCATGCGCGCAAACGAGCTCAAAAACCCTGCCCTCATTAAGGCAGGCCAAGTGCTCGTCATACCGCAGCCGGAGAAGCCTATCATAGAAGTGAACGGCTATACGGAAAAATTCGGCGCCAACGGCGTAGCGCTCGTCCATGAAATTGGCGCCAACCTTACTTATCTGAGCCCATTCAGCTATCGTGTCCAGTTGGACGGCACGCTTGTGCCAATTGACGACAGCGCTATAATTGAAGCGGCGTTCCAAGAGAAAGCAGCACCAATGATGGTGCTGACCAATTTCGAGAACGGCACCTTCAGCAGCGATATTGCCCATGCTGTGCTGACGGATGCCGCGATTCAAAGCGCGGTCATTGCGAGCGTCTTGTCCGTGATGCAGCAGAAGCGCTACATGGCGCTGAATGTGGATTTTGAATATGTGCGGGCAGCAGATCGTGAAGCGTATAATGCTTTTTTGCAAAAGCTGGTGGATACGCTCCATCCCTATCATCTGCTCGTATCTACTTGTCTTGCCCCGAAGCAAAGCGCGGAGCAGAAAGGCACGTTATACGAGGGACATGATTATGCCGCCCATGGACGGATTGTCGATTTTGTTATTTTGATGACGTATGAATGGGGCTGGTCTGGCGGACCTCCGCTCGCTGTCGCTCCACTCAACGAAGTCGTTAAGGTGCTGAATTATGCGCTATCCGTTATCCCCGCCTCCAAAATTGTCATGGGCATGCCGCTCTATGGCTATGACTGGACGCAGCCGTACGTAAAAGGCGGCAAATGGGCGCCGACGGTCAATCCGCCGCAAGCCGTCGCTCGGGCCGCTAAATATGGTGCAACGATTCAATATGATCCGATAGCCGAATCGCCTCATTATACTTATTATGATGAACAAGGCGCACAGCATGAGGTCTGGTATGAGGACGCCCGCAGCGTACAAGCCAAATTCAATATTGTGAAGGATTATAAGCTCAGAGGAGTAAGCTACTGGGTGCTTGGCGTACCCTTTCCTCAAAATTGGTACGTCCTGCAGCAAAATTTCACCGTCCGCAAGCTGGTGTAGCAGCACTGCGGCTGCCTCGCCAAAAAAGCCCTCCGCTGCGGGAGGGCTTTCGCTTTTTGTTATGTCCATCGTTCGTTAAAACATTCGATTGTCTTACCTCGGCTATTCCTTCAACGCCACAAATATATCAATCTCATTTTCCATGCTTTCGGGTTCATATCGCTCATCCCAAACTTCGAAATCATAATGCTGCGGCACATGTCCCGTTTCTTCCATCCACTCGCCATAAAGATAATTATACGAGCGGCTAAGCTCCGATTCAGGCCCGATATGCGTGTAGGCCGCATACTTGCTTTCAGCCACCGTATGACTCACCATATGCAGCGGCACATCGCCGGGCTCGCTTACTTCGCAGCAAACGATATTTGTGAACCTATCTGTCTGGGGATTAAAATCAGCAGTCATCGGATAAATTTGAATTAAAAGAATACGGTCATTTTTCCTATGCTGAATTTCTGCTTTTCTCTCGATTAATGCTTGATAGGTTCCCTTCCCAAGTCCCGATTCAAACTCTTGAACGCTCGCTTCCACTTTAAAGCCTACGACATGAAAAAGCGGCAGTGCTACGACCTCTGCTTCTCGTTTCTGTTCCATGAGCTGTCCTCCATTCAATCCTATCTAAACAGGCAGGAAATACAGCTATTTTATCATAAAAAAGCCATCCCCTCGCGCTCATCGGTTAGACTGCTTCCGATGCTGCACTTGGGGATGGCTTTTAATCTGCGAAGCACACTGGCTTTCGCTTAATGAATGATATTCGACAACCGATTATTCCGTCGGCTGACTGACAAGCTTGCCGCGCAGCTTGCTGCCTGCATCCGTATCTGTATCCGCTGCTGCATCCGCGTTTGCTGGCTGCGGTGCTGCATTCGACGTGCGGAGCGGAATTTCTTTCAAGAAGAAGGTCAAAATGACCGCACCGACCAAAATGAGCGTACCTGCAAGAAACACGGTTGAAAGCGACGAAGCCAGCGCCTCGCGAAGCATTTCCACCATTTTTGTAAACAACGGTTGTAGGTCGGCCGGCAAGCTTTGGTGCAGCTTTTCCAGCTCCGGCTGGTTCGTCAGCATTTGCGGATTAGCAAATACGGCGAACTCTTGGGCTACTTTCGGATCAAGCTTGCTGAGGTCAACAGCATCTCCCGACTGGGCAAGCTCGGTCAGATTGTTTTTCAAGCTGGTTGAAAGCACGGTTCCCATTACAGCAATACCGATGGTACCGCCCATATTACGGAACAACTGCATGGCCGCTGTAACGGCGCCAAGCTCCTTGAAGGGAACGGCATTTTGAATGGCCAGCGAGAATACTGGCATCCCAAGGCCGAGACCTAGGCCGAAAACGATCATCGCCAGAACTGCCATCCACACGCTGTTCATAAACACCATCAGCACCATGCCCGCCACCATAAGCGGCATGCCGATTAAGGCGAATTTTTTGTATTTGCCCGATTTGCTGATCAATTGACCGCCAATCGCGCTCGTAATAACCATACCAATCGACATTGGCATCGTGACATATCCAGCATAGGTTGGCGAAATCGCCAGCACGCCTTGCACGAAGAAGCTGAGGTAAATCAAAGCGCCCATCATCCCGAAGTTCATCAGGAAGCCAATTACATTAGAGAGCGTTACTATCCCATTTTTGAAAAAATGAAGCGGCAGCACCGGGCTTTTCGCCTTGGATTCGACGAATACAAAAATCAGCGCCGATACGAGCGTTGCCGCGAATAGGCCAATCGTTTGGGCAGAGCCCCACGCATATTTCGTACCTGCCCATGTAAAGGCAAGCAGCAATGGCACAAGCGTGGTCGTCAGAAACAGCGAGCCCAAGTAGTCAATCGACTCGGATTGCTTGCGTTCCGTCTTCGGAAACAGCGTCAAAATCATAATGAAGGCGATAATGCCGATCGGCAGGAAAATCCAGAATACCCAGTGCCATGCCATGTGGTCAACAATATAACCACCAAACGTTGGGCCAATAACGCTGGAAAAGCCAAAAACGGCTGTCATAATTCCGGTCCATTTGCCGCGCTCCCGTGGCGGGAATAAGTCGCCTACTGCGGTAAAGGCCGTTGCCATAATTATACCTGCGCCCACACCTTGAATCGCACGGTAGAAAATCATTTGGTAAACGTCAGTCGACGTTCCTGCAAGAAAAGCGCCGATGATAAAAAATAAAATACCGGCCAATATAAATGGCTTACGTCCGTAAATATCCGATAGCTTGCCGACAAGTACCGTCGCGATGGTTGAAGTCAGCATATAGATCGAAATCGACCATGTGTACAGCTCCATTCCGTGCAGCTCTGCAATAATTCTTGGCATCGCCGTACTGACGATGGTTTGGTTGATCGCTGCAAAAAACATGGCGAACATAATCGCAACCATAATGGTCAGCTTTCTTTTTTGTGATAAATGTTCCATAGGTTAAATCTCTTCCCTTCATTCGGTATGAATTAAATATGCATATGATCGTTTAGCTTTTTGAAAATTCGTTTTAAATGTGCGATGTCCTCTGGTGCCAGACAGTTTAACATCATGCCGAGCGTTTCTTTTTGATCATCCGATATTTGGTCGAGAGTAGCTTTCCCTTTCTCGGTAATATCGATGTATACGACGCGGCGATCTTCCTCATCCCTAACCCGATCAATATTGCCTTCCGCAGATAGCTTATCAGCCAATCCCGTTATGGCAGCAGCGGAAATGCACATTTTCTCGGCCAGATCGGATACTCTTTGCTGTCCATCTTGTTTGAGCCAATAAAGCAGCTTGAACTGGGACAATGACATATTCCCTTGCATCCGTTTGTTCCACTCTGAATTCGCATTTTTCATGATCAATTTGAACATGGTGGAGAGCTCGACAACGTCTTCCTTGCTTGGCATGTATTCACCCCTTCCCTATTTGCGTTCATCGTCCAATCATTCCAGCGCTTTATCATAAAGCGCAATTAATAAATATTTCATCACTAAACTATTTATCACTATAAATCTTTTCGCGAAATTAGTCAATGCTTTAGCCTATTTGGTTTTGTGACATCTGGCGCTTCACTTGGGCAAAATTAAAAAAGAGCCGAAATCTGCAAAACAGATCTCGGCTCTTCCTATTTTAACTATAATAGATGCCGTTAATGATAGCTGCGTTCTACAGCTCAGCCAACAGCTTAGTTAAAGCTTTATAGCTAATCTCAATGCTTTCCAGCTCGCCTTTATTTGTTGCGTCCTGCTCTACAATAATGTATTTAGTGCTTGTATGCTTCTGGGTCGCCTGCAAAATGCCCGCAATATCAATCGTGCCTTCTCCAATTTCAGTGAACGCATCCGGGCTTCCAATCGACATAAACGTTCCCATCGTAACGGGCTCGTTCTCATCAAGCGTTTCAAAAAGGTTAACCGGATTAACGCTCGCCGGCAAATCCTTCTGATGAATAAATTCGCAGCGGTTGCCCAGCTTCTCGATATAGCTTACAGCATCAACGCCGCCACGCAGCGCCCAATAGGTATCAAGCTCAAAGCCAACATTTTCAGGAGAGGTATGCTCCAAAATAATATCGAGCGCATAGCTACCATTGAACTTCTGGAACTCATGGAAATGATTATGATAAAGCAGGCTGATGCCCTGTTCGCGCATTTGGCTGCCGTAGCGGTTCAGCTTCTCGCTGAATGCAAGGACATCCTCGTAATTGGTGAAAAATGATATCGGAATAATCGTTTTCGTACAGCCCAGCTCTTTATTGAAGGCAATGACATCAGCGATTTGGGCATCGTCCGAGACGAAAATATGAGTGGCAATAACGTTCAGGCCCGCTTGATCTACAAGCTGCTTCAAATCAGCAGCCTTGAGATCGCCGAGCTTGAACAAATCCTGACCTGTAAAATCGAGTGGAATTTCGATGTTTCGGTAGCCAATTACCGCAATTTTATTTAATGTGCCAGCGCGATCACGTGCAAATTCGGTTTTGGCAGAAAACAACTGCAAGCCAATTTCCAATGTCATAAAAGTAATTCCCCTCTCGATGTGAGCATAAAAACGTTTACATTCTTTTTATACCTTATAGCTTGTACCAGCGTCAATGTTGGATATTTTGCGCAGCTGAAGCTTATTCTAAATATACATATCTATCCATTCAAACCTTTGCCATGGTATAATCGCAAAGCAATAGAAAAGGCTTACAAGGGCGGCCGGCTACCTCTCGATAGAAGGGAGGGATGCCTTGTGACAGTATTTGAAGCAATAATGCTAATGCTTACCTTCGGTACGCTTATCGTGATGCTACTGTCTCATAAACGAAAATAGACCGCCCTAGGTCAAAGGAGACGGTCTATTTTGACGTAAACCTCGATTAGAAGCCTACCGCCCTTAAAAGCGGCTATTGCGCGGAGAGTCGTGTTACCAGCACGGCTCTCTTTGCATTGTACGCATTTTCTAATCGTATTATAACACGCATCATTGCTTCTAGTCATGTGAAAGTCATCTATATGTTGACTTTATATCTAGCCTTCATACAATACAGAGGCAACAGCTTGCTTCCAGCCTTTGTACAAGCGGTCTCTCTCCTCCTGCTTCATTGCAGGCGAATACGAGCGATAAGCGCTCGCCTTAGCGCCCAATAGCTGAACCAATTGCACCTCATTTTCCCAAAAGCCTGCACCTACGCCGCCCATATAGGCGGAGCCCATAGCGGAAAGCTCTGCTACATCGGATTTCGAGACAGCTTGCCCGAGCATATCCGCCTGAAACTGCATGAGCACGGCATTGTCCGATGCTCCGCCATCGGCCCGCAAGCCCTTCAAGGCGATGCTGGTCTCCGCCTGCATCAGCTCGGCCGCATCGCGCACCTGATACGCGATGCTTTCCAGGGCGGCGCGCACAATATGCGCCTTGCCTGTTCCCCGGCTCATGCCGGTAATCGCCGCCCGGGCATGCGGCTTCCAATAGGGAGCTCCCAGCCCAACGAAGGCTGGGACAAGATAGACGCCGTCATTATCCGGCGTCTCCTCAAGCAGCTGCGCAAGCTCGCTAAACGAGCTGAACAGCCCCAGATTATCCCGCACCCAGCGCATGCTGTCGCCGGAGGTGCGAATAACCGCTTCCAGCGCATAGGTCATTTTGCCGCTAAGCCCCCAGGCAATGGCGAGCACCAGCCCATTGCCGGAAGCGACCGGCTTGCTGCCCACATTCATCAGCACCGATGTTCCGGTGCCATAGGTAGCCTTCGCCATGCCCGGCTCCAGGCACAGCTGCCCGTACAGCGCAGCCTGTGAATCGCCTACGACGCCCGTGATCGGGACTCGCTCAGCGAATAAATCCGAGTCGTTCGTATAACCGAATCGCTCATCCGAGCATTTCACCTCGGGCAGCACAGCTGGCGGAATGCCAAAAAGCTCGCATAATTCCACATCCCATTGGAGCGTGTGGATATTAAACAATGAAGTCCGACTCGCATTCGTATAGTCGGTCGCATGCACTTCCCCGCCCGTCAGCTTCCACAGCAGCCAGCTGTCGATCGTACCAACGAGCAGCCTGCCTGCTGCGAGCAGCTCTTTGGCGCCAGCGGCATGCTCCAGCAGCCAGCCCCATTTTGCCGCTGAGAAATAAGGATCAAGCAGCAGGCCTGTCTTCGCCTGTACCAACGGCTCCAAACCGTCCGCCTTTAGCGCATCACAGCGTTCCGCGGTTCGCTGGCACTGCCAGACGATGGCGCGATAAACAGGCTGCCCCGTCTCCTTATCCCACATCACAGCGGTCTCTCGCTGATTCGTAATGGTAAGTGCCGCAAGCTCGCTCGCCGCTATGCCTGCCGCTCGCAGTGCTTCCTTCGCTGCCTGCTTCACCTGCTCATAAATTTCCAGCGGATCATGCTCCACCCAGCCTGCTTGCGGATAATACTGCGTATGCTCCGCAGAGCTGCGCGACACGACCTCGCCCGCATGATTAATAATGAGCGCCTTCGTGCCGGAGGTGCTTTGGTCAATCGTCAGCAGATAGCTTTTGTCCATCGCCGATGCCCTCTACTTTCCCAGCATGCCTAAAGCAATCGCTTTTATATTGCTGCTGCTAATGCCATAATGCTCAAACACTTCTGATGTTTTGCCTGCAATTGCCGGCTCATCGGGAATGCCCAAAATCCGCATCGGCACCGGATGCTGCTGCACAACCACCTCAGCAACCGCTGCACCAAGACCGCCATGAATGCTGTGCTCCTCAACGGTAATGATGCCGCCTGTTTCCTGTGCAGCACGCACAATGGCTTCCTCGTCAAGCGGCTTAATCGTATGCATGTTCAGCACGCGTGCCGACACGCCCGCTTCCGCCAGCTCCGCCTGCGCATCCAAAGCGATTCTTACCGTTTCTCCCGTCGCAATAATCGTAATATCCACGCCTTCGCGCATCGTCACGGCCTTGCCGATAACAAATTCATAGTCATCCGACTCGTAGCTGTCTTCGACCGGATTGCGGCCGATACGGACGTACACGCCACCCTCATGCTGAACAAGTGCTTCGGTCATCCGCTTCGTCTCATGGCGATCCGCCGGCAAAATAATCGCCAGCCCCGGAATCGCCCGCGCCACGGCGATATCCTGCACCGAATGGTGCGACATGCCGAGTGCGCCGTAGCTGACGCCGCCGCTAATGCCAACCAGCTTCACATTCGTGCCGGAATAAGCGACATCGACTTTAATTTGCTCAATGCTGCGCATGCTCAGGAAGCAGGCCGGTGACGTTACGAATGGCTTTTTGCCGCTATGGGCAAGGCCTGCCGAGATACCGACTATATTTTGCTCCGCGATGCCGACCTCTACAAACTGCTCAGGATAAGCATTCGCGAAAGGCGCCATTGCTGCAGAGCCGCGCGAGTCGCTCGCCAGCACCATAATATCCTTATCCTCCTGCGCCAGCGTTACCAGCGTCTCGCAAATGACTTGCCGATTCGGTATTTTATTCGCCATCGCTTATTGCACCTGCCCTTCCTGTGTGTAGCTGCCGATGACGGCTTCAAGCTCGGCAAGCGCCTTCGCCAGCTCCTCGTCACTAGGCACATGATGATGCCAATGCGGCACATTTTCAGCAAAAGACACTCCCTTGCCCTTCACCGTATTCGCCATAACGAGCGTCGGTTTGCCTGCTATAGCAGGGGCAGCTTCGAAAGCTTCTACAAGCGCGTCGATATCATTGCCATCAATGGAGACGACATGCCAGCCGAAGGCCGCCCATTTTTCCTCCAATGGCTCCAGTCCCATGACCTCTTCCGTCGAGCCGCTAATTTGCAGTCGGTTGCGATCGATAATGCCGACCAAATTGTCGAGCTTGTAATGAGCGCCAGCCATCGCCGCTTCCCAAACGGAGCCCTCAGCTTGCTCGCCATCGCCCATCAAGCAAAATACGCGGCTCGCCCTCGCATCCTTCTTCGCAGCAAGCGCCATGCCCACCGATATCGCCAGTCCGTGCCCAAGCGCCCCCGTATTCATCTCAATGCCTGGCACTTTATTGTTCGGATGGCCGATGAGCCTCGTTCCAAACTGACTGAACGTCGCAAGCTCCTCCTTCGGAAAAAAGCCGCGATCAGCCAAAATGCACCATAATGATTCAACGGAATGACCTTTGCTTGCAATAAAGCGGTCGCGCTCCTGCCATTTTGGCCGAGCCGGATCAATCGTCATAATTTTATAATATAAGGTCGTTAAAATATCCGTATTGCTCAATGAGCCGCCCGTATGTCCTGTTTTTGCGCCATGGATCATGCGCAGCAAATCCATCCGTATTTGTGCCGCCTTGCTTTTGAGCTCCGTGCTGCTCAAGCTTGCATTGCTCCCCATCGTTAGCCCTCCTCGTTGTTTTCCTTAAGCGTTGTCCTCTATTCCGATTACAAGCCCGAGCCGCGCAGCCATGCCTGAATTTCCCGCTCTGTCGGATCAACTGCATCTGGCTTCAAGCCAGGAATATATTGACACGCTTCATACAGCGCCGGAATCGCATTGGCGTGAATGCCAACGGAGTGGTGAACATAAGGGCCTTTGACCAGCTTTTCTTCCCACAACGGCCAATCATTGACCTCAACCCATACATACGAGCCGCGTGTATACGGTCCTTGAATGCCGCGGGCTTTGCCCAAAAACAGCTGGTATTCGCCGTGGTCGCCGTCGAAGCGGGCCAGCGTCATGCCTCCGCCTTTAATTTCACCTTCATGTGTACCCGGTGCATGGTCGTCGAACAGAAAATGCTTGCGCAGCCGCGGCTTGTTCTCAACAGACAAGGAAACCGGGAAGTTGCCGCAATGGAAGAGCAGCTCGCCGTTGGCGTTTTCCGGATGGCGTACGGTCAAATCCGCGAAGAAGGTTGGATGCTGATTCATCGTCGCCGCCTGCACCATGACTGACGTAATCGCACCATGAATATCTGTTTCACAGGTAACTGGAATTTGCTCATCGGTAAGGATCGCATTAGCGAGGCATGGCATAATGCCCATCGCATCCTGCAGCGACGACCAGCATTGGATCGCAATCGCTGTGCTGCCTGTCTGCACGGCATATTGCTTCATCGCTACCTTAAGCGCAGCAATGCGGCGCACATCGGCTTCCGTCACTTCCGACCAGTCGAGCTTAGCTTTAATGTAGTCAATCGCTTGCGCCAGCTCCGAGCTGCTGCCTTTCTCAATGCGCTGCGAGGCGCGCTGAATATCGACTAGCGTAATCGGATGAATTTCAATGCCGAACCGCTCAAGCAGCTCGCCTTCATTGCACATCATCGTCCAAAAGGAAGCCGGGCGCGGCCCGATTTGCAAAATTCTTAAAGAACGGAATTTACGAACGACATTCGCCGCGGCGATAAAATTCGTGAAGCCGCGCTCGAATACCGGATCATCGACCCTTGTGTTCGTGACATAGGTGAATGGAACGTTGAAGCGGCGCAGCACCTTGCCGGAGGCGAATAATCCGCACTGCGTATCGCGCAGCCGCATGCCGTCTTCGAGCGGCGACTCATCGCGCGGGCCCCACAGCAGCACCGGCTTGCCGAGCGCCTTGCCTACACGGGCAACGGTGTCTTCGGTACCGAAGTTGCAATGCGGAAAGAAAACCGCATCGACATTTTCACGCCTAAAATGCTCCGCAATCTCGTCTGCATTAATATGATCATCATAGAGCAGCCCCTCGCTGTTGAGACCCTCTAGATCGACAATGTCTATATCCATGCCGAAGCTTTCGATTTTTTCCTTAATGAGCACCTTATACCGAAACGCATCCTCTGCACTAAAAACAAACCGTCTTGTCGGCGCGTAGCCGAGCTTCAACTTTTTCACCGCTGACTCCCCCTTGTTGACTCATAATGATCGATTAGGCCAAGCTGTTAAGCTATTATGCAGACGCATTAGCGCGCCGCATTTGAATCGCCATATAAGGCTTGCCCGGCAGCTCAATGCGGAACGTTCCTTCATAGGTACCAGTCTGCTTGGTCACCGTCATGTTCCACGTATCCAGTACTTCCACCTCATACACAATGCCCGGCTTCATCGTAAAGTTCCGATAGCGCGGCTGATTGAAGCCGTAATAAAACAAATAATACGTATCGGCAATGCCAGCCGATGGAGCGTCCCACTCAGACCGCAATGGATTTAAGCCCTGCTCCGGCCCTTCCTCCAGCACTTTTCTCAGAAAAGCAATGCGCTCTGAGCTTGTGCCATGCAGCTTACCGCCCTTCGACCACCACAAAATATCCTCGGGGTGCAAATACGTTTCCCCATGGCCGACATAACCGCCGCGAATCGCGCCTTCCCAGAAGCGGCGCACCATTTCCTCGCCCGAAATATTGCCCCAGCCCATATCGATGTCGCCTTCATAAGCACATTCGTCAATGACGACCGGCTTGTTCCAGTCCTTGCGCCACTGGTCGGTGTTCTCCGCTGTCCGGTACACATCCACCCGCTGAACGCTGCAATGGGTGATCCAAGGGCGGGTATAGTCATAAAAGCCGAAGCAATTGTGAATGGAGATGAGATGACCGTAAGGGTCATTATCCGTGACGATTTGGGCAAAACGCTCCCAATCCGACTCCTCCTTCGCCCACATCAGGTCATATTCATTGGCAAGCGACCACCAGACGTTGCGGTATGCGGCCAGACGCGCTGTAATGTAGCGCAGGTAGCGGTCATCCGCCGACTTCGGCATTTCCGAGAAGCCCCAACGATCGTAGGCATGGAATAAAATCAAGTCCGCCTCAATGCCCAGCCTGCCTAACTCGGCGATCCGCTGCTCCAAATGGCGGAAGTACGCGGGATTAAAGCGCGTAAAATCCCATTGTCCATCTGCCGAGCGCTCAAACGGATAAAGCGGCGGTTCATTTTCATTAAAAAGGTAAGCCTTGGGGAATACGCACATCCGCAGCTTGTTGAAAGGCGTCTGTGCGAGCGTGGCGAGCGTCTGCTCCTCCAGTTCCTGCCCCTGATGCGTCCACGCATAGCAGGTGGTTCCTACAGGCAAATAACGGCTGCCATCCTCATAGGCAAAATGAAACGTGTCCGCTACCCGAACCGGACCGTTGTTTCCTGCTTCGGCGCTGCGGCAGGCAAAGCTGCCGGTAATGCCGTTCATGGCGCCGACGCTGCTGCTCGTGCGATAGTGCCACTCGCCTTCGGCATCGGGCATAAAGCGCACGCGGTAGATGCCGTCGCCATCATAGAAGCCTTGGGCGGAGAGGCTTCGCTCTCCTTGGCTGAACACGGCGCTAATCGCCGCGTCCGTGAAAGGGTTGCCATGAGCGGGGCCATGCAGCTCCAGCTCATAAACGTCCCAGCGCGCGACTTCACCCTGCGCAAGCAGCTTCGCTGATCCCTCAGCATCAGCCTGTGCCTCTAACGTTACTCCTGCTGAGAGCTGTGCTGCTGAAGCTTCATTGCTCTCATTGTCTAAAGCAGAAACAGCCTTCTGCTCCGTTTCATCTTCAATTACATATTCAATGCCAGCGAGCTCGCCCAGCACCTCTGCTACCCATTCCGGCGAGCGCATTAAGGCTTGGTTTGAGGTTGCGAAGCGTGGCAGCGTATTCATTTTAATAAAAGAAAGATAAGGCGAATCCGCAAGCTCAGGAGCATGCTTCAGCAAAACCTTCCGCCCCTCTGGGCTTGCCCAAATATATCCGATCTTCGTTTCTTCGCTAAAAATCATCTTCGCATCCTCCTATTGGCTTCTGCTTTTGGCTATTATAAGTTTAGTCGAACGAACTAAACTAAACACTAAACTATTGATGGACTATTCCTGCATTCATACCCCTAATTTAGCAGTAAAACGGCATCAAGTCAATAAGTTTATATAAATAAAACGCTTTAATTTAGTATATTAACTAAATTTTTTAGCTAAACTAGCATTGTCCATTGCTTTTAATGCCTGCTGGATATACACTAAACTTACTAAACAATCGGCTACAAGCTCGAAGGGAGAATCATTTATTGTGAAAATGGAAGACATCGCTGCCCTTGCTGGCGTATCTAAATCAGCTGTTTCGCTTGCCTTCAGCGGCAAGCCGGGCATTGGACAAGAAACCCGCGAGCGTATTTTACAGGTTGCGAAGGACAATGGTTATCTGCCTAAAACGCGTGCCGCCCTGCCGGAAGCCGCCAGCAAATCACTGACCTTTCTCGTTCTAGCCAACTCTGGCATCGTATTGGAACAATATTATCAGCAGCCTTTTTTCCGCGAGCTCATTCATTATATAGAGATGCGCTGCCGCGCCAAGGGGTATTCGCTGCTGTTTACGTCGATTGACGTCAACGCTTTTTCCAGTGACAGCCATGCCTTGGCGGAGGATATCCGCAGTGATGGCGTCATTTTGCTCGGCACGAACCTTGATAGGGGGCAAATTGCAAGCTTGGCTGAAAGCTTGCCGGCACAGCTCGTCGTGCTTGATACCTGCTTTGAGACGCTTCCCGTCCATTTCATTACGATCAACAATGTGATGGGCGGTTATCAGGCGGGTGAGCATCTATGCCAGCTTGGCCACGAGCATATCGGCTATTTGTCCTCCAATGTGCGGATCAGCAATTTTGATGATCGGCGCAAAGGGTTTATGTCCGCTTTAGAGGAGCGGGGACTGTCGATCGACGAGAATGATATTTTCTCCGTAGCCCCGACGATAACCTCATTCCAGGAGGAGCTGAAAAATCAGCTCGCCGCCTATCAAGCTGCGGGACGCCAACTGCCGACCGCCTTCTTCTGCGAATGCGACTATATCGCGATCAGCGCCATCAAGACGCTGACCGACCTTGGGTTCCGTGTTCCCGAGGACACCTCTGTCGTTGGCTTCGACAACATTTCGGAGGCGCGTATTGTTTCACCGGAGCTCACGACCGTTCATGTTGAAAAAGAACGCATGGCCCATCTAGCCGTTGATTTGGCGATTGAAGCCATTGAACAGGACCATGAGGTCAAAACCAAAATTGCCGTCGACACGCAGTTTATCGTCCGCCACTCGTCCAGCGCACCAGCTAATCGATGACGAATAGCCCTTCCAGGACCGCGCATTGCGAGAGCCAGGAGGGGCTATTTTTGAAAATGTTACTGAGACCACGCAGCCCGGGGCGTTCGGGATGTTCGGAGCGCTAGGGTGCTTGGGTGCTTGGGTGCTTGGGTGCTTGGGTGTTCGGAGCGCTCGGGTGTTCGGAGCGCTCGGGTGTTCGGAGCGCTCGGGTGCTTGGGTGTTCGGGGCGCTCGAGACGCCCCTCTTTTTTGAAGGACTGAGTTTCCGCTATTCTTTCTTTTGACCCGCTTTCAGCTCGCACGCGGACAGGAAATCCGTTATGACCGTCTTTATCCTGTCAAAATGGCTATTTCCAGCACATTAGCGGCTTCTGAGTCCGCAGCCGGTGCCACAACTCGTGATTTGGATGAAATAGCCGCTGCTGTGTCCACCAAGTCTAGCTTTGTGCAAGGAGTAAGGTGCAAGCTGCAAGCCCCAACTCATAAACACAGCCGCGCCTATTACTTGTATTTGTAAGCCTCAATATAAAGAGCTGAGGCGTAATCACCCACCGCAATGCGATACGCAGACTCATCGCCGTTCAGCACTCTGCCCCGCACCCACTCATTTTGCTCGAATGCTCCTTCCTCCACTCGGATCAAGCCGACCTTCGCGCGTTCACCCTGTTTGGGCAGCAGTTCCACCGAAAAGCCGATCCCGGCGAAAATAAACCGGTCATCGGACAGCTCAATGACGAGCCCGCCTGCCGGAGGCGTCCCTTCTGCTGCCCGTTTGTAGGACAGCTTCACATCGTAGCGCGAGAAGGGGAGTGTACAGCCGCCATCGTTTTGCTGGAGAAAACCGGTCATTTTTCCCGTGCCGCGATTTTGACCAATCAGCCCCAGCATTCCGCCGAGCAGCTTATAGCTTGCCGCAAGGTACGGGCCTGTTCCATTTACGATAAACCCGGAAAAATCAATATTCAACGCCATCATAATACTGAAATCAGGCCCGCCGCTTGCAGCTTCCTCAGGAAAAAAGCCCTCAATGCCGAACGGCGCAAATCCTAATGCATTATGCTTGCCCATGGCGTAAAACACATTGGTCGCCGACGAGACGTCTCGCCGCGCCTCAGGGATGAACAGCGGGTTGCCATCCTGCGTGTATTCCTTACAAACGTCTGCAAAGCTGGACAAATAAATATCTGGAGCGTACAGGCATAGGGTCGGTGCTGCAAGCTTCCACATTTTCATCACCTTGGCAACTGGACCGCCGCTCGGATACGTGCCCGCACGCCATGGATATTGCTCCAGCCATGCATTGACGAACATCGGCAGCGGATAAGGCTCACTGCCAGCGCTCGCAATACGTTCAACTGCCAGCGCATAATGATACGCCATGAACCATTCGCCTGCATCCGTTCCAAAGGCCTGCTCCCAGCTGCCCTGTACGCCATATGCGTCAGCTACCTGCTGAGGCACAGACGCTTCAAATACAACGTTCGCCGCTGCTGAATAATCCCGATCACTGCCTAGAAAACCGATTTCGTTTTCCACCTGCACCATAATAACGGTATGCTTTCCCTCATCAAACGCTTTAAGAAACACCATTAAACGCTGGAAGGCTGCCGCATCAGCCGTTACCGCCGCTTCACACAGCGGAGAAATGGTGTCCGTTGGCGAGCCGTCGGCATAGGAGGCACGGAAATACGTCGCATAATCCCGCTTCACCCAGCTCGGCACGTAGCTGGACTTGCCGTTTTTCCATAAGCCGAACCAAAGCAGCACTAAGCGAATATTTTCCGCACGGGCCTGCTCAATTAAACCTTCTACGAGCGAAAAATCAAACGCTCCCTGCTCTGACTCGATTAATTCCCAATATACAGGGGCAATAATTGTATTTAAATTCAGCTTGCGTACTTCCGGCCAGACCTTCTCCTGCATATATGCCAGATTTGAAGCGCTGGAATTGTGTATTTCCCCGCCAAGCGCAAGGTATGGCTCACCATTTACGTATAAGGTGGCTGTACCATTCTCGCTCACCAAATGAGGAATTTGCTTCATTGTGTCTAACCCCTTCCATTTCAGCAGTCTACGTATAGAAGCGCGGAGAAAAAGGAGCCTTACTCCAACGTTTTCACCACGCTTCAATTTAAAAGCTTTATAAACTCAGCTGCTTCCTTAGTCCTTAGTCATTAGTCCTTAAGCCTTCGACTTTACAAGCAGCTGTACGGGTCCAATTAAACCGCCTGGCTCCTGCTGCATAAAACGCGAAAAGAAATCCTTTTGCTGCTTGCCCAGCGTATTGGTCACTTCAATGACAAGCCGGTTCGTTCCCGGCTGAATATTCGCGCCAGCTGCAAAGCGATAAGGCGGAGCAATCGCCGTACCCAGCTTCACGCCATTCACCGATGCCTCCGCCGTCTCAAACGCGGCACCCAAATCCAAGTACAACGGCTCGCCCTCGCCATTCCAATCGAAGGAAAGCTCATAGCGAATCGTTCCGGTGAAATCCGGCAGCAGGTGCGGGGAATTGATATTTTCCAGCTCGCTGAGCTTGCCGTAGCTTTCAAATACCGGATATTGCAGCGAACCGGAGGTTGCAACCGTCCATTCGCCCGACAGCTCTATTGGCACACATGCTGTATAATCGGGCAGCGTCTGCACCGCCAGTTGCGGCAGCGCTTCGCCAGACAGCACGATCAAAGTCTCGTAGGCACTTAGCCTTACCCTCAAGCGGTTCACACCATCAGCCTGCTCTACGCTTGCCTCGCTCAGCTGATTGTCAAATGCGTTATAAATCATCATCCGAGCGGAGGTCTGGAAGCTGACAACCGTATCCACCGTCTCATAAGGATGCTCGTTGAAAAAGAAATATACATCGCTGTCTGGATGCCCATAATGGTAATAACGCAAATACGGCGCGGTATCCGCCGTCTCAATATCGTACATGCCTTCATGGCGAAGCGTCGCCGCAAGCTCCGCAAGCGGAACAATCGCTGCGTGCTCCAGCGCTTTCAGGCGCTTAAGCTCCGCTGCTTCGCCGCCGCCCTCAATCGTGCGGACAGGCAGCCCATCTACAAACAGCACCTTCAGCCCTGCTTCCGCAAGCTCTGCCAGTTGCTCTACGAGCACTGCCGGCAGCGCTTCCGCATAAGGCACGATGAGGCACTGGTATTCCTCCTTTGCCACAAGCAGCTCGCCGTCCTTCACCGCGTACGCTCCAGAAGCCAGAACATCAAACGGAATAACATCGCAATCGATTTGCGCCTGCATCAATGCCTTAATCGGCTTCTGAATCAGCATCGCCTCAGCGCCTGACCACTCCGCATCCGCATGGTAAAGCACTGCCGCCGTCGCATAATGGCGCCCCCCGTTCAGCAAATGGCTGATGCGGTTCGTATAATCATTGAGCTGGCGATAATAGCGGTATTGCGGATTTTCGCCGCGTGCATACAGATGCGGCGGGCAGTCGGCATCCGGGAACTCTTTTTGCGAAAAGGCGTGGGGCACGAAATAGTTAATGCCGCGAACGAGCATATGGTCGGTCAGCCATTTCATCAGCTTGAGGCCTTCGCTCCAGCCATAGGCGCCGAATACTTCGCACATCGCCCGCCCCTTTTTCTTCGGATCGATATGCGCCAGAGATGAACCAAGCTTCGCTAGGGCATAATGAAAAAACTCGCTGTCCGTTTCTCCGGCAATCCAAGTAAACGGCACTTCGTCAAAGCCTGGCATAATTTGATGCAGCACGACGTCAATGCCGGCCATATCCTGGCCCCACATCGAACGGAAGAAATGTCCCGGCCCACAGCCGAGCCGCGCATGCACATTGTTGTCTTCAATGATATGTCCGATATACTCAACGCCGCGCTCGCGGCACCAATCGCCCAGCTTGCCGCTGAAATGCTCGGCATACAGCTTGCTGACCGTATTCATAAACGTATAGCGCAGCGCTTCCGTCTGCTCGCCGCCCTCGTACCACAGCAGCGGCAGCAATGCCGCAACAGGCTGTCCGAACTCGGCGGACAGCAGCTCCAGCATATCGTGGCGCCACGGCAGAACGATGCCCTTTTTCCCTAGTCTGGAGTTAAAGTCAAACGTCGTTTTATCGTTGTAGAAACCTGGCTCATCGGAGAAAAAACCGGCCAGCGTTTTGCCAAAGTCGTCCCGATACCGCTCGTAATAACCCTCATAAATCGCGTCGATTAATACTTGCGTAGACTCCGGCACAATCGGATTAATATAGTTCCGTTTCGCTTCCTCCGCGCCTTCCGCTGTCTCAATCAGAACGAAAATGCGCCAAAAGCCTGCGGGAATATCCCAGTAAAGCACATTATTTTGCACGCTGGCTGTCAGCTCAATAAATCCACTAAGCTGTTCAGCCGCATCAACACTCGGCTTACCTTCACGCTTAACCGCAACAGCCGCAACTAGCTTATCGCCCGGCTGGAGCAGTGTATGGAGCAGGAAGGAGGCTTGTGGAGCCGGGCCGACAGCATCAATATGCCGCTCCGCCAAATATGTTCTGCGCAGCTCAGCCGGAGCTTCCTTCAGCTTGCCTGCTGCATGTCCCGTCGGAAAATGGTCGTCATCGAAAAACCACACCTCCATGCCGCGGCTGCGCGCCTCGTCCATAATGATATCAATATCTCGCCACCAGCCGGGACCAAGCATATCCGGATGGGGTCGCGATTCCACGATGACCGCCTTGATCCCTGAAGCATAGATTCGCTCCATTTCCTCGCGGATCTCTCCTTCCTCTTCGCCGCGCTGCCACAGAAGAGGCATAATATAGTTTTCTTCTTCGCCTGCCAATACATGACGTAAGCGTTCAGCCATTATCGTCGTCCCCCTACCCTTTTACAGCACCGATCGTAATGCCTTTAACAAAGTATTTTTGGAAAAATGGATAAGCGACAAGAATCGGAATGACGCCAACTACGGCAATTGCCATCCGCACGGTGCCGCTTGGCATTTTCGCCATGCTTTGACCCGCATTCGAGCCAAGGCCGCTGTTCGACAGAAATTGTATATCCGTCAATATTCGGTTCAAAATGTTCTGAATGCTGAACAGCTTCGGATCTGTTAAATAAACGAGCCCGTTAAACCAGTCATTCCAATAGCCAATCGTCTGGAACAAGCCAATCGTGGCCAAAATCGGCAGCGACAGCGGCAGCACGATCGAGCGGAAGGTTCTGAATTCAGTAGCCCCGTCAATGTAAGCCGATTCCAAAATCGGGACAGGAATGGACGTTATGAAAAACGTGCGCATGAGCATAACGTTAAAGCCATTCATTAGGAGGCCTGGAATAATAAGCGCCCAGATCGTATTTTTAATATCGAGATACTGCGTGTAAATGAGGTAAGTTGGCACAAGGCCGCCGTTAAACAGCATCGTGAAAAAGACGAAAAACGCTAGTGGATTACGCAGCGGAATATCTCTTCTCGACAACGGATAAGCAAGCATGGACGTAATCACCAAGCTGACCGACGTGCCCAGAACGGTAACCAATATTGTAATGCCATAAGCCCGCAGCAGCTCCTGCGATTGATCAAGCAAATAACGGTAAGCCGTCAAGCTGAACTGGTCTGGGAAAAAGGAATAGCCATTGCTGATAATCGCCTGCTCATCGGTGAAAGAAGATATAACCAGTAAGGCAAAGGGCAGCAGGCAAGCAATCGATACGGCCATCATAAATAGGTTGGCTGACCACTGCCATATTTTATTTTCATGCGTCATGTCATTCACTCCTTAGAATAATGCGTTGTCTTTGTTGATTTTGCGTACAATATAATTCGCGAGCAGAACCAGAATGAAGCCGACCAAGGATTGATACAAGCCTGCTGCAGAGGACATCCCGATATCACCAAGCTGCATTAAGCCGCGATATACGTAAGTGTCAATAACGTTCGTCGTATCACTGAGCGCACCTGCATCCATCGGAACCTGATAAAACAAGCCGAAGTCGGAGTAAAAAATCCGGCCGATTGCAAGCAGCGTCATCATCGTAATAACTGGCGAAATGAGCGGCAGCGTAATGGATTTAATCTGCTGCCATTTGGATGCGCCATCGAGCGTTGCCGCTTCATAATATTCCTGATCGATTCCGATAATGGCTGCCAAATAAACGACGCAGTAGAAGCCAACGCTTTTCCATATATGCACGATTGTCAAAATATAAGGCCAGTATTGCGCCTCGCTGTACCAGGAAATCGCATCGAGTCCCAGAAACGGAAGCACCGTCTTGTTCATAAAGCCTGTTTCAATGCTAAGCACCGCATAAACCAAGTAGCTGACAATAACCATCGATATGAGAAAAGGCAGCAGCACGACGCTTTGATAAAAGCGAGCCATAATTTTACTGCGAATCTCATTGAGCAAAATCGCTATTCCTACCGCAATGACCAAATTCAATATAATAAAGCCGCCGTTATACAAAATCGTATTTCGCGTAATGATGTAGGCATCTGTCGTTTTGAACAAATATTCGAAGTTTTGCAGCCCAATCCAATCACTTCCCCAAATCCCCTGTGCAAAATTGATGTTTTTGAAGGCGATAATGAGACCGAACATCGGTGCATAATTGTTAATGATCAAATACGCCAGCCCAGGTAGCATCATTAAAAACAAAGGCAAATAGCGCTTGAACTGTTTCTTTTTCACATTTGATTTGGCAACCTGCTTTGCCTGCTGGGGAGCTGCCGCTGCCACTGTCCCTTTATTTCCCGTCGTTTGTTCCATAGGTGAACCCCTTCTTTCTTCAGCATGAGCTTGTCGCTGTCTTATACTTTGATGATAGTGCATGCGCCCGTGCGCCCTCTACCGCTCAGACGACTTCTCATTTGCACTATTACGACGCTCCTGCTGCCTGCCCCACCATTGAAAGCCTCATGCTAGCCAAAACAAATAGGCTGTTCCAAGGTCCATTTGCATGACCTTTGGAACAGCCTATTTGTTTTCAATAATAGAACTATGACTGCGTATGAATTAAAATTTTCGCCTGCGCTTTGTCTTTGATGAGCAGCTCCAGACCTTCCTCAACGAGGTTGTCCAGCTTGATTTTTTTCGTGATGACCTTCTTAATATCAAGGCGTCCTGAGGAAACCATGGCGATGACCTCTGGGAAAATATGATGGTAGGCCAGTGAGGTTTTAATGGATATCTCCTTCACCAAAATGCTGTTTACATCCAAGGTAACGGGGCTGGCATAGCCGGCAATAATGAGCAGCTGTCCGCCTTTTTTGATGACTTCCAGCGCGCTTGTGAATGTCGCCTGAGCGCCTGCCGCTTCAAAGGCCACATCGACGCCGTTTGCATGCTGGGCCAATATCTCTGTTGTTGCATCTGCTTCCAAGCTGTTCACAACCGAGCTTGCTCCGACCTCAAGCGCTTTGCTTAGACGTTCGGGGGAAATATCTACGGCAATAACGCTTGCGGCTCCAGCTGCCTTCGCCGCCATAATCGTTAAAAGACCAATTGGGCCTGCGCCATAAACAACGACCGCGTCTCCAATTTTCAACTGGCTTTCCTTAACTGCATGAACCGTTACAGCGGTCGGCTCCATCAATGCCCCTTCTTCAAGTGAAACATTGCTTGGAAGCTTATGAGCTTTGCTCGCATTTGCGATTGCATATTGAGCAAATCCGCCATCATCCTGCAAGCCAAGGAATGCAAACGGACTAGCCAGGTTGTACTTGCCGCGCTGTACATAATAGTCATCCTCGGCATACACGATCGGCTCTACAGCTACGCGATCTCCAACAGCCAGATTCGTTACACCTTCGCCAAGCTCGGTTACAACACCAGCAAATTCATGGCCCAGCACAAGCGGAAGACCGCGTCCTGTCACGGGATGAGGCTCAGCCGATACGCCAAACCCATGATGGTAGGCATGCAGGTCGCTTCCGCAAATTCCGGCCCATTCCACCTTTATTTTCACTTGGCCTGCATTAGCTGCAGGCTCGTTCACATTTTCGATACGGACATCCTTAGCTCCATAAATAACAGCAGCTTTCATAAACAGCATCTCCTTTAGCAATAAAATGATAGCGCTTATATTTTCTTACCGTTATTGTACTCCTGTTGTTAAATTAAATATATTTAATTATACTTACATTTAATTAAGTAATACTTATGTAAAGGAAGCAACCTATGAACCTTGAGCAGCTGATGTATGTCGTCGAATTGAGCAAATCCAAATCATTGTCTGAAGCAGCTGCGAATCTTCATATTTCCCAATCTGCGCTCAGCCAATCCATCACTAGTCTGGAGAAGGAGCTGGGGCTAAAGCTGTTCAAACGTGCACGAACCGGCACCTTGCCTACCGCTGAGGGTGCAGCCATTATAAAAAAAGTGCATGAAGCTGCCAAAATAATCGAGGAAATTCGACTGGAAGCAGCTAGCAGCCTGAGCAGCCTAAGCGGCGAGCTGCGCCTGTCCACGATGCCCGCCCAAATGAAGACGATGGTTAAAGTGATCGCTTGGCTAAAAAAGGAGCATCCCGCTCTTCGCATCGAGGTATCCGAGGACGGCTCATTGAATACGCTTGGCAGCGTGCGGGAGGGGCTGGCTGATCTTGGCATGATTGCGATGCGGGAAGACAAGCTGCCAATAGAGGGTCTCTCGTTTCATTCGCTGTGCAAGGGAAAAATGGTCGCGCTCGTTGGCGCACAATCTCCGCTTGCCTCACGGGCTTCCATATCGCCGGAGGAATTGCGGCAATACCCTTTCGTCCTGTACAAGGATGATCATGTCGACCAGTTTATCCTTGATTTCACCAGGCAGCACGGGCCCGTGGAGGTGTTATTCCGAACCGATTACGATGTCGCCATTCAAAGCGCTTTGCTGGAGGGGCTGGCTGTATCAATCGGCCATGACTATTCCTTTAGGCAAAATGCCAACGAAACGATCCGGCAATTTGCAATGCTTGAAATTGAAGATTTTTTTCAGCAGCCTGTCCACTTTGGCTGGGTCCGGGCCAAAAACCGTCCGAATGCTCCGGTAATGGATTATTTTATAAACCGTTTTGAGCATGAATATACGTTCAAGTAGACCGCTTTTATATATGCGAAAAATTTGAAGAACCATCCAAAAGCTGGCCTTGTGCCTTCTCTTATCTGGCACAAGGCCTTAGCTTAGCTTCGCTGCACAGGCAGCGCTTGCCGTTTATTTTCCGCGCTTCGCCTTGGAGCATTTCAGCTGGTAGGTCTTTCCATAGGCTTTACCATACCGGACGATACGCCGCAGCATAGATTGATCGGCAAGCAGCGAGAATGGGCAAACGGCCGGCACGGTATTGACCTCAAGAATCCATGGCTTCAGCTTCGCGTCAATTGCAAAGTCGAGGCCCAGTTCCTTGATGCCTGGAGAAACGCCGCGCAGCAGCCGCGCTGTGCGAAGGCCAAGCCGATCCATGCTTTTCAGCAATTTCCGGCGCCCAGCTGGCCCAGCATATGACTTAAGCACTTGAGCGGTCGAATAAATCGATCCACCTTGGCTGCCATTGGTTACAATTTTGCCCGGATGGGCCGCTCTGCCAAGCGTCCCGGTCGCTGCCCAGCCACCCTGCGGTGCGCGCTGCACCATAAGCCGAATATCGAAGCGGCGTCCTTTATGCTTCAGCAGGCGAATGCCCTTTTGCACCAAATACCGCTTCCCCTTCATTTCCTTATGAATCGAACGATAAGCTGCTGCGTAAGTGGTAAAGGTCGATTTTTTCGATCCTAATTGATACGTATACTTCGCCCCCAGCTTCTCCATCCTCATAACCCCGCGCCCCTGCGAGCCCCGCGAAGGCTTCACATAGACCATTCTATATTGCGTCAGCATGCTGCGCAGGCTGTCCTTTGTCGCCAGCTTCGTCCGCGGGATGTGCTTCTTCAGCGTTAGATCCTTCCGCATCGCGATCGTTTTGCTCCACTTATCCCCAATCATCCGGCTTTTGCTCTTCACACTTTTGCTTCCTTTGCGGCCGCTGCTCCTCGCACGCAACCCCGTCGATATCTTCCTGCTCCTCGTCACTTTACCCCTCCATTCTATTCTCCTATTAGCATACGAACCTTTTTGAAAATGGTTGTAGGCCGCTGTCGGCATAGAACGAACCATCATGCAGCAGCTTCATATGCTTAATTAAGGCAACCTGTCAGGATGTTTGTTGATTCTAGGGCAAAGCTCTTCGCTCGTCCCAGAAGGACGACGAATTCGTTTTTGCTTGGATTCCCAGTACGCGGCCGCCATCGGTACGTTAGTTAGGAGGCATACATGAAGCTAAAACAGACGCTTCAGCAGCAGCTTGCGCTTATTTGCCATTTTCATCCTTGGTATGGAGAGCTGCTTGCAGAGCGAGGCATTGATCCGAACACCGCTGCACTACCAGAACTGCCGCTTATGACGGCGGACAGATTGGAGGCGCATTATTTCACGCAGGAGCTGCGGACAGAAGCCGGGCTCTCCGTGTACCGTACGTCGGGAACGTCCTCCGGCATACGCAAAGCGATTTATTATTCTCCGGAGGATGATGAGCAATACATCGCCAGCAAAGCGGACTGCTTCCGAGAGTGGCTGGCAAGAGGCCCAGCATTTGTTACAAGGGCGCTGGCCGATATGGGAACGGGACATGCGGCAAGTACCGCCATTACGATTTTTCAGCAGCTTGGCTTTCAAGCAGACTCGCTTTCCTTTGCCTTGCCAATAGAGGAGCATATCAAGCGATTGGCCACTTTTCGCCCGCAGCTGCTGTATACGATGCCTTCCATTCTCGACGCCATTGCTGCCGCTGCTCCAGATCCGGGGGCCTTCGGCATACAGAAAATCATTATTGTCGGCGAAATTGCGCCGCCAGCCTGGCAGGCCAATATGGCTGCGCGGTTCGGCATCAGCGTTCATGATATTCTCGACACCTACGGCTCCATCGAGATCGGCGCTATTGCTTCCTACTCTCACGAGCATAGCGTTTATGTACTAGATGCTGGTATCCATGCCGAAGCGCTCCGTGCTGACGAAATAGATGCGCGCTTCGATGCGCTGGAGGATAATGAGACGGTGCTTGTACTTACATCATTCAAGCGTACCCTGTTTCCCGCCATTCGTTATGTCACCTACGATGTGATTAGGGATTTCGGAACTGTCATCATTGATGGGCAGGTACGGCAAACGTTCAGCTGTATCTCGAAACGGATCGGAACCGACCTGAAGCACGGGGAAAAAATAAGCCTCTACGACATCGAAAGCGTCGTCCAGCAATTCGTAAGCGACGCCGAGCTGCGCGTCCGGCTGCAGGGTAATAAACTGTCCATCCATATTCGCAGCAAAATATTGGACGATGGCATGCTTACCGTTATTCAGCAAGCCATTGAGCAAAAAATTGAAGCGATTGGCCAAATGATTCGGGGTCGCATGCTGTCCGGCATCGTGGTGACGCGCGCAGCGGAAGATGAGACGCTTGAGCGAGGAGCGGTCAAATCGAAAAAACTTTATTTTTAGGAGGCGCTAATCGCCCATGGGAATAGATTGGCTTTCTTGTATCGGTCAGACGCCGCTCGTCCAGCTGTCAAAGCTGTTTGCGAATGATCGCGGCATTACCGTGCATGCCAAGCTGGAACTGCTTAACCCGAATGGCAGCGCGAAGGACCGCTCCGCCGCCCGCATTATTGCTGCGGCCTTGGAGCAGGGACGCATCAGGCCCGGCTCTGTCATCATCGAATCCAGCTCGGGCAATATGGCCATCAGCCTCGCCGCGATCTGCTCCTATCTTGGCATGCGGTTTATAAGCGTCGTAGACCCTAGAACGACGCAGCAAAACATCCGCATTATGCGCGCTTATGGCGCCGATATTGAGCTCGTTGAGGAGCCAGACCCGGATACAGGCGAGTTTCTGCCTGCCAGGCTGAACCGCGTTCAGCAGCTGCTTGCCGAGATTCCAGGCAGCTACTGGCCGAATCAATACAACAATGAACATAATTACCTGTCGCATTATGAAGGCACCATGCAGGAAATTGTGGCCTCACTGGGCCGTGTGGATTATGTCATTGGGGGTGTCAGCACCTGCGGCACGATGCTTGGCTGTGCGCGGTATGCCCGCGACCATAAGCTGGATACGAAAATCGTAGCTGTTGACGCGGCGGGCAGCATTATTTTTGGCGGGATCAGCGGAAGCAGGCTGTTTCCGGGTCTTGGGGCCGGCATCGTTCCTCCGTTCGGGCAAAGCCGCTTTATGGATTATGCGATAAAGGTTAACGATGCCGATATGGTTGCAGGCTGCCGAATGCTGGTGAAGCAAGAGGCGATTTTGGCCGGGCCATCGTCCGGCGCTGTTATTTTTGCCCTTCAGTCGATGATGCATGAGCTGCCAGATGGTTCTGCTTGCGCCGTTATTTTGCATGACCGCGGCGAACGTTACATGGACACCGTCTACAATGATGATTGGGTTCAGCAGCAATTCCTCCGTGGGGAAGGAGAACGAGCATGATTTATCTTGGGGAAAAACATATCCGTGCCGTTGGACTCCATTGGCAGGAGCTGGCGGATCGCATTGAAGATGCGGTGCATGTGATGGATAGCGGAGATTATGCCCAGCCGGTAAAGCCTTATTTGCGATACGGCAGCAAGGCGGCAAACCGAATCATTGCTATGCCCGCCTATGTAGGCGGCAGCATGCACACAGCCGGCATCAAATGGATTGCCAGCTTTCCTGGCAACCTCCAAATCGGACTGCCCAGAGCACACAGCCTGCTGGTATTGAATGATGCAGATACAGGCAAGCCGTATGCGATTGTCCATGCATCACTGCCAAGCGCGGCACGGACAGCTGCCGTTAGCGCCGTGCTGCTTCGCCATTATTTGCATGCGCGCAGCGTGCAGCATCCAAGCAACCCGCATCGCATAAGGCTGGGCATTATCGGCTTCGGTCCAGTTGGGCAACTGCATTACGACATGTGTGCGCAGCTGTTCGGAGAAACAATCGAAGAAGCTTATGTTTATGATATTCGCGGTGTCGAGCTGGAGGCTAACGACCTCTCCGCAGCTGCCGCAACCGATGCTGCATCCGATGCTATCGGCGCTGGTAAGAAAGTTGGACTACTTGGACGAACGAAGGTGGCGGATAGTTGGGAGCAGCTATACAGCCGCTGCAACGTCATTATTACTTGTACGGTAAGCGACAAGCGCTACATTAATCTGCCTCCACTCCCAGGCAGCCTGCTGCTGGACGTTTCGCTGCGCGACTATGCCTCCCCTGCCTTGAACGGCGTAACCGCCATCATCGTCGATGACTGGGATGAGGTATGTCGAGAAAATACCGACATTGAGCTGCTGCATAAGGAGCGGGGGCTGGCAAAAGAGGGTACCCGCTCGCTTGCCGATGTCGTATGCCGCAGCGCGCTTGCCGGCTTCGATCCGGCTGAGCCTGTTCTATTTTGCCCCATGGGAATGGCCGTCTTTGATATTGCAACAGCGAGCTACTGGGTGCAAAAAGCTCGGGAGCTCGGGATTGGTCTGGAAATCGACGGCTAAGGCAGGGTATGTACCGCCAGCCTTGTACCGCCAGCCTGTTACTCATGCACCATCATAAAAATACAAACAACCGCCAACCCTCACGAGGAGGATTGGCGATTGCTGTGTTTGCGTCAGATTACATTGCCGATTTATTTTATTTCGCTGCCGCCCATGCATCAAGCTGCTTCTGTTTTTCTGCAACGATTTTGTCGATGCCCGCTGCTTTCAGCTTGGAGATAAAGTCTGGCAGTGTTTTCTCCGGATCAAGCGTACCTGTTTCCAGACCGAGCTTGTATTGATTCAGAACATTCGTTACCGAAGCAAACTCGGTTTTCACGGATGCGGAATCGAAAGTAAAGCCTAATGCTTTGGATTTCGTTGCGTTTTTATTAAATTCATCTGTTTCTTTCCAAATATCCGGGTTGTCCCCTTCAAAGGAGTAGGACATAAACTGGTTACCGAACAACCAGCCTGTATTCGGGTTGTAGCCACTATTGTTGGCATCTACGCCATCTGCATATTTAATGATGTTTTCTTGATCGGTTTTTACATAATGCTTGCCTTCAATGCCCCAGTCCATCAAGTTAATGATATCTTTGTCGCTGTACATCAGGTTTAAGAACTTCATGGATGCTTCAGGATTCGTCGCGTTGCGCGGAATGCCCCACATAATGTTAGTTACCGTCTCTGTTTTGGAAACCGGAGCCGTGATTTCACCTTTTACGATTGTTGTACCTACAATACGTGATTCCTGCATCTCGATGCCCGGCTTAAGGTTCGCCACATAAGCAGCTGTGCGCCCTGCTTTAATCAAATCCGCGATGCCCTCTTTGTTCGTTGCTGCATCCTTCAAAATATAACCCGCTTGATACCAGCCCCGAATACGTTTAAGAAGCTCCGCATATTCAGGCGTTTCAAAGTAGTTGACTACTTTTAAATCATCCTGCCCATTGTTAATCAGAACGCCATAGCCATCCCCTAATTTATCAAGCTTGAGCAGGTAGTCAGCAATCGATTGCCCAGCAGATCCTGGAGAGATAGCCGCCATGTTCGGCTCGTTCTCTTTCAGTGTTTTCATCATGCCTTCCAAAGCGTCAATCGAGTTGACTTTGGCAGCGTCGATGCCGTATTTATCAGCCAGATCCTTACGGATCAGCACGCCATAATTGACCGCCAAATCACGAATCGAAGGTACGGCATATATTTTTCCGCCAATGCTGCTTGCTTTAATAAAATCTTCTCCAACTGCCGATTTAATGCCTTGTCCATGCTGCTCCAGCAGATCATCAAGCGGAAGCAGCTGCCCCTTCGCCACTTGCGGTGCATAACCAAACGTTGCGCTGCTGCCCGTTACAATTAGATCCAGCTTCTCATTGCTCGTAAGCATGAGGTTCATTTGCTGATTCCATGCGCCAATTCCGATTGGGAGAAGCTTCACAGTTGCATTAATTTTCTCTTTAGTCAGCTTGTTCAGCTCGTCCTGTACCGCTTGCAGGTCAGTAGGCGTATTGCCAAACGTGACGTACGCAACAGTAAGCTCTGCCGCTGCATCTGTATTGCCGCCTGAGTTTGTAGCTCCTGCTGTGCCTGTACCCGCTTCTCCGTTGCTGCCCGTGCTGCTGCCGCCACATGCGCTCAGCACCAAGCCAAGGATGAGGACCAAGCTAATCATCGTTGTTATCCTTCTCATTCGTAATTCCCCCGATGCTTTATAGTATCGAGATCCAGCTCGTCTGAAGCGAGTGAATCTATACTCATTGTAGAGAATCCCCATCCCTGCTACTGCCCCGCAAACGACTTTTTGGTAAGCGTTTTCCGACCATTTCAGTGGCCCTGCTTCTTGAGCTCATAATTTTGCCTGAATTCCAGCGGATTGAGGCCTGCGTACTTCTTAAACATTCTTGAAAAATGCGAGAAGTTCGCATAGCCTACGTGAACCGCTATCGCGCTGACCGGCATATCCGTCTTCATCAGCAGCTCCTTCGCTACAAGCAGACGTTCATTGAGCAAATAATCGGAAATGGACAAGCCTGTTTTCTTTTTAAAAATACGCGTTAAGTAGTCCGGGTTCAGGAACACATGGTTCGCCAGCTCCTCGCGCGTAATTTCCTTGTTCTGATTCAGCTTAATATAGGCAATGACCCGCTCGACTACCGTCTGCGTCTCTTCAACCGACTTCGCATAATCCGCCGCTTTGGTCACAATATGATCGATCCAGCCATACATATCCGTCACCGAACGGCTCGCCCGGCCCGACAGCTCAATCGACTCGTCATCGCCAAACAATTGATGGGCCTGAATGCCCTTCAACTGGAGCATATAATACATCATTTGCAGAAAATCCTGGTGGAATGTATGCAGCCGCTTCGCATCAAGCGTTCCGAGCCGAATGCATTCCTTAAGATGAGCGTCTATTGCCGCGAGCAGCTTGTCCTTGGAGCCTTCCTTCAGCAGCACCGCCCACAGGCTTAAATCGGGCAGCTTCATCTCTGGCGTCAGGCTCGACCTGCCGCTAGTATGCAAGACGATATTGCTAAGCGCTACATTGTTCTGATCGAGGCCGGTTAGCCGCCTTGCCATCGCCGACAGCTGGTAGCTAGGCACGGGCTCGCCAATGTAACAGGAAAGATCGCAATAGAAATAGGCATTGGAGGCCGAAATAAACAAGGAGCAGGCATCTCGCAAAGCGGCAAGCTCCGGCTCGTCATTGATCTCCATTGGCAGCAGCGCAACGAGCTTGTCTTTTTCCCATTGCACCAAATGCCCGCTAGCGCCATGGTTCAAAATCGTCTCCTCTGCCGCATTGCGCAGGGCAATTTCCATAATTTTCTCATCGCGCACCGACAGCTTCTTGCGCCAGCGCTGAACCGAGATCAGAATTGGCAAATGCCGCAAATGCTCCATATAGGGCAAATATCGCTCAGTAGCCGCTTCTTTAATGGAGGTTTCATAAGCTGGTATCGTCTGGTTCAGAATGTCCAGCCAAAACCGCTCCGTCATAATCGGCTGCTGCTTAAACCAGTATTGCCCGTATTCGCTGAACTGGGCGAGCTCGCTGTCCTTATTGATTTTGTCGGTCGCTTTGACAATAACCTTCTCCAGCTCCGCATAGGGGATCGGCTTGAGAATATAATCGAGGCTGCCGAGCTTCATCGCCTGCTTCGCGAATTCAAAGTCCGCGTGGCAGGTCAGAAAAACCGACTCTGTCTTCGGATATTTGTCACGCACCCACTCCAGCAGCTCCAATCCGCTGCCCTGCGGCATTTCAATATCGCACAGCATCAGATCGATGGACTGCTGGTCGAATATTTCCTTCGCTTGGCGGATATTATAGGCGGTATACACTTCGCTCACTTGAAGCTTGTCCCAATCGATGGCCGATTCAATCGCCTTGACCGCATGCACTTCATCATCGACAATGAGTACCGAATACATGTAAATTCCCCCTTCGCTAGCTATGTTCCGTTTCCGCATTCATCGGCAGGATGATTTCAACAATCGCCCCTCCACCGTGCGCATTGGCGAATGATATTTGCGCCCGGCCTTCATAGAGCAGCCGCAGCCGCTCGCAAATGTTCCAAATGCCAACCTGTCCGCCTTGTTCCCTTATTAATTTCCGGCCCTCCTGAAGCTCCTTCAATACCTCTTCATTAAAGCCTTTGCCAGTGTCCTGCACGATAATCCGCATTTTCGGTTCATCAGTTGTGTCCAGAAGCTCAATACGAATATGGATGTGCACCGCTTCATCCAGCGTTACGGCGTATTTGACAGCATTTTCAACTAGGGACTGAATAATGAGCGGCGGCAGACTGGCGTTCATCATATAGTCGGGCGCCTCGATGCTGCTTGTCAGGCTGTCCGGATAACGCAGCTCCTGAATGCGGACATAGTTGCTTACATGATCCAGCTCCTGCTTCAAGGAAACGAAGCTGAGGTTGCTGCGGAACATATAGCGGAAATAGCCCACCAAGCACAGCGTCAGCTCTTGAATCAGCTCATAATTGCGCACCTGGGCAAGGCTGTACATCATATTCAGGGAATTCATGAAAAAATGGGGATTGATTTGCAGCTGCAAATGCTGCAATTCCACCTTTTGCTTGCTGAGCTGCTCCTCGTATACATCAATACGCAGCTGCTGAATATCCGCCATCATCGTATTGAACGTTTCGTTAACTAGCTGAAATTCCTCGGCGCTAGGAGCGGCCTTGATACGGACATCCAGATTACCTTCACGTATCCGCTTCATCGCCGCCAAAATCCGGTTCAACGGGAGCAATATTTCCCGGCGCAGCATCAGCAGTCCGAGCGGTAAAATGATGAGCGAGCCTAGCGCGACAAAGGTAATCAGGCTTCGCAAATAAGGGAGATTTTCAAGTATTTTTTCATCCGGTATAACGGCTACTAGATTAAAATCCCCCCGAAGCGAAGGGGCGCCTACGACAAGAAAGCGGGTTTGATCCCCGGTCATATAATAATTAGCCAAGCTATGATTGAGCTCAATGCCATGATCCTGAAACAGAGTAGAGGACGTTAGTGGGATTCCATCGCTCGTCGTCAACAGCGACTGCCCCTTTTCACCCAGATCAATCAATCCCAGCCCGCCAATTAATCGATTGGCATTAACCCAGGCACCAATATAGCTGCCGCCCGATTCCACGATATGATAAATATAATATTGATTATTCAACTGCGTAATTTTCCAATCGGCGGTGTGCAGCAGGCTCCCATTGTTGTCCTTGTCCATCATCAGCTGGTTCAAAAAAAACCGCATTTTTTCCCGTTCTCCGAAGGGCCTGCTCACTTGCGGACTAAGCATTAATTCCTTCTCCTGATCCGAGTATACGAAAAAAGCATCCATGCTTTTATAAATCGCCAGCGCCTGCGACAGCTTGTTGGACAGGCTGATTTTCGCCATATAATATTCATCCGGCTGCCTTGTCGTGCCCATTACCAGCAAATCCGGATCTACAGCGGCGATGCTATTCACATATTGATCTACATCCTCAAGGCTCTGATCGATCTGATCCATATACAAGGTCATCATATTCCGGTTCGAGTTTGCCACCTGATTGCGCACCACATCAATCGAATAAAAGCTGTTATACAGCAGCAATATAATGAGCGGCAGCGTAAATAGCAAAACGCTGGTGATTAATCTCGTTCGGATCGAGCTCCACGATAAAATTTTCAATCGACTGTTCATCCACAAAGCCCCCGTTCTCCGCGACTACTTAGATAATGGGCCAAATTGCTACGCCATTATCATGAAACTTAGCACGCTCTAGGAAGGAAGATCAATCTTTATCGGGAAATTTGTCGAAATCCTTGTCGAAAATCGCTCCCAGCTGCCATACGCTTCCTGCTATGCCTCTATTTCATATTTGAACCAGTCGAAATACGCTGGCGCTGTATTATTTTTCCCATTTCCCGTTGCATAAAGTCCGGCATATACACCTGTAAAGCCGCCAGCCACCTCTTTGGATAACATGGCACATTCTCCCGTTCCTAATACATGCGTCTGCCCATCTGGTGGCGAGTAGCTGAACGTATAATGCGTTTCATTAGCTTCTATGCCAAGTCTAATAATAGAATGGCTATAATCCGCCGAGTGCTCGATCTTCCACAGGCTTCCGATCCGGCGACGCAAAATTACCTGATTTTTCCCTTCCAGCCTTACGAGCGCAATTTCATAATGGAAACGCTCATTCATGAGCACCGTCATCCCCGCTTCCTCTCCATCGTGCTGCGGCTGAAAGGCCATTAACGTCGACCATTTCGCCTTAAAATGCTGCTGCCTCCGCCCAACGAATGCAGGCGACTCCGTATCATCGAGCGTGTGGGCGCTGCCCTGCAGCTTCAGCCAGCCCGGACGCTCCGAAAGCGACCAGCTTGCCTCGCTCGGATTGCGCAGAAAATTCCAATGCAGCGTCAGCTCCGGCTCATTGAAATCATCCAGCTCCTGCCAAGGCTCCTGCTCGCTGAGCGGCAAATTCGGCGCGTCCAGCTCCAATGCCGCTCGGCCGTTGTCACCAATAATTGGCCAGCCGTCCGCCGTCCATGTCACCGGTGCGCCAAACGTTTCACGGCCCAGATGATGCGCCGCTGGGTAGCCGATCGGGCGTATGCCTAGAAACACTGCCCACCATTCCTGCTCAGAAATTTGGATAAGCTCGGCATGTCCCGTCGCCTGTATCGGGTTATCGGTGCTGCGCTGCGTCAAAATTGGATTATGCGGGCAGCCTTCAAACGGGCCATACGGCTCCTTGCTCCTTGCCGCAGTCACCATATGCCCGTATTCGGTGCCGCCTTCGGCAATGATGAGGTAGTACCACTCGCCAATTCGGTAAAGATGCGGCCCTTCAGGAAAGGAACCGCCTGTTCCTTGCCATATCAGCTTTCGCTCGCTAAGCAGGCGGCCCGACTGCAAGTCCAGCTCTGCCTGATAAATGCCCGGAAGCTCACCGCCAAACATGACGCTCGTTCCGGTAATATAGACTTTCCCATCCGTATCGAAGAGCAGCGATGGATCGATACCCGGCCATTCCTCCAGCCATACCGGTTCTGACCATGGCCCCTCCGGGTGGTCTGCCCAAACATAGAAATTTTTGAATACGGTTACATTAGTCGTGATCATATAGAAACGCCCATGGTTATATCGTAGTGTCGGCGCAAAAATCCCTCTGGAGCTTGGGCTGCCATGCAAGGGTACTTGGCTTTCTCTCGTCAGGCAGTGCCCGATTTGCCGCCAATTGACCAAATCCGTACTATGAAAAATCGGGACGCCCGGAAAATATTCAAATGAGCTCGTCACCAAGTAATAATCATCCCCCACACGGCACACACTCGGATCAGGATAAAAACCGCTTAATATAGGATTTGAAAAATGCATATTTAGTTCCTCCTCTTGAAGGGCAGTGACCAAACTCATGGTTATTCACCAGACTGCTCATCTGTTTTTCTTCATTGTAGTCTGGCCATCCCTCGCGATGCCGCCGTTTGGACGACCTATCACTGCCATTTTCACGACTTTTTTTATCTGCTGCACGGTACAAAGGCCGCAATTCCACGCCAAAAAGCCTCCCCTCCCCGCATGCTAATGCGGTTCAGGAAGACTTGTGCCTTGGGCTGTATGAATCTATCATTCAATTCGTTCGATTTTTTGTTTGAAGGATAATTACCCTTCCAGCCATACCGTTTTGTCAGAAACGGACGTCCGCTTCGCTTCCAACGGCTGCATATCTGGATATCCGAGATAAATGAGGGCAACAAACTGCTCCTCCGCATCAAGGCCAAATGTATCCTTCATCAGCGGATGGTACATCGGCTCGCCTGAGCGCCAGATGGCGCCCAGCCCATTCGCATGGGCAGCGAGCAGCAGGTTTTGCACAGCGGCTTGCGCCGCCGCCAGCTCTTCCGCATAGACAGCGCGCGGGTCCTCTGCCGGCGAGCATACGACGCCAATAACGACAGGAGCACGATAGGCTTTAGAGCGCTCCTTCGCCAAGCGGTCCTCCAAAGCGGTACCGATGCCGGTCTCAAGCGAAGCAAGCGCAACACGCGCATATCCTTCGCCCAGCTTGGCGCGTCCCTCTCCTGTCATGACGATAAACTTCCATGGCTGCGTATTATGGTGACTAGGCGCCCAACTGGCTGCCTCCAGCAGCTTTTCGATGAGGCGGCGATCAATCGGGTCCTGCTTGACCCTTCCGATTGTACGTCTTCCCCGTATAGCCTCTTCCACTTGCATGTCCAATCCCCCAATCCTCAAATTAAGCTTTCAACCAGGCCGCGTACTCACCGTAGCCCTCTGCCTCAAGTTGATCCTTTGGAATAAAACGCAGTGCTGCGGAATTAATGCAGTAGCGCAAGCCGCTTGGTCCCGGGCCATCATTAAAAACATGTCCCAGATGCGAATCAGCCGCCTTGCTGCGGACTTCCGTACGGATCATAAAATGGCTAATATCGCGGTGCTCCGTTACTTTCGATTCCTGAATCGGCTTCGTAAAGCTAGGCCAGCCGCAGCTTGAATCAAACTTGTCGCGCGAGCTGAAGAGCGGCTCTCCCGATACGATATCTACATAGATGCCTTCTTCCTTATGATCCCAATATTCGCCGGTGAATGCCCGCTCGGTGCCGCTGTTTTGCGTCACTTCGAACTGAATCGGCGTCAGTCGATCTTTCAGCTCTCCTAGACTTTTCTTAAATTGCCAATGGTTTGCGAGAAAATCCTCGCGTCCAGAGCCTTTGCGGTAAGATTTGTAGCGCTGCGGATTTGAACGGTAGAAGCCTTGGTGGTAATCCTCCGCCAAATAAAAAGGCTCCGCCGGTTCAATCGGCGTTACAATAGGCTTATCGAACCGGCCGCTTGCATCAAGCGCCTTCTTCGAGGCTTCCGCCTTCTCCCGTTGTTCCTCGCTATAATAAAAGATGCCGGGACGGTACGAGTTGCCGCGATCCGCGAACTGGCCAGCCAGATCGGTCGGGTCGATCTGCTGCCAGAAAACATCAAGCAGCTTCTCATAGGGAAAAATCGCCGGATCAAATGTAATTTGCACCGCTTCAGTGTGGCCTGTCGTCTCCGAGCAGACCTGTTCATAGGTCGGATTCGGCACATGGCCGCCTGTATAGCCCGATACTACCTCAATAATGCCGGGCATCTCCTCGAATGGAGAAATCATGCACCAGAAGCAGCCTCCGGCAAATATCGCCTTTTCATATGATGGTGACTCATTCTGGTTTTCGTTCAATTCAACTGACATGTCTATACAGCCTCCTTTACAGGCTTGCTGCAGCCGCTGCTGCTATACAATCGCCTGACCCTTATTATACCTCAACTGCCAGCCTCCGCAAAAGGACAACAAGACCTGCGCCCTATTCTTTGTTACAATGTAGTGACACGCGCAACAAAATGGCTTTTTTCCCGTCCAATACTATAGCCGTATAAGTCAGGTTACGATTGCAGTTCGTTCAGCCTCGTTGCAGCACACAATAAGACTTTCAAAATGAGGTGAACGTTAAAATATGAGCAACTTGCAAGAAGCTGAGCTTTCCAGCCACCATGAGCCGCTGCGGCGGCGCAAACGGAGCAATCGCGCTTTTTTCGTATTCGTCATCATCTGGATCGTTCTCATTTCCGGCGGCGTCATGGGCGCCAAATGGTATAGCGACAAGATCCAGCATGACGTCGCCGCTGATCTGGAGCGCCAGACGTCCGCGCAAATCGCGGCGATGCAGCAGGACTACACCCAGCGGATGGACAAGCTGGAAGCTGCCTATAAGGAGGAGCTGGCCCAGCTCGATGCGAAGGTGGATGCCTTGAATGAGCTGCTGACCTTTACGAAGGACAATGCCGATTCCAAGACCGACAACAGCAACAAGCTGTATACCCAGCTTAATGAAGTGAAGAAGAAGCTGAACGAACTGCAAAAAAATCTGGATGTGTTGAAATGAATGTATCCGTAAAAGCACTGAATAGGACCATGCTGCTCGCGTGTACCCCTTTTCTTGGCATGCTGCTTTGGCTGCTGCTGTCGGAGGTGGTCGTTGAGCTGTCTACCGCAGCTTTTCCCGTTCACGAGGCTGAAGCGCAGCGGCAAGAGCCCGCAGCCTTCACCTCGAAGACAGCGGCGGGGCTGGAGCAGGCTCGTACAACAGCCGAGGCGACAGGAAACTTGATAAAGAAGGAAATCACGCTGTATAACCGGACAAATGCGGAGATGAAGCAAATCGCCAGCACCGCAGCTGCCCAAGCCCGCATACCGCTTGATATTTATGACCAGCTCATTACGAGCAAGCTTGGAGCGCCGTCGGCTACCGTTAATACGGACAAGCTTCGCGCCCAGCTCTTCCGTATCAAGACGCAAAACTTTCAAAGCTACGCGGTGAAAATCGAGCTGAAATCAGACGATGCGATGAAAATGGCGCTCGGCGGAGACAAATATGGCGGCGCGGAGACGACGCTCGCAGCAGTGAAGCGTCTCGGCGCGTATATCGGCATCAATGCCGGAGGCTTCGCAGACGCTCAGGGCGTTCGCTACCCGCTAAGCACGACGATGATTGACGGCGAATATGTGAATGGGTTTGAGCCATCGTTTGCCGATTTATTTTTTGTCGGCTTAAATGAGGATAACGAGCTCGTAGGCGGGAAATTCACCAGCAAGGCGCAGCTCGACAGCCAGCATATGAAATTTGGCGCTTCATTCGTGCCTGTCCTGCTGCAAAATGGTGCCGCTATGCCGATTCCCGACAAGTGGAAAAATAGCCCGAAGCGCGCACCGCGCACGGTCATCGCGAATTACAAGGACAATCAGCTGCTGCTTCTCGTCGCCGATGGCTATAACGAGAATGGCAGCTCCGGCGCGACGCTGGAAGAGCTGCAAATTTTACTTAAGCGCTACGGCGCCGTTAATGGCTTTAATCTCGATGGCGGCGGCTCCTCGTCGCTGATCTGGAACGGCAGCGTCATTAATAGTCCTTCTGATCGCCAGCTCCGCAAGCTGCCAACGAGCTTCCTATTTTTCAAGTAATGGCTTGTACGAATTTCTCTATCATGATATAAACGCAAAAAAAGCGTTCAACCCTTCTGCACGAGCGGGTTGAACGCTTTTCGTTATTTATTCGCCGCCCATGAATACGTAGCGACAAATGACAAGCACGGCAAGTATCCACATGAGCCAGTGGATTTGGTATTTTTCTTTGGCTTTGCCTGACAGGTTGGCAACAGAGGCCAATACAACATAAGACACGATACCGAACGAAATGCCGTTCGCGATATTGTACGTAAATGGCATCAAGGCAAGCGTCAAAAACGACGGAATCGCATAAACCATATCTGTAAAATCAATTTCCTTGATCGACTGCATCATCAGCACGCCGACGATAATGAGAGCAGCATTCGTAGCTGCTGGAGGTACAAGTGTAACGAGCGGTCCGAGGAATACGGCGAGCAGGAAGCAAATACCCGTTGTAACCGAAGTCAGTCCCGTACGTCCGCCCTGTGCGATGCCTGAGGAGCTTTCCACATACGCTGTCACTGTGCTCGTACCGAGCATAGCCCCGCCGCTAACGCCGATGGCATCCACGAACATCGCTTTGCCGATGCGCTTCTTGCCTTCTACCGGATCTTTCATATAGCCAGCGCGGTTCGCCGTGCCGACAAGCGTTCCGAATGTATCGAACAGCTCGACGAACGTAAACGTCAGAATGACGGTCACGAGACCGACTTCCAGCACGCCAGGGAAATCAAAGTGGAATAAATTCATTTTTGAAAAATCAGGCACCCATGTTTGTCCGATCAGCTTCTCGCTGACGTTTACCTGGCCGATAACAATCGCAATGACCGTCGTGAGCAAAATGCCCCACAAAATTGCGCCAGGGATACGAAGCACCATCATAATTCCGATAATGAACAGTGCTATAACCGTAAGCGCTACTGTACCATTGTGCAGGCTGCCGAGGTGAATGACCGTCTCCGAGCCCGACACGTCGGTATATGCGCCCTTGCTTATGTCCGTGAAGCTGGATACGGCAATCGTCATAATGCCGCTGCCCTTAAGGCCGATAATCGCGATAAACAAGCCGATACCGACGGTAATCGCATGTTTAAGGCTGTCCGGCACGGCTGTAATCAGCATTTGCCGAATTTGAGTCACGGTCAAAATGATAAAGATAATACCCGAAATAAATACCGCTGTAAGTCCCATCGCGATGGAAATCGGCTTTCCAGTCGCCTGTGAAGAAATAACCGTAGCTGCGAAATACGCATTGAGCCCCATTCCTGGCGCGAGAGCTACGGGGAAATTCACGAACAGCCCCATGGCAATCGTGAAAATGCCTGCTGACAGTGCCGTAGCCAAAAATACGGCTCCCCAGTCAAATCCGGCTGGTGTGAGCACAATCGGATTAACAGCCAGTATGTACGCCATGGTCATGAAGGTCGTCAGTCCTGCCATAATCTCCGTACGAATGTTCGTACCATGCTCTTTCAAGCGAAAAAATCGTTCCATCGCTAATCACTAGCCTCCCAAAGTCAAATTATACTGCCCACTGATGCATTATTTTTAGAAACTCATTTTAATCAATTGCTTCCTTGTTTGTCAATGATTTAAAACGAACATTTATAATGGACACTCTTAAATCATTCGGGTTTCATTGCAATTCCTTCCCAAAAAGGCTGTGACCCCCTTCCATTCATCGTTGCTTTCCGTAAATGAAAGCGTTTGAGGAAAGGCGAATAACGGCAAAAAACGCCCCTTCGGATAGGATGTCCGAAAGGGCATTTTTTAGTATATTTTTGTGGTTATCGCCCTCCGCCTTGAGGTCTTCCTCCTCCACCGCCGCCGCCGAAGCCGCCTCCGCTGCTGGCAGTCGTTACGCCGGATTCATTTAACCAAGTTACGCTGCTTGAAATTTCGAATTCGGTCACTTTCGTTCCGCCTGTATAGGTGCCATCCGTATACATGCCATCTGCATCGCTGCCGGTTGAGCTTCCACCTGTGTAGAGGGTGTAGGAACCGCCTTGCGCAAGCTCCGGTGAGCTAATCACTACAGCTTGATAGTTTTTCGATGGCGCAAAGGTCATAATCGTGTTGCCGTCGCTATCCTGCAGATGGACTAGCGTACCCGCCTGCTGAGCTTGGGAGAACGTCATCGCGATGGTGGATTGACTGGAATCGTCAGCTGTGGCCTGAAGCATGCCTGAGCTTCCTGCTGCCACCAGCGTTCCTCCGCTAATGTCAAAGCTGCCATCATAGTCCAATGAACCATTGCCGTTGCCCGTTGGGCCATTCACAATAACCGTGCCGCCTGTCATCGTAATCGAGCCGTTCGAGTCAAGTCCATCGCCTGCTGCATCCACGGTCACATATCCACCGCTAATGGTGAGCAGGTTGCTGGAGGCTGCGCTGAACTGATCTGCCCGGCCTCCTGCCGCCTCGCTCGTTTCATCACTGCCGCCGGCTACATTGATGCCGTCATCGGAAGCAACGACATGCGTCTCGCCGCCGGAGATCGTAATATTTGCTCCTTCAATGCCTTCGTAACTCTTCGTGATGTTAATGCTGCCTCCGGCAATTGTCGTCCGTGCGTCAGCATGAATGCCGTCATCACCTGATGCCATTTCTAGCTCTCCGCCTGTTACCGTCACATTGCTGTTGCTGTGCAGGGCATCATCTGCTGAATCAATGGCGAAGGTGCCGCCGTTAACCGTCAGATCGCCGCCTGCCTTAAGCCCCTTCGCACTCGTTGATTCGGTTGCCGTAGTTGCTGTTGCCGCTGCGTCGGTTGATGTGCCTGTTGCCGAAGTGGCATTCATTCCGCCTCTTTGCATGCCACCTGGGCCCTCTTCCTGCTTCACTTCACCGTTCACACTGCCTCCACCTGTTACGAGATTAAAGGAGCCGCCATCTACAATCAGCGCTGTTTCAGCTTGAATGCCGTCATTATCGGCTTCAATCGTAAATGTACCATCCGCAATCGCGATAAATCCACGGCCCTCATCGGTAGCATTCGTCGATTTAATGCCGTCTCCTTCAGCTTTAATCGTTACCGTGCCATCCGCGATCGCAACCATATCCTTACCGACAATGCCGTCATCCGCAGCCGTGATGTCGATGGTTCCAGATACGATTTTCAAATCGTCCTTGCTTGTAATTCCATCATTGTAGCTTGCGACTACCGTCAGCTTGCCCGTACCATTAATCGCCAGATCCGCTTTGCTGAAAATAGCTGCGCTTGGCTCATCCGTTGCAGCATCCGCGAATACGTAGGTATCACCATCGGAGATCGTGTTTTCCGTACCTTCCTGCAGCGTAAGGACTACATTGCCCGCTTCCTTGATGTAGATTCCAGCGCTGTCGTTATCATGAATGGCAGCTCCATTAAGCACGAGATGAACGTCTCCATCATCCTGTACATCCACTACAACTTGCCCGTCGCTCAGCGTTCCGCTGAGAACGTAGGTGCCGGCTGCCGAAATCGTTACGGAGCCGCCCGAAGCTTTTGCTCCTGAGCCAGTAACGGCTGCGCTTGTTCCATTCAGCTTGATCGTCGTGGACGTCTCTGCGCTCCAATCTACAGCCTTTTCCGCCTCGTCAAACGTCACTACATCCGATACGGCAACACTGGCTGGCAATGCAGCAGCAGTGGTATCGCTGCTTTGTGAACTCGCTGCTGCTGCGGTAGTAGCTGACGTAGTAACCGCTGACGTTGTTGTTGATGCTTGCGATGAGGTACTGCAAGCCGACAATACGACCGAGCAAATGAGCAAAACACCTAACATCTCGCGAAATTTATTCTTTTTCATATGAATCATCCTCTCAGTTTAGGTTGGTTTAAAATATAAGAATTCATAAGTTTCACCCTTATAATCCTCTTATATTTCACCGCGAAACAGTAGCTTTGCCGTCAGAAGACGGCGACAGCCGTTTACGCTTAATAGTCATTCATAGTTGGGCTCATTGTTAATGAGATATCCAGATTTCCGTTTCTGCAGCGAATCGCATCCAGAAATTCCTTTTGATTCGTCTGCTCATCAATAGTAACGGTGTAAACCAGCTCATATAAGCTGCCAAGTTCAGTCGTGCGGATCTTGCTTAGCGCATATCCTACCTTGAACTCAGCAAACACTTCAGCAAATGCTTCTTCATACCCGAGATTTTCCGGGATCGTTACTTTCAGCACTTTTTGCAGCGTCTTTCTTACGCCAAATTTAACGCGGTTAAGAATCACCATGAGTACACAAAGGATAATCGTGAACAATACCGCGTAACCGAATGAACCGACTCCGCAAGCTAGACCCGCTGCCATAGTGAACAATACAAAGGTGATGTCTTTAGGGTCGCCTGGCGCGCTTCTAAACCGGATTATGGAGAAGGCTCCTGCAAGGCTGAACGCTCGAGCGATGTTGCTGCCGATAAGCAAAATGATAATCGCCACTATGACGGGCAGCAGCACCATCGTCAGTGTAAAGCTTTGCGAATAGCCATTCGGGTTCGTTTTCATATAGGTATAGCTGATCATTCCACCAAGAACAAGGGATAATAAAATCGTGATAACGGCTGTGCTAAAGGTCAAATCCGTTGTCGTGAGCGTTGTGGAAAAAAGAGAATCAAGCATAAAGGACACTCTCCATTTCTAGCTTGCTGTTTTTCAGCATTTTTTTATATTCATTGCCGTATTTCGAAAAGCTTGTGCGATACATCTGATGCTCCGACAGCATCCTCGACAGCCACATCGGGATCGTCTTCTCTGCCTTCACTTCCATGAGCCATTGTCCAGGCTCCAGCAGCGGTTCGCCATAATTGCCGCTCTCGAGCCTCAGATCATACCGCCGACAATTAATGTTCGTATCGAAGGTAATGCGGAGGTCGCGATTCTCTTTGCTGAACAACGCTTTACGGTCATAACCCAGATACACTTTAGGCTGCAATTCATATTGGTGAAGAAAATAGGTGATTTCCTGCAGCACCTGCTTGTTCATGTACCCTTGCAGCTCCGGCTGAAGTCCTGTACGGACAAATTCATAGGCTTCGTTCAGCTTCAGTCCCGTTCTTCTTTTGTTAACAAGACCAAACACCTTTTTCTTAATTTCCAGATAAACCTTGGCATCCTCCTTAGGAGTGCCATAAGCTCGGAGGCGAAGCTTTTCCTTATACTTCGGCTTGGACAGGCTGTTGCGAATCAAGGCATCATGCTCGGTGTCATAATACAGGTTGGTGATGGAGTAAAATTCATGCTGCTTGTTGTAATCGTCCAATTCCATATATTCCAGCAGTTGAAGGTAGAAGTTGCGGTAGGCTGCACCGTTGAGCAAATATTTGTTTTCATATCGGTTAAAAACCTCAATAGCCATATCGTTCAAATCCTCTCTATTTGGTCTCACATGTTATTTGCTTGGCGATCTCGTTTGTGGTTTGCGTTATGTTCTCGCTTGCTATATTCGTATCTTAGTCCCCAAACCTTTAACGAAACTTAAATGAATTTACAATATTTTAAAAGAAGGGTGAAGATAATACTTCGCTCCATGAAAAGATCGGCTTACGATGCTGCTTTCCTACGGAAAGCTTTAAGCGAACGCTACCGCTTCTCCAGCACAATCTTTTCATTCCGCTACGTCTTTTTCACCATGCTTTTAAGAAACCTTGTCAAACGAGGCCTATCCGCTGCAAACATTAAGGTTGACTAAAGGTAATCCTGATATAATGACCTTATTAAAAATATAGGAAGGGCTATCATTTCGTTCTCCTTTCTCTATATTTCTCGGAATGAAACGCGCCGCGCCACCAAGGACGGCTTTCGGCCGTTTCACCTTGATACACAACCTATATATAAAGGATGACTGGCCATGAGAATTTTAATTGTAGAAGATGAGCTTCATTTAGCTGAAGCTTTGAGCCAAATATTAAAGAAGCATAATTACGCCGTTGACGCTGTCCATGATGGCGTTTCCGGGCTCGACTATGCACGAAGCGGCATCTATGATTTGCTGCTGCTTGATATTATGATGCCGGAAATGGACGGAATCAGCGTCCTTACCCAGCTTCGTAAAGAGGGCGTATCTACCCCGGTCATTCTGCTGACCGCAAAAGGGGAAATTACCGATATGGTGGCTGGGCTTGACCATGGAGCGGATGACTATATCGCCAAGCCTTTTTCATCGGAGGAGCTGCTTGCCCGAATACGAGCTGCACTAAGGCGCAAAGGCGAGGTGCTGCCGGAGGATGCGTTAAAGTTCGGAGATATCGAATTAAACACGACGAATTTGAAGCTTTCCGTTAAAGATAAAGAAATAAAGCTCAATTTGAAGGAAAGTGCTTTACTCGAGCTGCTGATCGTCAGGAAGCAGGCGATCACCTCCAAGGAGCTGATCATTGAGAAGCTATGGGGCTTTGACTCTGAGGCGGAGCACAACAATGTGGAGGTATACATCTCTTTTTTGAGGAAAAAGTTTACGTTCCTGCATTCGACGGTACGCATTAACACGATTCGAAACGTAGGGTATGTATTAGAGGTGACTGCCTAATGTTCACGAAGCTCAGAAATCGGTTTCTTATCGTTAATTTGGTCATCATTTCGGTCGTCATGCTGATCGCCTTCGCCTCTATATACGTTATTACGTACCGGAATGTACAGGCTGATATCAACGATGAGATTCACCGGGTAGCCGATTTTTATCAGAAGCCCTCTGGCGGTTCTGATTCTTCCCCGTCCGGCAGGCACAAGGGCGATTCTCCTTCTGCACCTATAAATAACGGAGCTATAGATAGTGGACCCATGGATAGCGGACCTATGGACAATGGGGATTCACGGCCGGAGCGTTCGGTTGCGTTTATGCTGAAAACGGATGCCGATTGGAATATTACTAGCACGACCTCTCCATTTGCAGTAGACAATGCATTTTGCATCGCTGCGGTGCAGGAGGCCTCTACGGTGAATAAAAATACCGGACAGTTCAATTTGGATGGGAGCCACTGGGCTTTTATCAAGCAGCAGACCAATGAAGGATATAACCTGGTCTTCCTTGACGTCACCGCCCAGCAAGAGATTTTGACCAATTTAATTTATACGTTCTCTTTCGTTGGACTCGCGATGCTGATCATCTTGTTTTTCACCAGCCGTTTCTTCGCTAACCAATCGATCAGACCCGTGAAGGAAGCCTTCGATAAGCAGAAGCAATTTATCGCCGATGCTTCCCATGAAATGAAAACACCGCTTACGATCATTAACACCAATACGGATGTGCTGCTCTCTAATAGTGAGGATACGATTTACAATCAGGCGAAATGGCTGCACTATATCAAATCAGAAACAGAAAGAATGACGAAGCTGACCAATGACCTGTTGTATTTAACGGAAATGGATGATTCCCGAGCAAACATGATCTATAGAAAGTTCAATATGAGTGAAGCGGTTGAAAATATTATTTTAACGATGGAAGCTGTCATATTCGAAAAAAATGTGTCTCTGGATTATGAGATTGAGCCAGATTTGATGGTGCTGGGCAGCAGTGAGCAGATTAAGCAAGTCGTCATGATTTTGCTGGACAATGCGGTCAAATACACAAGCGCCAAGGGAACGGTTACGATGTCGCTCCAGAAGCAGCAAAACGATGTCGTGCTGGCGGTCACCAACACCGGTGAAGGAATTGCTGCTGAGCATTTGACCCGCATTTTTGACCGCTTTTACCGAACCGATTCCTCCAGGGCGCGCAAGCAAGGCGGATACGGACTTGGTTTGGCGATTGCCAAATCTATCATCGATCAGCATAAGGGGAAAATTTACGCGAAAAGTACAGTTGGCGAGTCAACAAGCTTTTATGTTCATCTGTCTCGCGGGGATTAGGCGGGGGCTAGCGGCTAGCGGCTCCTGCGTGCGGCACCTCTAGAAACGCGTACAAAAAAGACTGATGACGGCTCATCAGTCTTTTTTCAAATATAAGCATTTATAAGTTTCACCCTTATAAACAGCTTATCTTTCATCGCGAAACGGTAGCTTTGCCGCCGGAGGACGGCGAAAGCCGTTTACGCTTGGCTATTTTGCAATCGTTAAGGTGTACTCGCCTATTTGGAAGCAGACTGGTCCGCTCCATCTGGTTGTGCGCTCTCGATTGAACTTTGGTTGCCTTGTAGTCGATTTAAGTTGTCCGCTGCTGCTGCGCCTGACGCCAATGTGCTGCTGAACATAATACTGATCATCAGCATACTTGCTGCTAATGTCTTTTTCATAATGGTAGCCTCTCATTTCTGTCCCATATTGATGTGAACAATACCTATTATAGACAAGCAACCTTAAATGGATATGAATTTTTGCGGAAATATTTATGAAGCTTCTCATACCTGTTGAATTGGAACATGGAGGGAGGCGCTTTGTCCTTCAATTTTATTGTCATTTTATGGTTGAAGTGATACGCTTACTTAAAGCAGCCAATTGAAATGGAGGAGCATGATCATGAAGATGAACAAAGGATTATTTTCGAGCCTGCTTGTTTTGGCGGTTACCTCAACCAACTTTGCGTTCACAAATGTAAGCGCAAACAATTCGGATTCCAAATCTGTACAGCCTTCCTACTCGCTCATTGTGAAGGGCTTTGACTGGGGGCCAAGCGTGCATAAAATCGTCCTGAACACCGGAAGCACGATTCAAGGAAACTCGCTGGCTACTGACAGCTTCAAGGTATTGGTGGAGCGCAATTATCCCATGTTCAACTTCGAAACCCAAAGCTCCTATGACGGCTTCGATAGCGGCAGCAGAAAAATAACTAACACCTACCTTTCCGACGAGGAAGGCAATAAGCTGGATCAGCAAACCGGCCGATACATTACGATTGAGATGAGCGTTCATCCTGATCTTGCAACTGCAAGCACGTTTAACTATGATCTGCAAACCTTTACGAATCAATATGTGGATCTCCAATATACAATCATTCAGCAGAAAGTGCTCAAGGATAATGCCGGAAACGCCATTAATGATTTGACAACGACGAAGGAAACTCCACATACGGTCTTGGAACAGACTGTCGACAAATTTGATACAACAGGAAAATTCAATTATAAAGACTCTAAACATGGCAACATTGCGCTTACCTATGCCTCTTATGTGCCTGATTCCGACGAGAAGAAGCTCCCGTTAATTATCTGGCTCCACGGAGCTGGAGAAGGGGGAACCGACCCTCGTATAGCCCTATTAGGCAACCGGGTAACCGCATTAGCTGAAGACTCTGTACAGAAGTTTTTTGGCGAAGCAGCTGTTCTTGTACCCCAAACACCTACCTTCTGGATGAATAACGGAACCGGGCAATATACGCAGGATGGCAGCAGCATGTATACAAGCGCCTTGACGGCCTTAATCAAACAATATGTCAAAGACAATAAGGCGAATATTGATCCGAAGCGAATTTATATTGGCGGCTGTTCGAATGGCGGATTTATGACCCTTAATATGCTTCTTGCGAACCCTAATTATTTTGCAGCTGCTTATCCATCGGCAGAGGCCTATTTGGACTCTTGGCTAACTAACAGGGATATCGCCAAGCTTAAAAATGTTCCGATCTGGTTTACGGCCGCCGGAGCGGATCAAACCGTAGATACTTCAAAGAACACAACGCCTACCTATAAGCGGCTCATTGCTGCTGGTGCACCAGATGTCCATTATTCTTATTTTAACACCGTGCTCGACAAGAGCGGCCAGTACGTCAAAGGCAATGGAAACAACAATCCATATGAATACAATGGCCATTGGTCTTGGATTTATGTACTGAACAATGAAGTGTTGAGCGACTATAATGGCAAGCCTGTGAAGGTGGGCGGTAAAGCCGTCACTCTTATGGAATGGCTGGCGAAGCAAACAAAATAATGAAAGTTAAATTATAGGTAGACCTTTTCTTAAGGTGCGAATGCGTTAAAGACTTTGCGTAGCTGCGTATTCGCACCTGAGAAAATCTGCGTACCCCTTTTTTACTCCTCGACGATTAACTTACTGTTCCATAATGCGAGTACAACATCCATTTGTGAAGAAGTACCTTCGCCAAAAAGACTCGAAGCAGCTGAATTCCACGCAGTTAAGGGCTGAATATTGCCATCATCTAAAATGAGCCGCGCAGCATGAATGGCGACCACCCCATACTTGTTCATCCCTATCATCCTTTTCTGCCACAATCAAATAATTCCCAAAATTGTATTCCTCTTAAGCTGCGAACTAGCTATAATGCCTATATACAGGCTAACATATTCCAATACATTTGAGGCATCGTATTTGGCTTGAAGCAGCTTGGCAAACCGCGAGTGATTCAGAAATATGACTATGCACTTAAAGGATGGTTGGTTGTGAAAAAATATACGGTTATCATCGTTCTATTCCTACTTGTAATAGCCGCGGTAACGGTTCCTAGCAAGCAGCAATATGCCGAGTGGCTGAAAGGGCACATCAAAGAGGAAAGCGACAATCTCATTATTAATTTTGGCGTGGATCTGCTTGGCACAACGATTATTGATAAGGTCAGCACTTGCCAAAGCTATGTATTTTTGAACGTATGCACAACCGAAATTAGTAAATCCGAAAAGATCTCGGCCGCAGGCTTATTCAACAATTTTATTCCACTGCAACTTCCTAAATAAGCTCATCACATAGCTAAAATTAACAAATTCTCTTCTGGCCGCGGTATATCGCACACAGAAGAGAATATTTGTTTTTCGTGCATAGTCTCCCCGGAGACAGCAGACGCTATATCGAGCAAATATCAGGATATGGCAGAGGATGTGGACTCAGGAGACGCTATTGCATGGCCAAACTTGATTTTGACGGGTAAATGAGAGCCATAACGGCTGCCCTGTCCGCCTAAGGTTCAAATCGTCTCAAATGTCAGAATAGCGGAATCTCAGTCCTTCAAAAAAGGATTTTGCGTGTCCCGAGCAGCTTGCTCCCTGCAACACTCGCATGTGGCGGTGTTTAAGCCTCTTTATGGCTTCCAGATGTAGGAAACACCCGTTAAGCTTTCTGAAATAGTCCATAGCCGATTTGCAATAGCGGGATCGTAAAGCTTATTAATGATTTCGGCACTCTTAGGATAACCCTTCCTGCCGCCTCTGCCATCCGGGCCAATATACTCTCCGCCCTTGATTGTCGATGCTGTAGCGGCATACAAGGTCGGCAAAGCCCCCATATATGCTGGCTGAGTGATGAGGCCTGTGAGCATACGCATGAATGTGTTGGCCTGTTTCCCTGAACCGAAGGAAAATAAGTTCGTATTCGATATTCCCGGGTGACAGGCTACGCTTGCCACATCTAAATGATTGGAACGCAGCTTGTTTTGCAGCTCTCTAGCAAACATGAGATTGGCAAGTTTGCTTTGTCCATAAAATGTTATCGCTCTGTAGCCCTTGGAACCGTCTAAATTGTCAAAATCAATAGCGGCATTATGAGCAGCTATACTGCTTACCGTAATTACTCTTGAATTTGGCGTCGAAATTAACTTTGGCAAGAGCAGACCTGTCAGTGCAAAATGGCCCAAATGATTACCACCAAACTGTGATTCAAAGCCATCCTTAGTCAAGCGAAGCGGCGGAATCATAATTCCTGCATTATTGATAAGAATAGACAGTGACTCATATTGATTCATAAAATCTGCAGCGAATGCCCTAACGCTATCCAAATCACCAAGGTCAAGCTGCATCGGTGTCACATGTGCACCTGGATAGAGCGACCTTAGTTTACCGGCTGCCTCGCTTCCCTTCTCCAGATTGCGAACCGCTAATACAACCTTCGCCTTTTTCTCAGCTAGTGCTGCTGCTGTTTCAAAACCTATCCCGCTATTCGCTCCTGTAATAATGACTACTTGCTCTGACAAATCTGTTATGTTGTCTTTGGTCCAAACCACGCTCATTATAGGCGCACTCCTTTTATATCAAATAGCAGAAAATGACTCGATTGGATCAAGGTGAAACGGCTTTCCCCTTCCTAACGAAATTATAAGCACAGTTGGTGTTGTGAACATGTCCTATGTCTATTACAATATAATATGTTCTCATATATGCTCTCAACTTAGTTACAGAAAGGAATTTGGCAATGAACAATCATTCCACCTATCAGGTCTTATTGTATTATAAATTTGTTGCGATCCCCAATGCGGAGCAATTCGCAGCTGAACATCTGGCTTACTGCAAGGAGTTAAACGTGCGAGGCCGCATTCTTATTGCGGACGAGGGTATCAACGGCACGGTATCCGGAACGATTGAGCAAACCGAGCAATATATGCGCGACCTGCGCGCCAATCCGTTATTTGCTGATATCGTCATTAAAATTGATGAAGCCGATGCACATGCATTTCCAAAAATGTTCGTCCGTTATAAAAACGAGCTCGTTACACTTCGCTATGACAAACCGCTGGATCCTAATACGTTAACCGGAACGCATTTGTCTCCAAAAGAGTTTCACGACTATTTGCAAAGGGAAGACGTTATCGTGCTTGACGGCCGGAGCGATTACGAATACGATCTCGGACATTTCCGCAATGCGATTAGACCTGATCTTAAAACCTTCAAGGAATTTCCGGAATGGCTTCGCGAAAATATGGCGAATATGAAGGACAAGCCGATCATTACTTATTGTACTGGCGGTATCCGCTGCGAGAAGCTGACTGGCGTCATGCTAAGCGAAGGCTTCAAGGATGTCTATCAGCTTGATGGCGGCATTGTCACCTATGGAAAAGACGAAGAAGTTCAAGGAAAGCTTTTCGATGGCAAATGTTATGTGTTCGATGAGCGGATTTCGGTGACCATTAACCGCACGGATGAAGCTGTCGTCGTCGGAAAATGCTATCACTGCGAAGCGCCAGCAGAAACGTATATTAACTGCGCCGATGATACCTGCCACCGTCAGCATATCGTATGCCCAGACTGTGAGGAGACTCATCACGGCTTCTGCTCTATTGATTGCGAGGAGCATGTGACGAGCGTTTAATTGGTTGAGCTATAAAAAAACTCTCTTTCCCTTGCGTTAAACGCGAAGGAAAGAGAGTTTTTTTGATGTTACGATATGACTACTCCCACTCGATCGTAGCTGGTGGTTTCGACGTAACGTCGTAGACGATACGGTTAACATTGTCCACTTCGTTGACGATACGAACGGAAATTTTCTCAAGCACATCCCAAGGGATACGTGCCCAGTCTGCTGTCATTCCGTCGATGGAAGTAACCGCGCGGATACCTACAGTATAGGAATAGGTGCGGGTGTTAATAACAATACAGCATCCTAAATCAATCCCATAATTCTCAGAAAACTTGACGGTTCATTCCTAAAGACACGACCAAATGACTCTTTTTCTTTTGGATATGTTAAATAAACAGCAATTTTAGCCCTAGTGATTGCTACGAACGCATTATGTTTTTCTTCTTGAAGTTTTTCTTTACCTGATTTAATTGCTCGATAATCAGGAAATGATCCTTCCGACATCCCCATAATAAAAACAATATCAAATTCCAACCCTTTTGAAGCATGTATAGTTAGCAAAGCTAAACCTGTACTTGAATCCTTAGAGTATCCTAGAGAGATCTGATTTCTAAAGTGAACCAGATTACGAGATTCTATGCTTGAGTTCCTAATATAATATTTCCATTTGTCAGACCACATCTCTAAATCATTCAATATTAGAGATAGTATCTCTTCGTGCTCCTTCCAAACATCTCGAGCATATTCATTTAAAGTTTCAATACTTAAACTAAATTTATGTTGGTCTACATATAGATTGGCCAGAGTATCCTTTATTACTTTATAATGCTCTAACCATTCACTATTTACATAAGGGTGTATTTTCTCGAGTAACTCAACTCCATTTTCATAATTATTTTTTGGAAAGTTTTCATACTCCTTATTTGGGGACAATAAATTTAATAGTTGATGCAAGTGTATAACATCATAAGGATTAATAATTAATCTCATACCTAATTCAAATATTCTAACAAATTCAGATTCGCTTTCAAATGAATTGTTTAGTTTTGTGAAAAATGAAATTTTTTCTTTAATCAACAAAGATTCCAATTTATTCAACACATATCTATTCCTACCAAGAACAGCTATATTTTCAAGTTTGATTTTCCCCTTCATTTCAGAATATCCGTTTTGTAATAATGATTTAATTTTTTCTAAAACCCAAGTAGCCTCATCATTTTCATTACTAAAGTCTCTTAATTTAACTTCTCCGGTGTAATGAGATATTGAGTTAACAGACAATTCATTACTTAGCTTGTTCGCTAATTCCACAATAAGTTTTGCTGACCTATAGTTTTCATCAAGTTTAATAATTGTCGGTTGAAAATCCTTTTCAAACTCATCTCTCATAAATTTGCTATCTGCCCCAATGAATCCAAAGATTGATTGTTCCGGGTCACCGACCATCATTACGTTTTTATATGAGTCACCACAAAACGCTTTAATTAAACAATATTGTGCATAATTCAAATCTTGGGCTTCATCAATACATATATATTTATATAACTTTTGATAAAAACTAGCTACAGATGGTCTCTCTGTGAACAATCTATAGGTCATAAAAATTAAATCATCATAATCGAGAAGGTTTTGACTTCTTAGGAACTCATCATACTCTTTATATATAAGCGCGTAGATTTCATTATATTCAGAACTAATATTCGGGGATTTTAGCAATCTTTTCTGATTGCTAATATAATCAAGTATTTGTCTTATTGAGTTACTATATAATACTTCAGATAACATTGGATTCGAGACAATAACTTGCTTCAAAATCTCTATTTTATCCAAATCTGTATCGAGTAAGTGGAAATTTGTGTTTAAACCAATACTGCTGCCTCTGCTGGTAAGTACATCTAAACAAAAACTATGGAATGTACCAATAAAGGCCTTGCTATTTAAATCCTGAATCTCCGATAACCTTTCTTTCATTTCTATAGATGCTTTATTTGTAAATGTAAGTGCTAAAACTCTATAATGTCCTTGTTTGTCTTTCAGCAGTCGTTTAACTCTTTCAGTAAGCACTTTGGTCTTGCCACTCCCAGCACCTGCAATAACTAATATACCACCATCCCTAAAATTGACAACTTTCTCCTGATTAAAACTAAGTTCAATATCCATTTTTTTATTCCACCCTCCTATCCAATCCTAAATCTGATTCTATTTTATTGAATAATTCTTTAATCTTCACAGGCACTCTTCTGGACTCTTCATTTATGGCTATGATCGTGTCAGCAATTAATGGACCAAATTCTGTCTTCACATTTTTCAATTTAACTGCAATATCATCTTTCTTTATTTCTTTACTTTCGATACTTTGTTTATGAAATTCATTTTTCGCATTTTCTAACATGTCATTTCTAATTAGCTCAGCCAACTCTGTCTCATAATTCTCAATTAAATAGGTCTCGAAATTATGACCGTCTTCTAAGATGAAAATATTAGGGTCTGTTGAATTTTTACCAATTTTCTTTAACGCTGTTTTTACTCCATCCAAAGGTTTAGTCTCACCGTCAGAAAAAACAAACCATTTTATATTCAATGATTCTGCCAATCTAATGAAGGGCAGGTAATTACCATATCCACCTACGCCTATAAAGCTAATGCCTAATTCATATGGATGGCATCCCCAATAATAATGTGCAAAAATAGGTAAAGCCTGCTCTTCAGTTTCACCTTCAAATAGTACGATTGCTTTCGAAAAAAGAACCTCGCCTCTTGTGTTCATAACTTCTCTACTAAGTTTTCTAATTCCTTCCTTCCCTAACTCTGAAAGATCAATTTGATTAACAATTGTTGATGAAGATAGCTTATAAAAATGTCGTATATTTCTTACATCTGCAATACCTAAGATATATGGTGAGTGTGTACTTACAATTTTCTGTCCTTTAAAATTAGATATTTGATTATATATTTTTCTTTGTGCATGAGGATGTAAATGTGCTTCCGGTTCCTCTAATGCAAGAATCGGCAAAAACTTTTCATTCTCTTGTTCGTTTTTATTTGAAATCCAAGATACATATGCTTGAAAAGTTAGCATTGTGGCCCAGCTTCTCGTTCCCATACCATGATAATTTAATGGAAAGCTGTCACTGCCTTTATCTTTATATAAAATATCCATTCCTCTGTTAAGATCTCTAATCTTCCGAGTAATAGGGGAAATTTGAATTCCGTTATCTTCCAGATTGTTTTCACCTAGTTTATCCAACACAACTTTAATATGAGAAAGCACTTCACTCTCGGTTACAATTCGTTGATTAACTTCATTTATTGCACTCTCCAATTCAGTTACAAGTTCCTCAGTTAAACCAACATCCGCAGAGAGTCTACCCCAATATGATATGGTAGATCTTAAATCATCTTGTATATCCCTTTGGGCATCCATAAAAAATAATGGTATTTTATCTAATATAACTCTGGATGCTCTGATTGTATCATCTATATCACTATTCTCTAAAGAATCTCCCCAATTCTTTAAAAAGTATTTTTTCACTTCGTACTCATTACGTAATTGATTAAAATCAATAATCGTTCTAATCGATACGCAACTAAAATCATCATTTGGCAATTGAATTGCATTACCAAATCGCTCTATCCAAAAATCAGTAAAATTATTTATTCTTTCGTAATTTTCATTAATAGGAACTATTAAAACATCAATCACTGCTTTTTTATCGAGTGGCAATACTTCATTGGGTGCAATATAGATATCTTCTTTAGTAACATGCTTTCTATTAACTCCAAAAACTAATTGTAACGCACGTAAAAAGCTCGTTTTCCCAGCATTATTTTGCCCTACTAATAATGTTAGCGGTTCTAAAGTTAAATCGACACTTTGTAATGAACGAAAATTTCGAATGCGCACTTCTTTAATCATTATCTCCACATATATATCCCCCTTATAACTACATATATATTAATTTTTACGCTGTATCTTATTTCAATTTCCTAACAATTAAAATTTCATAGAAACCTAATCACTCCCATATGTAATTATTATTAAGGAAGTGAACAATAAATTTCATTCATAAAAAAGCCCAAAACTGATATCAGTTCTTGACGAATTGACCAAGTGTTAAAAATGGAAAAACAGCTGCGTATTCTGTATTTTTGTAAGTCCCACCAAACATTAAAGAGAAATAGACAGGTGCAGACTCAGTATATCAACGAACTGCTCAACATACCAGAGCTTATCACCGTACTCAAGAGCAAACATACAATACCTTCTGGCGATTTCTACGAGCCTTTGAGTAGTTTTATCGTCCAATTTAAGATTGAGGAGTCTTATCATTTTCTCCTCACCATTGAACCTTGTTTGATCTTCAAACCGTTCAGCGAACTATTTAGCCATTCAATATTCAGAAAGTCCTCCTACTCAAGTCCCCTTAAATATTTTGAAGTAATCTGCGCACGGAAATGCCACAGCAGGTGACTGAATACATAAAAATTAATCCCTTCTATTTGCTAAACAACGTAAATAAAAGAGAGTAATTTCCAACATTCTATAGTTGCACGCAAACTGGAATTCATCATGCAGACAAAACCGGAAACTCTTATGTATCAAGGATTTCCGGCATTTGACTACATCATTTCAATCCCATTCACTCCCACTCAATCGTAGCTGGTGGTTACGACGTTACGTCATAGACGATACGAATAGAGATTTTCTCCAGCGCATCCCATGGGATATGTGCCAAATCTGCTGTCATGCCGTCGATGGACATAAAGGCGCAGATACTACGGTGTAGAGATAGGAAACTGTTAAAGTGTAATTACTGATTAGTTAACCAGCTGTTTTGTAATCAATTGAAGCGGGTTAAATAAGGAATTTAAACTACAAAATTCGACTTTATCCATCCCCCTTCCTGTCTACCATCTATATAAAATAATTCCAAATTACCAGAAAATATTGTATGATGTAAAAAGCAGGACTTTTAACCCACCTTTCCAGACATCATGTAGAGTTTTTTGTAACATCCACCCACTTAAAGGAGGAAGAAATATGAGGTTGATAAATTTTAGTGTAAAAAACTACAAAGTTTTTAAAAATAAGTTTTCAATTGGTTTTTCAAAAGACTCTATTATTATTCTTACAGGCAGAAACAATACCGGAAAATCAACTATACTCGAAGCGATCAATTGCTTCTTTCAAAAAGAAACTAAGGCAAAAACTATCCCCAATGACTGCTTCTCGGTACGTGGTACAGATATATTGCTCGAAGCTGTATTTGAATCTGCTGATGAAGAAAAAATTACAATTATTAAGAAATATAGAGAAGAGAATGCCCCTACTTTTTGTGATGAAGAAGGAAAGGAAATCAAGAAAACACATAGCTTATCCGACAAACTAGATGAAATCTTGAGCAACAGACCCTTTTACATAACCCCCTCCATGTTACCTGACGACATAAACGATTTGATTCAAAACATTTACTCCGAAATAATTAAAACTGACCTCCTGAAACTTGAAAATTTCACAGGAGACTTGGAAGAAGATAAAGATACTTTCGAACTGGCAAAAGAATATACCAACCTTAAAGAAGCTTATCCTGCATTTTTAAAGAAGATCAAACAAAATACTGATGGTATATTATCGAAGGTAAGTAAAGATGTTTCCGAAAACCTAAGAGTACTTTTTTCTAATGATCACCTATCACTGAATGTTGTGGGAGGCGAAAGCTCCGGTTTTTCATCAGCAGACCTACTAAAATCCACAACTTCAAGCGTCCACATTGATAGTAACAAGCAATCCAAGATGCCTTTGACTAACCAAGGTACTGGTCTTCAAAGAATGAGCCTAATTTACCTCATTCAAAATATGATTGAAAAAAAGCTTTTGGGTGAAAATGATAATAAACTATTACTCATAGATGAACCTGAAGCATTTTTGCATCCTGAAGCAGTTCGAGCGCTAAGTCGTTCGCTTTATAAAATAGGTGAAAAAATGCCATTAATGATTTCAACTCATTCCCCGATACTTATAGATTTATCTGAAAGACACACGTCCATTCAGGTTTTCAGAGTGGGTGAGAAAGAAGCCATTCAATTATATCAATCAGTCAGTGAGCAATTTGATGATGACGACATTGTAAACATGAAAATTTTAAATTATGTAGATTCCTATGTGAATGAATTTTTCTTTGCCGATAAAATAGTTATTGTCGAGGGAGATACTGAATACATTGCCTTTAAACATCTTGCTAAACAAAAAGGGTACAATATCCACATCATTCGTGCTAGGGGGAAAGCTACCATCGTTACTCTAATGAAGGTACTAAATCAATTCAATTCCTCTTACGATGTACTACATGATGTAGATAACCATGAAAAACATTCTTCCACTACACTGAAAGCCCAATTAACGAATTGCAAGAAAATATTTAACTTCAAACAAGGTGATAACATCAGAGTATTTTGTTCAGTGTCTCATTTTGAAAAAGCAATTGGTATCGGAGATGTCTCGGACGAGAAAAAGACAAAAGTTATCTATCAAATACTGCACAAACAAGAAGCAATAGAAACAGACGAATATATTGAAGCTAGGGGCTTAATTGAAAATATATTTGAACAAATAATTAGCCGTAATAATGAGCCCCATTTAAGCGGAGGGTTTAAAAAAGTTTCAAGTTCTGAGGATTACGATAAATTATTTATTGGCTTGATTAGTAAAAAAATTCAAGAGGAAACAGAGAAGAAGAAAGCAGACGCACTTAAAGTTTAATTATTTTATGAAAACGTCTATTTAAAAGGCGTGGTGTCCTTATATCTTGTGAATGACAAGGATTCCCATTCCTCGATTACTTCAGAACAAAATAGTGGCGGCAATCATGGGAGAGCATCGGACTTTTTTCCAAACCACTTCATTACTTCTGCAATGCTCTTTCAAAATTTTGTTTATGCGGGAGCGGGACAGCTTGGCTAGCGACTGATCGAGGAAATAAATATCCTCTATCTCTTCCCGCCCTTCTTTTTCTGAAACGCTCTTGTCTCAGTTCTTCATATTTTCGCATAGAATTTCTAATATATACCAACTTCTATTAAGAATCCTTGCCATGGATAAGAGGATACACCCACTCGCATACCAAAAAGCATACTAAGTATCAACTTTTCCCTGATGTCAGTATGCTTTTAAGAATACTCGATACTTTTTGATGTGAAGCTGACTTACATCCTCCACTTCTACAATCCTAATTCTTTCTCCATAAACCCTTTCCAACTATATAAGTAAAACATACACGACCCAAAATCTCTTGATTGAGCTTGAAAACTAAATCAAACCTCTAATTTTTGCAATTAAAAACACTCTCTTCTATTTGCTAAACAACGCAGATAAAAGAGAGTGATTTTGAACACTCAATAGTTGCGGGTAAAGTGGAAATTTCACATCTAGCGATACTACAAACCCCTTATAGACCAAGGCTTTATGGCATCAGCCAATATGAATATTCCCTAAACTATTCCCACTCAATTGTAGCTGGTGGTTTCGACGTAACGTCATAGACGATACGGTTAACGTTGTCTACTTCGTTTACGATACGAACCGAAATTTTCTCAAGCACATCCCAAGGGATACGTGCCCAGTCTGCTGTCATTCCGTCAATCGACGTAACGGCGCGGATACCTACGGTGTAGGAATACGTGCGGGCATCGCCCATAACGCCTACGCTCTTCATGTTCGGAAGCGCAGTGAAGTATTGCCAAATTTCGCGGTCAAGACCAGCCTTGGCAATTTCATCTCGAAGAATCGCATCCGACTCGCGTACGATCGTCAGCTTCTCTTCGGTTACTTCGCCAAGCACGCGAATCGCAAGGCCTGGACCTGGGAATGGCTGACGCCATACGATGGCATCTGGCAATCCGCACTCGGAACCGACTTTACGAACCTCATCCTTGAATAGCGCTTTAAGCGGCTCTACAAGCTTAAATTTAATGTCTTCCGGCAATCCGCCGACATTATGGTGGGACTTGATCGTTTGGGCTGTAGCTGTACCGCTCTCTACGATATCCGTATACAGCGTGCCTTGCGCCAAAAATTCAAAGTCATCGAATTTATCCGACTCTTCTTGGAAAACGTAAATGAATTCGTTGCCGATAATTTTACGTTTTTGCTCAGGATCGTCAACACCCGCAAGCTTGCTCATAAAACGCTCTCTTGCATCGATTTTGACAACCTTCATATCGAATTTGCCCACGAATGTTTCCATAACGCCTTCTGCTTCATCCTTGCGGAGCAAGCCGTGGTCAATAAACATACAAGTAAGCTGATCGCCGATCGCCTTGTGCAGCAAAATCGCAACAACGGAGGAATCTACACCGCCGGAAAGGGCGCATAGTACCTTCTTGTCACCAACCTGATCGCGAATATCGCGGATTGTATCCTCGATAAATGTCTCCATCGACCAGTTGCCGTCACAGTCGCAAATGTTGTAGAGGAAGTTGCGAATCATTTCATTGCCGAATACAGAGTGACGAACCTCCGGATGGAATTGCACCGCATAGAAGTGCTTGTCCGGGTTGCTCATTGCCGCAATTGGAGCATGCTCCGTGCTTGCGTCAACGTTGAAGCCTGTTGGCGGCTCTACTACGAGATCGCTGTGGCTCATCCATACGGTCTGGCGAGCGTCTAGGCCTTGCGTCAAACGGCTGTCCGGCGTAAAATCAACCTCTGCTTTACCGTATTCACGTTTGCCTGCGCGCTCTACTTTACCTTGCAATTGATGCGACATCAGCTGCATGCCGTAGCAAATGCCAAAGATCGGAATTCCCAGATCGTAGATTGCCGGGTCAACAAGCGGCGAGTTCGTTTCGTATACGCTGGCTGGACCTCCTGAGAACACAATCCCTTTCGGCTGAATTTCACGAATACGCTCAACCGATGTATTAAATGGCAGCAACTCGCTGTATACGCCCAAATCACGAATGCGGCGTGCGATTAGCTGATTGTATTGTCCTCCGAAGTCCAGAACAATGATGATTTCATTTGGCTTGTTCATTACCGAGCCTCCCTCAATTAATGTAGTAATTATATATAAGGCGCTTTGAGCGAGTCAAGGCTGAGCGACGATAATCCTTCTTTTTTAAAGGAGAAACGCCTCATATGGATAAAAAAGGTAGTATATAGGCGGTAAAAAGAACCTTCCATGACGGAAGGCCCCCCTACAAAGCTGCTGCGCTGCTTTAAGATTTAACGAGTGCCTGGAGCACATCGTCAAGCTTTTGGAATGGAGGGATGAAAAAAAGCAAACAGTCGCATTTTTGATGGACTGCCTGCTTCTTTGGAGATGCGGAGCAAGCTGATGGAGCTGGCTTGCTCCGATTGGTTATGTGCGCCGCGCGGAATGCCTGCGGGCACATAATAGGGCGACCGCTGCCGACAGCTCCTCCGGCAGCGGCGCTTGCCAGGCACGCCGCTGCCCATAGCGGGCGGCGTCATCCCAGGTGACGAAGCGCTGCAAGGCTTCGGCCTGGGGGGTGGGCAGCAGAGCGGCTTGCGCTGCTGCGTATTGCCTTGCTGTTTGCTGCGGCTGCCTTTTGGCTACGCAGCGGTCCAGCTGTGGCCAGATTGCCGCCGATACTGCGGCAAACTGCTTTTGGACGCCGGCGCCGCCGCGGGAGGCGGCGCTGTAGCGGCGCAGCGCCAGCCGCAGGCGCAGCCGCCTATGCTGCGCCGCAGCGCAGAGCACGGCTGCCAGCGCCAGCGCAGCCGCGCCTGCGGCGCCTTTAGCGGCGGGCGTCGCCCCCGCCGCTGCCTCGGCGGCGCCAAGCGCCGCACGCGCAAGGGCATCCGCCCCTTGCGCGAGAGCCGTGGCGGCCTGCTCAGCCGCCGCCACAGCCAGCGCTTGCGCGCGCTGCCCTATCGGGCGCGCAGCAGCGCTGGCAAAAGCTCCGGCGGCCCCTTCGCCGCCTGCCGCCGCACTGCCGGCTGTGCCGCCGGCCAAGCCCGCGAGCGCTGCTCCCGCGGCTGTTCCCTCGCCGCCATACCCCGGCGTCGGATCAAAAGGCACCCAGCCTGCGCCTGGGAAGTACACTTCCACCCAAGCATGGGCATCCTTGCTTTTCACCTCATAGGCAGTCAGCTTTACTCCTGCATGGGCGGTATCATTTCGTGCATCCGGCTGCTCCGAAGAAACGGTTCCGGGCGCAAAGCCCTTCACCCATCTAGCTGGTATGCCTTGTGTACGAAGCATAATGACCATCGCACTGGAAAAATGCACGCAATACCCTTCATGCTGCTTAAACAAAAAATCGTCCACGAAATCTGCTCCGCCTTTAGGGAGCGTACTATTTTCAGCCGAATAGGTATAGCTGCTTCGCAAATAAGTTTCAACCGCCTTCACCTGATCATAGCGGCTCGTTAATCCGCCCCCCGATACCTCGGCTGCCAGTGCAGCAACACGGCTCGGCAGCGATTCCGGCAGCTGTAAATACTCGGCCAGTGCTTCCTTCTCTCCCGCTTGCATACCGCCACTGCGCAAGGCAGCTTCATCCATCACGGGAAGCAGCGTCTGAACGGTGTACCTATCTATAAGCACCTTATCCGAAGGGGCGTACAGCGTGCCCGACGCTTCATTTTTTAAATAAGTGTTCAGCTTGCTTTTTGGCTCCGAGGAGGTTATATCCAGCAAAGTACCTGAGGTTCCGCCCATAAAAAGCGGGAAGCCTCGCTCCGCCTGTTTAAGAAGCACCGTTTGAACGACGACCCGCTCTGGGCTGACGGCTGTCACCGCACCTGTTCCTTGGCTTTTTATATCCCTGTATTTTCCAGCCTGTGCACCTGTCACTGTATCTATCTTTATATCTGCATCTATATCTGCATCTGTCTCTGTATCTGTCTTTTTCGCTGTATCTGCATCTTTATTTGTCTTTATCTCTACACCTGTCTCTGTATCTGTCTTTTTCGCTGTATCTGCATCTGTGTCTGCATCTACATCTGTCTCTGTCTCTGTCTTTACCGCTGTACCTGCCTCTACCTCTATCGCTGCCTCTGCAATGGCCTCTATCGCCTCACTATCTTCCTCCACACTTGCCTCGCCATTAGAGGACACAATCCGCTCTCCACCATTTGGAATAGGCAGCAGCGTCAAACGCTGCTCCGTTTCCTTCCACCCTTTGCCAGTATAAAAGGCTTTCGTCTCCCCGCGCCAATATGTCCGCACAGGAGATAGCCCCGTAAAAACAATTCGTTCATCCTGCTTTAGCGGCGCTCCTAATGTGCTGTCATCAAATCCATAGCCCGTGGAAGCGTAGCTGTCGCTTGCATCTGCCGAAGCCAGCGCAGCCTTTGGATTGCCGTGCTCCAGACCAAGCATATACTGCTCCAGCCTTGCGGTTAGTGGCTCCGTCCAAGCTGCGGGGCTATTTGCAGCGGATTTCCCTCCGGAAAGCAGAAGTCCGGCGCCCAGACACAGCCCCACAACAACGAAAGCGGAAGTCGACCAGCGATAAGAAGCTGTCTGCGCTTCCTCCCGGCTCTCTTCCCCCTGCAGCCTTCTCATCCGTGCGAACATGACTATCGCCCCAAGCAGCATGCCCTCCACCGTCACGCGCAGCAGCGCATTCAGCACATCTATGCCAAGCCATGCATGCAGCAAAATCAAATACCCTGCCGTTATGCCCGCCAAAGCCAGCCCTAGCTGGCGCAGCCAAATTAAAGCCTGCAGCGCGGGCACGAGCAGTGCGAAGCCGGTAAACAGCAGCAGCGCCTGCAGCTCTGTTGACATGCCCCATGCTGCTGCTCCCATCCCGAAAAGTCCACCCACTTCCTCAGCAAAGCGGCTGACAAAACCAGATGCCCACTCCAGCGGACCCGCATCCGGGCCTTTATACAGACGCATCATGCTTGTAATGCCAATGGCCGCATAAACGACAAGCATGATATACCAGGGCGCGCGCAGCAAGCCCGCTATAGCAATACAGCCTACAAATAAAATTAGAGGCTGAGCCACATCAATATAATAACGGCTGCCAGCCTCCGACCATGGAAGCATCCACTCGGCAAGCAGGCCAAACAGCAGCAAGCTCGTCCATATGCGGTAGCCGAATGCCGGCTCCCCCTGCGCATTAAATATCGCCATAACGAATCCTTCCCTTCGTTAACTGAGGCTGTTCGTTCATCCGCTCCGGATATGTCAGCCAAGAGGTGCGGACACCGAAGCTCTCCAGCCATTTCTGCTGCTCACGCATTGCAAAAGTAGGCGTGCTTTGCTTAATCAGCATATACAGCAGCACTTGGCAGCCCTGCTCCGCTGCTCGGGAGGCCAACTGCCCCCAGCTAGCGCTATTGCGCCAATCGGCGGTGAAGCAGCGCAATATGCCGCCTCTAGGCATTTGGTCCAGCTCCCCGCTTACCCTTGTCACAAACCGGCCATTTTGCACCAGCTTCAGCCGTGCAAGCTGCTCCAGCACCGCTTGCATATTTTCAGTTGTGCCACTGTTCCCAGGTGCATCCGTTTCCAGCCATGTATTTAGCTCCGCGTTCGCTGAGCTTCCGGCCTCCCTCTCCTGCCGCTCGTTCACTTCCGCTCCCGAAAGCATTCCAGCGCCGCTATCTGGCTGTGCCGATGCTGATGGTCGTATCGATGCCGCTTTCACGCCTGCCCCTGCTCCCGCCGCACCATCGTCTTTGAATGCCTGACCAGCAATGAGCTGCACCCGGTTTCCCGCCCTATGATCCTGCTCCAGCACACCGGCAGCCCAACCGGCGCAGGCATCAAAAAACCTTTCGTCGCTGTCATAGGCGCTTTCCGTGTTGTCGATCGCCATGAGTACCAATGGTCGATGAAGCGCTGTGCCATGCTCCTTCGTATGCAGCCCGCGTCCACGCGCAGCTACCCTCCAATTGACATGGCGCAGCGAATCCCCTTCCCGGTACGGCCGCATCTCTGGGCCAATTCCTGCCTGTTTGCCCGCATGCTGATGTTCAGACGGCTCACGCCCTGAGCCCGCATCCTGAGCATCCATCTTGCCCGGGTCCAGCCTAATAACAGCCGCCAAGCCGCTGCCCCGAAGCGCCGCCGCACCCGGAGCCGTTACAGCCTCTGGCAGCGCAGGAACCGCAAGCAGCCCGCTGCGGCAAGCAAACGTTCGGCTCACAGCCGTTAATCCTAAATAATCGCTTACCGTCACGGTAACCGCCTCAAAGCTATGCTCCCCGCGCCGAATAAGCTGCGCCCTATAACTAAGCGCCAGTCCCGTTTCAAAATGAAGCTGAGCCGCATAGCGGTAGGAGACTCTCTCCTGCTTTGCTGTACTCCCATTGACCATCGTATCTTCAAGCGCCAGCCAAACGAAGGGAATAGGATAAGCTCGGCCCAGCATGAGCTGTACCCCAACCTCTCCCCCATCGCGAATTGTGTCTTCTTCAAGCTGGCGGCTCACCTTTAGGCCCTGTATAGCGAGCCAAGGCAGTCCGGCGCTAAGCAGCATGATGCAGCCAAGCACGGCGAGCATAAACCACTCCACTGCCAACCCCCGCTGAAAAACAGCCGCAAGGGCCGCACACCATCCCGCTAGCAGAACCACCCATACTCCCCACCGCGTCCGGCCCAGCCTCTGCGGTCCGAGCTCATGCTCCTCTTCTGCCGCTTGCTCATTACTCGCCGCTTTCGCTAGCCCTTCCCCAGCATCTCCTTGCCCGATCTTCACTGCCTCGTGATCCGCACTGGAAACCGCCATTAGCGCCGCCCTCCTGCAGCCTGCGGCAGCACGGCAGCTGGAAGCGGTGTAGTGTGCAGCAGCTGCCGTGCAAGCTTCGCTGCTGTCATCCGCCCCGGCGCTCCTGGATAAACCTCCAGCCGATGCGTCAGCACCGCTTCGCCTGTCGCCAGCAAATCATCTGGAAGCACATAACCTCTGCCTTCCAAATAAGCTGAGGCCTGCGCTGCTCTCAGCCAGTCCCTGCCGGCACGCGGGCTCATCGCAAGCGACAGCTCAGGCATTTTCCGCGAAGCGTCTGCCACTTGCACCATATATTCAATCAGGCCAGGATGCACATGGGCCAAGCGCACTTCCCGCTGCATCCGCAGCCATTCCTCCGGCATAAGCACGGGCCTGATTTTATGAGGCTCCTGCCGCTGCCCATCAGCATATTGCTCCAGCAATTGCTTCTCAAACTGCGGCTCGGGATACCCAATAGACAGCCGCATCATAAAACGGTCCAGCTGTGCCTCCGGCAGCCGGCTCGTCCCTTCAAAACGCAGCGGATTTTGCGTAGCAATCAGCATAAACGGCGACGGGAGCGCCCTTGTCTCTCCATCCACCGTAATCCGCCGTTCCTCCATCGCTTCAAGCAATGCAGACTGGGTACGGGGAGAAGCACGGTTGATTTCATCCGCAAGCACGACATTGCCCATGATCGGGCCTGCTACATACTTCAGCTCGCCTCGAGCCGCATCCCATACCGCTCCGCCGAGCACATCCGACGGCAGCATGTCCGATGTGAACTGAATGCGCTTGAACTCCCCACCAATGACACGGGCACAGGCTTCTGCTAGCACGGTTTTGCCGACTCCCGGCTTATCCTCGAGCAGCACATGCCCACCCGCCAGCAGCGCGGTGAACATTTGCCTGACCAATTCTCTCTTGCCTAGCAAAACGCCTTCCACACGCTGAAGCATGCGATGAATAAGCACCTGCGGCAGCTCCTGCCACACATCCGTCTCCTCTTGCCGAGCGGTAGATTGATATTTTGAATGAATCATCATTAGACAACCTGCCTTCCTCTCAAGCGTAAACGGCTGAAGCCGTCCTCTGGCGGCTAAGCTACCGTTTCGCGGGTGAAATATAAGCCATTATAAGTGTGTAACTTATAAATGCTTTTATTTTTAACAATAAAGTCTTCTCTAGTATTTATTCTCGCCATGCTTCTCTCCATTTAGACCTGTTTCAAAGGGGAAAGATTGAATTTTCCGCTTCTTATCCCTTGCGCGACAGCGATTCTAGCTTTTTCAGCTGCCATTTAGATGACACAAAACCTCTTAAATTTTCCCATAAATGAAAAAGGAAATCCCCCGCTTATAGAGAAATAATAGAATAGTCTCTAAACGGCTGAACAGGATAACAAGACGGCAGTGGACGTGCAGCGGTTTAGGAAATTGAAAGCGTTTCACGTACCATTTTTGCTTGAAATATAGGAAAGATATGATTTGTTCATACTTTCTCTATATTTCTACGCGAAACGGAAGCTTTGCCGCCAAAGGATGGTGACAGCCGTTTACGCTCGAATGGCAAATAGTCCAGCACAGGAGGGATTAGAATGAACGTTTTGAAGGAGGTAGTTCTTACAGAGCGCGAAGCTTTTCACGTCGTAGGACTACAATGGGAAGGTACCTTTGCCGAAGCAGCAGCAGGCGGAATCAAAGACATTCAGAAGCAATTGCAGCAGCGTGTAACGGAAATCAACCATGTGCGGGAGCGCGATAAGCTGCTCGGGCTTTCTTTTCACACGACAAACACAGGCTTTACTCATTATGCGGCCGTTCAGGCTGAGGCAGTAGGCTGTGTGCCCGAAGGCATGTACAGTCTCTCTATTCCCAGTCTGACCTATGCCACATACGATCATCACGCGAACGAAAACATAGAAGCTTCCTACAAATACGTGTATAACTGGATCAAACAAAACGGACATAGGCCACTTTCGGATGGCTTGACGCATTTGGAATTTTATCCGATGGGCCGTGATCCTTATGCTCCGTACCCGGAATTCACCATACTCATTCCGCTTGCAGAATAAGCTATAATACATTCATATTCCCAAAAAAAGAGAAGGAACCGACCTGCGCAGCGCCGCAGTGTCTGGTTCCTTCTTTTGGCATGCTGGAAGAGGCTCCAGCTAACAAGCTGATAGCCTTCCTAATACAAGGAGGCTTGTTACTTCTGTTCAGCAAGCTGAACATACTGATAAAGACGGGAGCTATGAAGAAGCAATTGCTGCTCCTCCCCGCCTCCCAGTACCATTTTGCGCCCTTCGCTGGCTACTTGCTTGAGCAGCGTAGACAGAAAGTCCATTTGCAAGCGGGCAGCTTCCTCCGCCTCCCGCTCCAGCCATTCGATATCCTTCAAGGCAAGCTGCGCGGTCCCACGAAGCAGCAGCTCCTCAAACCAGCTGCGCAGCCGCTGCAATCCATCGTAAACCTGCTCTAAAGCCATTCCCGCCGCTCCTTTTTCCAATTGCTTATTTGCCCTACATATCCAGCTTTAAGCTGATCAACTTCGTGTTATGCAAGAAACTGATCGGATAAGCCTGACCGCCCTCTATGCGCACAAATGCATAAAACTGTTCCAGTGATGCAGCGCCGTAACCAGCTTCCAAACGTTTGACGGTTTTTTCCCAATCCACTTGATAAGGAAGAACCAGCTCCAGCTGCTCGCCTGCTTCATCCTCTACTTCGAGTAAGAGGCTCTGCGAGCTTTTATCGAACCGATTCCCTGTGATTCGCGCCAGCTTAATTAAGACAAGCTGTTCCTTTACGTCTGAAAATAATGTCGGCTGCCCCACTCCAGCCTGCCGTAAAGCTGGCAAATCTGAGGTGAGCTGCCCCACATTAATTTCGTTAATGGGTTGCCTTGCAACAAGCGTAAGGCTCGCTCCCTCGCCTGAGGATATTCTGCGCTCCTCGTTCACTTTAATGTGCTCGAACACCAGCTCTTCTCCCGCAAACTGGCGCATCGTCAAGCTCGCAAGCCAAGGCGAGTAGCCGGCATAATGCTTGGCAAATGAAAAATCACTGCCTTCATAATACACCGCGCGTGCGTCACTATAGGTGTATACCTGCTGATCATCGAGCCCGTACATATAATAGGTGATGCCCCTATAGCCTGAACGCGTCTCCCACGGATCGGCGCCGAGACCGTACAGGCGCAGCTTGGGCAGCGCATAATATTTGCTGCGAAAAGCCCCGATAAGCTGCTCCTTCTGAGCAGCAGAAAGCATCTCCCGTTCGAGCAGCTCCAAAGCAAGATACAGCTTGGTGACGCGATCCAGCAGCTCTTGCATGGAAAATCGCACATGCCGGTTGAAAAACAGCGCAAGCTCGCCCTGAATGCCGCGCAAGCCGCGCTCTACGTCCGGTAGCTGGCCACTGCGTGCTGTGACAGCGAGCGTTTCCAGCTGTGCCATATACGACTGGGGCAGACGGGCAAGTCCCGTCCGCAGCATCGCAGTAAGCAGCTCTTTGCATTCCCTTACGGTATCTAGCGAAAAAGAGACCTTATACACTTTGCCGCGCAGTGCTTCCTGATCATCCAGCCCCTTCAAAGCACGGTAACGCAGCAAGGCTTCCAGCTTTAACAGCTCGCCTGCCCTCTCCTTTATTTTGCAAAGCGCCTTAGCCGGATTCGCTTCCTCGGTGAACGAAACCTCAGCTCCTTGAAGCTTGAGACAGACCGTAAGAAGCGCATTTTCTGCCACTTCCAGCTCTTCCGGGTAGCGCAGCCGAAACAGCACTTCCTCCACAAGGGAAACATTAAACGGTTTAATGAGCGGAGAAAGCTCGGCAGCCAGCAGCCAATTGAAGCGATCAGCGTCTCCATCCGGCTGAGCTTCGCTGCCTTCTCCCTTTTCTTTCTCTTCGGAAGAGGAAGAAGACGGCTGCTGCTGTTCGTAAAACAATATAGTAATCAGCACATGCTTGCATAAGCTTTCTGATGGACATGTACATTTCCAATTTGTCAGCGTATTTCCCAGTGTGCAGATCGTTCCATCATTTAACTCACAGCTGACGGATGCTTCTCCCCAAGCATATTTGACGTCAATGCCTTTGCCGATATCCTTTAACGCCCGATTATATAAGCCTTTATTCGAATGCCGAACCAAATAATCCTCGGTACACAGCTTGGCAAACTGCTTAAAGCTTGTTTCAAATGCGGCGGCTGACATGCTAGCGTCCTGATGCCCGCAAAATATCATAGATCGTCTCACTGAATACACGACCTGGAATTTTGCCCAAAGCTAGAGCCGGAATATCACTGTAATAGCTATATTGGCCTTTTCCATTCGCATGGAATTGCAGCTGCTCCAGTGTAATGTCTTCCAATCCTTCGTAATAGGTGATGCTAGTCCCGCTAAAACGCAGCTCAGCAAGCCAATCGCCATAGTCCTTGTACAGCTCAGTATAATAGCCGCCATCCTGAGCATGGCCTTTGTACCAGCCAAATTTCTCAAGCGCCTTAGGGAACGCAGTAGGCGAAAACTCTGATCCTGGCAAATCCTCGTATACCGTGCTTTGCTGACTTTCTTCTGCCACCAGATGGATTTGGCGATTCAACTGCTCAAATGGCTGCTTAATCTCATAATCGTCCAGCTGTGATTTCCAGCCCTCAAGCGTTTCCTGATCCAGTTCAAGCGGATGAATCAAGCCGACTTTCGCACCCTCAGCGAGCTCGTATTCGTCTTCATCTACCGTGTTAAAGGTGCCGTCCTCCATATAACGAAACGTATCCGAGAGTTCACCTTGCTCATATACGCCCCAGATGAGGCCAACAGCAAACTTCTGCATGACGATATTGCCCACGAACAGCGCCGTCCATTCTTCGGCGGTCCATAATCGCTGCTTGGACAGCGACTCTTCCAGCCGCTGCGCTTGGATTGCCACCATCGTTTTCAAATCTTTTTTGAGCAAATTGAAGTTGGCCTTCGCTTTCGCAGCCAGCTCCGCATCATCCTTTTGCCCAGGCGCAGGCAGGCTTTTGAGCGGTTTGCCCGTTTCTTCATTGATGACGATAACCTCCAGACTCCGGTTCACCTTCACCTGGAAGGTACGCTCGCCATAGCTGAATGGCTGAACGCCCTTATCATCAAAGCCAAGCGACGTGACCAAGCGGTCTTCGAGCTGCTCTGGTGTAAGTCCTTGATTTTCCGCTGCCAGCTGCAGCGCCTCTTCAGCCGCGCCCTTCACCTGGCGGTTTTTGACGGTTCGCTTGATCTTGTCAATGGCCATTAATGCGGCAGGCTCGCTTAAATAAGATAAAGCCTTGACCGCTTCCGCCGCCATTGCGCCGCGGCTATTTTCCGTCCATTCCTTAATTTGCGGAGCTAAAATTTGTATAAGCCTCCGGTCACCGAACAATGCGCCTACATACAGCACCCATTTTTCCTTCGCAGGCGCTTCGCTTTGAATCCACAGCTGAATGAGCTCCGCTGCGAAATTTGAAAGTGACTCGCTGTTTACATAAGAACGCAGCTCGTTCAAGCGCTCATTCGGAGCCGTCGTATGATCCATCGATTGAAGCATTAAATACGACTTGATTCGGTCATCTACCTGCTGCCCCTCCAAATCCATTAATACAGGCAAATCGTTCACAGACAGCCAGCTGAGGCGGGCTGTTTTTTTGGCATCCGCTTGCTCTGCAAGCGCTGCGTGCGCATGAGCAGGGCTTAAATCGGCCGTATCCAACAAAATTTGAATGAGCGTGCGCCAGTCTTCTCCTTTTTCCGTTGACAGCAATTGCTCGTAAGCGTCCTTGCACCCCTGAACGCTGCGCAGGGCGTCAAGCACCAGCTCTTTAATCGCTGCTTTTTTCTCGGTGCGATAAAGGGTTAAATACAACGTTTTATCGGGCACTCGGCTGAATTCAGCCAGCGCAGCTCCGCTTGCCTTCTTCGATGAATCCAGCAGCCCCGCACGGATCGCTTCCGTCAGCTGTTCAAGGGTCAAAGCATCGCGATCCTCAAAAGCAATTTCGAGCACTGTCAGCCGGGAATCTGTAGGTAAATTTTTATACTGCTTAAATGAATCCGTCAAATTATTCCTAATAATGGACCGATATTCGGATTGCGGCATCGAACGGTAGTAATAATCTCTCATGCCATTAAGCATCAGCAAGCCCGAAAGCAAGCGCTCACGGCTCACCTCAGGATCTTCCCCATAAAGCTCCAGAAGCTTTTGTCCGCTAAACGAATTGGAATGGTACATTTCCGACACGAGAGTCAGTGCATCGCATTCCGGTCGAGAAATCAAAATGGCCAGCCGTCTTATATAAGGCGAATCGGGAGGCAAGAAGCTTACGGCTACAAGCAGGCTTTTGCGTTTGCTGTCCCGGTTCCTTGGGTCAAACAACGAACGATTCGTTTCATCCTTCCAGTAATCCTCGAAGGAGGTTTCCCCTTCCAAATAACGGGCTAGAAACAGGCCATGACGTCCTCCCTCCGATTGTCCCCTCAATACGGCGAATACGGCTTGCGTAAGTGTTCCAGCTTCATCCGGCAATGCGATCCCGCCATCTGTGAGCACCTTATGCAAATAAGCTTTGTAATACGCCGAACGTAAAATTTCATAAGCACGCAAGGCTTGATTCGGCACACTAAGCACATAGCTTTGTAACGCGCTCCACGGCACCATATAGCTATTCAGCTCTCCGCTTAGCCGTTCAATTAACTCATAAGGCTCATGGAAAGGAACGATGCCCTCCAGCAGCTCGTCCGGCTTTTTGGCGCGTCTGTCAAGGGCAAGCAAATGCTGGCGGACTTCAAGCGGATATACTTCATGCAGTGTTCTGACTGCATCAAGCAGCGCTAAGCCTATATCCCCCGGCTCATCCAGAAACAGCTGCTTGCCACCTTTAACGTTAATGACATATAACAAAGCGCTATGAATCTGGGTCAATGTCCGATTAAATTGGAGGCGGGAAACTTCTTCGTTCTCCTGTGCTTGGAGATCAGGATAATGTGCCGCAAGCGCTTTTTCGCGTTGGCTTGTTATAAAATCTACGCTCAGCTCCCGAACGGAATAGTTTTCCTTTGCTTTGAACGAGTACGCAATGATCGGCTTCACCGCAGCATTCAACAGCTCGCGAAGCTGCTCCGTATTTTCAGCCAATACCGCTTGCAATATTTCCGGAAACTCGCTCGCAAGTCTTTGGCTGTTAAATTGATGAGTCGACGAATCATCAAGCAGGTAGTACAGCTTTAGAAGTAGCAGCGTATTAATAATAATGCCTGTATCTCCAGCATCCTTTTTGCCAAAATTGCATTTGCCAACCCTGCTTTTCAGCTCATCCATAATCGCCTTATCTCCGGCAAATTTATGTATTCTCTCCATTCGTGGCAGCAGTGCCTGCAAGCGCTGGCTTCCCGCTTTGCTTTTTCCCGCCAGTCCTAGAGCATAATGCTCGGGGCCCATGCAGATATTAAGGCTGTATCCCTGCCAATAATAGCTTCGGCTAGCATTGAGTCCCATTCGCAGCATGAGTGCACCTGCACGAAAAAACACATCGCTGTCATCCTTCTTCGCAAGCTTCTCAAACAGATCCATCGAACGATAGGCATATTGCATGGAATCAGGCAGCAAATCCGGGAATTGCTCCGCTTTGCCCATCACATAATCGATAATGATTGCGCTGCGGTCCGTATTCTTCGAATACTCCTGCGAGAGTGCTTCTCCAAACTTTTCAACTAAGGCTTCAACTTCACGGTTTTCCGTTATCATTTTCCGAGTCCCCCCAAAAATCAAGTTATAATATCGCCGATCCAGTCGGCTAGCTCATTTGGTGTAATCGCCGCCACATGCGCCCCCATATTGGTGAGCGTCTGCGCCGCATGCTTGTTATAAACAGAGTCCCCGTTAAAATCGAGTGCGGTCAGCACCAGCAGCTTGCAGCCTGCGTCCAAAATATCTTTGCAAGCCTTATACATATGCTGAATCGGATAACCTTCCTCCAGATCGCTGACCAAAATGTAAATCGTTTTGCCAGGGTTTTCAATCAATGTCTCGCCATAGCGCAGCGCTTTGGCAATATGCGTGCCGCCACCCAGCTGAACATTCATCAGCAGATCCACGGGGTCCTCCAGCCTGCTCGTTAGATCAACGACCTGGGTATCAAAAATAAATAAGTGCGTACGCAGTGCATTCAGCTTGTAAAAAATACTCGCCATAACCGAGCTGTAAATGACCGAGTCCAGCATACTCCCGCTCTCATCCACGCCAATAATAATGTTCCATTTGTTATGCGGCTGCACATTTCCGTCAAAATAAAGGCGGTCGATCACAAACCTGCCATTTTTGCGGTCATAATTTTTCAAATTTCTAGAAATGGTTTTCTTAAAATTTAAATTGCGCAGTGACTTCACAGTGCTGCTCGCGTAGCGGCTGCGTTTGCCGAGTATGCTCGCTTTCGCCTGTGATTCGAGCTTCTGACGCAGATCCTCCACTACCGCACGAACGATTTCCTTAGCGCTTCTTAACACATCGCCCTTCATCCGACCTTTGAATTGCAGGATGTTCTTGAGCAGATTCATGTTAGGCTCAAGCGATTGAAGCAGCTTCTTATCCGTCAGCAGCTCGGTCAGCCCATAACGGTCGAGCGCCTGCTTCTCCAATATTTCAACCGTCTGCTTCGGAAACAGCTCCCGCACCTTATGCAGCCACTTGGGAACGGTAAGCTCTGAGGCACCCCGCCCGCCTGTTTTCCTGTAGCCCTGCTCCTCGCCATATTCGCGATCATACAAATAGGCAAGCAGTTCATCCATTTCTGTATATGAAAAATGTTCAGGCGAGTAGCCTTCGGCTTCGCATAAGCCTTCCTCAGCAGCCTCGCCGAGGATGAGCCGCCACCGATTCAAAGCCTCAGCCGACGTGCGGCCGCTTGAAGCGGCGGGAGCACTTGTGACTTGCGCCATATCCCCATGCTCATGCTTGTGTTCACTTTGTTCATCCTGCCGGTTCATATTAGCTTCCATGCGGCAAACTCCTTCCGAATGGCTTCATCCAGCGCCTTGGCCTGTATAAGCGTCTGCTCATCGATAGGCGGACGCTCCAGCTCTCCCGGCTCTGCTTGATGCAGTGTAGCGACTCGCTCTGCAATCAAGGATGTCTCCATTGGCGTAAAATAGGTGAACGCGAGCCGCAGCTCCGGCACCATCGCAATAAAATCATCAGGAGGAAGCTCTTCGATTAAATAATTCAATTCGCCGAGCAGTTGATCATCATATAAAAAAGCATCACGCGCGATTGCAAACATCCCTTGCAAATATTTCGCCGTCTGCTTGGCCTGATCAGGCGTTCCGCGAACGTAGCTTCTTGCACGCTCAACCATCTCTTCACGCGTTCTGTCTCCAAGCCCTGCTAATATAGCGATCACCACGCCCTCCAGTTGCGGGGACAGCTTCCGGTCCGACAACAGCTCGCTCAAATGTCCTCTGAATGTAGCATTCTGAAAATGCGCTTCAGACGACTCCGCCAGCATAGCCAGCAGCTTAAGCCCTTGTATAATCGCAGGATGCTCATCCGAATGGATGGCTGCAAGCCCCAGCAGCTTATCTACCGCGTTGTTATAAGCCTCTGCTACGAGCAGCGGCAGCTGTTCGTCTGCTGCAAGTCCCAGCAGTCTGCCATGCTGGCGCAAACGATTTAATACCGTAAGCGTTTGGCACAACGACAGAAAATTACCGTCTTTGCGCAAAGCGGCCTGCACCTGTTCATATAATCGCCTCGCTGTATCCTGCAAGCCCATAAGTAGAGCCTGCAGCAGCGCATTCGCGATTTCGCCGCTATGATGATCGGGAAGCTCCTGTATCCGTTCCCCGATTTTGCGTGCTGCCGCCTCCTTGATCGTTCCTCCATAAAGCGAGTTTTCGATTAATCTCGCCTCAATGCGGGATGAATACGCGTAGACCCAAGTTTCACGAACGAGATTCATATGCCGATAGGCAACCCAATCCGGCCCAGACTCCCGGACTGCAAAATCCGGAACGAGGAAGCTCGCGCATTGCAGCAATTGGCTAAGCAGACGATGCTCTGCCTTGGCGTACAAATCAAGCACCTTCTTGTGCTTGCCGGTCGTCTTAATGTGAAGCCCTGACGCGGAGCAGCGATTTTTAAAATCCTCCACTATCGGCACCCTAAACGAATTGGGAGCCACGATGCCGATTTTGTCCCCAGTCAGAAGCAAGCCCAGCTCTTCAAGCGGCTTGTCCATTGCCAGCGTCCGCTCCCCTTTCACGAAGGAGGAGAGCGCGGCATCCAGAAGCTCGTATACTCCGCCTTCTCGTTTGCCACGTAGCACGGCGAGCCCTTGGATCATGCTGTACGCCTCAATAGCGTCACTCGTCGATACCTCTTCATGACCTTTGCGAAGCTTGCGCATCAGCTCGGATAACAAGGCGAGCGCTGTTTGGTTATATGGCTCTGCTTTATTGTGCAGGAGCTTATTCCAAATAAGCTCATAATAGTTCACATAAGGCATCCCGCTCGCATATCCATTCAAGCGGTCCGCTTCTTCGAACGTATAGACCATCGGATACAGCTGCTGATGAATAGCTTCGCCGCTGTTAAGCTGCTGATCCTTCTGCTGCACCTTGAGCGCTGGCCCGTCTGATTGAGGAGCTTCAAGCAGGCCGTACGTGTGAAATCCGCCTGTAATGACAAGGACACGATCATGCTCAGACGCAGCCTGCTTAATACGTTCTTTCATATAGGCCTCTCTCGCCAAATCGCCAGAAACGCGAAGCTGTTCCTTCGAATAGCACATGCGGGATAATGCACAGTAAGTAAAAACATTTAGCATAAAAGCTTCTGTCGTTGCTGCTTGTCCTTCGATTTCGAACAGCTTTTCCCACAGCTCATCAAAGCTGCGGCAGTTCATTTTACGGCATAAACGATTAATAAAATCGGAGCCGGCTAGCAGCGTTTCATCCTGTATGGACTTCTCCTGCTTCTCGGCTTCCGCTCTAGCTTCGTGACTGTAGTCCAGATCGATAAAAGCCGCCGGTATGCCGAGACGTGCCGCTTCCTTCATGCCCACATACTCCGGGGAGTAGCTCAGAAGCGGATAATAGCAAGCCGATCTTCCGCCTTGCTCGTCCTCATAAGTACAATACAGACTGACGGGCGTCTCCGTCGCCTCATCCGCAAGCACCGGAATGAGCGGAGTTCCGCTCGCTGGCCCTTCGATCAAAATAATACTAGGCCTATATTGCTTAATCACCTTAAGCAGATGAAAGGAACAAGCTGGACTATGATGGCGAATGGGAAAATAAACGGTGCCGCTGTTCAGATTAAATACCTGCTGATCAAATAGGGACGGCAGATTCTTATCAGCCTCGCCCGTTAACCAATCCATTTTCTTTCCTCATAGTAGTCCTTCCATATCACATCTTCCTTGGAGCGTTCTTTGACGACCTTGGAGAAGTAGGTTTTCAGGATGGACAAATCCTTCTCATTTTCCTTGGCAATCGTTCCGAGCATATTTTGCACGAGCCGATCAAGCGAAATCGATTTATTTTCATAATAATAGGAGGTCATCGCGCTTTGAACATAGACAGAAACCGCTTCTGCTGTGCTCATGGAGGCTGCGGGGATGTCGATTTTGTAGCCTTCGCGCGTAATGCCGGAGCGCAGCTCCATAAATGTCGTCGCCAGCAGCTCGACTACATTCAGGTCAATTTCGGCGTCAACGCCGCTATGCATAAGCAGGCTGCGGGCCCCATTTTCAATAATTTTCGCTTCCATCTTCATGCTGCTGACAGGCTTGATCGTCTCGAAGTTGAATCGGCGCTTCAAGGCACCGCTCATTTCGTTGACGCCTTTGTCGCGAATATTCGCCGTTGCAATGACGTTGAAGCCGGGCTTTGCAAACAATACGCCGCCGTCCAGCTCAGGGATATTCATCACCTTGTCGCTCAAAATGCTAATCAGGCTGTCCTGCGCTTCCGCTGGGCAGCGGGTAATCTCTTCAAAGCGGGTCATAATGCCCTGCTTCATTCCGTTATATAAAGGTGCTGGCACAAGCGCAGCCTCGGATGGGCCTTTGTCCAGCAGCATCGCGTAATTCCAAGAGTATTTGATCATATCCTCCGTCGTCCCGGCTGTTCCCTGAATCGTATTCAGGCTCGTCCCCGATATGGCCGCTGACAACAGCTCGCTGAGCATCGTCTTCGCTGTACCCGGATCTCCAACGAGCATCAGCCCCCGATTGCCTGCCAAGGTGACAACAGCTCGTTCGATCAGCACATCGTTTCCATAAAATTTGCGGGTAATCGCGACTTCTTTGCCGTCCACGATAGCAGGTTTATCTCTGCCAATTATAAAGTCGCGCACATAGGCTGGAGACAGCAGCCACTCGGGCGGACGTTTTCCAGTATCCTCTTCACGCAGCGCCCGCAGCTCTGCTTCAAATAGCATCTCAGCTGGCGGCTTAATCATATCCATCATTGTGGTCTCCCTTTCGCAAAAACAGATCATATGTTCTTATTTTCTTGTATAATACCATAGCACACGCCGTTCTTTCAAAATATTGGACAAAAATGGTTGTTTTGAACCATTCAATTAGCACCATCGGGCTAGGTTTTTCGCTATGAAATAGTTAACATCATTGAGAGTTAGTTTGGGATTATATGTATTCATACTCGAGGGATTTAGCCTATCTTTTCATTTTATGCCTAGGGGAAATTAGCGCGTTTTCAAAATTTTCACGACTCAATGAATTTGGATGGCCGTCCTCGCTAAGCAGACAATGCTACAGCAAGCAGCGACCATCCAAATATTCAAATTATTGTTCAGAAGCCAGTTTATGCACCTGCTGCAGCAGCTTTGTCATATCCATGCCCGCATGATTGCCGAGCAAAATAACCGTCATTCCGCTATCCAAATTACGCAGCATGCCCGTCGCATAGCCGCTGCCGCTGCCATTATGGAAGACACCCTTCTCGCCGTTCAGGCTCAGCGCAATCCAGCCGTAGCCGTAATTTTTATCCGAATGCGGCGTATACATCGCTTCAAGCGACTGCTCGCTTACAACCTTGCCTGCCCGAAGCGCCGTATCCCATTTGAGCAAATCATCGACGGTCGAATAAAGCGTTCCCGTACCCGACTGCGACACATAATAAGGAGCTGCGGCCCACTCCTTATTTTTTTGCAAAATATAGCCCTGAATGGTCGGGGCTGCAGGCGTAGCCGTCCCTGAATTTTTCATGCCCAGCGGAGTGAGAAAATGCTTGCTTACATAGTCGGCATAGCTTTCGCCAGACAATTGCTCCAGTACATAAGCCAGCAGCACATAGCCGTTATTGCTATATAAATAAGTCGTGCCCGGCTCATATTTCAACTGCTTCGTCCGAAGCTCCGCAATCGTCTGCTCAATGGTGACGTCGCCGCTTCGCGTAAACTCGGATGGAAGCCCTGACGTATGCGAAAGCAGCATATGAATGGTTATGTCATCACCGCGCGGGATACCCGTCACGAATTTAGACACTTGATCGTTTAGGCTCAGCTTCCCTTGCTCGACCAATTGCATGATGGATGCCGCTGTAAATGATTTCGTTATGGAAGCGATGCGCGATTTCGCGTCTGGCCGATTCAATTTATTTGTTCCAGAAAAGCCATAGCCTTTGCGAAGCAGCACCTCGCCGTCTCTCGCTACAAGCGCCATGCCCGAGAAGGCTTCGCCCTTCAAATAGGCGTCAATAGCCGCATCCGCTTTGCCATACTTCGTTACTGCATCCGTCTGAATCCGGATCGTCAGCAGCTCTTTCGTCTGTGACAGCTGCAGCGATGCTTTGAGCGCATCGGTTACGGACCGCAGCGGAAGCATGAGCGTTCCTTTTATATTCAGGGAAGGAGCAGACATGTTCATAACCAGCCCGTCCACCGTTACTACCGACGTTTCCGCCCGATGAACGATGACGTCTCCGTTCACTTTAATCGTTGCCGTTTGCGTCTTCCCATCCCATTCGATATTGCCCGCAGCTGCCTTGCCTGCTTCACGAAGCGGCACGAATGTGGTGCCGTCCTTAATAAGCGGCTGCACGTTCCATGCCACCGCCTTGCCATTCACCTCGACTGCAATCGCCTTGCTGCTTGCTGGCTGCACCGTCTCTATCTTGCTGCTTGTTTGAGCCGCCGCTGCACCGCCAGCACCAGCAAACGCTGTTACGGCAGCGATTCCGATCAGAGCACTACGCGCCACTGTGTGCCGATTCAACCAACCTGCTATCTTCTTTCCTTTTATGCCTGTCATGCCATGCCAACTCCTTTTTCTCATTCGCCTACCCTTACACTTAAATCTTCACGTTAGCCAGTCCTGCAATCCGTTAAACAAACCTTCCTCTATTATAGACGCAGCAAATGGGAAAATGTAGCGGCGCCATGAATGAACAATGGCGCGCAAACAGGATAAAGCTCCTGCTGCGCGCCACTTACTCTAGCACTGCTATATGATTGTTATACATAATAATAAGCCGAATTTGTTAAATTTCTTTAAGAGCCTCTATCACCTGCTCCACATGCCCTTTCACCTTCACCTTGCGCCATTCGCGCGCAAGCTTGCCTTCAGCATCAATAAGGAAGGTCGAGCGTACGACGCCCATATACTCCTTGCCATACAGCTTCTTAAGCTGCCACACGCCGAACAGCTCGCACACCTCATGCTCCTCATCCGCGAGCAGCAGAAACGGCAGCTCCTTCTTCGCAATAAACTTCTCATGCGACTTCACGCTGTCAGGACTAATCCCAATGACAACCGCATCACGGTCAACCATCCCTGGATAAGCATCGCGGAAATCACAAGCCTGATCGGTACAGGTCGGCGTATTATCCTTCGGGTAAAAATAAAGCACAACCTTTTTGCCCAAGTAATCGCTCAGGCTCACCTGTGCACCATCCGATGCTGGAAGCTTAAAATCCGGCACCGCTTGTCCCACTTCTATCTTAGACATGTATTCAACCTCCGATTCCCATTTTTCTATGTATGTAAAACTTTAAACATTACCCCGTGTATTGAAAGCTGTTGGCTTACATTGAAACGGCGAGGAATAGTTCCTCGCCGCATTGAAACAACTATTCGTTACGAGCCTGCACCGCGATAACGCTTCACGCCATGGTTCCACAGCAGCAGACCGAGCGTGAAGAACACGAGGCCTACGATTGGGGTCAGCAGTGCGAGCTGCGACAGGTCATCCGCTTTCTTTTCGAGGAAATACGAAGCGGGAATGACGCCGACAAAAGCGAAAGGCAGCAGCCAGGTCAGCACGAAACGAATCATTTTATTGTAAATGTTAACCGGGTAACGCCCGTAGTTTTGAATATTGTACATAAGCGGCACAATGCCGGTCGGAGCATCCGAGTAGAAGGATATCGCCGACAAGGCCGTGTAAATACCCGCATACACCAGTACGGCTCCAATAACGAATACCGCCAGCAGCACAATGTCCATGACATGGAACGGCAATCCCAGCTCTCCCCAGCATACGAACATAATAATTGCGCCGACGACGGAGCCGATTAGGGAAGGCGGATCGACATTTTCGAGCAGCACCTGAAACAAATTATGTGCCGGACGCGTCAAAATCCGGTCCATTTCCCCTTTGACAATATACCGCTCGCTGAAATTCCAGATGCTGAAAAAGGTGCTGAAAATGCCATATGGAATCATAAAGAACCCATAGACGAACACAACCTCTGCCTCGGACCAGCCGCCCAGCGATGGGGTGTGGCGAAAAACAATTAAGATGAAGATCAGGTTCATGAACTGGAACATCATATCGGACAAAATCTCGATCCAAAAATCCATTCGGTAGGTCAGCCGCGTCTTCGCGTAGTTTTTAATATATTCCCAAAATAATTGTGCGTACAGCATGCCTGCCTTAACCTCCTTGCACGAACAGACGCTTGCGCGCCGCCCGCCATGTGAACCAGATTGGCACAAGCAGCACGACGAACCATACTACTTGCAGGCCAAACACGCCAGCAATTTCGCTGCCCGGCGTCCTGCCTGTGAAAACAGAGCTCGGCAAATACGTGATGGCCTGAAACGGCAGCCATTTCATAATGGCTGCGAGCCAGCCCGGAAAAAAAGCAATCGGCACGACGACGCCGGAAAATAAATCGACCATTACGCGTTTCATCCGCATCATGCCCTCGTTATTTTCAACGAAGAAGGCAAACAGCCCTGTTAAAATGTTGATTTGTGAATTAATGAGAAAGCTGAACAGCAGCATGACTAAATAAATCATCCAAGTCATGGGATCGGTCGGCAGCTTCACCGGAAAAATCAGGCAGACGATAATCATGCCCGGAATCATGAACAGCAGCAGGCGGAATAAGCCTTCGCCAAAGCCCTGCATCATTTTCACGAGCAAATAGGAATACGGTCTGGTCATTTGGGTAGCGACGCTGCCGTCCCGAATGTCATTCGCAATTTCACGGTCTAAATTGTTAAAATAAAACGCCCTCGCCATCCACGATACTGCGACATACGTCGTCATCTGGGCGACGGTAAAGCCCGCCAGCTCCTGCTGCTCGCCGAAAATCGCTTTCCACAAAAAATAATACGCCCCGATGTTAATCGCATAAATAACGATACCACTGTAATAATTAACGCGGTATGCCAGCATCGTAATAAAACGGATGCGAATAAAATCCAGATAAGCGCCCATCATGAGACCGTCGTCTCCTTAAGCGCTGCCTGCTGCTCTGATTCTGTGCTAGCCGAGCCGGAGCGGTAAATTTCACGAACGATTTCATCCGTATTCGTCTCCACAATTTTAATATCTTGAATGGCCGCACCGCCTACAACCTTGGACAGGGCGTCAGATACATTGATCGCATGCGGCAGCCACATCGTTGCCGTCAAATCATTGTCCATTTTCCAAGTTACATCTAACTCGCCAGTCAAGGCCTGAAGCGTCGACAGCTTCGTCTGCGTGCTGAACTCAAAGTGAATTTCGCGCCCCTTGCTCCAGCGATTTTTCAAGTCCTCCAGCCCGCCGTCATAGATAATGCGACCATCATCAAGCATAATGACACGTGAGCATAGTGCCTCGATATCCTGCAAATCATGGGTCGTGAGCAAAATCGTCGTTCCTTCCTCGCGGTTCAAATCCTTCAGAAATTCGCGAATTTCTGTTTTGACGATAATATCAAGACCAATCGTCGGCTCATCCAAAAATAAAATCGACGGATTATGCAGCAGCGAAGCGACAAGCTCGCAGCGCATCCGCTGGCCGAGGCTCAGCTTGCGGACAGGACGGTTGAGCAAATCTCCAAGCTCAAGACGCTCGATCAAATTGTTCAACCGCTTGCGAAAATCGGCCTCCGATACACGATACACTTTACGCAGCAATTGAAATGACTCAATAACCCCAATATCCCACCATAGCTGCGAACGCTGTCCGAAAACGACTCCGATTTCAGCGACAAACTTTTCGCGGTCCTTGTAGGGAACGTAACCGTTGACACGCAAATCGCCGGACGTTGGCACTAAAATGCCGGTGAGCATTTTAATGGTTGTCGATTTGCCTGCGCCATTTTCACCGATATAGCCACAGATTTCGCCTTGCGGGATTTGAAAAGAAATATCCTTTACGGCTGTAACCTCCGTATATTCGCGTTTGAACAGGTCTTTCAGCGCCCCGGACAGCCCTTCCCGGTTTTTTTGCACATTAAACTGCTTGCGCAGATCCTTAACATCTATTGCCAGCATTGGTTCGTCTAGCTCCTCTCCGTTAATACGGTCGACATTCCCCGGGAAATTATGCTAATCCCCCGTTTGCAAAAAGAGCGATGATTCACGGTCATCACACTTCATTATCCTATATTTTGATAAAACTTGCTTCCGTATGTCCTTCCGAATTATAATTTTACAATATGTAATCATACAGCAGATGGCAGGGCACGTAAATGCTATTAGAGAAACGTTTTACAATGGCAGTCAAGGGGAATGAATGGAAGACGGGGTACTGTGACATTTTGAAAGGGGCATTACTAGCATAATGGAAAATCGGCCGAAGAAAGCTAAGCTATCAAAAACGTGGAAATGGATTCTGACAATTGTCCTTATTCTGCTGGGAATCGGTATTGCTTATGCAGGTTACTGGATTTATGGCGTTTATAATGCTACGTCGGATTTCAATAAACCTAAAGAGGAATCAAGATTCTCCCATTTTGAGGACACGGGGCTCGAAGCACCTAAATGGGAAGGAACAGAGCGCGTCAACATTTTGCTGCTGGGCGGCGATGCTCGTGGCATGGATGAAGGTCAAATTCCGCGTTCGGACTCTATGCTCGTTCTTTCTATAGACCCAACTACGAAGAGAGCGCATCTGTTATCTATACTCCGCGATACCTATGTCAGTATCGAAGGGCATGGACGGGGACGTATTAATACAGCCATCACACTAGGCAAGCCTGAGCTGGCAATGAAGACGGTCAGCGACTTGCTGGGACTCAACATTCAGTATTATGTCTATACGGATTTTGAAGGCTTTAAATCTTTAATTGATACAATGGGCGGCATCACGATCGATGTCGAGAAGGATATGCGTTATACCGACAATGCCGACGGCAACCGTTACGATATCGATTTGAAAAAGGGCGTCCAGCTGCTGGATGGCGACAAAGCGCTGCAATATGTGCGCTTCCGCCATGATGCAATGAGCGATTTCACACGTACGGAGCGTCAGCGCAAATTTCTGCAGGCTCTTGCCAAGGAACTGCAATCGGGCTGGAATATTCTTAAAATGAAAGAAATATTGGAGAGCGTCTCTCCGTATATTGAAACGAATTTAACGACCACAGACATGCTCAAGCTCGGACAGCTTGGAGTTGACAGCCATGTCGCTGGAACCGCACAGGTTCCGCCGATGGATATGATTGCTGATGAAGAGGTTGGCGGCGCTTCGGTGCTTGGCGTACGCAATGAGGATGAGCTTAAGGCCTATGTGGACACGCTGCTGGAAAGCGACGATACGCTCGCTTCTCCTGAAGCATCACCTGGCGCTGACGGCGGAGATGCCAGCAGCAGTGCTGGAGCATCGGCCACTCCATCCCCATAAGATAATCTAGTAATGAGCTGTTTAGACAGCAGATTGAGATTGATGTTTGTCGTCCTCATTCCAAGTGGAATGAGGACGTTTTGATGTTACATATTTAGGCTGGCACTCTCGCCTTCCAGGCGGGATGCTGCACTATTTTTCAAGGGGGAATTATCGTTATGACGATTCAAAGACCACGTTCCGAGGCGCTATATGCCGAAGCGCTTGAGCATATTGTAGGCGGCGTCAACAGCCCTTCCCGTTCGTTCAAAGGTGTTGGCGGCGGTGCACCCGTATTTATGAAACGTGCCGAGGGCGCTTATTTCTGGGATGTCGACGACAATCGCTATATCGATTATTTGGCGGCGTACGGTCCCATTATTACGGGACATGCCCATCCGCATATTACCGAAGCGATTGTTCGAGCCGCGCAAAATGGCATTTTGTATGGTACGCCGACCGAGCTTGAGGTTCAATTGGCACGCATGCTGAAGGACGCGATTCCCTCTATGGATAAAGTGCGCTTCGTCAACTCCGGCACCGAAGCGGTGATGACGACCATTCGCGTCGCACGGGCGTTCACGAAGCGCAGCAAAATTATTAAATTCGCCGGCTGCTACCATGGACATTCAGATCTAGTGCTCGTAGCAGCAGGCTCAGGTCCCTCAACACTTGGCATACCGGACAGCGCTGGCGTACCGATTAGCATTGCCCAAGAGGTCATTACGGTGCCTTTCAACGACATTCCGGCCTTGAAGCAGGCGCTTGAACGCTTCGGCCACGAGACGGCAGCCGTTATGGTAGAGCCTATTGTTGGCAATTTCGGCATGGTAATGCCGCATGAAGGATATTTGGAGCAGCTTTGCGCTTTGACGCGTGAGGCAGGAGCGCTTGTCATTTATGACGAGGTCATTAGCGCATTCCGCTTCCATTACGGCTCCTCGCAAACGTTCGCTACCTTCCCTAATCAAGCTGCTATTGAGCCGGATCTTACGGCGCTTGGCAAAATCATCGGCGGCGGTCTGCCGATCGGCGCTTATGGCGGACGCCGCAGCATTATGGAGCAGGTCGCACCGCTCGGCCCTGCTTATCAGGCCGGAACGATGGCCGGCAACCCCGCCTCCATATCCGCAGGTATCGCCTGTCTAGAAGTATTGAAGACGCCTGGCATTTATGAGCGTATGGATCGGCTTGCTGGGCAGCTGGCAGGAGGATTGAAAGCGGCAGCAGATAAAAATGGCTTTGCGCTCACGATTAATCAAATTCGCGGATCATTTTCGGCCCATTTTTGCAATCATCCCGTTACGAATTACGATGAAGCGCAGGATACGGACGGCGAGCTGTTCGGTCGCTTCTTTAAGCTAATGCTCGATCAGGGCATTAATTTGGCACCTTCCAAATATGAAGCGTGGTTTCTGACCATCGCCCATACCGATGAAGATATTCATGCGACCATTGAAGCGGCGGAGCACGCTTTCAGCAAGCTTTAGGAGAGGTCAGCCCAATGCCTTCTGTAATAGAAAGGGACATGTTGATGAACCCATATATGGAATTTGACCGCGCCGCTTGGTCGGCACTCCGTGATCATACCCCTCTGCCACTCACGGAGGATGAACTGGGTGAACTGAAAGGCCTCAATGACCAAGTGTCGCTTGAGGAGGTTGAGGCGATTTATTTGCCGCTTACCCATCTGCTGAACCTGCATATCGAAGCTGCTGAGCGGCTAAGGCAGGCTTCAGCTGCTTTTCTGCATATGGAGGCACCTAAAGTACCGTTTGTACTGGGCATAGCCGGCAGTGTAGCCGTAGGCAAAAGCACGACAGCGCGGCTGCTGCAGCGGCTGCTTTCCATGCATGGGAGTGGCCGCAAGGTCGATCTCGTTACAACAGACGGCTTCCTCTACCCCAAAAGGGTACTGGAGGAACGCGGGCTGATGAAGCGTAAAGGGTTTCCTGAAAGCTATGCCGTCAAGACGCTGATGGATTTTATGGGACAAATTAAATCGGGCAATCCCCACGTGGAGGCGCCGCTCTATTCTCATCTGACCTATGACATTATTCCCGGGCAATATCAGCTTGTCGAACAGCCGGATGTGTTGATTGTCGAAGGGATTAACGTTTTGCAGGTCAGTAAAGAAGCGCACTCTTTTGTAAGCGATTTTTTCGACTTCTCGATTTTTGTCGATGCGCCAGAAACGTTCATCGAGCGCTGGTATGTCGAACGATTTTTGATGCTGCGGCATACTGCTTTTAAGAACAAGGACTCCTACTTCCACCGCTATGCCAGCCTTACGGATGAAGAAGCTGTCGAGACAGCAGCATCGATCTGGAAGGAAATCAATGGCGTCAATTTGTACGATAATATTTTGCCGACGAAACGGCGGGCTATGCTGATACTGCAAAAGGATGCCCAGCATCGTATTCAGCAAATTCAGTTGCGGAAATAGCATAAGCTTTTCATTGCAGCTATTTTTCTCATTCTTCCCAGTATGTTTAAGCATCCGGCAACGTGATATACTTATCATAAATGGAGTTGAATGCTAATGGCTGAGCTTCTTGATCCTCGTAATGATTTTTTGTTTAAACGAATATTCGGCAGTGAAGAAAATCGCGATGTTTTGCTGGCTTTCTTGAACCGGACATTTGCAGAGGCCGGAAAGCCGCCGCTTACCGAAATTATTCTGCTTAATCCTTATACGGACAAGGACTCTCCACGGGATAAGCAATCCATTTTAGATATACGTGCGAGGACAGCAGAAGGCGAACTGATTAATGTGGAAATGCAACTGTTTAATAAATATGATACAGAGAAGCGAACCATGTTTTATTGGAGTAAGCTGTATAGTGGACAATTGCAGGAAGGGCAATCCTACAAGTTGCTGAAAAAATGCGTAACCATTAATATATTGAATTATTCGTTTCTACCCAATGATCAATATCATAGTGTATTCCATCTGCGAGAAGAGCGTAGCGGCATCCCCCTCATTGACGATATCGAACTGCATTTCTTAGAGCTGCCAAAGCTGGATGATCGTGCAGTGCCCGTTGAACATGGCGGTCTAATCAATTGGCTGCTTTTTCTTAAGGGTACGCATAAATTCAATTGGGAGGTGCTTACAATGAACGAACCGGTATTAAAGAAGGCCATGACTACCTTAGAGTTTCTTAGCCAGGATGCTGAGGCTCGCAGATTATATGAAGACAGGCAGAAATTCCTTCATGATGAGGCATCTATGATTGAGGGAGCGCTTGCTGAAGGAGAGGCACGCGGAGAAGCACGCGGAGAGGCACGCGGAGAGGCACGCGGAGTCCTTCAAGGCGAGCAAAAAAAAGCGCTAGAAGTTGCCCAGAAGCTTTTAGCACTCGGCGTTGAGATTTCCATTATTGCTGCGGCTTCCGGTTTATCAGAAGCTGAAATTATTGCGCTTAAGAAGCAAGGGGAATAAGATCGATCGTACACTCGATGCACTTTGCCTGCGATCACGTACCCCACTTAAACCATTGGTACTGCATAGAGTACCATTATCATAGCAGCAAAGAAGCAGCCTACAGTAGGCTGCTTCTTTGCTGCTGCTCATTAATTTAACTGACGACTAATCAAGCACATCCACTCTATCCCCTGCTACTTTACTGCCTCGGCATCCGCCAATGCCTTCAAAAACGGCTCATGCATCAGCCCATTCGAAGCCGCTACATTTCGAACGCCGAGATGGTAGCCTTTGCCCTGCGTATCTGTGACGATGCCGCCCGATTCCTGTACAAGCAGCGAGCCTGCTGCCAAATCCCAGCTGTTCAGCCCGATTTCCCAGAAGCCTGTAAGGCGGCCTGCTGCCACATAAGCCATATGAAGCGCAGCCGAGCCTGACGAGCGAAGATTGCGTACCTGCGGCGCAAGCGCCTGAATGCCTTTCAAATTCAGCGGCAGCGCATAAAGATGATCTGCCGGGAAGCCCGTCGCGATCAAGCTGCTGCTGAGCGTTTCTTCCTTCGACACCTGCATCCGCTTGCCGGATACATAGGCGCCTTTCCCCTTCTCGGCAAGGAACAGCTCGTCCCTCATCGGGTCATATACAACCCCAACGATGACTTCACCTTTATAAGCAAGCGCAATCGATACGACGAAAAAAGGAAAACCATGAACGAAGTTCGTTGTTCCATCAATCGGATCGACAATCCATAAATATTCCGCCTCGCTCTTGTCGGCGAGTGCCTGAGCTGAAGCCTCAGGTCCAGGCTCGACCCCTTCTTCCCCCAAAAAAGAATGATGGGGAAAATGAGTCAGAACCAGCTTTTTAATAAGCTGCTCCGAGCCCTTATCTACTTCTGTTACTAAATCATGCGAAGAGAATTTTGTATCCAGTCTATTATAATTCCCCAGTTTCGTCTTGATCCATTCGCCCGCTTTGGCCGCGCAATTGATCGCAACCGCAGTGAAGCTTTTGCCGCTTACAACTGAAGGTTCACGCTGATCACTCACGGTGCATCACCCAACTCTCTTTTATAAGTTTAACTATTAACATTATCTATTATTACGCTCATAAATCAATATGCGTTCCTGTCTTTTTGCTAGAGTTCAAAAAAAGCTACAGCTGCCTAATGCCTTCATAGACCAGTTGGCAGGCCAGAACGAGCAGGGTAACCCGCAGCAGCCATAGCAGCCCATTACCGCTCATGCGGTTAGCAATATAAGCTCCTAGCTTCCCGCCAACCCATGCGCCCGGAATAAGGGCAAGTAAAATCCACCAGTTGATCTCCCCCAGCCATACATGCGTGGCACTGCCTAATATCGACGATAAAAAAATGACAAACATCGACGTAGCGGTTGCCGCATGCGGCGGAAAACGGAACAGCAGCACCATTAGCGGAACGAACAATGAGCCCCCGCCAATGCCAAACAATCCGGAAATGATGCCAACACCAAACCCAATAACAAGCATCGGCCAAATCGCATAGCCATACGTATGCTGCTCGCCAGCTGCATCCACCATCGTCCTCTGCACCGACCACTCCCGCGCAACCGGTTTCAAATAATTTCGTACGATCAATAAAGCAGATATAAGCAGCATAAAAATGCCGAAGGACAAATTAAATGCGGCGCCTTTCAAAAGCCCTGTCATAGCCGCTCCAAGCATGGCAGCCGGACCGCTTGTCGTGAACAGCAGCCAGGCGCTGCGATAATCGACGATTTTGCGCTTCGCGTAGGATAGCGTCGAGGCAAGCGCTGTTACAATGAGCATCGTAAGCGAGGTGCCAACCGCTGTGCCATGGTCGATTGGAGCGCCTATAAGTGAAGGCCCCAAATACATAAGGGCTGGCACTATAATAATACCACCGCCCAGACCGACAATGCTTCCGAACATCGCTGCTGCCATCCCTAATAATACGAGTGCAATCCATTCAAACACGCTGTCACCGCCTTCTGTTCAATCATGATGCGTTACATGTTCCCCTACACCGTCACTTTTCATTCCTAGTAGAAGAGCACCGTCAACGATAGCTGACGGTGCTGCATGCTTGTGTAAGGCCTATAACTCGGTTACTTCAATACTGCCGTCGTCCACGATCCGAACGCCTTCGCCCCTATCCGCCAACATGCGGAATTCATCCATGAGCGCCAGCAGCGCCTTATCCTTGAGCTTCGCTTCGAGCATGCAGTCAAGCTTCGGAGTCACCGCCGCAACCTTCCGCAAAAACAGCAGCAAATCGTCCGCATTCAAATAATCAGCATGACTGCGTGGATTCGGCCCATCCTTCGGGCTGGAAAAATGGATTTTCGGCGGCAGGCTAATTTCGTCCGTATCGTCCTTGCCAGCAGCCGCATTTGCCGCATCAGCCGCTTCGCTATTCAGCCGCTGCTCTTCAAGCCGCCACGTCTCGGCGATTTGCGGCCACAGACTGCTGCACAGCTTGTCCAAGGAAACGCCGCCATCATTCACCTGATGGTGATGCACGTCAAGCACCATCGGCACTTGCACAGCCTGAGCCGCCTCCAGCGTCTCGACTGCATTGAACGTCTTATCGTCGTTCTCCAGCGTGACGCGGTGTCGATAGCGCTCCGGGAGTGCCTGAAACTGCCGAATAAAGCGTGCTCCTGCGACCATCTTATCGCCATATGCACCGCCAATATGTATGTTGCACTTGACTGACTCCGGCAGTCCCATTATCTCCAGCATGCGGACATGATATTCCATGTCCCGTATAGAGCTTTCCAGCACCTCGGGCCGAGGCGTACTGAATACGCAAAAATGGTCAGGGTGAAACGAAACCCTCATCCGATTTTTTTGCACAAAATCACCAATTTCACGAAAAGCTTCACGCAGGGCCGGATAAGCATCCCAATCGGCTACACCCTGATGGGTTGCCAGCGGGATCAGCTTAGAGGAGAAACGATACATCTGAATATCGCTCGCCTTGGCATGCTTCAGCATCCGCAGTGTGCTGCGCAAATTATCCTCAGCAATCCGCTCAAGCTTGCGCAGAGCCGCTTCGCGGTCAGCAAGCTTCGTAAAATTTGCAAACGTCATCGTTCGCGAAGGCGAAGCGTTTTCCAGCAGCATGCTCATGGCTACGAACCCGAACCTAACCAGCATCTGCTATTCACGCTCGCCAAAAAACATTTCGTAAGCTAGTGCAGTCTGCACTTTAGCCTCTTCCTCTGTCAGCTTTCTCACAAGCTCCATCTCCACTTCAGTCACTTCTTCACCTTGAAAATTAATTTCAGCGATCGAAGCGAGGATGCGGACTATGGCAATAGCCTCATTGTTCGTCGTATACGCAATTACCTTCTGGCCCGTAGGGTATACGCGAAATCCGCTCTTTACCATCTTGCCCTTGCCGTATTCAAGCAATTCATGAAGCTCCTGCTCCGACTTGAATTTGCATACAGAATTAAACTCGGTTGAAAATCCCATGATCTCCCTCCTTTCTTTAGAGTGATTCCCCTGAAGCTTTATTACGCTTCGCTTGCTCCGAAATTGATTTTTTGCTTCTCGCCATGCCGTCTTAGAGCCAGCTCAATCAACTTATCCAGCAGCTCGCGGTAAGGCATGCCTGTTTCTTTCCACATAAGCGGGTACATGCTGAAAGGCGTAAAGCCCGGCAGCGTATTAACCTCGTTAATAAACAGCTGGCCGTCCGACCTGCGCATGAAGAAATCTACGCGGGAAAGGCCTGATCCATCAATGGACAGAAAGGCGCGAATTGCCATATCCCGAACCGTCTCTGAAATTTCCTCCGAAAGCTCCGCTGGAATTTGCATGACCGATTTGCCATCTACATATTTTGCCTTATAGTCGTAAAATTCATTAGAAGCAATAACCTCGCCCGGCACAGAAGCTTTAGGCTCGTCATTTCCAAGCACCGCAACTTCGATTTCTCTCGCATCGACAAATTCCTCAACGATCACTTTACGGTCATACTTGAAGGCATAATTGACTGCCGCCATCAGCTCCTCGCGGTTGCGCGCCTTGGAAATGCCGACACTGGAGCCCAGATTAGCTGGCTTAACAAAGCATGGGTAGCCGAGGGCTACTTCACATTCCATTACAAAAAAGGCAGCATCCTTCTCCCACTGCGTACGGTTGAAGTAACGGAACACGCATTGCGGCAGACCTTCCTGCGCAAATACTTTTTTCATCGTCACCTTGTCCATGCCTACTGCTGATGCCAGTACGCCTGCGCCAACATACGGAATGTTTGCCATTTCGAACAAGCCTTGAATCGTGCCATCCTCGCCAAATGTGCCATGCAGCAGCGGGAATACGACATCAATAGCCGTTGCTCCAGCTGCTGCTGCAACTGATGTATCTAAACCGGCAAACAGCGGAGCAAGCGGGAAGCCCGCTCCGGAAGCGCCTGCTGCAAGGCGCAGCTCGCTGGCGGTTTGCGGCTTGCTTCCAAGCTTGCCGCCAACTCTCCACTCGCCCTGCTTAGTAATATAGAAGGGGGTAATTGCGTATTTATCGTAATCAAATTCTCCCATTACTGCGAACGCGGTCTGCAGCGAAACTTCATGCTCGCCTGATTTTCCTCCATATACAAGTGCTACGTTTACTTTCGTCCCCATCGCATATCCTCCGGTAAAATAATAAATAATAACTTATAATTGATCCTCAATATGAAAAAAACGGTACCTGGTCTGTTCCGTCCAGGCATAAGAATCGCGGTAGTCCCAGTAGCGATGACGGCTAGGCACAGTATTCGCATTAACAAGCGGCATACCCGCTGCATCGAAAGCTGTTACGATCGTGCTGTGCTGAAAACGGTTGTCGCCGTTCCAGTCATAAGTGATGACATCGCCAAGCTGGAGCTCTTCAGCCGAGTCAACGACTCTGGCCCGAAGACCTGACTGCCGGGGAGTGGATAAATAGTTTGTCAGCGCATTTGACACCGACCAGCTGTAGCTCCACCATTCCCTGCCTCCGTTACGGCCTTTATACCACCAGCCGCTGCCCCTGTTACCAGTATAATTCATCGGAGCATTGCCTGCAAAGACCGACTGGGAGATGTAGTTCGTGCAGTTGACCTCGAACTCCTCATATGCAGGGTTTGGTTCATTCCACCAACGGTCGGCGTAAGCGGCGGCCAAATCGCGCCGATACAGTGCGCGGACGGCTTGGGGTTGGAAGGCCGCAAACAGGTCATAATTTAAGTAGGGCACGGAGCGAAGCCGGAATTGCTCCTCTTCTAGCTGCTGCTCTTCCTCTCCAGCCAGTTGTTGATCCTGAAAAGAAAGCTCGAAGCGTGGCCGCCGTTCCGCAATGATCGGCTCAATGCGAACGATATGCCAGCGTTCGCCAGCAGCGGCCAGCCATAGCCGCTCCACTTCTTTCCGTTCTTCTATATAACGCATTCCTCTATGCTCAATCTGCCGCTTAATATGCAGCCGAATGAGCACGGATGCTTCGGCCCCAGACTCCTGCACCCTGACAAGCTCCGCCTTCGTCTCGCTGCGCGAGGGCAGGACGCCGCGCAGCAAATCCCGCTCGCGCAGCCGATTCAGTCGTCCGCGAAGCCTGCCGCAATGTTCCTTGTCTGCGACGAAGCCGTCTACCGCTGCCGCATGCTGCTCGGTTTCCGCCTGATTATACAGGCTTACATACTGATGCACAGCAGGCTTCCAGCCCCGGGCTTCCTCCCCGGAAAGCGGCGGAGAATCGCCTGAACGCATTAGCGAGGTCATGGAAGACGCAGCCATTCGCGGTTGCTCAGCAGCGGCTGGCTCCGGCTTTTGCCGCTTGTGCTGCTTCGCTCCGCCATTCGTCGTTCCCGCTTGAGCATGCTGCTGCGCGGGCCGCAGAGCGGGCCGCTTCTGAGAGGCGGACAGGTTCAGCAGCGGCTGCCGCTCCTGCTTGCCTGCACGGCGGCTTGCCATTTGTTTGTCTGATCGCAAGGACATCGGCTTTCCCTCCTAAAAGCAAGCTTTTAATCCGCACGTGCTGCGACGGGCGCCAGGCAAGGGTGCGGAGCGCCTAATCCTTTTATTTATATGTTCACATCTCTCCAAACATGAAGCTCTGCCAAAAGCTCGCATAATAATCCATTATTAGGATAAAACAAGCGATGCCGATAGATGTTACATTCGTCCATCAGCCTAAATGCCTAAAATGGGCGCCAATATTCGCGAAAGCGGGTACAATTGGACTTTACGAGAGCCCCTATTTAGCGATATACTAGAGGCATAGCAAATTTGAAATCGTGTTTCACAGAGCGAAACACATCCCGAGCGTAAACGGTTGAAGCCATCCTTTGGTGGCAATGCTACCGTTTCGCGTAGAAATATAGAGAATGTATGGAAACATCATATACCTTCCTATATTTTAAAGAATGTTACCTTTTCTTTTACAAAAGTAAAGCCATCTAAGGAGGAACTTGAACCATGTCTCATCAAAATCATTACTCCGTTCGCACCTCGCTTGACGTAAACGGCAAATCCTTTGCGTATTACCGTTTGTCCGGCCTGGAAGAACAAGGCCTTGGAAAAATTTCCAAGCTTCCTTACTCCATCAAAGTATTGCTCGAGGCTGCTGTACGTCAATTCGACGGCCGCGCTATTACGCCTGAGCATGTTAAACAACTGACAACATGGGCAGATGGACGCGAGGACAAAGAAATTCCGTTTATTCCTGCTCGTATCGTTTTGCAGGATTTCACTGGCGTTCCCGTCGTAGTCGATCTGGCAGCTATGCGTGATACGGTTAAACGTGCAGGCGGCGACCCTAAAAAAATCAATCCGCTCGTTCCGGTTGACCTCGTAATCGACCACTCGATCATGGTTGATGCATTCGGCAACGCGGACGCGCTTGAATACAACACCAAGGTAGAATTTGAGCGCAATGAAGAGCGCTACCGCTTCCTGCGCTGGGCACAAACGGCGTTCGATAACTTCCGTGCTGTACCGCCGGGAACAGGTATCGTTCACCAAGTTAACCTCGAGTACCTTGCATCTGTTGCTGCTACAAAAGTCATCGATGGCGAAACGGTTGTTTTCCCGGATTCCCTCGTTGGTACGGATTCCCATACAACCATGATCAACGGTCTTGGCGTAGTCGGCTGGGGCGTTGGCGGTATCGAGGCTGAAGCAGGTATGCTGGGCCAACCGCTTTATTTTGTAACACCTGAAGTTATCGGCTTCAAATTGACAGGCAGCTTGGCAGAAGGCGCTACGGCGACTGACCTTGCCCTGACCGTTACGCAAATTCTTCGTAAAAAAGGCGTTGTCGGCAAATTCGTCGAGTATTTCGGTCCAGGCCTGTCCAACATCAGCCTTGCTGACCGTGCAACAGTTGCCAACATGGCACCAGAGTACGGCGCAACTGTGGGCTTCTTCCCAGTCGACAGCGAGACGCTTAACTTCATGCGTGCAACTGGCCGTACAGAAGAGCAGATCGCTCTGGTTGAAGCTTACTACAAAGCACAAGACATGTTCCGCACAGATGAGACGCCAGATCCTGTCTTCTCCGATGTGATTGAGCTTGATATGTCGACTGTTGTTCCTTCCCTTGCTGGTCCTAAGCGTCCTCAAGACCGCGTTGAGCTGACAGCAATGAAAGAAGAGTTCAACAACATCATCCGCACGCCGATCGATAAAGGCGGATACGGCATGACGGATGAGAAGATCGAAGAGTTCGTTGACGTGAAGCACCCGAACGACCAAGCAAGCAAAATGGGCACTGGCGCGGTTGTTATTGCAGCTATCACAAGCTGTACGAACACCTCTAACCCAAGCGTTATGCTGGGTGCGGGCCTAGTTGCGAAGAAAGCGGTAGCTCTCGGACTAACCAAGCCTGCTTATGTAAAAAGCTCCCTGACGCCGGGCTCGCTCGTAGTTACGGAATATTTGAAGAAAGCAAACCTGCTGGAATCGTTGGAAGCACTTGGTTTCCACGTGGCTGGTTACGGCTGCGCTACTTGTATCGGCAACTCCGGTCCGCTTCCTGATGAAGTAGGCCAAGCTATTGCTGACAATGATATGACGGTAGCGGCTGTATTGTCCGGTAACCGTAACTTTGAAGGCCGTGTTCATGCTCAGGTGAAAGCGAACTACTTGGCTTCTCCTCCGCTTGTTGTTGCATATGCGCTTGCAGGAACGGTTAACATTGACCTTTCCAAAGATGCAATCGGCTATGACAAAGACAACAACCCAGTTTACCTGAAGGACATTTGGCCAACTTCGAAAGAAATTCAGGAAGCAACTGCGGCTGCGCTTAATCCGCAAATGTTCCGTGATAAATATGAAAATGTATTTACGCAAAATGATCGTTGGAATGCAATCGACGTACCAGAAGGCGAAAGCTACGAGTGGGATCCAAAATCCACTTACATTCAAAATCCGCCGTTCTTTGAAAACCTTGGTACGGAGCTTAACGACATTGCCGACATCCATTCTGCAAATGTGCTTGCGCTTATGGGCGACTCGGTTACAACTGACCATATCTCCCCTGCCGGCAACATCAAAGCAGATAGCCCAGGCGGCGAATATTTGATCGAAAATGGCGTAAAAAGAGAAGATTTCAACTCGTACGGCTCGCGTCGTGGTAACCACGAAGTCATGATGCGCGGTACATTCGCCAACATCCGTATCCGCAACCAAGTGGCTCCGGGCACTGAGGGCGGCGTAACGACTTACCTGCCTACTGACGAAGTAATGTCGATCTACGATGCTTCCATGAAGTATCAAAAATCCGGCAAAAACCTTGTCGTTATCGCTGGTAAAGAATACGGCACAGGCAGCTCCCGTGACTGGGCGGCAAAAGGTACTTTCCTGCTCGGCGTAAAAGCCGTTATTGCTGAAAGCTTCGAGCGTATTCACCGTTCCAACTTGGTCGGCATGGGCGTACTTCCACTGCAATTCCAAGAAGGCCATGGCTGGAAAACGCTTGGTATTACTGGCCGTGAAACGTTCGATATTACTGGACTGTCCAACAATGTGACAGCGGGCGAGTCCGTTACTGTAACGGCAACCCGTGAAGACGGAACTGCATTTGACTTCCAAGCTATCGTTCGTCTGGACTCCATGGTTGATGTAGACTACTATCGTAATGGCGGTATTCTGCAAACCGTGCTTCGTCAAATGATTGCTAACATGTAATAAGCTAACTTTCAGCTTGATTCGCAGAAATTAAGAAAAGCAGCAATTCTCCCGTTATTGGAGAATCGCTGCTTTTTATTTTGGGGCTAGGGGAAACTATCCAATCTCATGCTTCACCCTTCCCCAGCCAAATGGTCAAAGCTTGCTCCCCATTCGCTGTCTGCCCCCGAGTCTCTTTGCTACTCCTGATCCAGCGGCTGCTCAATACCATCCTCATAGAAATCGAAGGCCAGCTGCTGCTGCGTGCCTCTTACCGCATAGAACACTTCGGCCAGCGTTTTCCCCTTATGCTTCTGCCTCAGCGCATGCTCCAGCCACTCACGGGTCAGCCCGTGCAGCTTCAGATTATCCTCCATCACCGCGCCGTCCATAATAAGCTCTACGGGAAAAGCCTGCGCTAGCTGCGGCAGCCCCATATCCTGCTTCGTGACAAGCCGGTACGCATCCTTTTTCAGAATAGAGATTCTTCCATTGTCTTCGAGCAAGGCATACTCCACCTCTTCGATATTGAAAACGCCCCTTTCCCTTAGCGCTTGGTTCAGCGAATCCAGCGTATAGCGAATTTTCTGCATGTTGGCTTCCATGACTTTACCGTTTTCTATCAGTACGGTGGGAGAGCCTGAGATCCAGCTGCGCATTTTTCGGCTTTTGAGAGCGAGCAGAGAAAGCAGAAAAGACATAGCTGTAATCACAATCAGAGACAGCACGATGTAGGAGGGCTTCAGGGTGGCATTAAACGCCAAGTTCGCCGCCAGGGAGCCCAGCGTAATGCTCGTTACAAAATCGTTAAACGTCATATTCGAAAGAGTCTGCTTGCCTAGAATGCGGGGAATGAGCAGCAGCAGTCCCACTGCAAGAATGGTCCGGATCAAAATTTCCACATACGTCATTTACAACCCTCCTCCCCCTATTATTCCCGATGTCAGCAGAAAATAATGTGTTAGACTGCCCCTACAAATTGAAACAGCGACAGCCAAGGACGAGAAAATAAAGTCCTAGACTGTCGCTGTTTTTGAACTAACGTTACCCGTTTGTACAATGTTTTTAGGTTGAGCAATCATGCTCTCTTATCATAATTGATTTTATCAAGATATGATTCAACAAGTTGTTTGCCACTTCCAGTGCTGTCGCTGATTGTTAAAATTACATAGTTTCTTGTTCTGTGGATGTAATATCCTCGCAGGCGTTCATATTCTTCTGCATTTTCCGATTGATATTTGTTCATAAGCTCATTGTAATAGGAGCTTATCGCACTTTGAATATTGTCGGCACTTTGTGGGCCATTCGCTTCGATAATTGCAAATTCTCTGGCGGTGCCATCTGTGCTAACGAACACTTTCGCGCTGGAAACATCTGAGACGGTTACGCCGCTGTAATGTTGCTTGATATTGGAAATATCAAGTTCTTTCATGTCTTTGTAATAAACCGATGACGTCAGCATAAACTCGGAAAACTTATTGATATTAATTTTTGTTATGGGTTGCATCAGGACGTAAATACTTGTTAGGACAATCACTACAGCTACTAGGGCAAAAACGAGTTTTTTCTTTGATATAGTTTTTATGAAGTTCTCCTCCTTGTTGAAATTAAGCTAACATATGACATATAAGAACAATTCTTAGGTCTTACTCTGATGATTTTACACCTGTTGATGCTATGATCCTCGATACCTTTTATTCGCTGTTTATTGGTTACAATCCTTCCTAGAGCATTAAACTATACTACCCTCCAGCTTAATGGGACGTTATTAGTCCAACACTTTATTTTCTTTCGACATCCGAACAGCATAAAAAAAGCAGCGCCCACTTCACTTATTCTCAAGTGAAGCGGGCGCTGCTTTTCTATTCATGCGTTCAACATACAAGCATGCAGCTGCCTTGCTGACCGCTATTTCATCATCGTGCTCATCCGCTTGGACGCTTCCAGCAAAATAGGAGCGGCATCCCGCATTTTATCCATCGTCATGCGGCTTGCCGGACCGGATACAGATAAGGCAGCGACAAGCTTGCCTTCTCGTCCAAATATCGGAGCGGAAAATGCAGCTGCACCCGGCTCCCGCTCCTCAAAGCTCGTCGCATAGCCCTGCTCCGTAATGTCTGCGAGCTGCATCTTATATTGATCCAGATCAATCGTAAACAGCCATGATGGATCGCCAAAAATCTCTTCCCGCACGAGCGGATCGGCATAAGCGATCAGTACCTTGCTTGATGCCCCTGCGTAAAGCGGCAGCCTCGCTCCGATTGGCGCTACCCGGCGCACGGGCTGATTGCTCTGCACCGCCTGAATGCGAATCCGCTCCGAGCCATCGCGCACGTAAATGCTGACGGTCTCGCCCAGCTTATCGCGCAGACGCTCCATCTCCGGCTGCCAAATGACCGCTGGATCATCCGTCCGGGATAAATGTGCGGACAGCTCCCACACCCGCATGCCCAGTCGGTAGCGCTCCGTCACCAGGTCACGCTCTATAAAGCCTTTATCTTCAAGGGTGGCCAGCATCCGATGGACAGTGCTCTTATGGAGCCCTGTCCGCTCGGCGATTTCCGTCATAACCAGATCCTTTCCCGCTGTAAAACATAACAAAATATCCAGCGCTCGTTCGACTGCGCGTACGGTTGATTTCCCTTCCTCCGCCATGATGTGCCACACCTCCCTCGTTTCATTAAGTGAAACTCATTCTCACACAGTATAACTCATGAAAGGCTTAATCGTAAAGAAAAGTTCACTTGATTACAGAAGCATTACAACACCTTAACAATACGTCGACATCAATTGACAGGCACTCCCGCTCCGCATACGATTAAAGTACTAGAAATGAGAAGCGTTTACATGGTTCGAGAGGAGGAGAAGAAGGGTATGAGCACAACTATGATGACATCTGTTTCAATGGAGGGAACCTTCCCCCAGGGACTGCATCCCTTTCCTTCTCTGGATAAGCTCCAACTGCCACGCCCGAGCGCAAAAACCAGGAGGTTGCACGCATTGGTTGCTCTTATTGCCTCACTGCTAGCTCTTTGCATGATCGTTGTTGTTATCTTCCATGCCTACGTGGCTTGGATGCTCGCCTATCCCTACGTCGCACCGCTTACTTCCAATCCGAAGGCTGCCATCGGACTTGATTACGAGGATGTGCTCATTCCGAGCATTAGCGGCAAAACCAACGTCAGCGGCTGGTACGTGCCTGCCTACAGCGATGATTCTAACAGTGAACCTGCTACTCGCACGATCGTGTTCAGCCACGGCTACGGCGCGAACCGTGAAGAGACATGGGTACCGATGTATGATTTAACGAAGCTGCTTAATGGCCTTCATTATAATGTTATGCTTTTTGATTATGGCTACGCCTCTGCTGCTGACAAAACGGCAGCAACCGGCGGTTTGGAAGAATCCCAGCAATTGCTAGCCGCCGTACAATATGTGAAGGAGCAGGGCTCCAAGGAAGTGATCGTATGGGGCTTCTCCATGGGGGCAGGAACCGCACTGCAAGCTGCGCTGCAATCCAAGGATATTAACGGCATGATCCTTGACAGTCTGTTCGTGCCAAGCGCTGATTCGCTGTTCAACAATGTCAGCCAGGTAGTCAGCTTGCCTCGTTTCCCATCTGAAACCTTGATCGGGGCGCTGCTTCCCCTCTGGACAGGAGTAGGCATCGACTCCGTACCCGCTGAGCAAATGATGAATACGAGCTACGATATTCCGATTTATATTATTCATGGCACGCAGGATGTGAAGTCGCCCTATACGACGGCGGAGCATATTGCAGACAAACAGACGAATCCATTGTCCCGCTCGTGGATTGTGCAGCAGGGACAGCATGAAATGCTATTCCGCGAGCATCCGAGCGAATACATTCAGCGCGCTGCGCTTTTCCTAAGCCAGGTTAATCAGCAGGTGCTCGCTGCTAAAGCTGATCCGGCAGCAGCCAGCGCTTAAACAAAGCGGCATGCCGCATCGCAAATGCCCCGCATACTGGAGCTTTTCCAGCAGCGGGGCATTTTTTCTCACAACTTCTACTATGAACCGTTAGCGCGGCTTAAATCCCCGCTTCACCCTTGTAGCGTTTGCGAAACTCAATCGGCGAATACCCTTCCTGCTTTTTAAACAGCCGTGAAAAATAGGAAAAATTGCTATAGCCCGTAATTTCGGCCACATCGCTCACCTTAAGATCCGATTCACTGAGCAGCTTCTTCGCGTATTCCATACGCTGGCTTAGGATATAATCCGTTAGAGACGAGCCTGTCTCCTTTTTGAACAATCGGGATAAATACGCAGGGTTAAAATGCAGCAGCGAGGCGATTTCCTCCCGGCTGACCTCCTCTGACATTCGCGACTTTACATATTGCTCGATTTGCTCTACGACAGTCGGCTCGCTTTCCTTCTGACTCGCCGCATGCTCAAGCGCCATCTCAATGACCTGCCTCGTCCACAAGCGCAAATGGGCAAGCGACTTTGTGCACGGCGCACTCCCCTCCCGTTTAACGCTGATCGCGTCAATAACATATCCGATTGAAATACCACTTTGATTAAATGATTGATAGAGCGAAGATAGCAAATGATAATAGAGCGCTTTCAAATCTTCTTTGGAAAGTGGATATTCCCTGTCATAGGAAGCGAACCATTCATCGACTGACTGATACAGCTCCGCATGGCGGCCCTTCTGCAGCAGCAAGGCAATTTCCGCCGGCCACTCCTTGCGCCCAAGCAGCTGCTCCGGCATCTGATGCGCTTGCTCGCCCTCAACCCATACGTCCTTCATATCGCCCGCGCACTGCCGCTCCAGTTTAAGCAAAGAGGCGCTGTGACTCCCGAGCGTACAGAGAGCTCCCGGCAAGCTGATATAGCATTTCACACGGCTGTAAAAATAAACCCCGCAATCTTCGACCAGCCCCAAGCATCTTCTACGCAGCTCGGCAATGCTTCTCCCCTGCTCCTGCGCGTGGTAGACGACGATAAACAGCTCGCCATTGCGGCTCTTGAGAACGGCGCCCGGCCAATTTTCCAAAACGGTTTCCTCTGCACGGTTCATAACCGCGTACTCTAAAATTTCTTCATCCTTTATGCCAAAGCGCGCCTTCCAGCCGGAGATGCTGACGAGCACGAGCATAAACTCGCCGCTATCTGCTGCATCCGGCTCCATCAATGAAAGCTGGCTAAGCAGCGCTTCATTATTAGGCATTTTCCCAGCAGGATAAAGCACATCGTTCCAGAAGCGCTCGACAAGCTCCTGCTTGTGATGGCGCAGCACCTTTTCAAACTTGCCCATCCGCCGTTTCAGCAAATTATGCTCCCGATCCTGTTCCAGCTTGCGCAGCGAACGAGCTACCGTTTCCAGCAGCAGCTCATGTCTGACAGGCTTAAGCATATAATCGAAGCAGCCTGCACGCAGCGCCGCCTGAACATATTCGAAGCGGTCATGCCCCGTAACAAAAATGACGCTGGCCGAAAATTGCTCCTGGTTTAGCCATTCGAGCAGCTCCAGCCCATTTTCACCCGGCATTTCAATATCGCAGATGACCACATCAATCCGCTGGGTGCAAAAAATAAGTCGCGCCTCCTCTACATCCATCGCTCCATACACATCACTTATTCCTAACGAATTCCAATTTATCGTCTCCATGATACTTTTCAAAGCATAAGCTTCATCATCTACCACGAGAAGGCGATACATAATTAGCACCCTCCTTTGCGCTTTGAAATGTTTATTTCAGCGGCCTGGTTCGCACAAGCCGTCTATCGCTTGAATGCATCGCTTCCTTCCAGATGTTTTCCAATTTAATCTTATCAAATTATGGATATTAAAACAATATTTTCTCCCTTCCTGATGAGGTTTCCCATAAAGAAAAAGAGGGCCGCGCAAGGCATATTCACCCAGCACGACTCCTCTTCCCCTAATACTAACTGTTAGCTTGCTTAGGCGCTGCTGTATTTTCTAAGGCTCAATGCCCCATACAAGCGTGCCGTTTTGGTAAAGCGTCACTTTATTCCAATCGACGAGCGAGGTTTTAGTCGCATCGAAGGAATAGTCATTGGCCTCATTCAAGTTGGACCAATCATTTTTGGAGACGCGCGTCTGAATTTGGCCGCTCGTTCCGCCCCCTGCAATGGAGCCTGCTGCAGCTGTGAAGCTGATTTCCACATACGTATCAGCTGTTGCAGTTGGCGAGCTCATTGTCACGAAGGAGGCCTGCACATTGCTGCTGCCCACTTGTGCATAGTCACTCCAGAAGCTGTGCTGCTGCGTGCCATCCGCCGTGAAGTAGTAGCGGATTTTCAGCGTGCTCAAGTCTACAGCTGTCGTGCCATCGTTCAAAATATTAAAGTGCGCCATCATCGCATTGTTCGTTGCATTCGTATCTGCCGCTCTATACTGGACCTTGAGATTGCCGCCAACTGGTGGCGCGACAGGCGTTACGGCTACCGTATTGGAAAGCGTTGTGCCAGCAGCATTTTCAGCGACAATTCGGTACGTATAAATGGTTCCATTCACAGCAGTAGCATCCGTATACGCCGTTGTTGTCAGGCCAGTTGCTACAGGGGCAAACACGCCGCCTCCCGAGGAACGCTCAACATTATAGAAGTCCGCTCCACTTGCTGCTGTCCAGGAAAGTGCCGCTGACGCATTGCCTGCGGTTCCCGTCAAGGCGAATGCTCCAGGTACGACCGCGCCCGGTGCCTGAGGCGTTACCGTCACCTGTGCCGAATTAACGGATTCCCCTACTGCATTGACGGCACTCACCACATAATAGTAGGTTGTGCCATTCGTGACACTCGTATCGCTGTAGCTTGTGCCGCTAACTGCAGTCGCTACCGTCGTGTATGGTCCGCCAGTTGTCGCAGCACGCTTCACATTATAGCTTGTTGCGCCCGGCGTCGTGCTCCAGCTCAGGCTGGCCTGTGCATTTCCAGCTGTTCCTGTCAGTGTCGCCGGAGCGCCAGGAACGGTTGGAGCTGCCGGTGTGCCCAGCAAACGGTCATACTCAGCATAAGCTGTTGCAATATCTACCTGCGACCAGAAACGGTGGTACTTAAACGTCGGTACGCCATTATCCCATGTTTGCGTCGTATTGTTCCACGACGTGTTGTACAAATTGGACAAGTACGACCATTGCGGATCCTGCTGGATCAGCGGACGCAAATCAGCATAGCCGATATAGACGCCATTGCCGCCTTTCGCCGGATCGGAGGCTACTGCACCGCTGCCTGGAAGCGCGTTGCCTTGGCCAAACGTACCCGTCCAGCCGCTTGGGAAGTAAATTTCCTTCGTGAAGAAGCGGTTGTAATCTCCGCGTTGCTCTTCTGTGACGATACCAACGCCATCGTTGTAGGTCCAAGCCGTGTCAAGAAGCTTGGCAGCCATTTCCTTCGCTTCGGATCCAAGCGGAGTCAGGCTTCCCGTCTCAGCCTGCGTACCCGCTGCGAAGAACGCAAGTGCTTTAACGTAAGTGCCGAGCGCGCCAACGTCCTGGCTCGGATTGATCGTAGTCGCATGGTAGGTCGGGTTGCCTGTATAGGAGCCGAAGCCATTCCATGTGTCCGGCTGGCCATTCCACTCTTGGCCTCCAGGAATCCAGAACTCGCCTGGTGCAGCTACAGTCGCTACGTTCACATTGCTGCCGCCCAGTATACGCTGGCCTTGCGCATTCAAATAGTAGCCGTCAGCATCAGTTACCGGACGCTCATCGACGAATACATAATCCAGCGTCCAATCCACCCACTTCTCGATGACGGTTTTAGCCATTTGGAAGTTTTCCGAGCTAAGGTCGCCATTTTCAGCCAAAATGTAATACAGCTCAGCTACACGCTCAAGCGGCCATACTTGGAAGCCAAACCAAGTGTTCGAATCCGGATCATGATAAACCGGAGCCTCATCATAGGCCATGCCGTAGAATTTGCTCACGCCTGCCGGATAAGCGGAATATTGGCCATTCCAGCTGTTCGTTGCGCCGCCGCCCATTGCGCCTTCAGACGATTGCAGCCATGTATAAAACTCGAGCTGGCGTTTAAGAGATGCGTTCCAGTCCGTCTGCGCCGTCGCGGACGTTGGGATAAGTCCGCCATCCTGGGACGATAGTGCATATGCGGCAACCGGGTTTTGGTAGGCCTGATGCGCGTGGCTTGCGCCGATACGCCAAGCCCAATTTCCAGAACCTTGCTCCAAGCCACCACCCCACGACGTATACCATGCCATCAAATAGGAGCTGGAATCTTTGCCCGTTCCCGGAGTTGGCGCACCGCCGCTTGCGCTTCCAATTTTTTGGAAGTATTTATCGTACATGCCGTAACGGAGATAATCGCCCATCTTTTTCGCTTTATTCAAGTAAGCCGTATTGTTATAGCCCAGCTCCTTCGCCCAGTACATCACTTGTACAGCACGGCCGTCCGCATCCGTCGCATTCGTATAGCGCCACTGCTTCGCAGGCGCCTGATTTTCCTTCGTGTAGAGGGACATAAAGCCTTCGCCTGTTTTGCCAAAGGTGTGATTGTCCTGAGAAGGATGCGGGATCGCCTCCCACACCGACTCCTGCTCGCCGCGCTGGAATGTATTAACGTAAGTAGACGTATGTGTTGGGTTAAGAAGATTTCCATAATTATACCAGTTGTCAACGTCAATCAGCCAATGCATCAAATAAGTCTGGTTGTTGCCGTACGTCGCTTTCAGCTCGGCATCAAGCGGGTCTTTTCCCGCTGCATATTTGCCGGAAAGCTGCACCGGATATTGATCCGGGAATGGCTTTTCATCCGCATACGTCGCTGGGCTATTCGGATTGTAGTAGCTCATTGTCGGCTGTTCTTCCTTGCCGTCTCCTTCATTAACCGGAATGATGTACTTCTCCATATTGTCCCAGGCCGCTTCCAAATGGCTCCAGTCCTGCGTATAGTGACCATACAGTGTCTCCAGCCACAGCCAGTAGCTGTAAGCCTCGGAAGTACTCATATGACCGTAATCCGGCGCTTCGCTGATCAGCGTCTCAATGGAGTGATAAGGAATGCCTTCCGGTGAAAAATAACCGTTCGACGGATTTTTGATCTGGTCGTACATTTGCAGGAAGCGCGACTCCTCAATGCTGACTGCCGCCGCAGCAGCCACGGATACTTTTGGAGTAGATCCCCAAAGTCCGGTGGACAGCGTGACGAGCAGCGTTGTAGACAAGACGAGTCCCGTCACTTTTTTCGAAGCTTTCAATGTGAAAATCGGTTTCATTTGATTTTACCTCCCCAATTTGGAATAACGGCTAGCGACTAATACTAAGGTTCGATTCCCCATACGAGCGTTCCATTCTGGTAAAGCGTCACCTTGCTCCAATCGACGAATGATGTATTTGTTGCATCGAATGAATAATCATTCGCCTCGTTCAGATTCGACCAGTCTGTTTTGGAAATACGGCCTTGAATTTGACCGCTGCTGCCGCCTGCGCTAATCGAGCCTGCAGCTGTCGTAAAGCTGAGCTCCAAATACGTATCTGCCGTTGCAGCCTGCGAGCTCATTGTCACGAAAGCAGCCTGCACATTGCTGCTGCCGATCTGGGCATAATCGCTCCAGAACTGATGCGACTGCGTGCCATCAGCTGTGAAGTAATAGCGAAGCTTAAGCGTATTCATAGCTACAGCGCTTGAACCGTTGTTGAAAATTTCAAACTGCGGCATCATCGCATTGTTCGTTGCATTCGTATCCGCTGCTCGGTATTGCACCTTCAGGCCGCCTGCCGGAGTTGGCGTCGGCTGTAGAGTCGGCGTTGGACTTGGCGTCGTTGTTGGTGTTGGTGTTGGTGTTGGCGTCGTCGACGGTGTCGGTGTAGGACTCGGCGTTGTTGTTGGTGTCGGTGTCGGTGTTGGTGTCGGTGTCGGCGTAGCAGAAGGCGTTGGCGTCGGTGTGACACCGCCTCCATCCGGCGTCTGACCGAACACGAGCGCTCCAGCATCGTAGACCGGAATTTTAGCTGTCTTTACTATCTGGCTTGATGAAAGCCCTGCATACGAATAATCATTAGCCGGGTTCCATGCCCCTTGAGGACCGGAAATACGGAACTGAATTTCCTTGCGGAAATGCGGTTGTCCGCCTGGGTAGATTTTCGTGCCTGTAAAGTCTGCCAGCACATAATAAATATGGTTTGCCTCGTCAAATGGCTTCAAGCTAACCGCTGCGCCTTGATTATAGTTGGCAGCAACACTTACGTTAGCTGCGGTGTAGCCGGCCGCATATACCTCACTTAAATCAATGAAGTAGCGGAAGGACAATTTGTCGCCCATGCGGGCAGGCCATGCCGATTGATTATTTATGAATGCTTTAATTTCAGTAAAATTTGAGCTAGATTGGTTCACTTGCGCTTCCACAAACATTTCATCGGCCTTCGTTTCGGCCGGAGGGAAGTTCGCAAGCGGCTGCTGGCCTACGCCGTACAGCAGGTTCATTTTTGCAAGCGAAGCCGTAAAGCCTGCGTTGTAATCCGTCGCCACCTCATTGCTGACGTAGTCGTTTATCGAATCGGTGTATTGATCCGATGCATTCGGTCCGCCTACCAATGCGCCATAAAGCGTATGGCGGTGCGAGGTCGGATTGCTCAGGCTGTCCGTCCACGAGCTGTGTGACGTACGATGATGCGGGTGCTCTGGTGCGTTGACGCCATATCCGACCACGTAGCTGCTGTTACGCGGATTGTCGCCGAGCATATATTTAATCTGGCTAACGGCAAAATCGTTATAGCGCGCTTTTTTGACCGGGTCCGCTACAAAATCGGAATATACAAATGCAAGGAAAGAAGCATTCGCCGCATAACGCAGGGAGCCCCATGAATCCAGCCATGCCAGGCCGCCCGGCGAATACGTAATTCGCGATCCGTTTGCTCCAACGGTCCAATAGTTCAAATTGCGCTCAGTCGAGGCGATAAAATCACTGGCCTCAGGCCTCCCAAGCTCTGATGTAATCCGGGCGAGGAGCAATTGGGCGCCATAACGTTTGTCATCCCAGCCGATTGTCCATTTGTAAGCCCAAGTGTTGCTTGAGCTGTCCGTGTCCCAGTCATAAGCAGATTGAATAGCTTTATTCAAATAAGTGTTATCCTCTGTTGCCATATACAGCCAAGTCGCTGCCCAGGTTAGCTCATCTGTATAACCGCTCCACGAATTGTAGAAGGAAGCAACATCGGTAATACAATCCGAATATTTGCCCCGGTATGTGTCCGCAAAATTGTATAGCTCTTTCGCATGCTGGAGCAACAGTGCGGAATAAGCCGGATCTGATGCTTTAAACACGATAGATGAGGAAGCGAGCGCCGCCGCCGTCTCTCCTGCCAAGTCCGAGCCACGGCATGTTTCCGTGATTTTGAAAGAAGGACGAGCCATTTGCATCACTTCCGCAGGTCCCCACCAAGCATGATCTGCGTTGCCGCCTCCAACCTGCCCCCAAAGCTCATTAGGCGCAGTATGCGCTCTAACAAAATAATCGGTGGCCCATTTCAAATTATCCAAAATCTCGTTCAATTGGCCAGCCTGCTCATAGCCTTCCTTATATTCATAAACCGACCAAGCCAGCATCGTTGCTGAAAAAGCCATCGGAAGCCCAAATTTCACATGGTCCCCAGCATCATACCAGCCGCCTGTTAAATCGACGCCATGATCAGCTCCGTCGAGCAAACCGGAATCGCCACGCCATTCGACACGGTTCGTGTCAGGAAGCGCCCCTGAACGCTGAGTTTCGTAAAAATAAATCGCTTTCTGCAATGCCTCTGCATAATTATAATTACCTGCCGCCTGAACGCTCGAGACTGGCTGCAATGGCAAACTGCCTAATAGCAGTGCGATTGCAAGTGTCTGAATGAGCACCCATTTGATCCGCATTTTGCGGTTTTTACTCAAAACCAACAACTCCTCTCATCATTTTCACTGCCATGTGCTTCGTATTGGCCTTGTCTTTGTTCTATCCTCCCTTCTGCTTCTATTCCGTCGCCCTCCCCACTGTATAAACTAATACGAGGGTCTATTACCATTTTATAGGATCGATTTCAGATGGCACTAGTCCTTTAAATGACTTCTTTACTGTCACTTTAATGACTTTTTTGGCGTTTTTTTCGTACAACCCCTACCTAAGTCCTTCCTTTTTTGAGGAGAATAGTTCAAATGGTTTCAGCATTTGGGACGATTTCAGCTCACCGCTTGTCATACTTAACACACAAGCGTAAACGGCTGAAGCCGTCCTTTGGCGGCAAGGCTTCCGTTTCGCAGGTGGAATATAAGTCCATTTATAAGGATGAAACTTATAAAGTCTTATATTTAAAAAAAGACCGCTCCACAAGCTGGTGCGTGATGCACACTAGCTTGTGAAGCGGTCTCCCTTACACAATAAACGACTACGAAAAAATTAGGACTTGAGCAAAGCTAAAAATTCGGAACGCAAAGCCGGATTGGAACGGAACTCACCGCGCACAGCCGACGTCACCGTCATGCTGCCAGGCTTCTTCACCCCGCGGGAGCACATGCACAAATGCTCGCCTTCAACGACGACCATAACGCCATGCGGCTGCAATTCCTTGTCTAAAATATCTGCGATTTGGCTCGTTATCCGCTCCTGCACTTGCAAGCGCCTTGTAACAGCTTCTACTAGGCGAGCGAGCTTGCTGAGGCCGGCAATTTTGCCGCTTGGAATATAACCAATATGTGCTTTGCCGAAAAATGGCGCCATATGATGCTCGCACTGGCTGTAATAGATAATATCTTTTACAATAACCAGCTCTTCATGCTGTTCATCGAACGTAACGCCTAGCACCTCGCTCGGATCAACCTCATAGCCTGCGAAAATTTCTTCATACATGCGGGTGACGCGTGCAGGCGTCTCCAGCAGCCCTTCCCTTTCCACATTCTCGCCCACGAGCTTCAAAATTTCTTTCACATGAAATTCGATCTGCTCCCGGTTCTGAATGACTTTAGAGTTGACGTAATCTTTCTTTCCCGCCATGCGGACCACCCTCTTTCGGCTAATCAGAGGCTTATGCCTTTATCTGCGCGGCATCTTCTGATTTTTGTTCATATTCTGGTTCTGGTTTTTCATCATGTTTTGGGCACGCGTCATCTGCTGCTTGTTCAGATTATAGCCCATTTGTTTTGCCATTTTTTGAATCATTTCTGGATCGCTCTGCATTTTCTCTAGCTGTTTGCGCAAGTAGAATACGCCGATGAAAAATCCACCGACTGCCCCCACGATTAATGTCACAATCGGAATAATGTAACTCCACATAAAAAGCAAATCACCTGACCCTTTCCTGACTTAAACTTGTCTACAATGACCCCTATAATAGCATGTAAACTTGACATTCGCAAACGTTGGAAGCGCAAACGGTTTTCCCTATTCCAGCAGCCGCTAAGCGCAGGCAGCTGCTGGATCAACGAGGTAACGTATCAGCACCTTCTGCTAGTGAGAGCAATGCCTGCTCCATATAGCGCCGTGCGTCATCATCCGCTTCTTGCAGCAATGCCTGCTGGATCGCTTCCTCTGCCTCTGCGCCGCCAATGCGGCCCAGCGACCATGCCGCGGTTCCCCGCATAACCGGGCGCACATCCTGCCGCAGCACTTGAATGAGATCCGGCACTGCGCTCCGATCCTTAAAATTGCCCAGCGCAATAACCGCATTGCGCTGAATCGGCTTTTTGCCCCGCCAAGCAGAAGAACTGCTCGCATATAGGCGTTGAAATTCTTTATTGCCAATCGTCAGCAATGGTGTAAGCAGCGGCTTAACCAGCTCATGATCGGGCTGCAGCTCGGGCTGATGCGTCCAGTTTTTGCCCCGATTTACTGGACATACGGTCTGGCAAGTATCGCAGCCATACAGACGATTGCCGATTTTTCGCATATATCCGTCTTCTACAAAACCTTTCGTCTGCGTAATAAATGAAATGCAGCGGCTCGAATTAAGCTGGCCAGGGCCAACGAGCGCGTCCGTCGGACAAGCGTCAATGCATTTGGTGCATTCGCCGCAGCCATCGGTCACTGACTCATCCGGCTCCAGAGGCAAATTTGTAATCATTTCCCCGAGGTAGATCCACGAGCCAAGATCCTCGGACAATATCGAGCAATTTTTGGCGCTCCAGCCTAGTCCCGCCCGCTCGGCAACGGCCCGATCCGATAAAGCCCCAGTATCGACCATGCTTTCAGCGCGAAAGCCCGGTACGCGTTCCGAAAGCCAAGCTTCAAGCCGCCCTAGCCTATTGCGCAGCACCTTATGATAGTCCTCTCCCCAAGCAGAGCGGGACAAAATGCCCCTTCTGGCTCCCGGCTCCGATTTAGGAGGCTGATGGAGCTTGGATGGGTAAGCGATCGCAATGGCAATAATCGATTGGGGCTGGTCAAACAACAGCGCCGGATTGGTACGCTTGTCAAGGTCCGGCTCTTCGAATCCAGACTCATAGCCAAGCTCCCGGTGCGAAATAAGCCGCTGCTTCAAGGTGATGAACGGATCAGCAGAGGCGATGCCTATTTTGTCGATGCCGAGGCTGCGCGCGGCGGCTTTCATTTCTTTTTTCAATGCTGCGTAATACGCCCGTTCCTCCATCCCTTCACCTCCCAAAAGCTTCAGCCTGATGTTTGACGCGCTTGCTGTATCTAAATCTATAACGGCTTTATTTGTTTGTAAGGCCATACGATAAACTGCGCCTTGCCCTCAATCGCTGCAATAGGAACCGCTCCAAACATTCGGCTGTCCTTGCTCGCCCGCGCATGACGGTTGTCGCCCATGACATAATAACTGCCTGCCTCGACAGTTAGCGGCATGATGTCCAGATCCTCAATATCCGTATCAATATACGGTTCGTCCACAAGCTCGCCATTGCGATACAAATGCTTGTCCGAAATTTCAATTCGGTCTCCTGGCAAGCCGACGACGCGTTTTACGAGCAGCTCCTTCTCTTTGCCAAACGCTGAGGGGTCCTGCAAAATAACGACATCGCCGATTTTTGGCGCACCGATCAAATATACGAATTTATTTACAAACAGCCATTCCTTCTCCTGCAAGGTTGGCTCCATGGAATGTCCTTCTACGGTAGAAAGATTAAACACAAACAGATGCAGCGCTGCTACGATAATGAACGATATGCCAACGGTTTTCACCCATTCCCAAAGCTCCTTCGACCAACCTGGGCGTTTAACTGCCCCAAGCTGCTCCCTTCCTTCAGCTTCGCTGCTGCCGCCGCCGTCAAATGAAAATCTGTCCATTCCTTAACCGCCTCCGCCCTATAAGCTTGTGCGCCATGCTTCATAATAAGCAATAATCACTTCGTCATTAAAAGGAATTGCATTCTCGTCCATCTTCAAAAGAAGCTCGCCTAGTCCAAGCAGCACATGCTCCTGCACATCTCCTGGATAGTCGTACTTCGCTTTATGCAGCTCGTATTCATCCTCGTCCACCACTTGGCGGCTGCCATCCGGCATACGAATGACATCCAAATCGTAATCGATATAGGTGAGCAGCGCGCCATGCCGAGCAAATGGAGAAGCGAGATTGCAGTAATAGCGAATACCGCCTTCCTCAAGCAGCGCAACCACATTATACCACTGTCCCGGCAGAAAAAAAGAAACCGCAGGCACCTCGCTCATCCAAACCTTGCCGCTGGCTTCCACAATAGGTGTCTCAAAGTTGATCGTCACCATAAACCCAAGTGCAGCATGCTGCGGAAGGAGCAGCGGTGCCGGAATAAGCCAATTATGCTCCCAGCTGCGATGAATGCTTCCATCGTGCTTGAAGCTCTTGATGACGCAATGCTGATAGGGTTCCATGTTGTTCTCCTCTTTGCAGGCGCTAAGCGCAGCGCTTAAACAGCCCTCTTAATAAGGTGAAACGGCTGCCCTCCGTCCTCTGGCGGCGCGGCGCGTTTCAGTCAGAGAAATATAAGCGTATTTATAGGTGTAAAACTTATAAAATCTTATATTTTAAATAGAAAAGCATACCCCACCGCCAAAAGCAATGGCGATGCAGATATGCCCTACAAACGGTTATTGGACAGCCAGAGGCTTGTCCTAACCTGCTATAATACTTAGCTGTTGAAAAGAGCGGAAAAAATCTTTGGACACATAGCCCAGCGATTCATAAAGCGGCAAAACGGCTTCATTGTGCTCATCAGCTGTAATTAAAATTTTCTTTACTTGGCGCTGTTGGAATCTTAGGCGCAATGACTCAATAAGTGCTTTGCCAATTCCTTGACGCTGATGGTCCGCATGGACCGCAACACGATAATAGTAGCCCGTGTTATTATCAATCGTACCGATAATGACACCTACAACTTCCGACTCATAGAGAGCGACGAGAACAAGCTCGCTATCCCATGACAATTGACGCGCAAAAGCTTCCATTGTTTGCTCGTAACATTCTTCAGTTAATACATCCGCAAGAAGAGCTGTTAGCAACCTGTAATCTGATAATTGGAAGGAACGAACATTCATTATCGATACACACCTCTATACCATGTCATTGTGCTGCAATTTAATCATTATACTACATCTTCTATCGTTTTCCTTCACAAAATTTTAAAATTTGTTTAAAAAAATCTAAGAATTTAGCGAATTATGACTGAAAACGCTTTAAATTAAGCGCTTACATAAAGTTTTGGCCCTTTTTCGTTCATTTGATTGGATTTTCTCCCGCTTATGCATAATTACTTTATCTAAATGTCATGCTATTGGGGTCTACCTTATCTATCAAAATCCGACTTTTGAAACATCAATGTTGATTTATGTGATCGGATAAGGGATAATAAGAAGAGTAATTTACATATTCTAATTTTAGGAGGCTGTTTATATTATGGCACATCAATTACCAGCACTTCCGTATGCTAATAACGCTCTTGAGCCCCACATCGACGCTCTGACGATGGAAATCCATCACGACCGTCACCACAATGCTTATGTAACAAACCTGAACGCTGCTTTGGAATCTGCTCCTGAGCTGCAAGGCAAATCTATTGAAGATTTGATTGCTGATCTGGCAAGCGTACCTGAAGCGATCCGTACAGCGGTTCGCAACAATGGCGGTGGACATGCTAACCACAGCCTGTTCTGGGAAACAATCGGTCCTGACGCTGGCGGCGCTCCAACTGGCGCACTAGCTGCTGCGATTGAAAGCGAGCTAGGCGGCTTCGATACATTCAAAGCTGACTTTGCAAAAGCTGGCGCTACTCGTTTCGGCAGCGGCTGGGCATGGCTTTCCCTGACAAAAGACGGCAAGCTGAAAGTTTCCAGCCTGCCAAACCAAGACAGCCCGATCATGGAAGGCGAAACGCCGCTTCTTGGTCTGGACGTTTGGGAGCATGCTTACTACCTGAACTACCAAAACAAACGCCCTGACTACATTGCAGCGTTCTGGAACGTTGTAAACTGGGCTGAAGTTGGCAAACGTTACGAAGCAGCAGTTAAATAATACGGCTTGCCGTTTAAAGCGGAGTCTCCATGCGGAGGCTCCGCTTTTTTTTGTTTTCCAGCTTTCGTGTAAAACCATGCACAAGAATAGGCATTCGCCGCATAACATGAAGTAGGATAGTTAAATGCCTAACTCGACGTGCAAAGGAGTCTGACCTATCGCATGAACGATACTTACGGTTTTACCAATGGGCAAGTGCAGATTCATATCCCGCCATCTCCGTCTTCCCGCGCAGGGCAAGACTGCGGCTGCGGCGGCCCGCGCATGCTGATGCCTGGAGGCCCGGGATTATTCCCGCCAGGGCCGGGACCAGGGCCATTCCCGCCAGGACCAGGACCGTTCCCGCCGGGACCAGGGCCGTTCCCTCCGGGGCCAGGGCCATTTCCTCCGGGGCCAGGGCCATTCCCTCCGGGACCAGGACCGTTCCCGCCAGGACCAGGACCGTTCCCGCCGGGACCAGGGCCGTTCCCGCCAGGACCAGGGCCATTCCCTCCGGGACCAGGGCCGTTCCCTCCGGGGCCAGGGCCATTCCCTCCGGGGCCAGGGCCGTTCCCTCCGGGGCCAGGGCCATTCCCTCCGGGACCAGGACCGTTCCCGCCAGGACCAGGACCGTTCCCTCCGGGACCAGGGCCGTTCCCGCCAGGACCGTTTCCGCCGTTCCCGTTCCCGATTCCCCTGCCGATTCCTATTCCTTTCCCGCCGGGGCCGCAAGGGACAGTAACGGTCGTTATTAACGGAGGACGGACGTTCCCTAATGTCACGCAGGCTTACCGAGTGATCCATCGCATCGGCATGACGATTTATCAGGCGCTGCTGGCGACCGGAGTTGTCCGCTTTGGCTTCAACGGACAAATTACCTCAATCAGCGGCATTCCAATTGGCGGCAACATCAGCTATCTTCTCCGCCTGAATGGCAGAGTTATACCTTCCACGCTGCTGAACTTCCCGCTTCAGCGCAATGACGCCGTAGCTCTGGAACTGATCTACTCGCCTTCCGGCCGCCAGAGCGATGAAGATTTAGCTGATATTTCAGATGTTACGCAGCAGTCCTAATATAGTTGAATTAAAAAGAGCGGGCCTACCGAATTCCGTAGGCTCGCTCTTTTCATCTTTCCGTTTACCTTCAGCTTCCACTGTAGCAAATGGACAAGCCTTCCTTTATTCCTTAACACCGCCGAGCGTCAGCCCGGTAACGAAGTATTTTTGCAAAAAAGGATATACGATAATAATCGGAACGGTGGCTACGACTGTAATGGCTGCACGGATGGAGGCTGGCGTTACGATATTTGCCTGTATATTTTTGCTGCTGGCAAAAGCCGATTCCGCCGTTCCTCCAACGCTCATATTGGCGGATTGCAGCTTTTTCATCAATTCATATTGCAGCGTGCTAAGGTTAATGTTCGAGGAGTTATATAAAAAAGTATCAAACCAGCTATTCCATTGTCCCACTGCGACGAACAGGGCAATCGTAGCAATGACGGGCAGGCTGAGCGGTAATATAATCCGTAAAAATATGGAGAAATGCGTCGCTCCATCTATTTGAGCTGATTCAACCAGACTCTCGGGCAGGCCCTCCATAAAGGATCGCATCACAATAAGGTTGAACGCGCCTATAAGCCCCGGAATGACGTAAACCCAAAACGTCCCGTACAAATGCAGATTTTTGATGAGCATGTAGGTTGGAATCAAGCCGCCACTGAAATACATCGTAAAGATGAAGATGAAGGATATCGGCCCCCGCAGCATATACTCCTTGCGGCTGAGCGTATAGGCCAGCATCGCTGTGCAAAACACGCTGCTTACTGTACCGAGCAGCGTCCGGGCTACGGAAATGAAGAAGGCATGATAAATGAGCCCGTCCTGAAACAGCGTGCTGTAATTTAGTGTCGTGAACTCGCGCGGCCACAGAAAGGTGCTGTCCCGAACCGTATCCTGTGCCTGGTTAAACGAAACCGCGAGCGTATTCAAAACCGGATAAAGCGTAAGCACAAGCAGCGCTAGCAGAAACACGGTATTGCATATGTCAAAAAGCAAGTCTGCTACAGACCTCTTCGACCTGCCAAGTGTCGTCGTTGTCATCGTTTCCTCCTGTTCCCTGTCATCTTGCATGAGCGTAAAACAGGCTTTTGCCGTCCACTGCAGGGCGGCAAAAGCTCCTTTCATCTTCAACTAAAACAGCCTCTCCTGACCCATCCGCTTCGCCATTCGGTTTGCGGCCAGCAGCAGCACGACGCTGATGACTGTTTTGAAAATGCCGGCAGCGGTTGCAAACGAGAACCGCGACAGATTAATGCCATATTTCAACACGAAAATGTCTATCGTCTCGGAAAAGTCCACCACCATTGGGGTTTGCAGCAAATATTGCTGTTCAAAGCCGGCGTCCAAAATATGTCCAATATTCATGATAAGCAGGATAACAATAATTCCGCGAATGCCGGGCAGCGTAATATGCCTTATTTTTCGAAACCGTCCCGCCCCGTCGATGCTGGCCGCCTCGTAGAGCGAAGGATCAATCGTCGTCATCGCGGCCAAATAAATAATCGCGCTCCAGCCGATTTCCTTCCACACGTTGGAGGCGCCAATAATCCACCAAAAATAATGCTGCTCGGAGAGCCACATAATAGGCTCCTTAATAATATGAAGACTCACGAGCAGCTTGTTGACGGCCCCATCAATAGAGAGCACGTTCATAATCAGGTTCGCGGCCACAACCCAAGATAGGAAATGCGGCAAGTAGCTAACCGTCTGGACGACACGCTTAAACATCACCTTGCGCACTTCATTGAGCATAAGCGCAAGGCCAATCGAGCTGACGAACCCAAACACAAGATTGATGAGGCTCATCGCGAGTGTATTGCGAATGACGCGAATGAAATTCTCATCCTGAAACAGCTCTCTGAAGTTGGCGAGGCCCACCCATTCGTTTTCAACCATCACAGAACCAAGCTTATAATTCTGAAAAGCCATCATCCACCCGTACAACGGCACGTAGGCGAAAATAATGACATACACCAGAAAAGGAATGGACATGATCATTAGCGCCTTTTGACTGCACAGCTTGCTCCATTTGCGCGGCCTTTTCTGGATTTGGGTATGCTCTTTCACACGCTCGACCGTTACAGACATGGCATGCTCCCTCTCCCTCCTTGCTGCGTGTTTCCTACCAGTTCTCTTGGCGGTCCTTCACCTTCGTCGTCAGCTCATCGAGCCAGCCTTGAATATCCAGTTTCTCGACCGCAGCGACATACTCATTCCAATATTTTTCGAAGTCGTCGGTATTTTTGGCAACGACCATTTGCGGCGGATATTTTTTATTAATATCGTTAAGCTTCTGGTTGAACACCTTGTTTTTCTCCGTTAGCTCGATGCTCCAGAGCGGGAAATATTTGCGGTCTAGATTCGGGCCATCGAACAGCTCCTCGTAGGTTGTTACGCCATAAGCCTGCAGCAGCTCCAAATCCATCTCATCGTATCCGGCTGCAATTTCTTCCGGCTGCTGATACTGCTGATAGCTGTTGCCGTCAGCCATCGTCCCCGACGAGCCCGGCCAGTACCAGAGGATGTTTCCGGTTGTTTTCAAGCCATTTTTCGGGTCGGCAAAAAAGTCCCGCTGCTCCTGATTGCGATAAAACCGTCCGGTTTCGCTGACCGTATAATCTTCGCCCGCCACGCCCCAGTTGCGCAGCAATTGTCCTTCTTCACTTGCCATGTAATCGGCATATTTGATAGCCGCTACAGGGTCCTTCGCATTAATCGTAATGGAGAAGCCCATATTGTAGTTCATCGAAGGCACGTCCAAATAATCCGGCTGAATGCTGTCATCAAAGGTGAGCTGGAGCGGTACAAACATCCGGTTTGCTTTGCCCTGCTGCTTCAAGGAATCAAGCGCCGTCTGAAACTGCCACTTCTGGTCAAACATCCCCAGCACCCGGCCGCTGGACAGCTTAGCCAAATACTGCTCATAGTTCATCACAAAAGCTTCCTTGTCAATCATGCCTTCCCGGTACATTTCCTGCAGCTTCGCATAATAACGCTTCGTAACGTTTTCGTCCGTCTGGTAGAAGGCCAGCTTGTTCGCCACCGGGTCAACAATAGCCCGTGAATCGTTAGGCCCGCCGGCTAAAAATTGCATCGCGGTCGTCAACGTGAAATTGCGGTTGTCATAGGTTAAAATTTCAAAAGGAATCGTATCCGCACCATCGATTTGCGGGTATTTTTTATAATAAGCGCGCAATACATCGACATATTGATCGAACGTCGTTATTTTCGGATAGCCTGCGTCCTTAAGCACTTCCTTCTGAATCCAAAAGGCTGCGCTAATGCCCTTAATCGGCGTCCCCGTAGGTGCGACCTGCGGCAATGCATAAATATGTCCATCCGCTGCTTTCAGCCGTTCCCAGTATGGCCCATAAATGCGTTTAATGTTCGGGGCATGCTGCTCAATTAAATCCTCCAGCGGAATGAGCGCGTTCGCATCCTCAAACTTAACCGTCTCACTCGTATTGATGAGGTCAGGGTAATCGCCTCCGGCGATCATTACGCCTACCTTCTGCTCCTTCTCGCCGACAAGACGTTCATATTTGATCCTCACCCCTGTCTTCTGCTCAATCATATCGCCGATTTTCGTATGCTCAGGTACATTATCGCCGGGGTCAAATATGAAATAGCTGAATGTGGTCAACTCTTCGGAGCTGTTATTTTTGCTCGTGCCCGCAGCCGTATTCGTGCTCTCCGTACTGCATCCTCCCACTAGCATCGATAAGGCCAAAGACGTCCCGGCGATCCATGTAAGCGCTATATTTTTACTCAAGATCATTGCCACCCTCCCTTTAATATAAATTAACTGTATCAAACAGGTAGCTGCCCAGGTACCCGAAAAACCTTAACATCATACCCTGCAAATCTAACGAGATTTGCAGCTGTTGCTCCGGCGACGGGGTGGAGAATTACCATATTTTATATATTTAGGGTAGCTATTTCAACAAATAAGTGTTAATTTTACTAATGAAAACGCTTCATTAGCTTTTGAATGACACTATTATACTAACAAAATGATTCGGTTAGCCTTTGGTCAAAGGAGCAGCAAGCGATGAAAATGATGCAAAACCTCCGTCCCTTCCGCTGGAATGATTTCCGGCTGCGAAACAAGCTGTTGCTTTTATATTTTGCCGCTGTTTTTATCCCAGTCATGCTGACGAATACGTTTTTCTATACGATAACCGCAGGCAATGTCCGAACAGAGAAGGTCCAGGATCTTCGGCAATCACTTGAGCGGAACAAGGATAACTTTCGTAAAATGCTGGAGGGCGTCATTAGCTTCTCCTCGGTCATCTATAATGACGGCATCCTCTACAGCGCGCTGGATCGCACTTATGCGAGCGAAAGTGAAGTCATTTCGGCCTATGGCGAGGTGCTGAGCAACTCGATTAACCGCTTCGTTCCACTGAATAAGCAATTTTATAATGCGTATTTGTTTACCGACAACGACAGCCTGATTCACGCAGGCCTCCTGCAATACATTGACTTGCAGACGAAGCAGGAGGGCTGGTTTCAAGCGACTACCGACCAGGCGCGAAGCCGAAAATGGCTGCTTTACACGAACACGCCGAGCGCGCTTTGCAGGCAGTCTGGGGCAGCATCGGCAACGCTCACAGCCAGCGGGGAAACAACCGTACGAACAGAATCGGCAGAATGCGGCGCTCCGTATTTGAGCGTGATCCGCGAGCTTGATTTTTACAAAGCCTATTCCAACTATCATAAAATTCTCAGAGTGGATATTTTGCCGCATTATTTGGAAAATACATTATTTGATCATTCGTTTCCCGGTGAAATTTATTTATTGAATCCGCAGGGCCATGTCATTTACTCGTCGGAGGCAGAGCCGCCAGCGTTCATTCATGGCAGCTCTCCGCAGGACAAAACAACCATCGTCAGCCCGTTTGAAGGCATCGATTACCTGAAAGGCTGGGAGATGGTAGGTATCTACCCTAATGACGTCGTTAATCAAAGCCTATTTGATTCACGCAAATTTATTATTTACTTGACCTGTGTGAATCTGCTATTTCCGAGCATTATTATTTTACTTATTGCCAGATCGCTTAATCTGAGGCTGGGCATGCTGCTGGGGGGTATTAAACGGGTGAAAAATCAGCGCTTTGAAGTGCTGCGGACTGAACCGGCATCCGATGAAATCGGGCAGCTGACCGAGGAATTTAACCGCATGACACAGCAGATCAACGGCCTCATCCAAGATGTGTACGTGGCAGAGCTGGATCGTCGACAGGCGCAGTTTAATGCCCTGCTAAGCCAAATCAACCCTCATTATTTGTTTAACACGCTTGATGCCATTCGAATGAATTGCGTCATTAAAGGCGAAGAGGAAACGGCATCGGTCATTAAGCTGCTCGGCCGCGGCTTCCGCAGATCGCTAAGCTGGGGCGAGGATATGATTCCGCTTCAAGAGGAGATGGCGTTCGTCACTGACTATCTGGACATTCAGCATTTCCGCTTCGGCCATCGCCTCTCCTACCAGCTGGAAATGGATGAAGAAGTGCTTGAGCTGCAATTGCCGAAAATGAGCATCCTTCCGCTTGTCGAAAATGCCTGTATTCATGGCATTGAGCATTCCGAGCAGCCGGGCAATATTATCGTATCAGCCAAGCTGCATAGCGCCCGCATTGTCATTCGCGTGTCAGACAATGGCATTGGAATGGAAGAAGAGAAGCTGCAGCAAAGGCTTGCAAGTCTGGAGCAAGCAGGAGCGCAGCATCAGCAGGGCAACCATGTCGGACTGAAAAATGTTTATGACCGGCTCAAGTGGCATTTTGGGAAGGAGTTCAGCTTTAGTCTGGGTTCCCGTTATGGGGAAGGCACAACGATTGAGCTGCAAATTCCCGCCGCCTTCGCTAAGGATGAATCTGTAGTTGAAAGGAGAATCATCGATGTTGAAAACATTGATCGTGGAAGATGAGCCGCGAATGCGTGAAGGACTGAAAAGAATCATTTATTGGGAGAAGTACGGCTTTAATCTATGCGGTGATGCGGAAAATGGACGGCAGGCGCTAGAATTGATTGAACGCGAGCAGCCCGCACTTGTCATTACCGACATTCGTCTGCCCGGCATTACGGGGCTTGAACTTATGAAGGACGTAACGGGACGAATGGATACCTGCTTTATCGTCATTTCTGGCTATGATGAATTTGAATATGTGAAGACAGCCCTCATCTGCGGTGCTGTTGATTATATTTTGAAGCCTGTGGAGGAGGAGCAGTTGATTGGTGCTCTGCTGCGGGTGAAACAACGGCTGCTCAAAGCTTCGGCCAGCACAAATGCCAGCTCGGCGGATGCTGTGCTACCGGATGCGGGAATGCCTTCGGATGATCCCATCGCTTTTGTCAAAGAGTATGTGGCCTCACATTATCAGGAGCAGGTGACGATGAAAGAAATTGCCGGCAAAACGTTTCTCCATCCCTTCTATCTCGGGCAATTGTTCCGCAAATCAACCGGTATCTACTTCAATGATTACGTCCATCAGATTCGGGTGGATAAAGCGCAGCTGCTGCTCGCCACTACAAGCAGCAAAATAGCCGACATCGCTGCTGGCGTCGGCTATCCGGACCCGGACTATTTTGTGCAGCAGTTCAAGAAATTTACCGGCTGCACCCCTTCCCATTTTCGTAAAAATCAGCTGTAGCGTTTCATTAATTTTTCCATATAAGATTCAAATAATTTTATTTTGTATCCATACAAAAAAGCCAGCATCCCTTATTCGGTTTGCTGGCTTTCTCTGCAATAAGCGTTAATGTTGCTCTTTCTCATGCGCGGCCTGCTCAATCACCTTGCCTCTGCCGGTTATCAGCTTGAGCTGGTCGTTCTCATAGCCAACCTCGTAAATCACCTGATATTTGCTCAGCTTGTTTTTGCCGCTTACTCTCTCATCAACTGAAATAATCGCCGTCACAGTCGCTTGCTGATCGTTGTTGACCGTTACATGCATATCGTCGATAACGACATTGCGCGTTGGCATATAGCCTTCCCGAAATTCGTCATAGCTTGTTCCCTCTTTCCAACTGCCGCCCAGCAAGGAGTAGGCATATACATAATCGGCATTGTTCAGGCTGTCGTAAAAATGAGTAACCAAGTAGCTGGCATATTCACTCATCGTCGCTTCCTGCTTTTCCATGCCCGCGCTATTCGTGCCTTCCTGCTCAGGGAGCACCTCCATAGGCTTCGTCGACCATGCTTCCACCGTTGCCAGCACATTTACAATTGGAATGCTGAACCCAATAGATCCTTGCTCAATCCCTGCTGAATTAATGCCGAGCACTTCGCCTGTCTCTCTTCTGACCAGAGGGCCGCCGCTGTTTCCTGGCGCAATGGGCGCAGAAATTTGATACAAATCCTTATACGAATACGGTTCGATTGTAAAATTACGGCCCAAGCCGCTAATGATGCCTGTCGTTACTGTATTCTGAAAACCAAGCGGACTGCCGATCGCCATCACTTCATCGCCTATTTCCGCTTTTTTATTGCGAACCATCTTAAGCGGCTTCTCGCCAACCAGTCCCGGGACGCGTACGACCGCGATATCTGTCTCCTTGCTGATGCCAATGACTTCGCCATCAAGCTCCCTTGCATCAGACGTGTGGATTTTCACCTTATGAACGCCGGATACGACATGCGCATTGGTGATCAAGTCACCTTGATTATTGTATAAAAAGCCTGATCCCTGCTTGCCATTGCCGCTTTCAATCATCACGACCAGCTTCTGGGTTTCATATATGACGTCTTTAAGCGGCTTGCCGGTTTTCTCCGAGCGCGTTTCTGACACGGCGAGCAGCGGCTTGCCACTGAGCTGCTTGGGAATTTCGGAACGGATAAATACGACCGCTCCCGCTCCGAAAAGCAGAAAAGCAACGGACATTATAAGACTAAGCCAAGTTCCTTTTCTCATGAATATCTTCTCCTAGTCCAAATACCATGTGACATGATCGATGACGACAGTAGCATCGGTCTCTTCAATGCCTTCCACAGCTGCGTCGAAAGTAAAGGATTCGTTAGGCTCTATATAGTTAGGCATGGCGATAGACGTACCCTTCTTCAAAATCTGTTTATCCTTGCCGCGCACCGAATATTGGATTTCAACGGAATAAATCGGCCGGGTGGCAGCATTTTTGAGCAAGGCATGGATTTTGAAGCTGCCCGTTTCATCAAAGCTCGTATCCACCTTAACCACCTGGGCGGCTGCCGTCTGGTTAAGCAAATCCTCTTCGGCCGCTTTCTGCATGGCACGCTCAATTCTTTCCTGCTCCGCCTTCTCAAAAGCCTGCTTCTCCGCATGAATGCTTTCAAGCAGCTTCGTCAAGTTCGTATCCTCCGGGGCATAAGCCATTCCCTTCTGTACGGTGGCGATCGCCTCGGAGAAGCTTTTTTTCTGAAGCAGCTCCTTCGTCTGCTGTTGGCATACAATCGCGATTTTGTCCACGATCTGCTTGCGTACAGCTACCGCTTCTTCACCGCCTAAACCATTAACGGTATTAAGCTTTACGGCCAAAGCATCCAGCGAGTTAATCTGGTCCAGCTCATTTTGCACCTGTACAACGACCATTCTAACATTTAAATCGGCAAACGCCTCGCGCAGCGGAGAAAAAATCTGCTCTTCCCGGCCTGCAAGCAGCGTATTCAACTGCTTCACTAGCGGTCCAGCCTCCGTCAAAGCTCCATTGTCCAGCTCGCTGGCAAGGCTGTTAATTTTATTTTCAATTGCAACCGCCTCGTTGACAATATCCATATCCTCCTGAAGAGCACCATAGGCTGGACGCACCTTCGCTGCCTTCTCAAGCTGGATCATCGCTTCGTGATATTTGCCTCCCCAAGCCTTCTGCTTCGCTTGCTCATGCCATTCGGCGACATGATCATTCAAATCGCTTTCATATATGTAATAAGAAAAAACCCCGGCAGACGTTGTAATGAACACAACAACTGGCACGAGCGCAATTATAAACTTACGCCCAGCCCCGGCACGGGTTCTTCTGTTTCGTACTGGCGCTTGCTCTGGCACTAATGAGGCACTTGCCTCCCGAATAAATAATTCATGCTCTTGAATGACAATGGCCTGCGTCTGCTCATTTGCCTGTGCGTCCTGAAGCAGCGGTTTCCCGCATTTGCTGCAGTATACGGCACTAGGCTCATATTTATTTCCGCAATGTTGGCAATGCACCTGTGCTCATCTCCTGACGCAATCAAACTTTAATCGTCCTTGCCTCTATTCTATATGAAATAGTAAATGATCTCCATTTTTAAATGATGGGAATTAAAAAATTAATAAGCTTATCATAACATTCCTTTTGAATTAGCGCGCTGCTTCCTTAATTTCCTTCAGTCTTTTCATGACATCGTTCACCCCGCGGCCAAAATAATCATGCAGCAGCTTGTATTCTGCATAAAGTTTATCATACACCGCTGCATGGGCCGGAATCGGTTTAAACGTCTCCTTGCGTACTCGCGCCATAACTCTAATATAAGTTGTACGAACAAGTGCCTAGCTTGTTTTTCAGACAAAAGGCTCCGCCGTCGACTCCCGAATAATCAGCTTCGGCTTATACACCGTATCAGCCATCCGAACTTGGCCGGAAGGAGCTCCCTGCTGAATCATCTGCAGCAGCTTGTCCACTGAATCTTCGCCCAGCCGCGTCTTTGGATGCTCCATCGTCGTCAGCTTCACTTCGGTTGCCGTCGCCAAATTCGCATCATCAAAACCGATTAAAGACAAATGCTCAGGGACATGAAGCTCGTGTCGCCGCACAACATCCAGCATGCGAACTGCCAGCTCATCGTTATAGCAAACGACCGCGGTAGGACGAAGCTCAGGCGCCCGGCCGAGCATTAGATCAAGCGACTGCTGCGGTTTTGTTGCCTTTTCCTCTGTGTTATAGCGTACGAGATGCTCTGGCTGCACAGCAATGCCGCGCTCACGGCAAGCCCGCAGAAAACCGCGCATGCGGTGCACGCCCTGGAAATCATCCGTCTTGAAAAAGCCTGCTATACGGCGATGTCCAAGGTCGAGCAAATGCTCGGCAGCCAAGTAGCCGCCCAGCTCATCATCGAGCCTCAAGCATGGCGCATCTACGTCCGAATAGCGTTCATTAAGCATAATATAAGGAATTTGCAGCGCATCCAGCGCCAAAAAACAATTAAAGTTCGGATTTCCCTCCGCGCTTCTCGTAGGCTCAATGATTAGTCCGCTGAGCGGCTCGCGCAGCATAGACTCGAGGCTTTCCCGCTCTTTCTCCTTCTCATTGTCCGTGCTGGCAAGCACCAGCCTTCCGCCCTTCGATCGCAAGCTGGATTCTACACCGCGAACGATCGTCGGAAATATGTAATCGGAAATATGTGTCGTAATCAATCCGACGGTCAATCCTGCCGAGACGCTTCTGCGCTCATGCACGCTTTGATCCGAGACAAAGGTGCCTTTGCCCTGCTCGCGATAAAGCCAGCCCTCTTTCTCTAAATCGCCAAGGGCTTGCCTAACCGTCTGTCGGCTCATGCCAAATTGCTTGCCGATTTCATTTTCCGATGGCAGCCGGTCATGCGGGAGAAATTGCGCCGCTGCAATCCAGCTCGTAATCTCTTGCTTCAACTGCATATATTTAGGAGAACGTTGCATATTTTGCACTGCACCTCAATTATAAAATCCTATTATTTGCATAAGTATAGCATATCGCCAACTTGTACGTACATATTTCCATATCATTCCCAATAATGGACTTGACCACTTTCTGCATTTTCCCTTTCTTCCATAAAAAAAGCAAGAACAAGGCCTAAGCCCTGCTCTTGCTTTAAAAAGAAACTGATTAGCGGCTCGCCAATCGCATATTAGGCGTTTTGCGATAGAGTAAGGCGCAGCTGCACGGTAACGTTATTTTCAGTATCCATCACGACATTATGCGGATTCTGCATGCCAAACTCCTCAAACGTGACGACCGTCTCGCTCTCCACATTCAGTTTACCGCCGCTGTATGCCGCTTGTCCTGTAAAGGTAACTTCCTTCGTAATCCCTTTAATCGTCAAGTCACCTGTCATGATAAGCGGGAACGTTTCTCCGTCCTTCACTTCCGATGGCAGCGCCTCAAACTTTGTAGCTTTGAATGTGGAGCTTGGGAAGTTGGTCACATCGAGAAAATCCGCTTCTTTCACATGTCCGTCGCGCTGGCCATTGCCAGAATCGAGAACGTTCATATCCAGGCTCGCATCCGCCGCATTAGCTGCCGCATCCGCCGTATCTACATTCCATGTTCCCGTTACGCCATTTACTTCAAAGTTCACCGTCTCACGGGAAGTCGTAACCGAGAAATACACATTGGAGGTGGAATCAATCGTCCACGCCCCGTTTACATCTGCTACAGCTCCAGCAGCAGCTGTCTCCGTACCACTTGTACTATTTGTAGAACCAGAACCTGAGCTATTCGTGCCTGCTGCACTATTCGTAGCTGTCGAATCCGTGCCAATGACACTTTGGATTTCCTTGTTGTTGCCCGTAAACGAATCATACATCGCATATGCACCTGCTCCACCTAGCAAAACCACCGCAACAACAGCACCTATAACCACATTTTTCTTCTTCATCTTAAAATCCTCCTTTGTTTTTAAAACTACATTGTGTAGTGTTGTAAGTTATATAAAGGCGAAGCGCGCCTTCCCTTGAGGGATCTGTGCGCTTCGCATAAAACCTGTATTTCGAATTTGTAGAAGGGCATCAAGCTGCAAATTCTATAGCATAATAGAAAGATACATGACGGAGATCGATCCGAAGGTCAGTATCGATAATACCAGTGCCAGCACCGGACAACGCATGCTTAGCTCCTGTGACTCGGGATTGAGCAGCCTCATTAACCGATAATTAATCGAATGGTCGGCGAAAGAAGCATGGACAAAGGTCCGAACACTGCGCTCTCCACGGCTATACTTCACCAGCTTGAGCAGCGCGCTGCCAAGACTATGCTCGCTCACCCGCCGCTGCAAAGCGAAATGGTCCGCTAACAGCTCACGGGTCGTTTTATACTGCTCGACTCCCCAGCGAAGAATCGGCATATACCACAGCACCGTTGCCCCTACCTGCAATATCAAAATCATCAGCGGATCGCGATTGCGATAATGAAAGTGCTCATGCTCGATGACCGCCTCAAGCTCTTCCTTATCAAGCAGATTGAGAAGCCCAGTGGATAAAATGATTTTGGGACGTAGAAAACCAAGCGTCAGTGCAATCGGTTCTGGATGTGATACGACCATGATCGCCTTGCTGCCTGCAAAATAACGCGCATTCAGCTCATCCGATAAGTTGTCATGCTGTAAAACACTCATTTTACGGTTTGCGGCCCGTACGCCAAGCCACTGCTTCACCGTTACGTACATCAGATGGACGAACGTCCCAAAGACAGCAAGCTTCATAATGTAGCTAAGGAGCAGCAGGCTGTACCGCTTGATCAGGCTCTCGCATAATTCAAATACATTAAACGCAGCCTTCTCCCAGCCGAACAGCGTATGCGCCGCATACATGCCCATTTGCAGCAGCGTAAATCCAATCAGCATCAGGCAAAAGCCAAACATCCATTTCGACCTAAGACTCCAGCTCATGGCGTCTGCCCTCTTTAAGCGATTTGATTTTTTGCTCAAGCTTGTCCAGCAGCTCTTCATCAACCTCTTCCATCGCATCGAACATATAGTTGACGACGAGCGGGCCAAGATCTTCAAGAAGCTCCCGAGACTGAATGCTCAGAAATTGCTCTTGCGTGTGCACAGGCGCATATTTCGATGGCTTTCCTGATGACTTCACCAGCAGTCCCTTGTCCACAAGACGATTCATGACGGTCATAACGGTGTTGAAATTTAACGGCTTGTCCTGATCAAGCTTATGCTGCACATCCTTGATGTAGCTATCAGGCTGCGACCACAGGATGGTCATAATCCTTGCCTCCAGCGGGCCAAAAAACCGCTCCAGCCCTTTTGTCTGAATGTCACTTGTTCCCATGACTGCCTCACACCTTGCTATAACTACTTAATGTAGTGTAATTATAAAACCGGTTTATGAAAATAACCTTAAAAAAAGATGAGCAGAAAATTAATTTACTGATCTGACACAAAAATACATAAACGCCTCATGCGGACTAGCTGTGTGTATAGGCAGCAAGGCGCTCCAGCACATAACGCCGAACGTCCTCCCGCAAATCTTCACGCTCCAGCGCAAAATCAATCGTCGCTTGAACAAAGCCCAGCTTATCCCCTACATCATGGCGCTTGCCTGTAAAACGATGCCCAATAATCGGCGACAGCTCGTTCAACCGCTGCAGGCTGTCCGTTAATTGAATCTCCCCCGCTTTGCCCGGCTCCGCCTTAGACAAAAGGTCGAAAATAACCGGCTCCAGCACATAGCGTCCCACAACAGCCCAATTCGAGGGTGCTTGTCCAGGCAGCGGCTTCTCGATCAGCTCACGGATATGTCCCGCTTCGTCGCGAATATCGGCAATGCCATACTTATGCGTCTGATTCCATGGCACTTCCATAAGAGCAACGACTGAGGAGGCATACTGCTCATAACGATCGATCATTTGCTTCAGGCATGGCGGCTCGGACGTCAGAATGTCGTCCCCAAGCAGCACCGCGAATGGCTCGTCGCCAATAAAACGCTGCGCGCACAGCACCGCATGCCCGAGACCGAGCGGCTCCTTCTGCCGAACATAATAAATGTCGGCCAGCTGCGAAATTTCTTTTACAACCTTGAGCATTTCCTCATTGCCGCGCTCCTCTAGTTCTCCTTCAAGCTCAACCGACTTGTCAAAATGGTCCTCGATCGCCCGTTTATGACGGCCGCTCACAATAACAATGCTGTCGATGCCCGACTGCACCGCTTCTTCCACAATATATTGAATCGCTGGCTTATCTATAATCGGCAGCATTTCTTTAGGCTGCGCCTTCGTTGCGGGCAAAAATCTTGTGCCAAGTCCGCCTGCAGGGATAATCGCCTTGCGTACCTTTTGTCCCATACGTCGCCGCCTCCGTCTTTCACATTTTGTTCGAGTAAAGCTCTCCTCATCATACCTTGTCTTGGCTTCTGTTTCCAGCTAGTCCATGTCTTTTTCATCGCTGTCAGCTTGAGCCGCTTGCAGCTGCGCCGAACGAAGCGGCAGCATGACCCGAATCGTCGTGCCGGATGGCGCCCCATTGCCTCTGCCTGCTAAGACGCTGGATTCGATTTCAATCACGCCTTCGTGAATATCGACGATTTTCTTCACAATAGACAGCCCTAGCCCGCTGCCGCCTTTCACCCGGTCACGCGCCGCATCCGCTTTATAAAAGCGCTCGAATACCCGCTCCTGATCAGCGGGGGAAATGCCGCTGCCGTTATCGGCAATACGCACGGTTGCACAGCCATTTTCCTCAGACAGCGTAATGCGGATATGCCCATTATCCGGTGTAAACTTCATGCTGTTCGCCAGCAGATTGTTCCAAACCTGACTCAGCTGATCCTCATCCGCGACGATGACCGTCTCCTCCATCAGCAGCTCAACCGTGAGCTGCTTCGCCATCCACTGCGGCTCACATGAAAGCACGACATCGCGCAGCTGGCGGTCCAGCCTGATCGCTCGCGGCTCAAAGGGATGCTGCTTCGAATCCAGCGAAGCGAGCTTAAGCAAATTCTCGCTCAGCCGGGACAAGCGGCTGCTCTCCTGCTTAATAATGCCGACGTATCGATTGCGTTCCTCATCGGTCAGCTCCTCGCTGCGCAGCACCTCGGCGAAGCCGCCGATAGATGTCAGCGGCGATTGAATTTCGTGGGAGACATTGGATACAAAATCCTGCCGCATCGTCTCCAGCTGCGACAAGCCTAATGTCATGCGATTGATGCTGTCCGCCAAATTGCCGAGCTCATCCCGGCGCTGCACCGGCAGCTGCACAGAGAAATCTCCGGTGGCGATGCGCTTCGTCGCTTCGGTCATCATTTTGAGCGGCTTGACCAAATAACGGGCGGCAATCGGAATTAGAATGCAGCCAACGACAAGCAGCGTGATCAATATGGTGTAGGTATTGCGCTGGAAGCTGCGAATTTCCGGGACGCGATCGGGCCGAACGAAGATCGCCCAGTCCCTTTCGCCAAGCACAGCTTTGCGCCCTAAAGCTGGTGGCGAGGATGGCCCGCTGGTCTCGCCCTCAGCTTGGCTCGGCAGCATTTGCAGCTGACCGGCGAAAGCATTTTCAATCACCTCTGGAGTTAGAAGCTGTGTGATTTCCGCGCTGGTCTTGCCCGCCTCAATGACTTCTCCACTACGGCCTATGGCTACAATCGCTATATTTTGCATTTCTGCAACCTGTTTAATGAAGATGCTCAAGGACTTTGGCGAGGAAGCGGCATACAGCTGTTCCATTCGTACAATCGAGCGATCCAGCTGGTTAGGAAATTGTCCGCTTAAATCCCTTGTGAAAATTTGATCCGCCATCCAATAAGCGATGCCCATGCTGATGACCACAATGACCAGAAACGTCAAGGTCACGCGAACATACAGGCTGCGAATCATTCAAGCTCCTCCATTCGATAGCCGAGCCCGCGAATCGTGACGATCCGGATACCCGCTTCTTCCTCGGTAAAGCGCTCGCGCAGCCGTTTGATGTGCACATCCACCGTCCGCTCATCCCCTTCATAGTTCATGCCCCATATTTGCTCGATCAACTGTTCCCTTGAAAACGTTTTGTCCGGGTAGCTCGCCAGCTTGAACAACAGCTCAAACTCTTTAGGCGGCAGCAGCATCCGCTTGCCAGCCATCGTGACATGAAATTCACTCAAATTGAGCGTCAGCTGCCCCAGCTCCACGGTCTGTGAAGCCGCGATGCGGTAGCGCTTGAGCAAAGCTTTAATGCGTACTGCAAGCTCCAGCGGCTCAAATGGCTTAACCATATAATCATCGGCCCCAAGGCCGAAGCCTTTTACTTTATTCGCCGTTTCGCCTTTAGCGGTCAGCAGCAGCAGCGGCATATCATACGAGGCGCGCAGCGTTTCGCATAAGGTCCAGCCGTCCATGCGCGGCATCATGACATCAATAACGGCCAAATCCGGCAGCACCGTCTCCAGCAGCTCTAGCGCATCCTGTCCATCCTGTGCTTCTATAATTTGAAAACCTTCGCGGCGCAGCAAAATGCTGACAAGCTCACGAATGTTTGGATCGTCATCTACGACTAATATTTTTGGCACGCGGATCACCCCTGTTGTTCGACTTTACCCTACCATAATACATATAGATGAATTTAAGATGAACATGTTTGACAGTACCCGTTAATTGTAATAATTTTAAACTAGAATTTATTATCAGAGGCTATCGAATGGAGGCAATCATTTATGCATAAAACAATTATTATCGGTACTGGACCTGCGGGACTAACCGCTGCTATTTATTTGGCTCGCGCCAACATGGAGCCACTCGTTATTGAAGGCTGGCAGCCAGGCGGCCAACTGACGACGACGACCGAAATCGAAAATTTCCCCGGCTTCCCTGACGGCATTCTCGGCAGCGAGCTGATGTCCAATATGCGCAAGCAAGCACAGCGCTTCGGTGCTACGTTCCGCACTGGCTCTGTGAAAAGCGTAGATTTCAGCAAACGCCCTTATACGCTCGATGTGGAAGGAATCGGCGAGCTGCAGGCTGAATCGGTCATTATTTCAACCGGCGCTTCGGCGAAATATCTCGGTATTCCGGGCGAGCAGGAGAACATTGGACGCGGCGTCAGCACATGCGCAACCTGCGATGGTTTCTTTTTCCGGGGCAAAAAAATTCTCGTTGTCGGCGGCGGCGACTCCGCTATGGAGGAATCGGTGTTCCTGACTCGCTTCGCGTCGGAAGTAACGGTCGTTAACCGCCGCTCCGAGCTGCGCGCTTCGAAAATCATGCAGGACCGCGCTCGCGACAATGACAAAATCTCCTGGAGCCTCGACCGCACCCCGCTTGAGGTAGCAGCCGGAGATACAGGACTTCAAGGCCTTAAAGTGCGCAACAATGAAACCGGGGAGGAAGAGCTGATTGAGGCGGACGGCGTATTCATTACGATCGGGCATACGCCGAACACGGGCTTCCTTGGCGGTCAAATCGACACCGATGATCAAGGCTATATTATTGTGAAGCCCGGAACTGCCGAGACGAACATCCCTGGCGTCTTCGCCTGCGGCGATGTACAGGATCGCCAGTATCGCCAAGCGATTACTGCTGCTGGCAGCGGCTGTATGGCGGCGCTCGACGCCGAGCGTTTCCTAGAAGCTCAGGCTCATGTGGCTTCGGTCCATGCTTAAGCTCATTTTCCTTAAATAAATGATGGCATGATTTCCCTTCACGGTGTATAATCAAAGCTGAAGATAAAGGCAATGCTACCGAACACATTACGATCAAAGGCTGATCGATTATGGAGAAGGTACAACCTCGCTGAAAAGGTGCGGGTTGTACCTTTTTTTGCGTTCTTCTTGCTCGTTTAAGCCATTAAACTTGAGGAGAGTGGAATGATGTTATTGGAAGCTATTTATCATCGGCCAAAGCAAAACTGGGCGTATGCCTACGACGGGAAAACGCTGCATATCCGCCTGCGCACCAAAAAAGACGATATGGACCACGTCCACGCCATCGTTGGCGACAAATATGCCTGGGAGGAAACTCAGAAACTGATTGAGATGTCGCTGCTATCGTCCGACGCCTTGTTTGATTATTGGGAAGCAGCGGTAATACCGCCTTTTCGCAGGCTGCGATACGCCTTCCAGCTGACTAGCGGCTTGGAGCAGCTTATTTTGACGGAGTCGGGCTTTCATGGGACGATGCCGGAAAACTCGAACAGCTTTTTTGACTATCCGTTTATTAATCCCGTTGACGTATTTGCTCCTCCTGCATGGGTGAAGGATGCCGTTTTTTATCAAATTTTCCCCGAACGGTTCGCAAACGGAGATACCGATTTAAATCCCGAAGCTACCGAAGCTTGGGGCGGCGAGCCGACGCCACGCAATTTTTTTGGAGGCGATCTTCAGGGGGTCATTGAACATCTGGACTACCTAGGCGAGCTTGGCATAAACGCTATTTATTTCAATCCTTTATTTGAAGCTACGACTAACCATAAATACGATACCGCGGATTATATGAAGGTAGATGCGCATTTCGGTACGAATGAGAAGCTCAAAGAGCTGGTGGACGCGTGCCATCAGCGGGGCATACGCGTGCTGCTTGATGCGGTCTTCAATCATTCCGGACGAACATTTCCACCTTTCGTGGATGCGCTTGAGCGCGGCGCGGCATCACCTTACGCTGATTGGTTTCATGTGCGGGGATGGCCTTTGCGTGTAGTAGACGGCATACCCACCTATGAAACGTTCGCCTTCGAGCCGCTGATGCCAAAGCTCAATACCGAGCATCCCGATGTTAAGGAATACCTGTTTAAGGCCGCCCGCTACTGGATTGAGGAAATCGGAATCGACGGATGGCGGCTCGATGTGGCCAATGAGGTGGATCATCAGTTTTGGCGCGAGTTCCGAGCCGTTGTGAAAAAAGCGAATCCCGAAGCCTACATTCTCGGCGAAATTTGGCATGACTCAATGATGTGGCTGCAGGGCGATCAATTTGACGCCGTCATGAATTACCCGTTTACGAATGCTGTGCTCGACTTTTTCGCCTATCAGAAAATTGACGCTTCCGCTTTCACTAGTGCCCTCGGAGCGCAGCTCGCTGCTTATCCGCAGCAGGTAACCGAAACAGCCTTCAATTTGCTAGGCAGCCACGATACGCCAAGACTATTGACGGTTTGCGGAGATGAGCTCGGCGCGATGAAGCTGGCTACCCTGTTCAAGCTGACCTATCCCGGCGTTCCCTGCATTTATTATGGCGATGAAATCGGGTTGAATGGCGGAGGCGATCCCGAATGCCGCAAATGCATGGTGTGGGAGCCAGAGGAACAGAACGCTGTGCTGCTGGATTTCTTTAAGCAAGCGATTGCCCTGCGCCGCAGCCATGCTGCTCTTCGCAGCACAGCCATACGCTTCATCCACGCCGATGAAACAAGGCGCATCATCGTTTATGAGCGCCGTTCAGGCGATGAGCGAATCGTTATTGCGATGAATGCCGGAGCCAAGCCGGCCGAGGTGAGCTTTCGCGTAGAAGATACAGCGGGTGGAGAAGCTTCGCGGGAGGTTGCCGCAAGCGCAGACGAAAGCAGTGTAGAGCTGGTTAACTCAACAGAAGCCGTCCAAGATGTAATTCGTCGTTATGAATGGCTGTCTCTGCTTCACGATTCTCCACAAGCACATGATGCAAAGTCCGGCAGCATTACATTGCAGCTGCCAGCTTATGGCTATGAGGTGCTGCTGCAACAAAAGCTGTAATAGCAGCGGGCGTAAGCTCGGCGGCAGCCGTTTCGAGGGTGAATTATAAGAAGCTTCTAAATGTGGAGCTTCTCCGTTATTATATTTTAAACAAGGAAAAAGACAGGCAGCATGCTCGCCTGTCTTTTCTGTGTTCACCGTTTCGTTTCAAACGCCGTTTCGTTTCAAGCGCTGTTACGTTTCAAGCGAGGCTACCTTTAACTCAGCCCGTTCAGTCGCCTCATTTTACAATAAACACACTATATGGCGGCAGACTTATGAGCCCATCTTGCATCTCCACACCCTTATGGCTGCCACGTATTACCTTGTTGAAAGAGCCGAAAGGCTCCTGCTCATGCAGTTTAACAAGCTGCTGTTCCTTCGACAAGTTAATTAGCACCAGCACCCGTTCCTTAGCAGTTGCCCTTGCATACGAGCTAACCTGACTTATCGGCGAATCCAGACGATATTCCTCTATGCCGCCATCACGCAGGGCGGGCAGCTCATTACGCCAGCCGATCAGCATTTGATAATGGGCCAGCAGCGATTGCTCATCATTGAGCTGCGCTTCCACAGACACCAAGCTCGGGTCGGCATTGGAGCTGGAATCCTCCCAAGTCGTTTGTCCTTTACCGCCATCTATGGAGGAGTGCCAAAGCATCGGCTCGCGAATACGCTCATCCGGCTTCATGCCCTTCATTCCGATCTCTTCCCCATAATAGATGAAGGGATTGCCCGGCAGTGTCAGCAGCAAGGAAGCCACTGTCTTCGCATGTGCCACATTTCCATTCAACACCGACATCACACGATTTTGATCATGGTTGCTCAGAAACGAAGCATCGGTGAACGCACCTCCTGAAGCATCTCCGTACAGCTTATAGGCCCGTTGCAGCGAAAAAGCAGCATCAGGGTCGCTCTCGGAGCTTGCTGCACGGAGCAGCTTCCCGGCCAAGTCAAAGTTGAAAGCCGAATCAAATGCCCCCTCCAGATAAGGCGCAACAACCGTCACTGAATCCCATACCTCGCCAATGAGAAAAGCGCCCGGATTCACCTCCGAAAGCCCGCTGCGAAATTGCTGCCACCAGCGCTGGTTATTCTTTTTCACAGCATCACTGTTCACTGTAGAAGCAAAATCGCCATATATATGCTTGGCAGCATCGAGCCTAAAGCCATCTAGGCCCTGCTCCAGCCAAAACCGCCCAATCTGGATCATCTCTTCTCTAACGCCAGGCTCATCAAAATTCAAATCCGGCATCCCTTCCCAAAAAACACCCAAATAACGGCTGCTGCCGGCAGCATGCCAAGGCTTGCCCCCAAGCGCCCCATCCGCTTGCACCTTCTCATCCTTATCAGCAAAATGATACCAGCTTCGATAAGGGCTTGCAGCATCCTCCTTGGCCTGCTTAAACCACGGATGCTCCGTGCTTGTATGGTTTACCACCAAATCCATAATAACTTTGATATCCCGCTTATGCGCCTCTGCCAGAAGTCTATGCAAATCCTCCAGCGTCCCATAATCGGGATTTATCGCATAATAGTCCGTCACATCATAGCCATGATAGCTTGGGGAGGGTTGAATGGGCATAAGCCAAATGCCGCCTATACCAAGCTGCTGCAAATAATCCAGCTTTGCGGTTACGCCGTTCAAATCGCCGATGCCATCGCCATTCGTATCATAGAACGACCGCACAAATATTTCATAATAGACAGTGGAGGGCTGTTCATCCACTTCATAGCTATCAACTTCTGGACCGGCACTGGGACTGGGACCGGAATCGGGACTGGCGCTCGCGCTAGAGCTGAAACTGGAGCCGGAATTGGAGTTTGAATCGGTGCTGCAAGCGGCAACGAGCAGCAGCAGCAGAACAAAAACAGCTAAACCAGCCTTGCGCACGCTGGCGCCCATTAACCCATGAACGCTTATCCACATCGCCTCACCCCTTCGATGCGCCAGAGGTGAGCCCCTGTACGAGAAAACGCTGGAGAAAGATGAATAGCAGCGTAATCGGTATCGCAATGAGTACAGAGCCAGCAGCGAACATCGTGAAATTGCTATTTTGCAGCGAATTGACCAAATCCCACATTCCCACCGCCACTGTCCAGTTTTCCTTCGTACGCAGCACCAGCCTTGCGAAAATAAAATCGCCCCATACGCCAGTAAACGAGGTCAGCGCCACGTAGGTGAGCATTGGCTTCGACAACGGCAGCATGATTTTCGCAAACACCTGCAAATGCGAGGCCCCGTCTATTCTGGCCGCCTCATCCAAGCTGCGGGGAATCGTGTCAAAGAAGCCCTTTACAATAAATCCGCCCAGCGCGGCCCCCGCCGAATAGACCAGAATAAGCGCCATATGCGTATCAAGCAAATTTAATTGCAGCAATATGATATAGATCGCAATCAGGCTCATAAAACTCGGAAACATCCCGAGCACCAGCATAACCGTCAAGGCTGTCTTGCGCCCGCGAAAGCGAAACCGCGATAGGGCGTACATGCTGAGCGTTACGAGTATCGTCGATAAAATCATCGTGACGACGGCAATTTTCAGCGTATTCAAATACCACGTGCCATATAGATAGGCCTTGCTGGTAAATAACTCCGCATAATGAACGAGCGTAAATTGCCTAGGCCAAAAATGTTCACTGTACAGCGAGCCTCCCGGGCGCAGCGAAGACAGAACGACCCATAGTGCCGGATAGATTGCGACCACCGAAATAAACAGCAGCAGCGCGTAGCTCAAGGTCAGACGGGCATTGCTTTTCCATTTTCTCATTGGATCATATCCTCCTCTTTAAACGATTTCGAGCGCCGGAAATTCCAGATCGAGAAAATAGCCACGATTAAAAAGATAATAATGCCAACGGCCGAAGCCACATTATATTTATTGTTATCGAGCGTCAGTTTATAGAGCCAAGTAATCAGCAGGTCGGTCGCACCAGCAAACTGGTAATCGCCCTTCGCCGGATTGCCGCCCGTCAGGAGGAAAATCACATTAAAGTTATTAATATTGCCTGCAAACTGCATAATCAAGATCGGCATCGTCGAAAACAAAATAAACGGCATCGTAATAATGCGGAATTTTTGCAGCGTCGACGCCCCATCCACATCAGCAGCCTCATACAAATCACGGGGAATCGAGGTCAAAATGCCAAGTATAAGCACCATGCTGACAGGAATGCCAATCCACATATTGACGGTAATGACCGTCACCTTGGCCCAGAAAGGATCGGTGAGCCACGGCAGGCCGCCGAGTCCAAAGTAGCCTAAATATTGATTAATCGGCCCGAATTGGCCATTAAATAAATTTTTCATGACCAGTAATGAAATGAGCTGCGGAATCGCATACGGAATGATAAAAATCGTGCGCCACAGCTTCTTGAAGCGAATACCCTTCTGCTCAATCAGCAGGGCAACGAGAATTCCGCCAAAATAAGTCGTCACCGTCGCCAGGACGGCCCAAATAATCGTCCAGATCAGCACGCCTACAAACGTGTGGCTCCATGACTTCATTTTCACAAGATCGGTAAACGTCTTGAACCCTACCCAATCGACAAGCTTCGCTGGCGGAATATGATCAGGAGCCGAATAGTTTGTAAAAGCGAGCATGACCGTAAACACGATAGGCATAATCGTGAAAAAAAGCACGCCTAGCGCCGGAAGCGCCAGCATAAAATACGGAAAATAAAAGGTCGTTGCATGCTCATACGATTGCCTGAACGTTCTGACAGGCTTATTCTCATCCCGCAGCTTGCCATTGCGATAAGCATCCATGATATTCCACACATACACGCCCAGCAGCACAAATACGAGAAATAATAGAATTAACCCGTCCAATATTAAAAAAATCGAATGGTCGCCCTTGACCATTTGCGCCACTTTGCCAACCTTCACAAATTTTTGCGTCTTCTCGCCTAAAGTAACAAGGCCCCAGATCGCCCCACCGAGACGTGGTGCAATATAGATGAACCCCGCCACTTCAAGCAGCATAAAAAGAATGCCCTTTAACCACTGCCGGTTATAAATTTGTCCCAAACCTTGCAGCACGATCGATAATAGTACAGCAATTGTGCGATGCTGCTTCATTGCGCTCCGGCTCCCTCCCGACTAAAATTCACCCGCCGCAGCTCCTCTGGCGGGTGAAAATAAGCTCTCGCTAACGTGTTATTGGCTGGCAATGGCATCTTTAATTTGTGCTACCGAGTTGTCGAGAGTAGCTTTCACATCTTTTCCCCCGTCCCAAATATCAGCGATGCCGGCTGTTATCGGCCCCCATACACTAGCCATTTGCGGAATAGCTGGCATTGGCGTAGAATGGGAAAACTGCTCATAAAAAGCTTTCGTGATTTCATCATTTTGAATTTTAGGATCTTGGACCGCTTCTAAATTTGCCGGAATCGTACCGTTCATTTCAAAGTTGCGAAGCTGGGACTCTTTCGTAGACAGGAATCGTGCAAACAGCTTCGATGCATTTGGATATTTCGTAAATGCGTTTACATAATAGCCTTGGACGCCCGAGAACGAGGTCGTTGGATTTCCATTGATCGATGGCAGCGGCGCTACGCCAAGCTCGATTCCAGCAGCTTTGTAATCAGCAAGCGCCCATGGCCCGTTAATATCCATCGCCAAGGAGCCTTCGATGAACAGACCCTTTTTAATATCAAATGTAATATCGCCAGTATTGAGCGGCAGCAGGCTTTCCTTCAGCGAAGCAAGGAACTTGGCTCCCTCCACTGCGCCTTCATTGTTTAGGCCAATGTCTTCTTTATCTGTATTATTGCTGCCGAACATATATCCGCCGGTTGTGGCAAGGAAGGCATAATCATAATAAAATTGCTGAAGCTCCCACATAATCGTATATTTATTTTTTTTCGGATCATTAAACGTTTTGCTAAATGTGATGACCTCGTCGAACGTTTTTGGAGCCGTTGGAACGAGTTTTTTGTTGTAAAGCAGCGCATACGTTTCGACGGAACGCGGATAGCCATAAAGGATCTCCTCAAAGGTTACCGCGCTTACTGCATTGGGATCATTTTCGCCTGCCGTTTCTTCCCCAAACCAATCATTCGGCAGCACGAGACCGGCAGAAGCGGCCCGCCCGATCTGATCATGCGGGAATACAACAATGTCCGCTCCCAGCCCCGCTGGCCCATCCGTCGTCAGCTTCGTCACCTGATCCGGATTTTCAACCTCCTCCAGCTTGACGGGAACGCCGTATTGCTCCGTAAACTCCTGCGCCAAAGCTTCTACAAACGCACGCTGGGATTTGCCTTCCCAGATGATGAGACTTGCTCCATCCTCCGGCAGCAGCTCGCCCTCTTCCTCATTGACAGCGTTGCTCCCCCCTGGCTCTGCAGGTGTAGAGGAAGCTTCCGGCGCACTCACGTTATTGCTGCCATTACCCGCATTGCCGCATGCTGCCAAATTAAACACGAGTACACAGACGATAAATACTCCCAACCATTTCTTCATCATTAAAAATCCCCCTCCATAATGTGATGCCTTTGCTGCACGCCTACCGATACAGATGCTCCAAACGCTTCCCTCTGTTTGTGCAAACGTTTGTACAAATGATCGTGCAAAAATCATTCAAGCCGCTTTCAATCGATATAATCAGCTTGAATCTATTCGTTAACTGCGATGTAAGCGTTTGATTAACGGATTTATCATACAACATGGACAAAGGTTTGTTAAAACGTTTGCACAGCTCAAAATGCTGAAATTATCCGTTTGTTTCGCTTAATCACTGCATTTTACTTCCATTTTCTTATGATTTCATCATTTTTCCATTTTTAAATCTCAAGCGTATTTACTTTTCGGTAGCGCTTGCATTAACATGTAACTATAATGTTCAAACGATTGCACAGTTAAAGTGACAGGAGCCCGATTAGACTATGGTAACGATAAAAGATATTGCAAAAGCGGCAGGGGTGTCTCCTTCGACCGTATCAAGGGTCGTCTCTAAACACCCCCGCATTAGTAAAGAAACAGCAGATAAAGTAAAACGCATTATGGCGGAAATGGGCTACCATCCCAATGCGATGGCTAAAAGCCTTGTCTCCAAAACAACGAATACACTGGCTATTATGCTGCCAAGGCCTGCGGAGGAGCTGTTCCAGGACTTTTTCTTTGGGGAGCTGCTGCGGGGCATACTGACACATTCCACTAGAGCCGGTTATGACATGCTGCTGACAACCGCTACTGGCGAGCATGATGAAATCGAAACGATATCAAGGCTTGTCCTTGGACGCCGGGTTGATGGCGTCATTCTTCTATCCGCACGCGTCAAAGATCCGCTCATTCATTATTTGAATGAGCAGCAATTTCCGAGCGTGCTGATTGGACGTACAGACGATTCGAATCCGCATATTTTAACGGTCAACAACAATAATGTGCAGGCGGCTTATGATGCGGCCCAGCATTTGATTTTGCAAGGCCATGAGCGAATTGGCTTTGTTAGCGGACCGCGCAATTTGACCGTTTCCTTCGACCGAATGGAGGGGTATCACCAAGCTTTAGCTAACGCTGGGCTGAAGCTGAATACGGAATGGGTTGTTGAGGGCGAATTTTTGCAGGAAAGCGGGTTTCGGGCAATGTCTTTTCTCATGGAAATGCCTGACCGTCCTACCGCGCTCATCGTCATTGATGATGTGGTCGCCTTCGGCGTACTGCGCGGACTTACCGAACTTGGCTATTCCGTTCCAGACGATATTTGCATTGTAAGCTTTAACAATATCGCTCTCTCAGAGCTTGCCACGCCTCCAATCAGCTCCACCGATATCGGCACTTATCAGCTTGGCTACACCGCCTCGCAGAAGCTTGTCCGTCTCATCCAAGACGAGCCGATTCACCAATCGAGCACCATTATTCCGCATCGGTTGATCGTCCGCGAATCCTCGATGCATGTTCCTGTTAAGAAGGGCTGAAGGAAGGATAAAAAAGCGTGATGGCCAGAAGGTTAATTCCATTGAAGATTAAGCAGGTTTCATTTTGAATGAATTGCTGCTGGTAGCCGAGCTCGGGATGCACACTTTTATTTTTCAAGGACTGAGGTGCCGCTATTTTGGATTTTGATCCGATTTCAGACCGTTCGCGGACAGGAGATCCGTTATTACCCTAAAAATCCCGTCAAAATGGGGATGGACAGCGCATTAGCGGCTCCTGAGTCCGCGGCCTGTCCTAAACCCGTGATTCGGTTGAAATAGCCGGTGCTGTGTCCGCCAAAGTCTATCTTCGTGCAGCGTGTAACTCCGACTTAAGCGGTGTATACCCTGTTTTCTCAATCAAATATTGACCCTGCGGCGATAAAATCCAGTCAATAAACGGCTGTACTTTAGGGTTGTCGCTGCTTGCGGTGATGGCATAAAACGGCGCCGTAAGCGGATAGGTCCCGTTTCTAATGTTCTCGCGGTTCGCCTCCACGCCGTTTATTCTCAGCAAATGGATTTGCTGCTCGTGCACCATTTCGGTGGCGTAGAAAAGGAACGAAAAGCCGATTGCATTTTTATAATTGCGGTAGTTTGCGGTTTGTTTAATGATATCGCCCATCCCGGAATTAACATCTTCTTTCGCAGGCTCCATCAGTTGCTTATCCATCATGATTTTTTGCAGCATCGTCTGGCTGCCGCTGTTCTCTCGGCGCTGGAACGGCCGAATTTTCTCAGCCTCGCCCCCAAACTGCTTCCAGTTCGTGAGCTCTCCTGCATAAATGCCCTGAATCTGCTCCAGCGTCAAGTTCTGCACCTCATTGCGACTGTTTACGAAAAATATAAAAGCCTCATAGCCAATCGGCGTCAGCGTAAGCTCCACACCCGCGGCTTTTGCCTGAGTTTCCTGATCCTTGGACGGTGCAGGCGCAAAAATAATATCAGCCTCGCCTTTAATTAAGCGATTATAGGCATCCTCTGTACCGTTCACCTGAACCTCACTGTCCTGCCCATAGTAGGGATATTCCTTTTGCTTGTATACCGCCTGAACGAATGCCGCATACATCGGATATAGGGCGGTTGAGCCATCCAGATGCGGAAGCTTACTGCGGATCTTGAGCGTTGCCGGCTCTGGTAGGGATACCGCCTTCGTCCCCTCATGGAAAGGTTCATAATTACTCATATTTATCGCTTGATCATCGACGATTTTCAACTTCTCTACGTATTGTTCATATCTCCATCCGATCACAAAGAATATTGCAACGACTAAGATTGCTGAACCGCACAATGACCAGAAAACCTTTTCTTTTATGACATCAATATAAGCTAGCAAATAAAAGATACTTATAAGCGCAGAAGCCGCAATGACTAATGCTCCATATAATTTCGAGCCTGTTGACAGCATCACAATAGCATAGATGATCCAAGTAAAGAACATAATCGGAAAGCTAATAAGTATCGCAGCTAAAATAATGGTACTCCACTCTCTCTCTTTCAACGACTGCTTCCCCTTTTTCGCCCCATGGGCTTTTTTTCCTATTTTAGCGTAAAGGCAACATCCAGCTAGTACCAAGTTTAAGTAGTACTGCCGTTTGCACACTATCCTTGGTTGCACCCACCAGCATGCAACAGCTAAGATTAAAGAAGTACCGCCAAGGACATGCTAAAGGAGATAGTTATGCTGAAATGGGTTTCCGCCATTATTTATGCTTTATTGCTCGTCACCGTTTTTATATACAAAAACAATCTGCTCGATTGGCTGCAAAATGACACCCCATCTGTATTTATCGTCTTTCTCGTCGCTCTGTTCCTCGTGCTCGTTCCCGTCGTTCCATTCAAGATCATGATTGCCCTGCTCGGTTATATGTACGGTCCGCTGCTTGGGGCATTCATTAGCTGGCTGGCCGCTTCACTTGCTGCCATCATCGTATTTCTGCTGGCGCGCTATCTCTTCCTAGAGCAAGGAAAAGCCTTCCTCCATAAATTCAACCAACTGGATAAGCTTCAGGCAACGATGGAAAAACGGCCGTTTCTGACGATTCTGACAGCGCGTTTAATTCCGATCATTCCCCATATGGTCGTCAATATTTATCCTGCGGTCACTTCTGTACGGCTGATTCCGTATGCCATCGCATCGGCTCTTGGCAAAATCCCTTTTATGCTGCTATTCGCTTATATGGGACAAAATATGTTTAAAGACTGGGCGAGCTTCGCATTATTCGCGGGCGTATACGCCGCCTTTTTCGCCATATCTTATGGCGGTTACCGCCTGTGGTTAAAAAGACAATGAAACGCATAAAATAGCACTGTCTGTTTAACAGCTTGTTTAAAATAAAGCTCGGGCGTTTATAGTATGTTATCGGATGAATGCAGCGAGCCGAGCTTGACAAAACGCTTACTATTTGTAATAATTATAAATAAGTAATTATTATAAATTAAACAATTAGCTTGTTAGCCTTTGAGTTTACGTCTAGCAAACTCCCCTTTAAGAAACATAAAATCAGGAAACGAAAGGATGAACGATAATGAAAAAAACACATGAGGTATTAAATAAACAAATCGCTAACTGGAGTGTCCTCTATATTAAATTGCATAACTTCCACTGGTACGTGAAGGGCTCGCAATTTTTCACCCTGCACGTGAAGTTTCAAGAATTTTATGAAGAGGCCGCTTTGAATGTCGATGAGCTGGCTGAGCGCCTGCTCGCGCTGGAAGGCAAGCCTGTCGCAACGTTGAAAGAATATATGGAGACAGCTTCCATCAAAGATGCTACAGGCAAAGAAACAGCTACTGCTATGGTTGAGTCTCTCATCACCGACTTCTCGACTATTATCGAAGAACTGAAAGCTGGCATGTCGATTGCCCAAGAAGCGAATGATGAGACGACAGCCGATATGCTGCTTGCGATCCACACCTCGCTTGAGAAGCATGTATGGATGCTGAAAGCTTTTAACGCTTAATTTTCAAAAAATCATGCCACACGCTCGCATAGGTGCACCTCCTATTCAGCTGTCACAGCCTCTCCCGCAAGGAAGGCTGCGACGCAAAAAAAGCCTTCAAACTCTGCGAACTGCGCGGGTTTGAGGGCTTTTTGGTTGTTTGAATCCGATTATACGAGCTTAATTGAACAGCTAGCTACTTCTTTGCCTTGCCACAATGCCGAGAGCTTGTCGCCATCCTGCAAAGCCGCAACACCTGCTGGCGTTCCAGTAAAAATGAGATCGCCCGGCCCAAGCCCGTAGTTGTCGTTAATGTGCCGAAGCAGCGTTCCAATATCAAACAGCATATCGGCAGAATTGCCATGCTGTACTTCTTCATTATTGCGAAGCAGCGCAAAATCATGGACCTTGAGCTCTTCTGAACCAGGGTACGGCAGCCATGCGCCAAGGGGAGCGGAGCCTTTGAAGCCTTTGGCCGGAAGCCATGGCTGGCCTTTCGCTTTGATTTTGCTTTGCACATCGCGTAGCGTCATATCAAGTCCCAGCGCCAGGCCATCGATACATGCGTCAGGGTCCATGCCCGGCTCAAGCGTCCTACCAACCCGCAGCACCAGCTCCAGCTCGAAATGAACCTCGCCTTGATTACCCGGCAGCTCCACAACATTGCCATCCATCGGCACAAGCGCATGAGTTGGCTTCGTAAATACCATCGGCGATTCAGGCACCTCATTGCCCAGCTCCAATGCATGCAAACGATAATTCCGTCCAATGCAATAAATGTTGCGTACTTCTGAAAACATCTCCATCTCCCTCTCCTGTTTTCTAGGCCCCATTATCATTAGCCCTTCTTCTGAGCGGCAATTTGCTCAGCGAGCTCATTCAGCTCTGTCCAGCGCTCCATAAGCTGCTCCAGCTTTTCTTCTAGCTGCTGCTGCTCCTCCGATAGCTGCTGAATCAGCACCGAATCACTGCCGGATTCCTCCATGCGCTGCACAATGTGCGCAATATCATTTTCAGCCTGCTCAATCCAGCTGTCAATTTGCTCAAAATCCTTTTGATCCTTGTAGGACATTTTGAGCGCGCGTTCTTTACTGCCGCCCGTTCCGGCTTTTGCATTCGATTCGCCCGCTGCACTCCCGCTTCCAGCAGCTGCCGCCGTGCCTGCCCCAGCATTCTTCGCATTTCCGCCCGCCGACGCTCCTCCCGGCGTTGACGATGAACCAGCCGCCGAGCCATGTTTTTCTACAAACTCCTGATATTCGCTATAGTTGCCTGTATGCTGTGTAATGACGCCATCCTCAAAGGACAAAATTTTATCGACCGTCCGGTCAAGAAAGTAGCGGTCATGAGATACAACAAATACGACGCCCGGAAAATCATCCAAATAATCTTCCAATACGGCCAAGGTCGAGATGTCCAAATCATTCGTCGGCTCATCGAGCAGCAGCACGTTCGGCGCCTTCATCAGCACGCGAAGCAATTGGAGACGGCGCTTCTCGCCGCCTGACAGCTTGCCGATCGGGCTCCATTGCATCGCAGGAGGGAACAAAAACCGCTCCAGCATTTGTCCCGCTGAAATGAGCGAGCCATCCGCCGTTTTCACCTGCTCCGCACCTTCACGGATAAATTCAATGACGCGCAGCGACTCGTCCATCTCTTCATGCTCCTGCGAGAACCAGCCGAGATTAACGGTGAGGCCCAGCTCAACTGTCCCTTCATCTGGCACCAGCCTACCCTCAATCAGCTTCAGCAGCGTAGACTTGCCACTGCCATTGCGTCCGATAATGCCCACCCGATCCTCCGGTACGGCGATATAGCTGAAATCACAAATGAGCGTCCGCTCGCCAAAGCGCTTCGTCACCTTTTCCAGCTCGACGATTTTACGTCCAAGGCGAGTGGAAGCAACTGATACATCCATTTTCCCCGCGCTTTGCTTAGGCGCCTGCGCCTTCAAATCCTCGAAGCGATCAATTCTCGCCTTCTGCTTCGTCGTTCTTGCCTTGGCTCCGCGCCTGATCCAGGCCAGCTCGCTGCGCAGCAGGTTTTTGCGTTTGTTCTCTGTAGAAGCCTCACGCTCTTCCCGTTCCAGCTTAAGCTCCAGAAAACGGCTATAGTTCGCTTCATAGAAATAAGCACGTCCGCCGTCCAGCTCAATGACCCGATTGCTGACCCGATCGAGGAAATACCGGTCATGGGTAATCATAAGCAGCGCACCTTTGCGCTTCTGCAGCATGCCTTCCAGCCAAGCGACCGAATCATTGTCAATATGGTTCGTCGGCTCGTCCAAAATCAAAATATCCGAAGGCTGGAGCAGTGCCGCCGCCATCGCTACCCGCTTGCGCTGCCCACCGGAAAACGTCTCGACCTTCTCGTCAAAATGAAGAATGCCAAGCTTTGCGAGCGCAATCTTCGCTTCACTCTCCAGCGTCCAAGCGTCCGATTCATCCATCCGCTGGTTCGCTTTGATCAGCCTTTGCTGGAGCGCCTCGTCATTTGGATGAAGCTCAAGTGCCTCAAGCGCCTCCACATGCTCGCGCACAGCACGCTGCTGCGGCGAATCGCCACCCAGCACATGCTCAAGCGCCGTTTCTCCCGGCGTAAACACCGGGTCCTGCGACAGCATGCGAATACTCACACGGTTCCCAATGGAAATGTTGCCCGCATCCGCTGGTTCAAGCCCGGCAATCACTTTAAGGAACGTCGATTTACCCGTCCCATTGACGCCGATAATACCAATTTTGTCGCCATCCTCGAGACCGAAGGTAACGTCCTCGAACAGCATTTTTTCCCCGTAGCTTTTCGTAATATGTTCGACTGATAATAAATGCATCGCAATAACCTACTTTACATCAGAGATAGTTGTGCCAAGCTAGCTTTTCCTGCAATAGATCGCTTGGAAAAGCCGCCCTTTCCAACTATCATATCATAATCCACGCCCCTCCACCCCGCTTAGCAGCCACCTCATTTGTATATTGACAAAAATAATTATTTGTGTTATAATATAATATTTTATTATTTACATTGAAATGTTTACCCCTTATGATATACATGCTTGGCCAAGCACAATTTGAGCTGATGTTCATCGGAGGGATCGTATGCTGCTTGTAAAAGGCATTGCCATGCTTGAGATTACAGCCATCATTATGGGAAAACCCACAACCATTCACCCCACCCTTATTTGGGATCATGATCACCAAATCCTTATAGACACTGCCCATCCCGGGCAGCTTCCTTTGCTTCAGGAGGCCGCGGCACAAGAAGGCGTACTTCTCGAACACATAACCGACATCGTACTTACCCATCAAGATATCGATCATATTGGCAGTCTGCCCGCCGTTATCGAACAAGCTAATCAAGCACCACGCGTGTGGAGCAGCGACATCGAGAAGCCCTACATTGAAGGACGCAAACGCCTGATTAAAATAACCGATGAGGCGCTCGCGAGCCTAGACCTAATGTTTCCACCGGAAACGCCCGCTGCGTTCCGCGCCGCTTTTCGAAAAATGCTGGAGCATCCGCCCCACGCAAATGTAACAGCGCAGCTGCTTGGCGGCGACAAGCTTGATATATGCGGCGGCGTCAGCGTTATTAATACGCCGGGACATACACCCGGACATGTCAGCTTGTACCATCACGCGAGCCATACTTTAATAGCCGGAGATGCGCTTATCGCAGAAAATAACAAGCTAGCACCTCCTATTCCTGCTGCCACGCTCGATTATGAAATGGCGCTGCATTCTCTCAAAGTACTTGCAGATTACCCGCTTGAGCATGTGATTTGCTATCATGGCGGCTTATGCAGCGGCCAGTTAAATGAACAAATTGCTCTCATTTCTGCGGGAGCTGCTGTTTAAACAAAACAAAACAAAGGCCATCCCAAAGCAGTGTAAATACTGCCTTGGGACGGCCTCGCTTATTTCATTAAATGCCTTTTGCTTATTTGCTTGCTTCTGCGTATTTCGTTGCATTCAGCAGCAAGGTGACAACCTCAGCCCTCGTGGCCTTAGCATTTGGATTGAACTTATTGTTCGCCCCTTGTACAATGCCTGCTTTGGCTGCCGCAGCTACATAAGGAACTGCCCAAGCTGGAATTTCACTCGCATCGGCAAAATCTACCGTTGCCGCCGGATCAACTGGAATATCTAGTGCACGTACCATAATCGCCGTCATTTCAATACGGGTCAATGGATTGCTTGGACGGAACGTATTGTCCGCATAACCGCTAATGAGTCCCGCTTCCGACAGCTGCGCTACGAAGGAGCGTGCCCATACCGGAATCGCATCCACATCGCGGAAATTCGGTACTGACGTTGCATCTCCAAGCTTAAATGCACGGCTAACCATCGTTACAAACTCTGCACGAGTCGCATTCGCTTCAGGGCGGAATGTACCGTCTGTGAAGCCTTTTACAATCCCTTGCTCTACCGCTTGCTTAATCGACTGCTCTGCCCAGTGTCCCGTTACATCCTTCAGCTGAGCTGGAGTTGGCGTCGGGCTTGGATCTGGACTCGGAGATACAGAAGGTGTCGGGCTCGGGCTAGGAGTACTCGTTCCTGGATTGCTCGTCCCAGGAGTTCCTGTGCCCGGGTTTCCGGAACCTAGCAAATCGGTAATTCTGCCTTGAATGCCGATATCTACTGTACCGATTTTCGCCAAATATTCATTAAACACCTCATAGTCCACAAAATTCAGTTCATAGAAGCGGCCAGCGTCTTTCGCTGCTTTCATCGACAGATAGAAGTCTCCGCCATTTGCCATGAAGGAATTCGTCGCTACAATGTAATACGCATTTGGATCAAGCGCTACATATTCGCCTTGCTCATTCAGCACTTCTACTTTTACGATACGCTCGCCCTGCTGCGTCACAACACCGGTAACCGAGTTGTAAATTTCAGGCTTCTTCGTGGAATCGAAAGTATAGCGCATGCCCGCAACTTGCGGGAATCTGCCTTCTTCTGTCGTCGGCGTAGAGCCGCTGACGCCATTTTCAAGAGCAGCAGTGATTTCTGCACCTGTCATTTTCAGTGCCGTCAGATTGTTGCCAAATGGCATAACCGTCAGCAAATGGCCTAGTGTAATGTCGCCAGCAGGGATGGAATCACGGATTCCGCCTGCATTTTGAATCGTCACATAGCCGGCAATGCCCGCTTTGTCGATTAATGGGCTATTTTTCACCTTGTCCAGCATGCCATCCGCGATCAGGTTTCCAAGATTCGTTTCCTGTCTGCGCACGTTTTTACGAAGACCATCGAGTGCAACATCCGTTTTGCCAACAACCGTCTTCTGAAGCTCTGCGATTGGCGCTTTGAATTCTTCCAATTTCGCAGTATGTCCAGGATAAGCGTTGAACTTATAATTCGAGCCAATCTTCTCGTCTACATTAACCAGCTCGCCATTCCACACTACAAGCTCGCCTTGAGCGTCAAAAATCGCATCCAGCTTGCCTAGATATACGCCATATTCTCCCGTTTGTACAATCAAGGTAGAAGCTGCGTCAGCCGTCTTCTGATAAACAGTCGGCTCATTCAGCTGCGTATGCGAGTGACCGCCGACGATAATGTCTATGCCCTCAACTGCCGCTGCCAGCTTAAGATCCTCGCCGTAGCCCAAGTGGGACAGTACGATGATTTTGTTGACACCCTTCTGTTCCAGAGCTGCAACTGTTTCTCTTGTACTTTCCACATAGTCCTCAAATCTCACTTGTCCTGGAGAAGCAAGCAGCGCCGTATCCGGCGTTGTCAGCCCAATGATGCCAACTCCAACATCCCCACTGCCAAACTGCTTAATAATTGCCTTATGAATTTCCGCCTTGCGTTCATCGGATGACAAGGAATAAATAATATCATCATTAAACAAAGCATCAAGCTCTGCTTCGCCGCTGAAATCAACGTTCGAGCTGACAAATGGGAAGTTTGCCCCTCTAATAAATGCCGCCAGCGTCGCAGCATCCTTATCAAACTCATGGTTTCCGAACGTCATGGCATCGTATCTCATTTCATTCATGAACCAAAGATCAGCAAGTCCTTTAAATTGATTGAAATACAAAGTACCCGAGAATACATCGCCCGCATCCAGCAGCAAGGCATTTTCCTTCTCATTCTTCAGGCCCATCGCTGCGTTTATACGACGCGGGGCATTATCCAGATGTGCATGGGTATCGTTCGTATGAAGAACACGCAAATCGAATGCATTCTGCACATTGGTAATACGACCCTCTACCCCAATGTTCACCGTACCCACCTTGCTCAAATATTCATTGAACACTTCATAGTCTACAAAATTCAGTTCATAGAAGCGTCCAGCATCCTTCGCTGCCTTCATGGACAGATAGAAGTCGCCGCCATTTGCCATGAAAGAGTTGGTTGCTACGATATAATAAGCCTCTTTATCAATGTCAACATATTTGCCCTTGTCGTTCAGCACCTGAACCTTTAGGATACGTTGACCTTGCGAAGTAATTTCGCCGAGAACGGAGTTGTACATCTCCGCTTGCTTCGTCATATCATAGTAGAATTTCATGCCTGCCACTTGCGGGAATCTGCCTTCCTCGCTAACTGGCGTGGAGCCGCTGACGCCATTTTCGAGTGCAGCTATGATTTCACGTCCTGTCATTTTCAGCGCTGTCAAATTGTTGCCGAAAGGCATAACGGTAAGCAAATGACCAAGCGTAATGTCGCCTGCCGGAATCGAATCGCGAATTCCGCCTGCATTTTGAATCGTCACATAACCGGCAATGCCTGTTTTATCGATCAATGGGCTATTTTTCACCTTGTCCAGCATGCCGTCTGCAATCAGGTTACCTAGATTCGTTTCCTGTCTGCGCACGTTTTTGCGGAGTCCGTCTAACGCTACGTCAGTTTTGCCTACTACCGTTTTCTTCAGCTCAGCCAAAGGAGCGTTATACTCTGCTACTTTAGCTGCAGCAGTTGGATCAGCCGCAAATACATATTGCGAGTTAACCTGCTGATCTACATTCACCAGCTTGCCATCCCATGAGGTCAGCTTGCCTGCCGCATTGAATTTAACATCCAGTTGCCCCAAATTCACGCCATACTCGCCTGTTTGAACGATAAGCGTTGGATCTGCACTTAGGTTTTTACGATATACAAATGGTTCATTTAATTGCGTATGCGAGTGGCCGCCGACAATAATGTCAATGCCGTCCACCTCAGCCGCAAGATTCTGATCCTCGGTATAACCGATATGGGACAATGCGATAATTTTATTAATCCCGAGCGACTCCAGCTGTGCAACTGTCGCTTCTGCGCTTGCTTTCACATCGTTAAATACAACGTTGCCCGGGGATGCAAGCAATGCTGTATCCGGTGTCGTCAAGCCGAAAATACCAACCCGCTCGCCATCAACCTCTTTGATGATAGCCGGGTAGATTTTAGCATCATTCGCTGCGCCATCCACTTGTGGAATGCTATTAACGAATTTACTGCCAAGCTCTGCTTCACCGCTAAAATTCACATTCGCAGCAACGAATGGGAATTTCGCCCCACTAATGAACGCTGCCAGCGTCGCTGCATCCTTATCAAACTCGTGATTGCCGAATGTCATCGCATCATATTTCAGATAGTTCATGAACCACAGATCAGCAAGACCATGGAATTGATTGAAATAGAGCGTACCCGAGAACACATCGCCTGCATCAAGCAGCAGTGTATTGTCGTCGCGCAGGCTTTCAATTGCCGTCACGCGGCGCGCCATGTTATCCAGATGCGCATGTGTATCATTCGTGTGCAATACACGCAGTGAGAAATTGTCATTGCCGACAACCGGCTTGCTGCCAAGATCAAGCTGGGCAAGCAATGGATCATGGTCGCTGACGCGTCCCATTGAATCCGTAAAGTCAGCATTGACGTGTACCACTTCAATCGCCGAATAGTCTGTCAGAGCATCATTGACCAAAATATGGTCAAGCGTCTGGGAGTTGCCATCATAAATATAAGAGTAACGATCCTTTTCTGGCATTTCGTCTACAAGATTAGTCAAAACATCCTTCTTCAAAATATCAAGCGTCTTCGAAAACTGGAAGTCATTCAGATCGCCTAACACCGTTACATTAACATTCGGATCACTAGCTACAAGCTGCGATACGAAGGAATTTACGATTCCAGCTTGCAGAGCACGCTGTGTTTCACTGCTGCGGATAACCGGCTGGATCGTTCCCCAAGGAAGACCGTCTCCACCTTTGGAATTAAAGTGGTTCGCGATAACTACAATACGTTTACCTTGGAAGTTAAATTCTGCGGCAAGCGGCTTACGCGAAGCATTAAAGGCAACGTCCGTCGGGCTGATTCGGCCCGGATTCACAGACAGGCTGCCATCCCCTTTCACCTGTACAGCAGTTGTTGAGTCGCCTTTCGTTCCAGTCGCAAGTGTTACCCGCGCTGTGTTATACAAGTACCCTACACGGATATTTCCGCCCGGAGCTCCGCCATCCAGCCCGTCTACTGGAGCAATGTCCGTGTAGGCATAGGTTGGCCCGCCTTTAGTAACAACAGCGTCGATTAATGCTTGGAAGCTTTGGCTCGCATCCGTTACACCGTTGTTTGTTTCGCCATTATTATCTTGAACCTCCATAAGACCAATAATGTCAGGAGTCTTGAGGTTGTTTACGATAATGCCGCCGATTTTTGCAGCTTTAGCCGTCTGGCTGCTGCTGAAATTTTCTACGTTGAACGTAGCAATCGTCAGCTTATCAGCTGCTGCAACCGTAGTCGCAACACCTTGTGCACGCGATGAATACGTAATAGCTGGCAACGTGCCATCAGGAATGAGCTTGAACAAATTGCTCGTATAATTCAAAACACCTGTAATCGGAGCATTAAATTGGTCGCCTGTTTTAATATCCTGACCGGCCGGCTTTGCCGCGATATACAATTTTTGTGGATTCAGGCTGCTGTCGAATGGCTGCGTGCCATCACCTGTAAGCACAATGCCGCCTGCATCGGTTTTAATCGGATTGTTAGCGCCATTATCGAAAGTCACTGGCGTAACCGAGTTAGCATAAGGGCCAGTAATGCGGGCATCATTCAACTGAATGCGCATGCCTTCCAGGCTTTCGAAGAAATCAATCGCATCGCCATCGGGATTAAATGCTCCGAAGCTATCGGTATCAATGACGTTCGGGACGATACGTCCATTTGTACCGAGTACAATCGGCGAAGGTAATGGCTGCGAAGGCAAGCCCTTCGTAATGGTTGTCGCTGTAATTTGCGTGACTGTCAGAGCAGGGCTAGTCCCAAACTCTACAACCGTACCATCAACCGTTACCATATCTCCCACTTGAGCGCCGTGCGCCGCTTTATACACTTGAATCGCCTCTGAGGTAGCAGGATCGTTATCGATGCTGCTGTCTGGCTCCTGCATGTAGAAGCTGTTCGTGCTTACCGATGTGACGATACCGGAAACATTGGTCACCGCTACATTTTCATAAATGGAACGATGGGTTTTGCCTTGAATCGTATGAATTTTGATGCCGTCTGTATTTTGCAGCACCGTATACTCGAATGTGTATACAGAGCTCGTCTCAGCACCCGCTACTACGATTGCTTTGATCGTTGTATCAGCATTAATTGTTATTGGAGCGCTGTATACCGGGCTTGCAGATGTCGGTGTTGATCCATCCGTCGTAAAATGAATAACTCCGCCATTCATTAGCGTACTAAGCTCTACCGTTCCACCAGCCGCAATGCCGCCAGAAGGTAGGCTTGACGTAACGGAAAGCTTGCGCTCCACAATGTCGGATGAGCCTCTTGGAACAAGCTCAAGGCCCACGCCTGTGTAATAAGTCATTACGCCTGTCACTTGCTCAAACGTTTTGTTCAGCGCGAATGCCGTATCGGAGGAATAAATCGCGATCTCTTGGCTGCTGGCCGCATCCGTTGCAAAGAATACACCGCTTGCCGCGCGCTTAATGGTTACATTATTGATTTGCACCAAACGGCCTTCGGATTGATTCCGCACTGCGTCACTCGTACCGAAAGACGTCGAAGTAATGACGGTCGGCTCAGGAACCCCGCTTTGGCCATTAATCATGACATAACCGCCTGTTACCAGATCAGTGTCCAGCTGCAGTAAGCCATTGTACAGCGAAGTTTGACCATAAACTTCAACGTCATCCCCTGGCTGTGCACCTGAATCCGTTCCTCTAACAATGACTGCAGAATTGGCATCCTGAACAAACAAATTCACTTTGCCGCCAGATTCTGTGCGATGGGAAACTGTCCCTTGCGTTACAACCTTCGAGCCTACCGCTGCGCTGCGCACATCCGAAATCGCAACGGGCGTAAGGTTTGCTATTGTATAAGAGAATTCAGTCAGGCCAGCCATTGTGCCTTCTGTATTTTTCACATACGCATGAAGCGTCATTGGAGCTGTAACTCCGATAGGCGAAGCATAAGCTGCAAAATTTTCCGGAGCAACCGGTGCATCCGGGCTGTAGACACTGTAATAAACGCTGTAGCCAACCGTTGCTGTAGACAAGGTTACATACGTTCCTGCTGGAACCTCGCCTCCCGCCGGACTAGCCGAAACGCTTGCAACCGCGCCGTAAGAAGAGTTTCTAGGGCTTGGTGCAGCTACCGTAAAGTCAGCGTTATTGTTATCCGTATCCAGCGCCCGATCACCCGGATTCATCGCTTTGCGGATAGCCGCTAATGCAGCACCCAGGTCGCCAGTTGGCGTACCCTCTCCACCAGTCGCCGTCGAACCATAGGCAACTAGATCTACTACTGCGCTGCTTGCATCAAGAAGTCTAACTTTACCAGCGGTACCGCCCATATTCAGCGAACCAATGGCATCTGGCGATTCCAGATTAGCAGCCGTCGCGCTCGTTCCCGCCGCCTCTTGAATAAGGAAATAGCCTTTAGCGGCAATCGTACCGCTAAAATTGTGTACATTTGTATTCGGTGTAAAGGCCCCTGTAGCCGAAGCATACTGCACACTCCAGCCCGCAAGGGAAATTGGTGAATCCGTTGGATTATATAATTCAATAAAGTCCTGTTTAATTGGCGCGCCACCATTGCCGCCGCCACCATACACTTGTGAAATGACAATGTTGTCATTGCTCACGGCCGCTTGCACAGGCGCACCAAAACCACCCAATATCGTTCCTACAAGCAAAATAGCAGCCAAAAATAGGCTGACTGGCCGCTTGAACGCCTGAAACTTTCGTCTCATAGACAGTCTCCCCTTTTTTCCTAGGATAATCCCATACATAGTTCTTTTCTCTCACATATATATGACATTAATATCATTTTGTCGAATCTTGTTGTCATTTCGTGCAATAAACCGGGTAAACATGCGAAAAATCCACAACGAATTTACTTTTTGTGCATTTTTCATCGATCAACTCCTTATCAAAATTTCATATAAACATAAATCAATGAAAAAAAGAAACCTTTTTATCTCTATTTAATATTTAATATAAAGTAGAGTAGAGCTATTGTAAACATTTTGACAAAAAAATATTGTTAAGCTATCTTTAATTGTCATCTAAATTTACATTGTCTTAACATTCAGCCGTGAAAATGAATATAATATCTTAACATTCCGCTAATGATCCACTCGTTTGATCATATGCCCGGCACAAAAGTAAACATATGTTCAATAATAAAAATAGAAAAGAACCTCTGATATCCCACATTTCTTAGGACATCAAAGGCTCTTTTCTATACTTATTCGATTTTCCTTATAGAACAAACTAAGTTAGTGGAGCTAGTGCCGCTGATACTCCGCTTAGCGTTTGCCGATCATTGCTTCCGGCTTCACAAACTCATCGAACTGCTCGGACGTCAGGAGACCGCTGGCAATCGCCGATTCTTTCAGCGTCAGCCCTTTTTTATGCGCGTTTTTCGCAATGGCTGCTGCATTCTCATAGCCAATATGCGGATTAAGCGCGGTTACGAGCATGAGCGATTGATCGAGATTACGCTTGATTACAGCTTCGTTCGGCTCAATGCCAACCGCACAGTTGTCATTGAAGGAAATCATGCCGTCCGCCATCAAAGCAACGGATTGCAGGAAGTTGTAGATAATAACTGGCTTGAACACGTTCAGCTCAAAATTGCCTTGGCTCGCCGCAAATGCAATCGTCGCATCGTTGCCGATTACTTGGCAAACCGCCATCGTAATGGCTTCGCTTTGCGTCGGATTTACTTTACCTGGCATAATGGAGCTACCCGGTTCATTTTCAGGAATCGAGATTTCACCAATACCGCAGCGCGGGCCGCTGGCCAGCCATCTAACATCATTGGCGATCTTCATCAAATCAGCCGCCAGCGCTTTAACCGCACCGTGTGTGTAGACGATTTGGTCGTGGCTTGTCAGCGAGTGGAATTTATTTTCCGCTGTAATAAACGTTTTGCCTGTAAGTGTCGTCACTTCCGCCGCTACCTGCACCGCGAAATCCGGATGCGCGTTAAGGCCTGTACCTACCGCTGTGCCGCCAAGCGCCAGCTCGCGCATTTCGTCAACGCTTTGCACGATCATTTTGCGCGTTTTAGTCAGCATTGCGTACCAGCCGCTAATCTCTTGGCCAAGTGTAATCGGAGTTGCGTCCTGTAAATGCGTACGGCCGATTTTCACAATATCGTTGAAACGCTCCGCCTTGTCCTGGAGCGTTCTTGCCAGCACATCAATAGCCGGAATCAGGCGCTGCTCCACCGCTACTACGCCAGCAATATGCAGCGCTGCCGGGAATGTATCGTTCGAGCTTTGGGAGCGGTTGACATCATCATTCGGATGAATGCGAACGGCGCTGCCGCGCTCCTCAAGCAGTTGGTTGGCGCGAAACGCTACAACCTCATTGACGTTCATATTCGTTTGTGTACCGCTGCCCGTCTGCCAAACGACAAGCGGGAAATGCTCATCCCAGCGGCCTGTCAAAATTTCATCTACCGCTTCACCGATAGCAGCAGATTTCTCCGCATCCAGCACACCGAGCTTTTCATTGGCGATTGCTGCAGCTTTTTTGATAATAGCCATGGCATGAACGACCTCAATCGGCATCCGCTCTCCGCTGATTTTGAAGTTTTGCAAGCTGCGCTGCGTTTGAGCGCCCCACAGCTTGTCCGCAGGAACCTGAATTTCACCCATTGTGTCCTTCTCAATCCGATATTCCATCTTTTAAGTAGCCTCCTTCAAAATCTTGAACAACCTACTCCTACTTTATCAAACGCAAACAGCTTTCGCCATCCATATGCGTCAAAAGCACCTCAATTGCTTGCGATAAGGCTGCCCGTTCGCCTTGCAGAGGCTGCTTTCCGCCGCTTTTCGCTAATGCGCTTTCATAAAAAGCAGTGGCGAGAGGTGAAATTTAGCGCTTCGCGCTGCGGTAAGCTTCGATATAAGCGCGTGCCTTCGCTTCAATTAAGGAGTAATCGCCTGTTTTCACAGCTTCCTTCGTCAAATCGGAGCCAATGCCAACCGCAACCGCGCCCGCCTTTACCCATTCGCCGAGGTTATCCAACGATACGCCGCCGGTCGGCATCACATTTGCCTGCGGCAAAGGTCCTTTAATCGAAGGAATAACGCTTGGCGAGTACAGATTGCCAGGGAACAGCTTCACGACATCAACACCCAGCTCCAGCGCATGCTGAATTTCATTGACGGTCATCGTGCCTGGCATAACCGGAATTGCATAACGATGGCATAGCTTTATAGTATCAGGGTTAAGTGCCGGGGAAACGACAAATTCCGCGCCGCTCAAAATCGCCGCGCGCGCCGATTCCGGATCAAGCACCGTTCCCACTCCGATAATAGCAAATTGATCCGATTGCGGGTCCGCATCCACCGAATATTCCTTGCTGAGCTGCTCGATTGCCCGAAGCGCAAACGGTACGGTCAGCGTAATTTCAATCGCTTTAATACCACCTTTTATCGCATGGCGGGACATTTCTACAACTTCCTCCGCCGAATCAGCGCGAAGCACAGCGACAACGCCAGCATCTACAATTTGTTGAAGCACCTTGATTTTCTTCACAGGTACAGCCTCCCCTAATGTTCATATTTGTACGAAAAAGTACGATGTTTGCCGTTTTAATTATATGCCTTTCTCGCCCGCTCGGCAATCCATGACAGGCAATTGTCAAATTGTGCGCAAAAATAGGGAGCTACCTAGTCCCATCTGCTTGGTTACCGGATACATATATAGTAAGGTGAAACGACTGTCGCAATCCTTTAGCGGCGCGGCGCGTTTCAGCCCGAGAAATATAGAAAAAGGATAACATTATGCTTTCCTATATTTTAAATAAAAAATGGGAGGATACGCCATGATTTCCTTTCTTAAGCCTCCTCCGCGCAGGAGCAAGCTGACGTCGCCTACACTTAAACGCCGCAAGCGTCGTAAAATCAGAAAAAGACTGCGTCCAAAACCGTCCCCATGCATACGCAAACGTAAAAAGCTTCGCAAGCTGGCTCGACCTTCTTTCGGCTGCTCTGCCCGCCGACGTTTTCATAAGCATTGCAAGGTTTATCGCTTTACGCCAGCGCAGTCTCAAGGAGCCCCTAAGCCGCGTATTTCTTACGGCTGCATCGGCTCGCGCGGCTTTCGCGGGCCTGCCGGGCCTCCGGGGGAACCCGGGGCCCAAGGCATCGCCGGCGCGTCCGGGCCAGCCGGACCGCAAGGCGCAGCTGGCTCGCCGGGCGCACGCGGCGAGCCTGGAGTGCCCGGCGAGCAAGGCGCGCCGGGCACAATCGGCCTTGCAGGCCCCGCCGGCATCGCGGGGCCTGCCGGCCCTGCCGGAGCCGCCGGGCCAGCTGGCGCTCCCGGCGCGCAGGGCCTGCCCGGCGAGCCAGGGCCGCCGGGCGTGCAGGGCGAAGCCGGCCCCGCCGGTATCCCCGGCCCGGCAGGAGCGCCGGGAGCCGCCGGCGCCCCAGGGCCAGCCGGGCCCCAGGGCCCTCCCGGCACCTCGGGAAATGTCGATTTCACCGAGCTGCTTGCTGTACTTACCGGCTTCCTCGATGCCGGGACACTCATTACCGTCATGACTGCCGGACAGCCGACAGGCTTTGCTGGAACCGTGCTTAGTCTGGAGCAGACGCTTGCAAGCTTCACCACTTCTGCCCAGTCGGTTATGATCATCCCGCTGGCCCACATTACGAATATAGAAGCCCTGAGCTGAGGCCATGGCTTCAGAAGCGGTTTTGGCCCGTCCCGGCAAAGCCGAAAAGGAGGAAAGGAGCTCATGGCTACTACGCTTTCGGGTGATTTAATTCCCTTGATTGGCAAAGAGGTGTCCGTGATGACCAATGGCTATTTTCAGCTTGCAGTCGTCGGAACGCTGAATCGGGTTGGAAATGATTATATTCTCGTCTCGTTTGAGCAGGATAATTTTTTGTATGAACTGCGCATTTTCTTCGTCAACATTATTTACGTGCATGAAAATCCAGTTTAACAAGCACAGACGACTTTGCTATCCTTCGACTTTGCTATCCTTTTTGAGGCACGGCGCGTTTCACGGAGGAATAAAGGCCTAGTTATAAGCCGCACATTTTTTAATTTCTATATTCTTTTATATCCTTAAAAAGGAGGGGCCCTTGATGGCTATCGAATCCACGGCCAAGCATATTATTCCCGGAAGCCCTCTCTCCACCGTACTCAGCGAGAACAAAGGCAATCCCATAACGGTTAATACGACGGCTGGCAGCAGCGTAAGTGGACAGTTTACCGATTACACTGCCTCCTATCTCGTTATTACGACTGCTCCGTCAACCACCTTATACGTGATGGTGGAGGAAATCGTTAGCTTTTCCTTCTCCTAATGCCCTATCTATGTCAGTAAAAAGGAGCCACCCACGCAGCACTAGCTGTGTAGATGGCTCCCTTTGTTCTTTTATTTGGTCATTCTATTTGCTTAACCCGTATGTTTATCCAGGTTTGGGGCTTTGCCCGCACCATCTCCATGCTCGCCTTCCACTTTACTGCGGCCCGACAAGAACCAACCAACTACAGCGATCAGGACGAGTACGATGTAGAAGGTCGCTTTCCATAAAGAGCCTTCTACAAAATCATGCGACAGCCAGTGAATCGATGGATGCGCCATCGTGTGAACAGCCAGCTTGACGCCGACCCAGCCCACGATAACGAATGCTGTCAGCTCAAGCGCTGGACGGGAATGCAACAGCTTCACGAAATAGTTTGCCGCGAAACGCATAATGACAAGCCCGATAAAGCCGCCGAGGAAAATAACGATAAACTGTCCGCCGTCCATGCCGCCGATTGGCTTCAGACCACTTGGAGGCAGGGCGACAGCCAAAGCTACCGCTGCTAAAATGGAATCGATCGCAAAGGCGATGTCGGCGATTTCGACCTTCAGAACAGTCCACCAGAAGCCAGCCTTGGAGTTTTTCTTCTCCTTCTGCTCCTCAGTCTCCTCTTCCTCTTCGCTCTCTTTAGACCTTCGTAAAAACTTAATTATATTGCTTATTGAAATAAATAAGAGATACAGCGCTCCGAGTGCCTGAATTTGCCATACATTCACAAGCAGCGAGATAACGAACAAGGAGGCTAGACGGAAAATAAATGCGCCGAACAACCCGTAAAACAGCGCCTTCTTCCGGCTTTTCTCATCAAGATGTTTAACCATTACAGCTAGCACAAGCGCATTATCTGCTGCCAGCAAACCCTCCAGAACAACCAAGACCACTAATACCCAGCCATATTCCAACAGCAATTCCAACGTTGTCTCCTCCTTCTAAACGACCGTAACGTGTTTCTGATAATCAATTTCCAGGAATTTCTCTACTTCCGTAACCCAGCGCTCCTCGACAAACTTCACATGCAGCGGATGCGCATTATAGGCTTCGTAATCTTCGTTGCTCTCGAATACCATGGAGAAGCCAAAACGATAATCGTTTTTAGGGCTAACCTGCAAATACACCTGAAAATCGCGAACGACCGGGATAGCACTCAAAATCGTACGTCCATCCTCCAGAAAACGCTGCTCTTCATCCGAGCCCTCTGCATGCTTCAAACTAAAAATAACCGAATGCTGAATCCAAACACCTGACATTTGTCTCCTCCTTATCATGTTCCGTTTCTATTCCTATTAACCACATTTCTCCTTCCTTGTACGTGGCATGTACGCAACGCGTTTCAAAAACAAATCCATTTCTAGAGACTTATTTTTAAAGGAAAATAGTCCCATTAAGCTTGTCCCTCTGTTGCAGCGCACCTATAATAGGGTAAGCATTTCCAAGCTTCAGTTATGCGAACTATCATTTTCCAAACCAGAACAGGAGAGTGGCCTATTTTGAAAAAGCTTACGATAGCTGTAATTCTTGGCACAACGATTGTTGCAAGCATGGCAACTGGTGCTTACGGAGCTACAAAACTTCAAGAAATTAAAGCCTATTTGAATAAAGACATTTCTTTCAAGGTAGATGGCAAGCCGGTGCAGCTCCGGGACGGCAGCAATAATACAGTTGTTCCAATTAGCTACAAAGGCACAACCTACCTTCCGGTAAGATCGATTTCCGACGCGCTTGGCGTTGCTGTCGACTATGACAGCAAGACGCAAATGATTCAGCTAGGCGAAAAGGTAGAGGGCGTTGCAATCTCAAGCTCCATGACGACCAATATGTACCGCACGAAGGATGCTGCGCAAACGACCTATAACGGCAAAGATTACAAGGAAGCCATATTCGATAACGCAGAAGGTGCCCGTTCAAGCTCATTCATTTTGGAGCCTAAGAAAAAATACCAAAAGCTGTACCTTCAAATCGCAGCCGTTGGTCAGGACCTCGGCAAGCTGACGGTGAAAGACACGGATACCGATACGATTTTGAAAACGACGGAAATTAACGTTGCCGATGGGCTCGTTACGGTTGAAGTAGAAATCGGCGGTGCAAACCAGCTGTATATTTATGCCGATGCCAAAGAGGATGGAGCCGTATTCGTTCCGCTTACAACGTCCTATTACAATTGAACGCTCCCCCACTTAGCTAACGCTTGAAGTGGGAGATTCTTGGGTAGTTGCCTCTAACGAAGCAAAATAGACCAAGCGATCCCTGCGGTTCCCGCAGTTCATGGCGTTGTCGTTTATACGGCAACATCTTTAATATTGTGTGCGGCATTTTCATCCCGATCATGAACCGTACCACATGACGGGCATTTCCACTGTCGCACACAAAGGTTTTTCACTTCTTTATGGATGAATCCACACCCATGACACCTTTGGCTCGTCGGGGCAAATGGGGCTGCGAACTTCACGATCCGTCCGTACCACTGCGATTTATACGATAACTGTCGTTCGAATTCGCCCCAGGACGCATCACTAATGGCTTTGGCTAACCTATGGTTTTTAAGCATGCTTGTCACATTTAAGTCTTCGATGCTGATGGTTTGGTTTTCACGAATCAGCTTCGTTGTGAGTTGATGCAAAAAATCATGACGAACATTTGCAATCTTTTCATGAATGTGGGCGGCTTTGTTTTTAGCTTTTTGCCAATTTGAGCCGCCTTTTGTGCGGCGAGCCATGCGGCGCTGCCACATCGCCAACCGATTTTCGTGCTTTCGGAACGCTTTAGGATGGGCAACCCGCATGCCATCGGAGCCTACAGCAAAGTCTTTGAGTCCTAAGTCAATTCCGATATGTTTGTCGGTTTGCGGCAACGATTGAACGTCGACTTCACAGACGATGGATACGAAATATTTACCCGCCGCGTTTCGCCTAACCGTTGCAGATAGGATGCGCCCTTCTGTCGCCCTGGAGTTTGCAAAGCGAATCCAGCCCAATTTCGGAAGCTTGAGCTGATCCCCTTTAATCGCTAGATTGCCATTCGTATATTTGGTGGTGTAGCTTTGAACGGGATGCTTACGGCTCTTAAAACGTGGAGCCTGATTTTGTTTCTTAAAAAATCGATCAAAGCTATCCGCCACGTTTCGAACGGCTGATTGCAGCGCGATACTATCGGCATCTTTCAACCACTCATAGTCTTTTTTGAGGGAAGGAAGCTCAGTGGCACAGGTGTTATAGGATAATCCTTTGCCTGTTGCCGTATAGGTACCTTTCCATAAGCCCAAGAAATAATTGAATACAAAACGGCAACAGCCAAACATCTGATGAATTAGCCTTTGTTGTTCTTCATTCGGATAAATCCGATATTTATAAGCTTTATGTACCAACACGAGACCCTCCTCCTTCCCTATATGTTCTTATCATTATAGCACATACGTTCGTAAAACGTCCAAAAATGGCCGATTCATCCCCTCTCTGTAGAGAAAGGAGTCTTCTCGGCTTTTGTTGATAAAACCTCTCAAGGTGAAACGCACTGTCCTCTGGCGACACAGTGCGTTTCAGTCCGAGAAAAACAAGCCTCTGTTCTCGCTGCTGCAGCGCATTCAGAGGCTTGTTTTTCGTTGCTGTGCTTTTTTGTCTCTTTTTGACGAAAACACAGCGGGCACAAGCTGTAGCAGCCTTTGTTCCACCCTGCGAATATGATATGATACATTCATCATATAAGCTGGGAGCCGTTCATCGTGAGAACAAAAATGTTGCGGAAATTCAAATATTATTGCTTGCGCCTGCTCCGTATAAAAAAAAGCGACCATGTCGTTGCGCTTGGCAGCGTACTGGGCTTTCTGCACTGCTGGTTTCCGACTTTTATCGTCGGACTGCCGATCTCCCTGCTGCTGACTCGGCTGCTGCGCGGCAATCTGGCCGCCTGCGTTATTTTTTCAACGATTGGCTCTTTTACTTGGCCGGGACTGTTTTATTTGAATTACAAAGTCGGATTTTGGCTGAACCGCCTCGTAGGGGCTCCAGCCGCCGATCATCCCGCCCATGCGGCCAATGCCGTTGCGCCACCGATTACACATAAGGCGGGGCATTTTGCTTCCTTCGGCCATCTGGGCATGAATTTTCTGATTGGCTCCATCGTGAACAGCATTGTGTTTTCTTTACTTGGCTATTTTGTCATCCGCTTTATCCTGAGACGCTACAGACCAACTCTCGTCACCAAGCTCAAAAGCCAAGGCAAGGGTGTTCGAGGCAGTCTATCTGCCGGTTAAGAGCGCCCTCTGCAGCTCACACTATTGCCAAACAAGCCTTATTTCGGCATATCAGCCAGCCAGACCGCTCCCAGCTTGCTCACCGAATCGCTCGGCCAAGCGCTGTCGTTCCAATAGATTGGCTCGCTTGCGCCGGACGATCCATCTATGATTTTGACTTCAAACCCAATTTCCCGTCCGTTTGCCCCCTTGATCGCTTTCCAAGGAATGACCGTTTCTACTATATAGCCGGTGGAGAGCGCTCTGGTTACATAAGAATAACTGCCCTTCTGATGATTCAGACGAGGAAAGCTCAGCCGTCTTACTTCTGCTCCATTATCGCTGCCCTCCTGCCCATTCTCCTGTACATACAGCTCCACCTGATCAGCATCATCGCTTGTTTTATCGGCTACAATGACCTGTACATACAAATTTGTCCCATCCCATAGCGTTTTGAAGCTCGACTTCTCGCTTCCTGTCTGCGTAAGCTGGGAGGACACCGCTTGATCCCATATTTGATCAACTGACTGCTGCACTCTTGGTGAAGCTCTTAAAGCAACTGTGCGGCTTTGCGGGTCTGACGGCAGAAGCGACGAATCCGCGACTCCCCAATAAGCTGGCTTAGCCTGCAGCTCCGTATCGAATAGCAGCGCCTGATTGTTGTACGTCTTCTCATCCTGCACCCCCCAGAAGGTCACAGAAGAGATCGATTTGCTGTATTTTTTATAAAGCCCCAGCAGCTCCTTGTAACGGTATGCCTGCTGTACGGCAATCGCCTCCGGCATTGCGGTTCCGAAGCTGATCCGGGTGTCGATGTCCAGCTCCGTAATTTGAAGGTCCAAGCCGAGTCCGGCATACAGCTTGATCGTTTTCTCGATTTCCTGCGTCGATGGCGACTCCAGCTTATAATGCGATTGCAGCCCTACGCCATCAATAAGTCCCTTGCTCTTAAGACGCTTGAGCAGCTGATAAATTTGCTGCCGCTTTTGCGGTGTTTCCGTCCCATAGTCATTGTAATAAAGCTTGGCCGATGGATCGGCAGCACGCGCAAATTCAAACGCTTTGTCAATGTAATCCGGTCCGATCGTTTTATACCACGACGTTTGGCGAAGCCCGTTTTTATCGCCGCCTGTATCCGCGATCGCCTCATTGACGACATCCCATGCATACACCTTGCCCTTGTAGCGCTTCATGACCTTCTCGATATATTGCTTCATACGAGATAGCGCCAGTGTTCGGCTAGCTGGCTTGCCATTATTGTCCCAATACATCCATTCCGCCGCATCGGTATGCCAGATGAGCGCATGGCCGCGCACCACCATATCATTCGCCTCGGCAAAGCGGACGTAACGATCCGCTGCCGCAAACGCATATTGCCCCTGCTTGGGCGCCAGAAACTTTGGCTTCATCTCGTAGGTTGCGGTTAAGCTGTTAAAATGCTTTTTGAGCAAATCCCCGTAGATGCCTTCCATTTGCCACGGATATACCGCCGCTCCAATTGTAAAATCGTCTTTATAAACCTCCTTTATTGCCGGAATATTGTCCTCTATCGCCATGTCGGAGATAACCGCTATCGATACATCATCCACATAAAAAGCTGTCGTATCGATTGTATCATCCGTTATGTAAGGCGTTTCCAGGTACAGTTTCAGCTCGGATGGGGTGTCTCCATGAAGAAACGTTCCCTTGAGCTCATGCCACTGCTGCCACTCCTCCTTCTTGATTGTCATTTGCTTAAGCGGGCTCCAGCTTGCCGCTCCCGAATTTTTATAAACGGTTAATTGCATCGTTATGTCCTTGGCCGGCTTTTCCTTCAGCTTAATATAAGCCAATATTTCATATTCTTTATTAGGGAGCAGCTGCTTCCTAATATCGAGCATGGGACCATTATAGGTACGCTTTCGCCCCTCTACCAGCATGCTCCCGCTGCCGGTGTTCGCCTCCTGCTTGCTGAGGCTAAGCTTCTCGTGTCCGATTCTGGCTTTCCAGCCCTGCAGGCTGCCGTCTTCAAAATCGCTGCGGAGTACAATCTGTGGAACCTTGTCCGCTATAACAGCATTGGAGAAGGGAATGGCCGCGCCTATAAAAAGCGACATCACCATCCATGAAGCCAATATTCGTTTTTTGAACTGCATTTTTGTCCTCCTTCTAGTCGTTAGCATCGGGTTATTCCCCTTGGAGCTTGGGGTAAGTTACTATTATAAGATAAATGATGCAACCAGAAGGGCTAGATGAAAGATTATTAACCTGAGGAGGATGAATTTGCTAAAAGAACGGGTTGAGTTTCTATGTAAAAAACGCGGCTTAGCACGCAAGGAATTGGTCGAGGGGCTGGTGACGCAAGCGCATTTTGCAAATATTTTAGCGGAACGGTATCCGTTTGCCGATGATTTAGCTGAGCTGATTGCCAGCCGCCTTGCCGTCTCTTCTGAGTATTTAATCCATGCCGCCTTGCAGGATGAAGCCACGCTTGAAAGGACTGAGGAGATTTTCGCCCGGCTGTCGCAGCCGGTTTCAACGCTGACTGAGACGGATGTCAATGAACTCGATGACAAAAATGACGCATTAACGATTGAGCTGACTACCGCACTAATGAAAGCCATCTATTATCAGCAAATGAATGATGGCGATGCTTATGACTATATTCATCGCACTTATCTTCATTATTATTTAGAGAAGTTTGGACGCGCCGACGACCCGAACTTGCCTATTCCGCTCAAGAAGGCGCTATTTTTGTATAAAATCCAGCATTACCGCTCCAAAAATCAATATTTCGAAGCGTTAAGCAATAGCAAGCGGTTAAGTGCACTTGTGGAAGAAGGCTCGGAACTCTGGTTAACGGTACAAAACTTTCTAATGGAAGCCTCTGTTTACAGCAAGCAATATGAATCGGCTAAAGCGATTTATGAGCAAACGATGCAGCATGTGTACAGCGAACGGCTGTATCATCGATTGTCCAGCCAGCATCTTGCCTACAGCGGCTATTGCTTTGCGATGGGTCTTTATCAGGAGGCTCTGCTCGCTTTGTCGATGGCTGAAGCCCATCTCGTCTATACGCCGAGCCCTGGTGACCTGTTTCCGTCCATTATGAATAATCGCATCATTATGCTGACACTTCAGGGGGAGCTGGACAAAGCATCCGATGAAATATCCCGCTTTGAGGAGCTCGCGCAGCAGGAAACGGACGAAACCAAGCAGCTGCTTCTGCCGCTTCTACTGATCTATCGCTGCGAGGTGGCCTTCACCTCCAAAAACTGGGGCCTACTTTCGCAAGGACTTAGCTTGCTTGCCAGCTACTCGCTGACGGAGGATCAGCAAATGACTACCGTATTTTATGAAAGCCAGCTTGCCTTGTCGAGCGATAAAAAGGAAGCTTTTATGGATGCAGCCTTATCCTGCCTGCCCTATTTCGAGCAGACCCAGCAGACGATGCGTTTGGAGCCGCTTTATGAGACGCTCGCTGTGGCCTCCGAAGACGGTCGCCGCTACAAGGAATCAGCGCTGTATTACCGCAAATTGGTCTATTTATTGCGAAATAAATAGGCGGAACAGGGCGGCAGCCACAGCGAATGCCGCAAAACAATCGGTACTGCGGCTCATTGAATCGCTGAAACCGGCTGTTTTTTTGCATAAAGCCCCATCCGACACAAAAAAACGGCCTTTTTTCGCTGCTCAAGCTTCGTTTTTTAAGATTTGTTTACATGTGCCGGATTGTATTGAACGGATTTCCAGCCTGCCTCATACTTAAATTAAGCTACAAAATACGATGAGAACGAGGTGTTGTTATGTTTAACTTATTCGGAAAGAAGAAAAGCAAAGAAGAGGCTTTGGAGTATGCGGATAAGAAGCTTAACAAGGGATTCACCGGCATGATGATGAAAGGTTTTGTCCCTAAGGAGCATCGCGATATGATGAATCAAAGCTTGAATCAAGCAAAGCAGGCGCATATGGCGTCTACTGGCGCTATTCCTATTGCCGCAACTGCGACCGTGCTTTCGATAACAGATACGGGCAAGCTCGTTAACTTCGATCCGATTGTCATTCTTGCGCTTAATGTCACCGAATCAGATGGACGCAGCTATCAGAAAACGATGGAAACCCTCGTCTCCAAGCTGCAAATTCCGCGCCCCGGCGATCAAATTGGGCTCGGCCAAAACCCCGCCAATCCTTCCGAGCTGATTTACATGGGGCTCCTGACACCATAAGCCACCAGGCACCGGATTACAGACCATGTCATGGTCAACGGAAAAACCAAGTAGGGGGAATGATTGCTATGCATAAATGGATTAGATGGGTTGGCATTATACAAATGGCCGCATTTGGCCTATATGCAGCTATCGCTTATTCGATTTGGCAGAACCCTTTTTATTGGATCGGGATGCCGCTCTTCATCCTATTTATGGCGGAAGGCCTCGGCATGGTTATTTTATCAAGATTATTCAATCTTAGAATGGAGCAGCAAAAAATAAAGGACGGCGAACCTGCCGTAGGACTTATAACAAGCGCTATGCAAACGGGCGTTTATATAAATGAGCAGCCGCAGCTGCACTTTAAGCTGCTAGTAACGAGAAAAGGTGGCGCGCAATATACTACCGAGCTGAAAGCAGTCATTTCTTTGTTGTCGCTGGACAATTTTAAAGCAGGGGCTGTCGTGCCCCTGCTTGTCTCCCAGCAAGACAGAAACAAAGTCGCTTTTGCCTGGGAAGGTCAGGTCGCCACCTCGGATATTCAAGCCTTAATGAATGAGCAGCTAATCAAGCAAGACGTATCCACCGAGCTGCTCGAAGTATCGCGCAGCGGCGAACACGCCTATGCCAAAGTGCTGGATGCCACTCCGCTCGGCAGCACGCCGAACGACAAGCTTAAGCTGCGGCTGGATCTGGCGATAACGAAGGCGGATGGGGATACGTTTCAAGTAACAACGACGAAGGAGATAAGGGATTCTATGCTAGCCCGTCTGCAGCCAGGCACAATCATTAAAGTCACCTACGCTCCGTCCGATCCGTCTAAAATTGTCCTCGTCCTGCCAGCAGAGCCCGCTGATTTAAAGCAAACGTTCGGCTTCTAAACCTGAGCCTATTTAAGCACTTTAATCCATTCGCCAGCGAGCGTAAGCAGTTCAGCTTTCGTTAAATGCTTATTCCCGCGGTCTGTAAGCATATAAAAAGCATCCTGATTCTCGTCGTACCACTGGGCATAATGATAGTTGAATATCTCGCTAGTCCGCTTATTATATATTACTTCTATTCCCTCTACCTTGATCTTCTCGGCATTTTGATTGGCAGGCAACGATAAGTATACATCACCGCCATGCAAAGGATTCTTGGTTAATTCCGACTTATAATGCCCCTTGGTATAGATCGCGCTTACCACGTCCGATTTATTCCAAGGCACAGCCTTCATGAATAGCTTCTTTCCATCTGCTCCAGCAGCGGCCTGCTCCTTCAGCTCAGACAGCACTTGCTTATATGCCGCCGTCTGCTTGTCCGCATCGGTAGAAGGCAGATAAGCAGCTACTTTGCCGGAAACAAAGCTGTAGCCATTCAGCTTCTGGGGCAGTAGCTGCGCACCCGTCCGATTTGCCTCCTGCGCAAAGGCCGTATAAGCTTCTAACGGCTTTTCTTTATAGGTGTACAGCACTCGATCTTCTTTCCCTTTTACATAAAAAGCAACCATCTCGCCCGGCTTGGCGAAGTTTTGGGCCTTGTACAAATAGTTATTATACGCCTCGTTTTCTGCGCTGCCCGGTTGCGGCGTTATGGCATCGATTGTCTGAACCTTAATTTCGCCAGCCGCATTGCGAATTTCAATATACTGGCTTGCCGCATAGGCACTTACCGATAGCAAGAGCAGCAGCATGAGCGCTCCGCTGAAAGCAGTCGTGCGCTTCATTACGGGACGCATGAAGGCCCCTCGTCCCTTCCTGCCCACTGCAGCTCCCCGTGAAATTCGCTCCATCACAGCTTCAGTCACATTGATAGCTGGGAGCCTTCCATTTGCTGCGGCTCTGCTCGTTATATCGTCGTATTCATGATCGAAGCGGATTCGCTCCATGCCTCTTCCCCCTTCTCTAGCAGCTGCTGTTTGATCCTTTGCTTAATGCGGCTCATTCTTTTTTTCAGCGCATCCGGATTTTTCCCCATAATGACCCCAAGCTCCGCATACGATTTCTCCTCGAACACTCGTAAAACAAGCAAATTACGCTCCTCCAGTGACAATTTAGCAAGAGCCGCCGCAAGCGCTGGCGTATACAGCCGATTGTCCATTTCCTCTTCCGCGCTTGCGGCTGTCATTTCGCTTGGCCGAAACAAACGCAGCCAATGCTTTTGCAGACGCTGCCTTCGCAGCAAATTAAGACAGTGATGATAGGCAATGCGGTACAGCCAGGCTGAAAAATGCACCTTGGGTGCATAACCCTCTATCGCCTCATACGCTTTTACAAAAATATCCTGTACCGCATCCTCTGCGTCCTGCCGACTCCCCAGCATCCGCCAGCAATAATGGTAAAGCGGCTGCTGAAAAGCTTGTACGACCGCAGCGTAATGCTCCGTCTCCCCTGCCTGAACAGCGGTGATCAGCCGTTCCAGCTCCGATGCCTCCAATTGATTATGATGCGATGTGAGCACCTCCTTCTTGGTTTGTATACTCTCTATAACACCTGACGCCCAAGAAAGGTGACCACAGGCCGCATTAATATTTGCGTTTATTTCCCTTTTTCACAAACTCCCAATCCACTTCAATATTTTTTCTCACCCGCTGCAGAAGCTGATGCATATTATCCGCTTCCTCCGGCGAAAGTCCGGACAATGCAACCGCATTGGAATGCTCGCCTTCTCGCTTTAGAAATGGATAAACGGCTTCTCCTTTTTCCGTCGGGAACAGTTTTTTGATTTTTTTATTGCTGTCATCGTCTTTTTTCTCGATCAAGCCTTGCTCCTCCAGCTTCTGGATAGCTCGGGCAGCAGTCGTTCGATCTACCTTGATCATTTCAGCCAGCTTTTCCTGAATGATGCCCGGATTTTCACAAATGCGCACCACATATAAATACTGCCCTTTTGTCAGATCAAATTGTTTAAATTCAATATTGCTAATCGAATCCAAAGCCCGAGCAATCATGCCGATTTCACGAAGAATGTCTTTCATTGTTCTCACTGCCCCTCATTTTCTTTTTGTTGCATTTACAACAAAATTGAATTCATTTATACTATTAAAAAGCTTTAAAGCTAGCACTTATACCTATATAGAAAAGGACTGAGGCAGTTGTATTCAAGCATGATACAAACGCAAGCTGATTTAACCATTGCTTTGCATATCCGGCAGCTCGTTTTCGTCGAAGAGCAAGGCACACCCTTGCAGGATGAATATGATGAATTCGACGATTATGAAGCGCTGAAGGATCGCGTGCAGCATATTTTAGTTTATTATAACGAAAAACCGGTCGGAACTGGACGTTTAAGAACAGTAGACAGTTTCGCTAAGCTTGAGCGCATCTGTCTTTTGCCAGCTTATCGGAAATTTGGGCTGGGAAAAGTAATCGTTCATACGTTAGAGGAAATAGCGAAGGGGCTCGGTTATACACGGTTTAAATTGCATGGGCAGCAGCAAGCAGAGGGCTTTTATCATAAGCTGGGCTATCAAACCGTCTCGGACCTATTCATGGAGGACGGGATTCCGCATGTTTTAATGGTAAAAGCATTAGCTTCCGAGGGCTCTGGAAAAGACGGGGTACTGTGAAATATTTCTTTTATGCGACTGGCATTTTAATGATGTCTCTCGGCATCGCCCTTACGATTGAATCGGGCTTTGGAGCATCGCCGTTTGATGCGCTTCTCGTTGGCCTGGCTGGCCAGGTCGGGCTTACGGTGGGCAGCTGGGAAATCCTTATTGCGCTTATCATGATCGGCAGCAATGCGGTATTTTCCAAAACAAGGCCTGAATTTAAAGGCTTGCTCACCGCTTTTATTGCCGGTCTCGGCATCGATTTTTGGCTTTATGTGCTGCAGACGTTCGCCCATCCGGAAATGTGGCTCAGCAGGCTATCGTTTCTGATACTCGGCTTACTTATCATTGGAGCAGGCATCGCCTGTTATTTGCAAACGAAGGTTGCACCGATTCCTATGGATCGCTTAATGCTCATCATTCGGGATAGAAGCGGCATGAGCATTCTGCTTTCCCGAACGTTGATCCAGCTCTTTTTCTTATTGATGGCCTTTCTATTTCATGGCCCCATAGGGATTGGAACATTATTAACCGTCTGCCTGGGCGGAATAATCCTGCAGTTTTTTATGCCTTATGCGGCAAAGCTAATTCCAGCTGGCAAGAGCAGCAGCTCTGACCAATGAGCCTTTTCGACCATCCATAAAAAAAGTCTTGAAGCGCAAACACTGCGCCTCAAGACTTTGGTTATTTCTGTTAGCTTATGAATTCCCTCCAGTGCTCGCTTTAGTCAACCCACCGTATGCTATGAATCTGTTCCGCTGAAAAGCTGTAGCTGTCTTTTATTTGACGGGAAAATAACGCATGCTGCAGGTTTGCTCCTTCAAAGCTGGTCCGGCCAAAGGTCGCCCCGATGAAGCTCGCCCCTTCCAGATCGGCATGATCGAAGCGCACACCCATCAGTCCCGTTCTAAGGCGGTCTCTCGGCTCATGGCCGCTCACATAATCAAACACGGCTCCGCGCAAATCGGCATGGCGAAAATCCGCTTCCGGCAGCGACGAATAGCGAAAATCCGACTCGGGTGCCAGGCAGCCGTTCCATCTTGTACCCATTAAATCACAGCGCTGAAAACGACTTCCCTGCAAATGGCTTCCGCTGAAATCCGCATATCGCAAATCATTTGATTCCGTTCGCACCTGGGGCAGCATCAGATTACGGTAGCACCCATAAGCAATGCTGCTTGCCTTGCTCTCCTCCAGCCGCCTGCGAATTTCCTTTACATCCTGCAAGCCTTGATAATCGACCAGCACATCCTCGCTCAGATCTGTATATTCGCCAATGCTGATACGCAAAGCGAGCTCTCGCTTAATGGACTTATATTCCTCCAGCATAATAGCTTCCGGCATAGCTGCCCGCAGCAAGGCAACCGCAAATAAATGATAACAGCCCACTGCTTTCTGCATCATCGCTTCAAATTCCGTAGACTTGGCGGATTCCCCAAATCCTTCGTACGATTCGGTCATTTCCTGAATAAATGCCGGCAGCGAATGATATAGCCAAGCAGCATCATATTCCTCAAACAGCGGTGCCGAATTTTCATACCATCTTTCCGAATACGCTTCAATGAAATAACAGGAATGATCCATCATCGACCTGCGCAGCAAGCAAAAATGGATAAGCGAAATCGGGCCTTTTTGATCCGAGTCCTGCATTTCCCTAATTCGTAAGCATATACGCTTGAAGGTTTCCAGAAACTGATCGATCCACTGCTCCTGATGACGCTGAAGCTCCTCTTCTATCGCAGTCATTTTCTGGTCCAGCGCCGGGAGAAATTGATGCTCATAAAAATATTGCACAATGTTCTTGTTATTCATCTTCACACGCATCCTTCCAATAACAAGGAATTCCACCCTATAATTAACTTCGGATTTCGTGCGAGAAAACTTTAGTTTTTAGGGCAAAATGCCCAGGAAACTTCAAATTTTCTTTTTTCAAGGATACCTCATATTAACAGTTACCCTAAAAATAGTATGATTAAATCACTAATTATCAGGGTGTTAACTATCTCCATATATTGCTAAAATACTAAATGAAAGCGCTTCACAAAATTGATAGCTATTCGGCTGCACAGCACAGGAACGGCGACATGGAGCAGCACGCCAACGGAGGAAATTATGATTTGGAACCGCTGGACAAGCGGAGTTGGCCCTATTGGCGGGCTTGTTGCCTCCAACGTTTCCATAGGCGGACAGGGCTATGACGTTTACCGCGGGGAAATTACCGACAATGGGGTGCAGCAATGGTGGGTCTATTCCTTCCTCAAACGGACGCAGACGGATCATTTCACAATTAATGTGAAAAACTTTACCGATTATCTCGTTGGCAAAAGCTATTTCCCAACAACCCGCTACGTCAGCAGCATAGAATACGGCACCGAAATTACAAATGGCAGCGGTCAGCTTAATTATTCGAACTACTACGCAAACGTTCAATAACCTTTATTATAGAACGAGCAAGCGGCTCTCTCGTCCCCCCTAATACGGCGCAGAGGGCCGTTTTGCTGTGCTTGGCTGTTCTAGCATCCATCATGGGGTTTTAAAACCATGGTAGAATGTATCCACGACCAATGCCGCTGCGGATTTTCTGGCAATATCCCCGCTAACGACTTGCTGCCACGTCAGAAATAGGAGTGAATACAGGACATTCACAATCCAGTTTTTGTCTACATCATGGCGAAAATAACCTTTTTGCTGCAACAAACCGATAGCATGCAGCACGGGTTCCCTCAGCTTCTGATCTGCTCCAATAATTTCCTCGTTATAATTAATGGTTGTATCGTGGGCAATGAAGTGCAGCTTGTCCCCTAACGGAATGAGCGCTTCAATGAGCATCGGGATGTAGTTTTCACAATTATCCTCATCCAGTGGAATACCGCGCATGGTTTCACTAACAACCTCGATTGCACGCAGGCCCAAATAAATCATCAATTGCTCTCTGCTTTCCACATATCGATGCAGCGTAGCGATTCCGATTCCTGCCGAATCTGCAATTTCATTCATCGACGCATTTGGCTTCTCAATAAGCAGCTTGGTCGCTTCATCCAGAATGGAGTTAAGCCTCGTTTGCTTGATTGATGACATTTCTGTTCTCATCTTATTACACTCCTTGGAGAGTATTATTCTATAATTGATTCCCATTCCAATCAAATAGTAGGGTATTACCATGAAATTATAGCATAACCGCGAATGCAATTGACTGTTTCATAATTGAATCCCCCTATTAATGACCGCCTCTTCACAGCTAAAATATATCCCCGGAGATATGACATGCTATAGTATGATCTCCAGGGATGACGTTTCGGCATTAGCTTTCATTTGTCTTTACATTATGCTGCTGTATATTATGACGCTGCCGGTTTGGAATTGCCAGCCCATACATCCTTGACATACCGACTGTCCTGCTCTAGCTGTTCGAGCCAGCGCTCACCTGCCTCCGTACTTGCTCCATGCCTTTCCTGATAAGCAGCCTTTAATGTCTCTTCCACAGCAGGAGCCATTTGGCTGCCATCACCACATACATAGATTTTTCCATGTTGATCCATGAGATCCATAAGTGGTGAAGACACTTGTTTCATTAAATCCTGTACATAGGTTTTGGGTTCGCTAACCACGCGCGAGAAAGCGGTATGCAGTTTAACAATCCCCTCCTGCTCGAACTGGGTCAGCTCAGCTCGATACAGGAAATCCATCTCGTTCCTGCACCCATAGAACAGATGGGCTTCTCCGAGCGCCACCCCTTGCTTTTTCAGGACAGATCTAGCCTGCAAAAATCCTCTGAACGGAGCAACTCCCGTCCCTGGCCCGATCATGATGATTGGAGCAGTTGCCTCTTCTGGCAGTCTAAATCCAGATTCCGGCGTCTGTACAAATATTAGAACACGGTCGCCTGGTGCACGTTCCGCCAAATAAGTAGAGGCGACCCCCGCATACTCTCCTTTGCCGCTCCATGCCTGATCCTTAACGACGCCTACCGTAATACTAACCTCTCTCGGATGGAGCAGCGGAGAACTGGATATAGAGTAATACCTCGGCTTCAGCGGAGGCAGCAATTCCAGCAGCCTGACAAAAGGAAGCTCGCAGGCTTCATATTGTTCAAGCAGCTCCAGCATCGTTACTCGATTGCCTAAGATATACGGGGTGTAGCGCTCATCCTCCATCATGGCCTCCAGCTCACGACGATGTGGCGGGCAGACAGTATGGACAGCCAACTCCTGCAGCTGAGCACGAGTAACTGGCATCTGAATTTCCACACAGGATTGAATCAACTCACGTACATTGACGGATCGATCAAGAGGCAGATGGGCCAGATGTGAACCTTCGGTGCTTAAGCAAATCATTTCGCTGCCGTCCATGCCAAACCGCTTCAGAATGCGGTCTACATTTATATCCCGGTTAAGAGGCAGCACGCCGATGTGATCACCCTCGTGATAGCTGATGCCTTCGGGAAGGAGAAGCTCGATATGGCGAGTGCTGCGTCCACTTTCAGAGGCTTGCAGCTCCCGGTTATTTTGGACAGTCGCATAGGCGGCTTGATAGGTTTTCTCGTAAGGCACTTGAGACGGCCCCTCAACAAATTGCAGCTGAAGCGTACTTGGATTTGCCGTTTCAATATGATTCATCTGTATTCCCAGCGCGTCCGTAACCGCTGGCCACATCCCATCCATCCACTCCTTGACCTGCTGTTCCATATCGCCCCCTGCATCAACTTCACCCCGGGATACAAGTCTTTCGGCACCGATGGCATCCAGCTTTTCATCTATAAAGCGTGGAATGCTCTGGTACGTTCCCGACCAGGACCGGTCTCCGCAGCCTAATACCGCATACCGAACAGCTTGCCCCACATCTGTTCCGGCCCCCTTCAGCCATTCTACAAATGCCGACGCATTGTAAGGAGCCTTGCCGTTGTATGAAGCCGTAACGATAATGACGATGCCTTGCCCTTGCAGTCGTCCACTCCATTCATTAAGTGGAGCTGCTTCACTTTGGATGCCGTAACCAAGAGCCGTACTCGTGATCTGATGGGCAATGCTTTCCGCTGCACCCAGATTTGAGCCATATAATACAAGCAGCGATCCATTGCCGCTCGGCGTTCCGACTATGCTTGGTACAACCTTATCCGCAGCACTAGATGGAGAATCCACAGGTTTTGTTCCCAGCACGCCTGTTATCCCTACGGTTCCCCTGGTGGATACCTGCTGACGGTGCCCCACTCGAATCCGGAAATCACCGGGCTTCAGCGTCAGAGTCTGCTTAACGTCCAATGTGTAGTTGTCGTAATCAATCAAGTCGAAATGCTTCAGTACCATACCCAGTACTAATGTGGCTTCATAGAGGGCAAACTGCATGCCGATGCAGGCGCGTTCACCATTCCCAAAAGGCTTGTAAGCATGATGGGGAACCTTGGTCGAATCTTCAAACCGCTCAGGCCGAAAAAGATCTGCATCCTCTCCCCATGCAGCCGGATCGCGGTGAAGCTGAGGCAATAGCACACTGAGACTCTGTCCCTTGGGGATGGGATACTTCCCGCCAATGATCGTGTCCTCTCTGGCATAAACGTCAAATCCTGGAGCGGTCGGCCACAACCGCAGCGATTCATTTAATATCAGACGGATGTAGTTAAGCTGAAGAACCTCCTCATATAGCGGGGTGGGACTTGTCAGCACGCGGTCTACTTCTTCCTGAGCCTTCGCGAGCACTTCCGGATGCTTCAGCAGGAAATAAACAGCAAAGGATAGCAGACCACTCGTTGTTTCATGACCTGCAATCAGAAACGTAATGATCTGATGACGAATGTTTTCGTTATCCAGCATTTCTCCGGTTTCCGGGTCCTTGCCTTCCAGCATGCGTGCCAATAAATCCGTCTGTCCCGGCTCCGCGCTTGCCTTTCGTTCGGCAATGATCTTATCCACCAGCGTAAACATCGTCTGAATGTCCTCTTCAAAACGGCGTTTTGTTTTGACCATCAACATATTTTGAATTTTCATTCGCGAGCCTCTGAGCATCGCTTCGTTCAATGCTCGGACCATGCTTTGGACAAACGGGGCATGATCTTCCCGGTAAAAGCTGTTGAATCGATAATTGAATCCACAAAGTCCGATCGTATCCAGCGTCAGCCGGGTCATATCATCGGCTACATCGATGGTGTCCTGCGGGTTCAGCCGTGCCCACTTGAGTATTAACTGCTCGGCGATGTCAATCATCATGGAGTGATATCCCTTCATCGCCTGCTTGCTGAACGTGGGCAGCAGTATGTTGTGCGCTTTTCTCCAGTTAGGCTCATGCGTCCAGCTTGTAAACAGCCCGTCGCCGCCGAATGCGCGAACGTTCTGCAGCTCGTTGTATACATATTTGTCAAATCGGGTCACATCGCATACCTCGGCCACGAGCTCATGGCCTGAGACGATTAAACTTGATAGTCCCGGTGCAGTAAATTTGAAAATAGGTCCGTATTTTTCTGCCAAAGCTCCAAGGGATAAGGTTGGCGAGTCTACGTCAATCAAAGGCAAATTGCCTAGCGGACCATACGTTGGGGGGTGGGGAATAGAGATTTTGTCTTGCATCTTCTATCATTCCTCTCTTTATGTGTTGAAAAATATTAATGAAAGTTCATCGCTTCAGTTGTTGAATCCCTGCACAAAAATAGATTTGGCGGACTCAGCAGCCGTTATTTCAACTGAGTCATGGGTTAAGGCACTGGATGCGGACTCAGAAGCCGCTAATAAGCTGTAAATGACTATTTCGACGGGATAATGAGAGTCATAGCGGATTTCCTGTCCGCTTACAGCCTGAAATCAGTGAAAAAGCTTGAATAGCGTTACCTCAGTCCTCCAATCAAGGAGCGAGCATCCCAAACTGCTTAGCCTCAGCAGCAATTGTAAGCTGAGGTTCACCAGCTCTGAAGCGCCAGATGAGATTGGTCCCAGAGAAACGATAGGCAGGTTGTAGCAGGTTATCCTCAGTTTGCATACACGCCCTAGCCATACTTGTTCAGCATTGAAAATATATGAGAAAATAAAGTTATCAATTGATAGTATTAACTATCAATTGATAATAGTATAATTCCTTTAATTTAAATTTTCAACTTTAACTGTATTTTTGAATACTTGTCTTTCTGGGAAACACAGGCAGCGGGAAATATCTTGGTTAACCTATAAAAAAAAGCTTTGCTCACCCATAGATACAAGTAAGCAAAGCTTTCAGAGCGGCTTTTTTTTGATTTCTCCAAATCATGTTTCTTTAGTTCAACCTTCCAGTAGCCCACAATCAGCTCAGTCCAGACGTGTTTTGCAGCACGATACGATAGCCGTCGGGATCGGCGATGGTGATGCCTTTTTGCTTCCAGTAAGGGTTTTCCGGCTCCACCTCAGGGTAGCCCAGCTCCAATAGCCGCTTGGCGATAATTAACTGCTGCTCGCGATCCTCAATGTAGAACACTAGCAGATTATCCTCAGATGGTCGTGCGAGCGGCGCCCCCGAGACATGCTGTGTAAACTCCAAATGGTAGTCCGCCCCCGGCAGGCCGAACATCAAACCATCGTATCCGTCATGCCCCTCGAAGGAGCCAATTCGCAATAGGCCCAGCCCCTGTTCATAAAAGGCAGCCACCTCAGCCAATTGGTTCGTCGGCCTTGCTACTCTGAATTGTACAGCCGGCATCGCGCCAGCCCATTGTTTTTTACTCATGCTGTACAACCTCCTTTATATTCTTCGCTTACAACAGCCATTCACTTCTAAACCTTTGCAGCCGTCGGTGCTGAACCTTGCGGACGCGACTCCCCTGGCGAAAGCCGCTGAAATACATAATGCGTCAGCAGCAGCCCCGTCATGCCCATAACGAAAATGATCATGGCCATGTAGCTGGAGTGCAGCACAGCACCAAGACTGATGCCAATAGCGCCGAAAGCGCCAGCAAACTGCCCAAGCAGGCCATTCACCGCTAAATACGAGCTTCGCGCATGATCCTTCACAATACCAGCCAAATAAGCTTGTCTAATCGGCGTAAACATGAGCTCGCCAACCGTCGCTCCCAGCATCGATATGAGCAGCAGCCACACGGAGTTGCTGAAGCCGACGATCGTAAAGCCGAGCGTATACAAAATAACGCCAATATACATTATTCGTGCCGGACGGAAACGGCGGACAAAGCTGGCTGCCCAGATCGCTAGGCAGACGATGATGAGCGTGTTCTCGACCTGCAGCAGACTGACAAGCCTAATGCCTGTCAGGTCAAAGGTGAAATTGTCCAGCATGGACAGCTGCTGGGGCTCGAACTCTTTTTGCAGGCGGACGCTAATGTAGTTGTACAAGTGAATTTCCAGCGAGCGAATGAGCATCCCGCTGACACTGTAGATAATAAACAGCTTGTCCTGCGCCACCAGCTTGTAATTCAGCACCATATTGCGAATGGGGCCGTTGCCACTGTACTGCAGCCTGCTTTCCGCATCTGGAAAATGAGTTTCCCGAATTAAAAATAACGTCAGCATAAGCGTAGCCAGGCTCGCTAGCCCCATAATCATAAACAGCTCGGTCCGATGCGTCGCAAACAGAAAGCCGCCGATCGGTGCGCCAATCGAAATCGATAAATTGATCGCCCAGAAGTTAATGCTATAAATAAAAGCGCGATTTTCCTTTGTGCTGACGTCAATCAGCATGGCCTCGGCCGCTGGATTGAACATGCCATTGCAAAGACTAAGCAGCAGCATCATGGAGAAGGTCAGCCAAGTGGAATCAAGAAATGGCGAGTTGGCAAGCGTCATGACAAGGACGGAAATAAAGCGGATCATTTGGGCGTATGCCATTACCTTTTTTCGTCCATAACGATCTGCCATGTAGCCGCCGTACAGGCTCGCTGTAATTTGCACGAGCAAATTAATGAGCAGCAGAAGGCCCGCAATCCCCGCCCCCAGCCGCTGGGTAAAATAAATCGCCATAAACGGCAAGATCATCGCCTCTACGCAGCGGGTCAGGAAGGTCGTCAAAATCCGAATTTTAATATTGCGATCAAGCTGCATAAACATGATGGTTCTCCCCTCTCTCTATAGTAGACTTAATTTTAGCTGGGAAAACGAGAATAAAAAGAGTAAGATTGAAATTAAAATTTCACCTTTTATGGGCAGCGCTTGCGCCAGCCTGAGCAAAGGACGGTTAGAATATGAAACATAAGGAGCATTATATTAGCCTGCTGTTATCGCTGCCCGGCAAACAGCATAAGGGTGCAGCAATACCGATTTCGATCGGCGAGCTGACGGAGGTGCTGAACTGTACGCCACGCAACGTCAAGCTTGTACTGCGCAGGCTGGTGGAGGAAGGCTTTGTCGCATGGAGCGCAGGGGTGGGACGCGGCCATATTTCGCAATTAACGGTTATCCGCGGGCTGGAGGATGTGTTGACGGAGCATTTTAACGAGCTGCTGGCTAAGGGGAAAATGAAGGAGGCCATCGATTTCATCTCCAGCCACGAGCTGCCTCCTGCTTTGCGTGACAAGCTGCGCGCCATGCTTGAAAATCGTATGGGCTTCCAGCTGGAGCAGGCAGGTGCCGCCAATCTTGATGTGCTTCGGGTGACCGTGACGAGGAAGCTCGGCATCTTCGACCCGGCTTTTGCTTTTACCGTTACCGAGGTGTTTCTACTGGAGCAAATCTACAGCCGCCTGATCGACTTTGATTCGGCGTCGCAGCGCTTCCTGCCTTCGCTTGCCCATGCCTGGGAAAGCAATGACGACTACACGGCATGGTCCTTTTATTTGCGCAAAGGAGTCCGCTTCCATCATGGACAACTCCTAACCGCGGAGGATGTGCGGTTCACGCTGGAGCGTTTGCGTGAGGTGCATTCTCCCTCCTGCTGGCAATACGAGGACATTGCAGGCATTGAGATCGTCAGCGATTATTGCCTAATCTTCAGGCTGCGGCAGCCAAACCCGTTTCTGCTGCATTTTCTCAGCTGCGCGACCATGTCGATTTTGCCGCATGATGTGGCATTCTCCGAGCAGAAGATGCTTGGGACAGGCTCCTTCAAGCTGGTGGAAAATGCAGCGCAGGTGCTGCGGCTTGAAGCCTTCGACCACTACTTTCGCGAGCGGGCCTGGCTTGACCTTGTGGAAATCTGGCATATTCCTTCAGATGCCCCGCGGGAGCGGCAATTTTCCTTGCCGCATATGGATGCCGCATCCGGAGATCATGCCACGGAAAATAATAGAGCGATGGATTCCTTGCTTGATGGCTGCCGCTATTTAATTTTCAACTTCAGCATGCCGGGCATTCAGCACCAGTCCTCCTTCCGCCAAGCGCTGCGGCTGTTGCTTGACCGCGAACTGCTGATTGCGGAGCTCGGAGGCAATCGCGCCGTACCCGCAAACAGCTTTCTTGTCGCCAGCAGTGAGCTGGCTTCATATGAATCTGGTTCGCTGGCTGATGCAGAGGCGCTGCTTCGGGAAAGTGGCTATGCCGGAGAAGTCATTCAGCTGTATCATCACGGCAGGCCTGTTGAACAGCAGGATATGCTTTGGCTGCAGCAGCGGGCAGCTGCTATTGGCCTTCGCCTGAAACTCCATCCCTATGTCATTGCAGAGGTCTCGCCGCAAAAGCTAGCGCAAACTGCCCATTTGATGCTGGCAACTGAAATACTGGAAAATGATACAGAAGTGGGCCTGCTTCGGCTTTTCTATAATGAAGACAGCAATTTGCATCATTTTCTGACTATGGAGCAGCGAAAGCAGCTGCGGAGCATCCTCGCCCGCTACGTCAGCCTCCCTTCCGCAGCCGAGCGCGCCCAAATTGTAGAGGAAGCCGAGCAATGGCTGCGGCAGGACAACTGGCTGCTGTACCTTTATCATTCCCGGTTCCAGACGCAGCTGCCGCTAGCCCTTCAAGGCCTGGCTATCGACTCCTTCGGCTGGCTGGATTTTTCTAAACTATGGATTAAAAAATAAGAGGGTATCTGGCGGTATTTCAGCTAGCCCCCTCCGTAATATCCGACAATTTCAATAGGTTAAGTAAATAATGATTGACAAGGAAACTTTTGGCACCTATCATGTAACTAATCAACTGGATGACCAGAGATTCAATGCAGCAACGATTGACCGCTGCCTTGGGTCTCTATTTTTTTGCCAAATGACAAGGAGGTGGAATTGAGCCATTAGCAGGCCAATATTGATGATTTTAACCGTAAAGCAGGAATCGACTGGACACCCGGAGATTCAATAAGGAGCGTGAAGTGACGCTCCTTATTGAATCTTTTTTTCTACGCCGGGCTCGAAGCAAATTTGAAGTATTACAAAAAAATCGCCAAGGCAGACAGAGGATACAGACTACTCTTGTGCCCAAGGCAACCGAAAAGGATGGTATTTTTCATGAAAAAATGGACCGTTTCACTCGTTTCCGCAGCAGTTGTGCTTTCTGCAGTCACTTTGGCTGCCGTATCCGCAAACAGCTCGCAGCAGACCACAGCTGTGCCTCAAGAGAAAGTCGTCGCTTCAACGGATTCTAGTAACCAAGCACAAGCGCCAGCCAGCAACACCGCCTCCACTGCAAGCCAGCAGCCAGCAGCATCTACTGCCCCGGCGGCTCAGAAAACACAAAGCGTGTCACTTGCGGCAGCACCAGCCGAGAACAAGCAGGCAGCGGCTGAAACAGCGGTTGAAAAAGCAAATGCTGGAACGGTAACGACTGCTGCAGTTTCAGAATCATCGCCAGCAGCATCACCAGCACCGTCCGCAGCAGCTGAGGTCGGTGCCGGCAAAACAGCGACTAACCAGCCATCGGCCGTCGCTTCATCCGCAACTGTACAGCCGAGCACGAACACAGTGGCAGCAACTCCGGAAGCAACCACTGCTCCTAAGACAGATGCGGCAGCCGTAAAGCCGACCAGCGCTCCCAAGACGGAAGGCGTAAAGCCTCAAGTAGCGAGCAAGCCAAAGACAGAAGCGGCAGCGCCTGAAGCTACCCAAGCACCGGTTGCTGAGCAAGCTCCTGCAAAAACGATTACCTTCGCTACGACAGAAGTCGTTCAAGCAGCGAAAACAACAAGCAGCGCTTCAACAGGAGCAGCGCAATCTACTTCTTCATCTTCATCAAGCTCATCATCCGGTAGTTCGCAGACTCCAGTTGCTTCTACGCCAGCTTCCTCTTCAGAGCAGGCACCTTCTTCCTCCTCTGACGATGAAGAAATTTGCCCGTAAGCAAAAAGCAGATTAGCAGCAGCAGTCGTTGTCATGATGTTCTGTAAACACTGAAATCCAATAAGCAGAGGTGCAAATGATGAAACGAAAATCTGAATTAAAGCAATGGATGGCAATGCTGCTCACAGCAGCATTGCTCGTTCTCCCCCTCCCCGTTGAGAAAGCGAATGCTGCGGCTTCTTACTCCGCAAACGCTGCGAATGCTTATAATTATTTTAATGATGTTTATCCACATTTGAATGATAACCAGCATGTTTATCAAACGGCTACATATGAAGATATCGTTCATCTGTTCGAGAGTGAAGGAAACTACGCCGTTCTAATCGGCGGCGCATGGAGTGAGCAGACTCAAGCCAATATCGGCTTCATTAATGAAGTGGCCAAAGAATACGGCGTAGCCACCATTTATAACTTTGACACGAAGCTTGATGGCGATACGCTGCAAATTGCTGATTCAAGCAATCCCTACGCTTTCAAATACGTTGATCTGGTTAACAAATATTTAACCAACCTTGATCTTTATGATAAAAATGACCCTGATCATAACGTCAGCTATATTAAAGATGGCATTCCGGTGGTCGCCAACAAGCTGGAGACCCCCTTCCTATTCATTTACAACAAGGATCATAAGGACGGAAGCGGCAATAGCGCTCCCATCGTTGCCTATTCGGATGAAGCTCATGTCTGGGATGATTTCCTGACCAATGGCATAGTTGATCCCGCCAAGACGGAAGCTTATAAAGCATCGCTGCGGCCTGTATTCAGCTCCGTTGCGCAATTTGATACGATTGACGAGTCCGCCTATATTAAAGCGGCCTTCAACAAAAATTATGGCAATGAAAACCCGGGAAAGCCGCTGATTTTTGATGATCTGGACGGCGATCTCGTCCTTGAGCATGTGACCTACCACGAGTTGAATAAGCTGCTCGGCAGTGAAGGCAGCTACATCTTTCTGTTTGGCGGCTCATGGTGCCCAAATACACAGGCGGCCATCAAATATATCAACCAATATGCGAAGTCCTACAATATTAGCAAGGTTTATTTTTGGGATACGAAGCTGGATTCAGGGGTGACGGTTGCCAGCCCGACTAACAATCCGACTACAAATCCACATAATACGGAAACGCTGCAGGTCAGAGCCAACAATCACCCTTATGCCAAGCTGTATGTGGATGTCGTGAATAAATATTTAACTAATATCAAGACGCAAAACAACACCGCAGCTAATCCTTCAACCATCAGCTATACCAATGAAAACGGTACGGTAGTGGTTGGGGACAGACTCCAAGTACCCTACCTTTTCACTTATAACAAAAATAACAAAGATGCGGACGGTGCGAGCGCACCTATCCTTGGACATGTTGAGCTGATGTATTCTTGGACAAACATTCAGCCCGACTATGCCAGCAGCGGTTATGCGATTGGTGCGAGATACACCTACTATACCCATGCTTTGGATTCGCTATTTTCTAGAGTAGAGGCTGTTCCAACAGGACTCGAAGCAACAGCGCCTACCTCTGCAAGCAACAACGACGGGAAAATTACCGGCATCAAAAATAAAACGCTGGAATATAAGCTGGACGGAGCATCAGCTTATACACCAGCATCAGGTGAGGCGATTGCCAATCTTGCTCCCGGCACGTATAACGTACGTTATGCCGCCAAAGCAGGCTATCAGGGACCAACGACGGCCGCCGCAGGAGCAACAGCCATTTTATATAACGCTGGCGAATCGGTTAATGTGATCGTTCCCGCTTTCTCGCAAGAGCAAGCGGCGCCTACAGGCCTACTCGGCGTTGCACCTACCACTCCGGCCAATGACGACGGGAAAATCACCGGCACCGTTCCAGGTCAGGAATATAAGCTGGCAGGTGTGACCGACTATGTTTATGCACCGAATCAAGAAATCACGGGTTTGCTACCGGGCATTTATCAGGTCAGATTTGCAGCCGTTGATGGAGGCTTGGCGAGCGCAGCTGCTTCTGTCGAAGTTCCGGCATATGGCGAGCAAGCCGCCCCAACGGGTCTCGTGGGCATAGCACCTACTTCGGCAGCTAACAATGACGGACGTATTACAGGCACAACTCCCGCTTTGCAATACAAGCAAGCTGGCGTGACGGATTATGTTTATGCGCCGGATGTGGAAATTTCCGGGCTTACTCCGGGTATTTATCAAGTCAGATACGCTGAGAAAGAGGGCTTCAACGCCAGCGCAGCGACGGACGTTGTCGTGCCTGCATTTACACCTGCTCCAAGCAGCGGCGGTGGAGGAAGCGGCAGTGGCGGTGGCACGGGCTCATCTGGCGGCAGCACTCCTAATCCTGCTGCAGGTGGCAGTACCGAGCCGGATACAGCCGAATCCTCTACTGTTGTAGCATCGGCATCCGCCGTGGCAGTTAACGACAATGCAACGGGGGTCACAAACGCAACCCTGTCAGCGGCTTCCCTAGCAAGCCTTGCCGAGGCTTCCAAAAAGGCCGAGGCTGAAGGAAAAACAGCTATTGTGGAAATTAAAGTGGCGGCAACCGCCGAAACCAAAACAGCTGAGCTTATCCTGCCAAGGAGCGCCTTAAATCAAGTTTCTTCCGATACCAACGCTGAGGTAAGAATCGTCTACGCTAATGTCGGAACGATTATCTTTGATGCTGCGGCGCTGAAAAGCATAACGTCAGCGTCAGATAGCGGCGATATTAGTATTCGCATAGCAAAGGTTTCACTAACCGAGGAAGGTAAAGCTGTTCTTGGAGATCGCCCGGTCTATGACTTGTCCGTTAAGGCAGGTGACAGCCCGATTTCAGAATTTGGCGGGGGAAAAGCTGCGATCAGCACTCCCTACTCGCTGTTAACTGGAGAAGATCCGCTTGCAGTCATCGTCTATCATATTAATGGGTCCGGACAATTGGAAAATGTTCGCGGAAAATATAACGCAGCAACGGGTACGGTGGATTTTGTTACCACCCACTTTTCCCAATATATTATCGGATATAACAAGGTAACCTTTACTGATGTGCCCGCAACAGCTTGGTATAGCGATGCGGTTGGCTTTCTGGCTGCCAGAAGTATCACTACTGGCACAGACGGAGCTCTATTCAGCCCGAATGCTGCAGTGACTCGCGGCCAATTCATCGTTTTATTGCTTAATGCCCTTGGCATTGCACCGGATAGCACGGCTGCGGACAACTTCGCGGATGCTGGCAGCACCTATTATACCGGCTACCTAGCTGCGGCAAAACGTCTTGGCATTACGACCGGCGTAGGCGACAATCAATTTAAGCCGGATAACCAAATTACGCGGCAAGAGCTCTTTACACTGCTTTACCGCTCGCTTGACAAGCTTGGTGAGCTTGGCGAGCTGCCTGAAGGCAACGCAAGCACATCCTTATCCCGCTTCAATGATGCTAACCAGATTGCCGATTATGCACAAGAAGCTATTCAAAAGCTGGCCGATCAACAAATCATTACGGGATCAGGTGGCAAAATCAACCCTGAAACGGTCTCCTCGCGCGCTCAGGTAGCACAGGTGTTGTACAATCTCCTGTCTAAAAACTAATCTAATCGCTGCAACCAGCCTATCAAATAAGGGCAGCCTCGCTAGTAGTTAAACACTACTGGCAAGGCTGCCCTTATTACGATTAATCCAATACAACCGGCTTATCCGGCTGCTTCAAAAATTCGAACATCATCTTAATCTGCCGCTCCGTATTGCGCTGCACGGATAATGGAGGAAGCGCATCCTCTGCGAAAAAACCAACGTCAGTCGTCTCCGGTCCAACCGCCGCTTCTCCGCCAATGATTTCACATTCAATAAACAGATCGTAAATATGATAAATATCCGGTGGATGCTCGTGCTTCTTTTTGTCCAGCACCGCCAGCAGCCGCTTTGGCTTGACTTTGAAGCCGGATTCCTCCCAAACTTCCTTTACCGCCACCTCAGATGGAGAAATGCCAACGTCCGCCCAGCCTCCCGGCAGCGCCCACGCCTGATCCTGCTTTTCTTTGATCATTAAAATCTGCTCATCCTGGAACACAACGCCGCGAATGCCGACCTTCGGCGTCGCATATCCCGTATCGCTGGCGAAAGTTAACGCGAGCTGATCCCGCTTCATGCCGGTAGCAAATGCCAGCATATCTACCGAAATAGCGCGAAGCTCCTCATATCGCTCGATATCGAAAGCATTTTCCGAATAGGCAAGCCCATTTTGCGCGAGTGCTTGAACCCGTTTTACCCACTCCAGCCACTGCTCATCTGACGAATGGTTCATTTCACATTCCTCCGTATTTCTAAATCGTGCGGGTCGAGCTCATCAGATGCAAGCAAAACTCCAGATCAGCCTGCAAATGCTCCTTCATCAGCCGCTCGGCAAGCTCGCCGTCTCTGGCTTCGATCGCTTCATATATTTTCATGTGTTCATCTATAAGAAAGGGACGATTGTAATAAACGACCGTACGGCGGAAAAGATAAATAATGGACTGCATCTGGTCAATAATTTGCACCATGACCGGATTGTTGCTTGCTTTCACTATAATATCATGGAATGCTTCATTCGCCTTCATAATTTCTTCCAGCTCACCCGTCTGCCCAATTACAACACATTCACGCAGCGCTGCCAGCTGATGGTCCGGAAGAAATGTTGCCGCACTGCGGGCTGCATGCCCTTCAAGCAGCATTCGAACCTGAAATCGGTTGCGCAAATCGCCTTCCGTCGGCGTGACAACTTTTTTACCAACGATCAATCCCTCTTGCTCCAGCTTGCGGATGGAGTCGCGAATCGACGCCTTCCCATGTGGTTCAGATGATTGAACAAGGGTTTGAGGCTGCGAAAGACTTCGGTCAAGCACTGCTGCTTCTGGATCGGTACTTCTTGTCGATTCAGGCCCTGGAACGCTTGCAGGCGTGCCACCTCGCCTCCGATGCCAGGATGCATCTGGTGACGAAAGCCAAGTCTAACGCAGTGGCCTACGACCAAGAAGCCCGGCCGTGGCCGACCGTCGAAAAAAGGCAAGGCGGTCAAACTGAAAGCGTTGTTTAAGATTCGCGCTACCGACTTTCAAACTGCCAACGTTCCTCATGTATGGCAAAGAAAAGGAGGTTCAGTTTCTAGTTCTGGATCTGCTATGGGGACAGGGATGGTATCAGGAATTACGCTTTGTGCTGGTAGTTCATCAGGGTCGCTACTCCATTTTGGTCAGTACGGATCTCTGCTTGACGGCTACAGATATCATTGGCTTGTACGGTTATCGCTTCAAGATCGAGTGCACGTTCCGGGAAATGAAGCCGGCCATCGGCGCTTTCGGCTATCGTTTCTGGAGCAAGTCCATGCCAAAATTGAACCGGTTTTTGAAAAAGGGTTCAGCCCACCCGCTCGAAGCAGTAAAAAAACAAACAGGATCAACGTCGGGTTGAACAAACGATTCAATCGATTGAAGGTTTTGTCAGGTACCAGTGCATTGCGATGGGGCTGTTGCAACTGGTCGCTTTGCGCTTTTCAGGACGACGCCGGGCCTGTTTTTCCGCTACCTGCGAACCCCCTCTCATACTGTCGTGTCCGAGGCCACCGTTGCCGCTTATTTCCGCAAGTCTATTTTTCGCCTGTTTGCTCAAAATCCGCATTTAGCCATAACGAAAATAATTAAATCCAAGCAGGTTACTTCACATGTTGACGAGGATTCATTGGTTTGTTAGTGGTGTAGAACTTTTCAATGCCTAGTATAATTATTATATGAAAAAAAGTCTATTTTATAGGGTATTTTCTTGAAATGGGTTGGGATACAATGAATTTTATATCATTTTGATTTCCAAATTATAACTACCCAGGAGGCTTTAGATGTTAACCAGTTTTAGAAGTATCATTTTAAGTGGTGGAAACAAATGTTTTGTCAGGTGCCCCGGCTGCTATAACTATTTTAGTAATAAAGATTACAACACCGAGTCGCTAATTGCTTTTATCAAGGACATAAAAAAAAACGTACACATAAAAAAAGTTACAATGGCAGGCGGAGAACCGCTGGCCCGGCATGATATGGGGTATATTTTGAAAAGCCTTAAGCAACTGGGTCTGATAATCAATTTAGATACGGTCGGACTTTCCTTAATAAGAGATGTTGTAATAGGTAGAGAAATTGTTTCACAAGCGAATCCTGAAACTATTTTGCCATACATAGATAATATAGGGATCCCTTTTGATGGTTCAACCGATAAAATAATGAATCACTTTAGAAGAGGCTTAAAGGTTGATGAGGTTAAATCGATTATTGAAGTCTTGTCTAAATATCAAACAACAAATATTTGTATTAATACAGTTGTGAATAAAGAAAACCAAAGTGATATTTTAAATATATATTCTATTATTTCTGATTACCCCCATATTACCAAGTGGCAATTATTTCAGTACATGCCGATCGGTCCCGGTGGCTTTAAAAACAAGGATAAATATGAAATTTTAGATGAAACTTATAAAAAGGTCGAAGATGATCTAAAGCAATTTACTAATGGCAATGCGTCCATTGATATTCAGTTTAAATCAAGAAAAAATAGGAAGAATCAATATCTATTGATTGATGGAGAAGGTGTTGTGTGGGTTCCAAAACAAGATAACAATTATTCATGGGGAGCAGATGACGTTAATAATGAAAGACTCATTATTGGTAATATTCATGACGAAAATGCTGCAAGGCTTGTATTAAAAAAAATTAGAGAACTAAATAGAATAGAACCAATAAGCATAGGAGGATTATAAGTGAGCCTTTTAAAAAAGAAAGAGTATAAGTTTTTGGATGGAAGTAGTTTTGAAGTCGTAGGAGAGATATGCAGGGGTTGTTATTTAGAAAAAAACATTGAATCATTTCCAGAAATTTTAAAACCTGTGGTTAGCAACCAGAAATTCGCGATAAGACAAGACGCTGAATTCCCTGTTCCTGGTTTTTATATTCTGAGTTTACGTGATCATATAAACTCCTTGGCAGATGTCGACCAGGAAACTGCTGAGCAAATTGGTGTTTGCACATTTATTCTGCGCAATGCAATGAGGAAATTATTCTCAATTGAGAGAGCCCATATCTATCTTGAGGAAAAAAGCAATGATCCTCACTATCACACATGGTTATTACCAATTTGGTCAGATATTAAAGTAAAGTATAATATTGAACCAAGGATATGGGAAAGCAACATAAAGCATTATCTCGAGTTATTTCGCTATGAGGAAGAACGGGAAAAAATAGTTGACTTTAATATCAGGCTCAAACATTATCTTCTAGCTGACCCGTATTTCCAAAGATTAAAATTCTGTTAAGGAGAGATACTGTGAACGAATCAAAAATACTAAGTTGGACTCTGGATTTATCAGAAAGCCCTTTCATCAGCATGAACGATATTAATGAGGAATTACTATTTAAATATATTGTTGGACACAAATTAGAGACTAGATTTTTTGAAAAAATCAAACAAGAGAAACCATTATGGTGTTCAGACAAAATATATTCAAAAGCTGAATCACTCGCTAGACAAATTAGAAAAAGATTTGAAGAGCAATATAGTTTTTTGACTTCATTTTCTGAAGAATATGAGTCTACATTAATAATTATTAAAGGTTTTACTGCATACTTATTAACGGACAGAGAAACACCTATTCGAGCAAGTAGTGACATGGATTTGTTTGCGAAAGATTATGTCATACTCCGCGATAAACTTATAACCCATGGATTCTTCGAGGTTAAATCTGAAACAGGCCATGAGTTTTCAGAATTAGTGAAAGACTCACTAAATGTAGATATTCATAAATTGTATCCTATTTATCAGTATCCTGTAGATATATGGGATACGCAATTAAATATACTTAATTTAAAAACAAGCGAGAGTATTCAGATTGTAAATGAGATTCGATATGAAGATTTGGTCCAAAATTGCATTTACATTCATAAAAATTTGGCTATTCCAAGTATGGAGATGGCAATCCTAATTCTATGTAACAATCTGTTTAAAGATTATATTTCATTCCTGGATTTTTTACCACCAGTACCACTAGTTCAGATTGTTGAAATTGTACAGATTCTAAAAAAAACTAATATTAGTCGAGTTTACAAGCTTGCAGAAAAATATAACGCTTTACAATTGCTCGATTTTGTCGGTGAAGTAATGAATAAGTTGTATGGTCACAATCCTTTTGAAATTCTAATGGGACAACTGAAACCAGGATTTCCTCAAATGCTTCTGTGGCATTTCAATACGTGGATCAATAATAATCAAACAAATAATTTATTAAAAACAATCGTTTTAGATGATATAGTCAGGGAAATGAAGAATACAATAATAAAATCATCCTTTTTATATCAAAACAAAGATGAAAATGAAGAGTATAGCTTAATTGGTTATGAGGGAACAACAGGTCAGAAACTTGAAGTTGCTGTGCAAGTCACGTGGGAAGAAGATATACAATTCGAGCTTCATATGATTAATACAAAATTATCGAATAACGATATGATAATGTTAAATTTCGGCACTTATAGGGAGATTTTTACTGGAGAACGAATTACTAATGTGATGACTTACACAGAGGACGAGAATATTTCATCATTATCAGTTAAGATTAACGGCGATGAATACCCTGAGATATTAACTTCGCAGACACTGCCGTTAATATTATTTTTTGAGAAAAAAGATCCAGACGATATTCGCAGTTCATTATTTCCCGTATTTATAAATAAACATTAAGGACGTGGAGAAGTCTTGTTATACTGGAGTTTTTTCTTAAAATCCTTTAAGGAGAAATATGTATATAGATTCGATTTCTACATTTCGATACTTGCAACGATGTTATCTCTGATCGTACAAATCAGTGTTTGGAAATCATTGTACAAAAATGATGGTATTCAGCACTCGATATTACTAAGTGAAATGCTTATGTACATTTTAATATCAATCTTTTTGCTTTCATTAACAAGGTTTGGGGTTGGCAACAAGATAGCTGAACGAGTTTTATCAGGCGCGATAGTATCCGATTTTACTAAACCAATTAGTTTTAAGTTGTATCTACTAGCAGAGGATCTAGGTAATAATGTCTTTAAAGCACTTTTCGTGTCCTTACCTGCAGCGATTGTATTTTTATTTTTTTATGATCAACCAGTATTACCCGAAATGATTAATTTATTGATATTTATTATAAGTGTTTGCTTAGGGGTTCTAATTGCTTTTAGTATTCACTATATTGTTGGACTTTCTGCATTCTGGCTTCATTCTACTTGGTATCTTCAGTTTTATTTAGGGGCATTATTTGAGTTGTTCTCAGGATCTACTGTACCACTCTGGTTTTATCCAAATTGGCTACAGACGATTTGTAATTGGCTACCTTTTAAGTATATTTTCTTTGAGCCAATCTCAATTTTTCTAGGACATTATACTATATCTGATTCCATCAATAAAATTGGTGTCCAGATTTTTTGGTTATTTGTTCTGTTTATTATCGAAAGATTCGTATGGAGTAATGTAGAACGGAAAGTGGTCGTTCATGGGGGGTAAGTGAAGATAATGTATCTTGGTCTTTATCTTTCTTTCATTAAGCTAAGAATTATGGAAGTGGCTGAGTATAGAAAAGCTTTTTTTGTAGGAGCATTTGCTCAAATAGCTGCATATGGCGCCGAGTTTGTTCTTGTATGGGTGTTACTCGAGCATTTTAAGTCTATCAACGGCTGGGGAACCTATGAAGTTATTTTATTATACGCGCTTAACCTTGGATCATATGCTATTGCAGGATTCTTTTTTTTCAGTCCGAGTAATCAGTTAGTTTCTATGATCAAAACTGGTAGTTTTGATGAAGTTCTTACTAAACCAATTAATAGTTTTTTTTATTTAATATGTCGGGAGTTTAATAGTGGTTATCTGAGCCATTTGCTTCTTTCAATACTTGTCATCATATTATCTTTTTCAAAACTGGGGATTAGTTGGAGCTTAACTAGTATCTTCTTTTTGTTAGTAGTTCTAATAGGCGGAAGTTTAATTCAAGGTGCTGGATTTATACTTACTTCTGTCCCCTCCTTCTGGTTTGTTGAAAGTGGAGGACTTAAAGATATCTTTTTCTTTCAATTAAAAAGTTTCATTCGATATCCAATAACTATTTTTAACAATTATGTTCAGGTACTCCTGACATTTATTCTCCCTTATGCATTTATAAATTTTTATCCAGTTCAATTTTTTTTGAAAGAAAAGCAAGAGTCAGTATTTTTTCATCCTGTTTTTGAGCTTGCTACTCCAATTGTTGGAGTGTTCTGTATTTATCTCGCCTATCGTTTTTGGATGTTCGGTATAAACAATTATAAAAGTACTGGATCATAGGAGGCTATATGTCGCTTATCAAAGTTAATGGAGTTTCTAAGCATTTTAAAGTTTACGAGAAAAAAAGTGGTTTGCTCCCATCATTAGTTTCATTATTTCATCGTGAGTCAACTATCAAAAAAGCTGTTCAAAATCTCTCTTTTAACATCCAACGAGGAGAACTTATAGGTTATATTGGACCAAATGGAGCCGGAAAATCAACAACTATAAAGATGTTATCAGGAATTCTTGTCCCTTCCGAAGGCGAAATTCTAGTAAATGGAAATCGGCCTTGGGAAAATCGCAAGGAGAATGCAAAAATGATAGGTACTGTTTTTGGCCAACGAACACAACTTTTTTGGAATTTGCCCATGAATGAAACCTTTGAAATATTCAAAAAAATCTATAGGATAGAAAACACAAGATTCCAAGAAAATATTGAGTTTTATGTTGACCTCCTTGATATGGCTGGGTTCATTAAAACGCCGGTAAGACAGCTAAGTTTAGGTCAACGTATGCGAGCTGAACTGGTAGTAGCGTTGCTACATGATCCGGACATTTTGTACTTAGACGAGCCTACTATTGGACTGGATGTTATTGTTAAGAAAAAGATAAGGAACTTCATAAAAGAAATAAATCAAAAAAAGAATACAACTGTTTTACTTACTACTCATGATATGGATGATATTGAAGCGATATGTAATAGGATTATCACAATTGATAAAGGCCAGTTACTTTTTGACGGAAAAATCGAAGAGTTTAAAAAGCATTATGGTAATGGTTACATTATTGTGGTCGACTACATGGATGAAATCAATGTCCATCCAGATAAATTGGACTCTCGTTTGAGAATTATTAATGAAGAAGGTAAAAGGAAATGGATTGCGTTTGAGAAGGATACTATAACCCAAGGCCAAGCAATTAAAATAGTCGCTAATCTTGCTGAAGTAAGAGATATTAAACTAGAAGAACCTACGATAGAAGACGCAGTAAGAAAAATATATGGTTAGACAGAGGTGACTAATGAGAGGATTTATTTTATTAAAACCGGAAGCTATACAAAGAAACTTGATCGGAAAAATTATCGCAATGCTAGAAGATAAAGGGCTAAAGATAATTGGACTAAAAATGCTCACTGCGACAAGGAAGCAAATTGAAGACCTCTATGGTCATTTGCATCATGAACCCCATTATTCGGTTATAATTGATTGTTGCTTGGATGGACCAGTTGTAGCAATAGCATTAGAAGGGCAAGTAGGAGTGGATGCTGCCCAAACTGTAACTGACTTACAGGGGAAGTTTGATGTTGCTGGTACAATCAGGTATTATTTCGCTTCTCATCCATCAAGGAGTGTTTTACATTGTTCTGATACAGGAAAAGGTGAGCGTGAGCAATCAATATTTTTTAAAGAAGAAGAATTGAATATCTATAATAAAATACTGGATGATTGGATAGTTGCTAGGCATTATAGATAAGTATTCTGCTATACATTCAGCGAAAAATAAATAGATCCTGTATAATAGTCTTCAATCATTAAAATATTGGAGACAATCGAAATGAGCATACGAGTGGGTGTGACAGAAGAACAAAAAGAAGCAGCGATTCAAGAAATCAAGGCTGCGATGAAAATAAACAAGGATCTACGGATGCATGTAAGGTATCAGACGATCCATATGCTATTGCTTGGCGAATCGTACTGAATTTCGGAAGTGACCGGACGGTCATTAGCTACCTTGTATAACTACAGAAAAACTTATCGGGAACAAGGCGTGTTGGGTCTCCAAATCGGACATCCACCCGGACGAAATAGCTTGTTGACGGCTGAGCAAGAGCAACAGTTGTATGAAGTCGTAACGAATCAAACGCCTACGGATCAAGGAACGCGAGATTTGCTGTACCATTTGGGGCTTAGCTTTACGAAACCGACCTATACGCTTATTAAAACAGACGTACAGAAACAAGAAGAATTCAAAGGAACCTTTCAGGAGTTAAAAAAACTCCTCGATGGACACAGCGACCGGATTCTGTTTGACGATTAGTCTATGATTAGGGATTACCAAGCGATCTCTCGTACCTGGTTTCCCAAGGGACAAAAAAATCATTCCCACCTACGGCAAGCATTGGGGAGCGAAGCTGATCGGAACTCTGGATTATGAATCTGGCGAAGTATTTTGTTTGCAAGAAGAACAGTACACCGCCAAAGAATTCTTATCCTTTTTGGAACAAGTGATGGAAAAGTATGAAAGTGATCGAATCGTGATGATTTTGGACAATGTACGAATCCATCACGCAGATCTCATCCAGCCTTTTTTAAAGGAAAATCAAGCTAAGCTCACCTTGGTATACTTGCCACCGTATAGTCCGAATTTGAACATGGTTGAAGAATTATGGGGCTGGCTAAAATCATCCCTGATCCATAATGTCTTCTTCGACTCGGTACAATCCACTTGAAGAACGTTTCGATCGCCCAGCGATTGCGATACATTTCGCTGATTTCATCACAAGTCAGATCGAAGCGGTTCGTTACCAGAAAGAGCAGATTGCCTTCCGAGTCTTGCGTCTGTATCATCCGTAGCACATGTTTCATCTTCTTCTGCTGGGAGCCCATTCGGACACGCCAATCGGCCGAGACGAGACTGCCTCCGGGGACAGCGAGTTCCTCCAGCGGCTCGATATGCGTATTCTTTTTCAGCCGTGTGACGAAAAAAGTACCGTCCAAGCAGTAGCGATCGAAAGCCGAATAGTCGATATATCCACGATCAAAGATGTAGGTTACGCCCGGCTCATGAACGAGTTCATTCATCTGCGTGCGATCATTTTTCTTGGCTACGGTCACCGTTGCCTTCTCCGGGACAACCTCTTGCTCACTTGGAAAGGCCAGTCGCATATGTATTTTGATGCCTGCCTTCGTCTTGCGGAACTCGGCCCATTTAAATTTCTGCAGACATAACGTCACGGTTGTTGAGTCGAAGATTTTGATCTTGTGCTGATGAGCGACTTGGCCTTGGCGTGACAACGCAAGCTTAGCCAGCCGTTCGAACACCTGTTGCAATAACTCAGGGTCAACCTGCTTGTGTTTGCGGCTGAGCTGCGAAGCCGAGATTGAAGTCAGGCCGAGCTCACGCTGTAAATCTTCACACAAGACATCGTCAGCGATGTGTCACAAGCCTTCGCGGTTTTGCAGTTGCGCAAGCAGAAACAACTTGAGATAGGCAGTGGTCGTCAGCTTCTTCGTATATTTGTCCTGCTGGCATTCGGTCACCGCAGTTGTGAACGTTTTTGTACAGATTGGCGCAAGCCATTTACCAAATGAAGATAATAAAGTATGATTGTCCATGCTGATATCCTTTTCAATGGATTAATGGACAGGTTCTACCTCTCCCATCTATTGTAAAGGATTTTTTTATGCACAAAAGTAGTTATGGCAGAAATTTATGAAGATTCAGATAACATTAATGCAACGCTAGTGCATTCTACCAAAGACCAAGGCACTTTTTTATAATTTTATGAGACTATGCTTTCGTAATTCAGGTTTACTTTCAATGTTTTTCATCCATACTGTTATCATAGACAAATATAAACTTGACTTGAAAAGTATGTCCCGATATAGTTAATTATATTTGATCATTTTTGGTCTGCATAAAATACTATTTATTATATGGAGGGATAATATTGCGCCAATCTAACTTTTTTGTTCCCACTTTAAGAGAGGCTCCTTCTGATGCTGAGGTTTTGAGTCATCAGCTTCTGCTTAGAGCTGGTTATATCAGACAATTAGCAGCAGGAATTTATACTTATCTACCACTCGGTATTAAAGTATTAAATAAAGTAGTTAATATTGTTAGAAATGAGATGGATAAAGCTGGGGCTCAAGAAATATTGATGCCTGCGATGCAACCTGCGGAACTATGGCATGAGTCTGGGAGATATTCAGTTTATGGACCTGAATTGATTCGGTTAAACGATCGGCATCGACGTGAATTTGTACTTGGCCCTACACATGAAGAAGTCGTTACTACTCTGGTAAAAAACGAGGTTTATACTTACAAAAAACTGCCTCTTATACTATATCAAATTCAAACAAAGTTTCGTGATGAGCGCAGACCGCGTTTCGGATTACTCCGAGGTCGAGAATTCTTGATGAAAGATGCGTATTCGTTTGATTTAGATTGGGAAAGCTTAGATAAATCGTATTGGAAAATGTTTAATGCGTATACTGCAATATTTAATAAATTGAAGTTGAACTATAAAGCAGTAGAAGCTGATGCGGGGGCTATAGGTGGTGAAGGGGGGACCCACGAATTTATGGCTCTCGCCGATATTGGAGAGGATACTATAGTGTCTTGCTCTTATTGCAGTTATGCTGCTAATTTAGAAAAAGCTGTGTCCGGCGTGAAAGGAGCAGAGTCTAATAATGTGGTAACGGCGACAATTGAAAAGTTTTACACACCCGGAGTAAAGACCATCGAGGAATTAGAGAGCCTGACCGGTGTAAATAAACGGAATATTATCAAAACATTGATTTACAAAGCTGATAATCAGTATATTGCGGTATTGATTCGAGGAGATCATGAAGTCAATGAAATTAAATTGAAAAATGTTTTGTCATGTGAAGAGTTAGAGCTTGCTGAAGATCTATTATTTGACGATTTACCTTTCGGTTATTTAGGACCTGTAGATCTAAATATTCCAATTTGGATTGATAAAGAGGTCGCAAATATGGATAATGCACTATCCGGTGCTAATGAATTTGAATATCATTATAGGCATGTTAAACCAGATAGAGATTTTAATCTGGTTAATGTTTATGATATTCGCAATGTTTCTACTGGTGATATATGCTCGAAGTGCAACCATGATCTAGAGTTTCATAAGGGAATTGAAGTTGGACATGTTTTCAAATTAGGCGAAAAATATAGTGAAAAGCTCGGTGCGAAATACTTGGATTCTTCTGGTAAAGAACAATTAATGGTTATGGGCTGTTACGGAATCGGTGTTTCTCGGATATTATCGGCGATTGTTGAGCAAAATCATGATAATAACGGAATCGTTTGGCCATCCAGTATTGCACCATTTCTAGTGCATATTATTACCGTTTCAAATAAGGATGAAACACAAAGACTTATCTCGAATGATATATATCAAAATTTATTAAGTAATGGAATAGAGGTATTATTTGACGACAGAGATGAACGAATTGGTGTTAAGCTTAAAGATGCAGATTTAATTGGTGTTCCTTTAAGAATTACTGTAGGAAAACAAGTAGCAGAAGGTCTAGTTGAATTAAAAAGACGGGAAGATTCGGAAACAATACTTGTATCACAGCAAGACTTGATAGGAACAATCCTGGAAATTTGTCGCTCACCGATTGAATAATTAATTAAAACAATGAATTGGCGATCGTTAACCGTTAATGAACGGGGAGCGGTCGCCAAATTTTTTAGCCCATGTTGAAGACCTGCTTAGTAATGAGTGACCACGATGCGGAATGACAGTAGATCCTTCCAAATTCTTTTCTTCTAACCCACACAGCAAGATAATCGGATAAAATAGGCTCCTTCTTTGATGACGTACTCTCTTTTTTTACCCGATTTTAAAGTTAACTGAGATTACCGTACGGCAAAACAATTCACTATTTGCAATAAAAAAGACTCTCTAGTGTTCCATCAGTCTTTAAAATGTGGGTATAATCATTTGAGTTTAATTCGAGCATACTCGGTAGTAAATTGCCAGTCCACTCCCTTTTGAGAGGCGTTGCGTTCATTTTCCCATGCGGAAAGTTCACGAGCCAGTTCTGCTTCTGAGGGGATTCGGCAGCCAAGGTACTGACTGGTCACATTACACTCAGCTCAAGCTCTGCGATGTTCAGCCAACTTCCATGTTTTGGAGTGCAATGGATTTCTAAACGTTTCACCAAACTTAAAGCCACTTCGGGCTCAAATGCCTGATATAACGATGCAATCGCATGAGTATTCAAATTATCCATCACCAAACGTACTTTGGGGGCATCAGGATAATAGACCTCAAGCAACTCGTGGATTTCTTCTGCCTATTCGATTCTCGTGCGCCGGGAACGTATGCTTACGTGACGCCACCCGCCAAGTGGTTCGGTAAAGATGAAGATACCACATGTTCCCTTACGTACATATTCTGCATCTTCTTTCAGCGGTTTGGCAGGCTTCATCGGGATGGGATTTCGGGCCTCATCCAACAGCTGATACGGTTTTTCATCCATGTAAATCAAGGGACAATTCGGATAGTAGGGCAAACGATAGACTTCGAGCACTTCTGCCATTGCCGCCACAAATGCGGCATTTTGTTTTGGTGGAATACACCAGCATATACGAAGATGGGGCTTGAGTTCGTTTTTAAAATGCGATCCACCGTTTCATACGAAATATTGTCAATGTACCCCAGTTAAACCGTCTTATCCGCCAAAAGGCGAAGAGTCCACCGACTTCTTCTGGCGTGTGGAGTGCTAACTTCGGTATACTCCGGGAAGAACCGATACAGCCAGTTCTGAATATGGCGCTCTGCTTGCCCCTACGCATCTACAACTTTCTCTCGCAGATTCATGAGAATTCGTAAATCTGCGTACACTTGTTGCGGCATTTTGGGTTCACTGTAATGCCCAATGCGAACAAGGTCTGCAATGACTTTTGCATCTTTGTATTCGTTCTTCGTTGGTGAGTTGTCTTCAAGCTCTTGCTCTTGTTCACGTGGTGCGGATTCACAATAACGACCTTAATTCCTTCTTGTTCAAGGAATTGGGCCAGTGGAAACCAGTAGTATCCGGTAGGTTCTATTCCAAGGACAATATTTGTCTTGTCATGAACCCGCTGCAGCTCCTTCATCCACGCTGCTAGTTTCTTAACTCCTTGCCGGTCGTTTTGGAACCAACATTCTCGTCCAAGCTCGATTCCTCGAAAATCTACTGCTCGAGCGACATGCGTTTTCTTCGCAATGTCTGCTCCTACCACCAAAGTGGAATCGGTAATTCTTTCAATCCGTTGATTTTTCTTGCGCTTCATAGTATTCTTTATAGTGAGTGCCTCCTTTTAAGGGCAGTGAATGTATCCCATTCCTAGACCCAGCATACAGGAGGTGCTTTTTTTGTTCAAACCTCAATTTAATTCATTACAGGAATGCCTCCTTGTACAAAAAAGGAATCTTCATGAGCATGCTGAATCCTAAAGTTTCCTTGTTTTTTCTGGCTTTGCTGCCGCAATTCGTCAATGAGGCAAGCGGCTACGCTTCTTTGCAAATGATTGCGCTGGGACTCGTGTTCATGCTGCAAGCTATCGTTATTTTCATCCTAATCAGCATGTTTGCCGATGTGCTGCGCCGGTTTATTTTCAAACGTCCACGCCTGTCTAGCAAAATGAATATCGTCGAAGGCTCCGTGTTCGGCCTAATCGGCCTCAGCATCGCCTTCAGCAGAAAATAGTAAAACACAGACAGAGACACAAAAGGGAGTTACTAAACAGTAAGCAATAATGTTGATAAACATATACAAGAGTAATAAACTGTATATACGGAAAACAAAAATTACAAACCTAAAGAGTTCGCTGAATGGTTAAATGTATTTGTAAAGACACTTCAAAGATGGAATCATGAAGGATGAATTCAAATGAAGTCATACAAAACGGAAATTCAACTAAACGACTCACAAAAACAAATTTTCAATCAGACTGTCGGTGTTTGCAGATTTGTCTACAACTTTTATCTTGCACATAATCAAGAAAGATACAAAAATGGCGATAAATTCATGTCAGGAATAGATTTCTCTAAATGGCTTAATAATGAGTTCATTCCCAGCCATCCTGAATACTCATGGATTAAAAAGGTTTATGCTAAAGCAGTGAAACAGTCTGTTATGAATGCCGAAAAAGCCTATAAACGTTTCTTTAAAGGCGAAAGTAAATTCCCAAGATTCAAAAAGAAAAAGAATCAAGATGTTAAGATGTACTTTGTTAAGAATGATGCGAAGATGATCATTCCATGCGAACGTCACAGAATCAAAATACCTACACTTGGATGGGTAAAGTTAAAAGAGTTTGGCTATTTGCCTACAAAATCAATCATTAAAAGTGGAACCCTCTCGCAAAGAGCTGGAAGATACTATGTGTCTGTTTTAGTAGATGAGCAGATCGAGAAGACAAATGCTAATTATAGTGATGGTATTGGAATTGATCTAGGAATTAAAGATTTTGCTATTCTATCCAATCAAAATAAACCAGTTAAAAATATAAACAAAACACTCAACATGAAAAAGATGGAGAAGTCGTTAAAGCGTCAACAACGTAAACTTTCTAGAAAATACGAAAGTAATAAAAAATCTAAAAACAAAAAGGAGGAAACTGCTACTAGACAAAATATCCAAAAACAAGTTCTGAAGGTACAGAAACTTCATCAGCGAATCACAAATATTCGAGAAAATCATATTAACCAAACCGTTAATACAATTGTAAAGCAAAAACCACGCTATATTACAATTGAAGATTTGAATATTAGAGGAATGATGAAGAATCGGCATTTAGCAAAAGCAGTAGCACAGCAATGCTTCCATCCATTCAAGGTTAAACTCGATGTAAAATGTAAAGCTAATGGGATTGAATTGAGAATGGTTGATCGTTTCTACCCTTCCTCTAAACTTTGCTGTTGTTGTGGACATAAGAAAGCGGACTTGAAATTGTCAGATCGTATTTATGTTTGTAATCATTGCGGAAACGAGATGGATCGAGATAGGAATGCTGCTGTGAATCTGAAAAACGCTAAAATCTATAAAGTGGCATAAACAAGTCCATGTAGATATGTACCGATGGCTAGTCGGGAATTTAAGCCTTTGGAGTGCTATATCAAATGTTAGTAGACGGTAGTTTGTCGAGAACAGGCGCGTTGAAGAAGGAATATTCTTGATATGGATATATTTGTCCATATTTTAAGTAGCAGAGCTATCATGTTTATTGTTATGGGTATTGTCATGCTTGCCGTTTTCGGCTCGCTCGTTTTTTATCAAAGCTGGAGCATTTGGCGGTGGCTGAAGCCACTGCATACGAAGTCACGCAAGCTCATTTATACAATCGTCGCCGCTGCGCTGCCCTGCGTCTTTATCGTCGCAATGGTTTCGCAAAATGCTATTTTAATTGCCATTGGCATGTACTGGCTCGCTATTTTTTGCTTATTACTGCTCATTATTCCATCCGTACAGCTCATCGCAAGACTGCTGCGCTTTACGTCGCTGCCGCGCGAGTCGGTGTTCAAATGGTCCGGCATCGCCGTCCCCGTACTGCTCATTTCACTGCTTGGCTACGGTTCTTTTCTAGCTTACAGCCCTGTTGTCCGCACTTATGATATTACGATTCCCAAAGGCGCACAAGACGGCGACTCAGCGAATAACACTTTAAAAATCGTCATGGCCTCCGATATGCATTTTGGCATTTTGTCCGGCAAAGATCATGCCGTCCGTCTCGTCGATCGCATTAATGAGCTGAAGCCCGACATCGTGCTGTTTCCCGGCGATATTTTGGATGATCAAATCCGGCCTTATTTGGACAATGGCATTGATAAAATCATGGCAGCGATCGAAGCGCCATATGGTGTATACGCCTCGCTCGGCAATCATGATAAATACAATGGGCATATCGAGGACATTATTAACGCCGTTGAAGCAGGCGGCATGCAGGTGCTTTATGATGAGTCGGTTACCATAGATGACCGTTTCACCCTGCTTGGACGCAAGGATCATTCCGATCATGAGCGTGCGCCGCTAAGCGAGCTCGTTCAAGGCATGGATGCCGCCAAGCCGCTCATTTTGCTGGAGCATCAGCCTTACGATTTCGATATTGCCGATGAGCTCGGCGTTGATCTGATGGTGTCAGGCCATACGCATCACGGCCAAATATTTCCGGCGAATTTCATTACGCAGCTCGTGTTCGAGAATGACTGGGGCTATTTGAAAAAGGAAAAGCTGCAATCGATCGTTTCCTCCGGTTTTGGCTTCTGGGGACCGCCGATCCGCCTCGGCTCCCGCTCTGAGATCGTGGAAATCAATGTGACGTTTATCAGCCCAGAAGTGCAATAGAGCTTCAATTGAACCCATTCCATGCAAAAAGAGAGCCATCCCCTATGAAGCGGGATGGCTCTTCTTCGTATTGATGAATGGCTCCTTTATTGCGTCAGTCGCTATCTTTACTAGCTACTCCAGCTTTTGAAGAAGCTTGTTAATAGCCTGGGCAGTTTCGGCCCGTGTAGCAGAAGCAGCTGGATCAAAGCGATTTTGATTTTTTCCGTTCATTATTTCCAGCTCGGTTACTACAGCTACTGCTTGCTTTGCCCATTGCGATATGTCGCTTGCATCTGTGAAGTCCAGAGCTGTCTGATCGGCAGGCTGCTCGTCATCGTTCAGCAACACCCAAGCCCTCGCCATAATGCTGGCCATTTGTTCTCTGGTCAGTGCTTCATTTGGAGCGAACGTCTGGGCATCCTTCCCTTGAATAAGTCTGGCAGCTACTGCTGCGCCTACCTCATCATAAAACCAGTTGTCAGGTGATACATCAGCAAACTTTTGCTCAGGGCTCGCTGTGCCAGCCGCATCACTATTAAGATTGAGTGCCCGAACGAGCATCGCTGTAAATTCAGCGCGAGTCGTCGTTTTTTGCGGGGCAAACCGCTCATTCGAAAGCCCGAAGACGATATGCTTGGCTGTTAATGAACGGACCGCATCATATGCCCAGTGTGAAGCAGGCACATCGCTGAACGCTGATTCATAAGACATGACCGCATATTTGCTGAAATGAGACACGGAGGTGCTGATTTGCTTGGCAGCCTTATCGATTTTGCCGCCGACATACTCCCACTTTTGCTCGCTTTCATTGTACCAGTAAATGCCCAGCAGATTTTCTTCATTCGCGCTCGCATTATAGCTCAATTGAATACTTACAGGTGAGGAGAAATTGGGCAGCTTCTTCTCTGCCCCGCTTGCTGTAAGGATCAGCAGAGTAAACGCGTAAGCTTCTCCAGACGATTGTAGTCTGCCGGATTGAACGTTCTGCTCCAGCCTATCCAAAGACAATATAATTTGCGCTGTCGCAGCTTCATTTGCCCCAACAAGCTTCGCCAAATCCGCAAGCACGCTTGCTGGAATTTCAAGCACGACTCCGCTGCTTTCTACACGAAGCGCAGAAGCTCCCAGCAACATGCCCGCATTGGCAGGAAGCACAAGCTTGCTCTTGCCAGCGGCAAGCTGAAGCTTCACTGGCTCGCCGTTGCTGCTTGCCAGCTCATTGCTCGTCACCACTTGATTCGCAGCCGGTATTGGGGCTGCTGACGGCGACGATGTTGGCGTTACAGTCGACGGTGCAGCTGGACTCGGCGTTGATGGTGCTGGTGTCACAGGCGAACCCGTAGGCACTGGTGTCGGCGTAGGCGTCACCGGTGTATCGGTTTGCACTGGCGTAGGGGTCGGTGTCACAGGCGTATCGGTTGGTGCTGGTGTCGGCGTCGGCGTCGGTTCAACCGGTGCTGCCGTCACCGTCACAACGAATTCCGCACGAAGCGAGGTTCCATCCACCGTACCTGCAACAGTAAAGCTTCCTTCCGCTGCATATTGCTCAGCGCTTATTGCATCCCAGACGACAAAAGCGGTTCCAATCGCATCGTTTTCATACGTAACCTGAACGCTTGCCGGAAGGCTAGGCGCAGTGCCAACGGTCGTAGCTGCCGCTGCTTGATCTACGCTCTTGATATCTTTGCCCTCATACAACCCCTTCACTTGCGAGGCCGTCATCGACCCATTGTAAATCCGGAAATCATCAAGGCCCGCATGCAGCTGCGCCCCGTTGCCATAGCCGGATACACCGATTTTTTTGACATCCGCGGTAGCGGTTATTGTCCTCGGCGTGCCGTCAGTGCCAAGCGTCTGCGCCACCCCATTTTTATAAATCGCGCGCTCACCGGTCGTGGAATCAAACGTAATGACGACATTCGTCCATTCATTCAGCGGCAGAAAATCATTCGGCGACTGTCGCACATAAAAGCCATTAGCGCCATCGACATAGAAAATACTCGAATTGCCATTGTAGGTCAAGAAAAAGCCATTGCCCGCATAATTGCTTTCCGGCTTGAACCAGAGCAGCACATTTTCACGGTCATTCATATTTTCCGTCCGTTTAATCCAATAAGACAGTGTCAAGCTGCTCGGCTGCAAGGCCGCACTATTACCTGCGTCTACATAGTTGCCGGAAACGCCGTTAAACTGCAAGGCTCCTCCGGCATGCCCGTCGCTTACCCAGCCTAATTCCCCATTAATCGCGCCATTTAATCCTGAGGCAGTGGCATCCTGTGCGACTGTCCCTTCCGTCTCATCGAAATTGTAGCGGACAACGAGCGAAGGATAACCTTGAATCTCTCGGGCCATTACCGTTACGGTTGCGGTCGCTTCTAGGCTTGTGCCAATAACGAAGCCTTTTACCGTAAAGCTGCTGCCCGCTTCCGCGTACTGCTCCGGCTGGATGTCATTCCATCTCACCGATGCATCAATGGAACTGCCATTTTTCAAATAAACCTTTACCGATGCTGGCAGCTTCGGAGCTACATCCACTGGAGTGGACACCTGTACCTCCTCAAAACGTTCGATTTCATCAACTGGCGGAGCAACCATTGCCGCAATTTCCACAGCCGTTAATGCACGGCTGAACAGCTGAAAATCATCAATGCTGGCATTTAAATAAGGATCGCTATACTGCGATTTGCCGATATAGTTATTTTTCGTTTTGCCGAGGCTTCTCGGCGTTAACGTCATTTGATCATTGCGTCCAACCTCTACACCGTCCACGTACAAAATGCCCAGCGGACCATCCAGCGTTACCGCTACATGTCGCCATTCGCCCGTTGTCAGCGCCGGTCCGGTAATCGATTGCTCTGCTCCCGGCTGGTTACCTCCCGTTGTTATGCTGAATTGCATAGAGGAGCCTACCTTCGGTGCCAAAAACATATAGGATTGCGTTCCTGTGCCAAAATCAAACAATCGGGAGTAATCATTCAATTGATCAGCCTTCACCCAAGCCGCAACCGTTATTTTCTCCGTAAGTCCCAGCACATTGTCCGGCAGCAGCACATAACCTTCCGTACCGCCCACTTTGACAGCATTGCCTGAGCGGCCGCTTGCCCACGACGATGTGCCTTTAAGGGAAGCATCATTTCCGCTGCCAGAGGAATCGGCGGCAATCGTACCTGACGCCTCATTGAAGTTATAGCTCGCAATAATCTCGGGAAGGGCTGCTGGCGGATTTACGGTAATGCTTACCGTATCGCTGGCACTCAGCTCCGAATCATCTGCGCTTAGCTTTAATACATAGTCGCCCGGCTCATTAAACTGGGCTGTTGTAACAGCCGAGGTCGCATAGCCGAAGTCCACCTCGCCGCCCACAGGGCCGGATTCCATGCTCCATTGCACAGTGAGCTTTCCAGCCGGTAGGCCGTCATCCTCCACGCTGCCTTTCAGCACCAGATCATCATATAGATGAATGGATTGATCGTCGCCCGCATGAACCGTTGGCGCTGTATTCGGATCTGGCGAAGTTTCGCTCAGCTCGACCGTATAATTTGCGGCTGCTGGCGCATTTATCGCGAGAACGGCTTTCGTGCCAAAAGCATTCAGCTTGCCCGCTGGCTGACCATCCACTGTTACAGCATAGGCTCCTGGCTTCAAGCCTTCCAGCATCAGTTTAACTTGATGCGCCGTACCCGGCGTCAGATTTTTAATATCCAGCGCAGCCGCATCCTTGGTTTTGGACAGCACTGCATGTGTAAACTGGTCTCGCTCAAGCGTCAAATACAGCTTTTCGGTAATCAGGTTTATTTTCTTATAAAGCCCATCGATGGGCTCAATTGAATAAGAACCGCTATCCTCGGTCACATTCGCTCCATACCCTGTCAGTCCAAAAATCGGATCAACCGCAACGTCCGCGCTTAAAATTTGCAGGGCGCCGAACAAGCCAAGGTCCGATTCTCCCGTCATGCCTCTCCAGCCATTAAGCAGGGGCAGCGATGCCCCGCCGCCATGTCCAAGCGTGCCGAGATTGCCCTTCTCCGCTTGATACGTCCATGCCGAAGCGCCATAGTTAGCTGGATCGTCACTGATCTGTCCTGTGTTGATCGAGCCAATGTTGGCGATTTTCGCCGCATAAGAAAGCCGCTGCTCCACTTCCCGATTGCTGCTGGATTGATAGCGAATCCAGTCATCCATCGCGTAACCGGCTAGCGAAACAGTGTACTGAAAATTCCACCAGTTTTCGCCCGTAATCGTCACTGGGTCGGTGTAGTAATACCACACCGGCATATGGCCGCGCGATGCCCGTGTTTTGTCATTAATTTTGGACATCATTTCTTGGGCTTTGAGCTGCTCGGCCGAATTATTGTTTTGCATTTTGGCAAGGGTGTAGACCGCTTCCTCGCCCGTGTTGTCATAGCTGTATTCCGAGCCGTATGGATATTTCGTATTTTTAAAATTGTTATATTTCGTTGCCATTTTCCCAATAATATCGTTCGCTTCGACGACATAACCTTCATCCTGCAGCGCTTGAATAATCGCCGGCGTCGTCAGCTCGCCCATTAATCCCGTATTCCAGTTGTAGGCAACCGGCCCTTCATAGAGCGCCTTCATAATATTGTAGGCCCGCAGCAAATACGTATTTGCATCATGCTCATAGTCGATGAGACCCGGATATTCCTTGACAATTTTATACATGCTGAAGAAAGTATTGTAAATGTGCGGATACGCGTAACCGCGATAGGTCGGCGTCGTATTCGGCTCCGGCATCAAAAAGTCATGAATCAAATAATCCTCATGATGGCCGTTCATTAAATTTGTCCAAATCGCCGTCTCCAAATATTCGTCGACCGCCTTAACCTCGCGCGCCACTGGATCAAGAGCATTTTTCTCCGCCAGAAACTGTCCGTGCGTCAGTCCCCAATCGTCGCCCCAGCCCCAATAGCCGTTGAAATTGCCCATCCTCTTCTTCGTATTCATCATCCAGTCGTCGAATACTTTGTCATGAAGCTCTCCTGGCGCCTGCCACTGCATCGAATCCACCATAAATTCGGAGTGCGCTGCCAAAGCCTCATCAATTGGAGATATGGCATAAAATTGCAAAACGGTGCTGAGCCCATCCCCATAGCTGACCGTAATATCGTTCGGCCCCAGCTTTGTCATTTGCAGCTCGTAAATATGATGATCGCCAGCCTTACTCTCCACCAGCGGAATATCGTTGCCCGCTTCATCCTTAACGGAGTTAATCGTCTGCTTCGTACGCAAATCGAACTTCGCTTTCTGATTGGTAGGAACGATCATGCCAGGGACGACGCTGACATCAATCAGTCCTTCCTCATACAGCTTCTGCTTCATTTGGTGCTCATCAGCTACAGCATGAAAATTAAAGCCGTACTGATTGCCTGCTCCCGCCTCCAAAATAAGGCTCGTATTCGGCAAATAGCCGCGGTTTGTCTTCTTGATCACATTGGAGTGGATGTAATAGACATTGAGCCCTTCTATCCACTTGCCGCTTTCTCCCGTCCATTTGCTGTTCGGGCGCTCCTCCTGCCGCCACCGATCCTGATATTCAAATCCAGCCTTCGTCTGAGCATCCGGTGTCATCAGCAGGTAGGAGCCTAGTCCGCTTGGACGGCTTGCCGTCATATACGAGCTGTTATTGCCGACAAAGGAGTGGCTGACAACCCGCGTTTCATAAATCGCATCCCCATACTGCCACTGCTCATTGAACGGAAGCGGTACGCCGTAATCACCGATCTCCAGCTTTTGCCCACTCGTATTCGTCAGATTAATGGTCCAGTTTAGCGTGCCATGCTCCTCCAGCGTGTAGGTTTCCACCAAAGTGAAATCCTTTATGCCGCCAGCATTTTGCGACCCCGCATACGTCACGGTTGTCACATTGCCGTCTCTTGCGATATGCCTCACATCACCCGATTGATTGGTCGACACTTCCTTCCATTGGCCGTTATCGCCCAAACGGTACGTAAACATGAGCTCGCCCATCCATTGATGATCGGCTGTATTTTGCTCTGGCGCCACCGTCTTGTTCATCACATATTCCGTCGGGTATAAATCGCCTTTGATTTTCAGCGAGCTGATTTCGCCATATTCGCCGATCTCCACCTGCAAGCCGCCATTCTCCGCTTCTGCCCCCCATGCCTTCCCGATTAATGGGCTAAACAACCCCGCTATTAGTGCTACTGCTGAAAATAAAGCTATGGTCCGTCTAGCCGTTAACGTTCTCCATTTCTTCTTTATCACAAAACAGCCTCCTTGTTAATCGTTTAGATTTTTACTGAGAAACCGCTACTGCATTCTAGCTCCTCAATCCAATAGGAAACAGCAGACCCCCCTTTCCGCTTACTTAACAAGCTTATGTAAGCGCTTTTTTATTATCATAGCACGGTATTTTTGATTAGGATTTAATGATTTCAACCAAAACTTTCATATTCGCAACTTGATTTCATAAATCTAAACGTATAACTCTTTCACATGCAAGCAGTCTGCCTTCTCTTTTTTTTCGATTGAGTTTATGAGCAGCCTTGAGTATGATAGAGAAAAAACGAAGCTGTTCATTCATACAAAGCCAACTCAAGTATGATGGAGGTGCACGTTGAAGCCAACCGTTTTGCATTTTATCACACCGCCGGTTCCTTGCATTATCGATTGTGGTACAAACGTCTACGCACCGGGCGAGCAGCATGTTAGACGCAGAAGCATTGGCGTCTTTGATCTGATTGCCGTCACACGCGGCACCTTATTTATTAGCGAGGAGGAGGAGCAATGGAGTCTGAAGCAGGGGCAAATGCTCATTTTGCGCCCAGATGCACTGCATTATGGCTTTGCTCCATGCACGGAGCCTACCGAAATTATTTGGATTCATTTTCAAATTTTCGGAAGCTGGCGCACAAGCCAATCCCTGCAGACTGCTGCTGAAGAGCAAGCCTCTCTCATGGAGTCACACCGGGCAAAAACGTATTTGCATAACCGTGATTTAAGCTCTATTTTTATCCAAAAGCACAGAAGTCTGTCCGCTCAGGCTCTAAGCCTGCTCGGCTATTTCGCCCAGTTGGAGCAGGAGCCGCCCACCTTGCGCAATTGGAAAAGACAGGATCATTTTCAAGCGTTATTGCATGAATTGAAGGAGGAGCAGGCGCTAGCCTCAGACTCTACGCCAGCTGCTCTCGCCAGGAAGATTGAGCTGTTTATCCGCCAAAACTATGCGCTCCCCATTACGAATAAAATGCTGCAAATTCACTTAAACTATCATCCTAATTATTTGGCCAAATGCATGAGCAAGATGTATGGTGTAACGCCCGTCGAATATTTGCTGGTCTATCGGATGGAGCAGGCGAAGCGTTTGCTCGCGCAAACCTCCTATCCGATTGGCAAAATCGCCGAGGAGGTCGGCTTTGTCCATACGTCACACTTCACCTCCCACTTTACGAAGCGCGAGGGGCTGTCCCCGTCCAAATATCGGCAGGTGCACTCCCCTGTCTCGTAGTTCAAGGGCGAGCAGCATAGCTGACTTTCGGGGTTGGTTTCGAGGTTACTTTCAAAGTTGAGGCCGATTAGCAGAGTGATTGCAATACAGTAGAAAAACAATAAAAAAGCAGTGGACACCGTTATGAACGGCGTTCACTGCTTGCGTTTACGATAAGCGCTTTGCGCATAATCATCTTTTTCAATTTTTTTCGGCGCTCATCCTCTGGCTGAAGGTGAAAGGCCTTCTCGCATCCCATGGCAAGCAGCGCCTGTTTGCCCGCCTCAGCGGCAAGCCGCTCATCCTGCAAAATATAAAAGGCAAGCTGATAGCTCCATGTTTCCAGCTCTCTTAGCGCCTCGACCGTTTGATTCAGACTTGCTGCTGCATGCATGCCTTGCACCTCACCTTCTTGCTTGATCTATCTGCCAATCTAGTCTTTAAAGCTCATATTATTAAACACCATATCGCCTAATGCAATCTGCTTCTCATACTCGCTGCCCTCAGCCGTCACACTGCCTTTATACAATAAATTCCCCGCAGCAGCATCAAAGGTCATTACGGTTCGAGCAGCACCGTTAGCGAACAGCATATATAGACGCCCGTCTTTTATAAAGGAGCTCTTAATTTCATTCTCGCCAAACTGCCCCGACATCAGTGACCACGTCTCGCCTCGTTTTTCTCCTGTTTCCAGACTGTAGCGTGATACAGTAAATTCCGCCTCATTGTCATTTGTAAAATAGAGATTGTCCCCTGTAATGAAGCGCGCCACCGTTCTTCTCGCGTCCAATTTCTGCAATTCATCCGGCAAGCGCTGCGTTATCCCGCTCTTATACGAATACACATAAAGCTCTGCCGGAACGCTGTTGCTGGCAGCTCTCTCCGTCTGATCCTCCATAACGATACTAAAAACAAAATAATCATTTGGTGCTGTATAATCATTTTGTATGTACCCAGATGAAAGAGGAGAAAGCTTGGTCCCAGCAGCATCTACAAATTCTAAAGCAATCCTTTTAATGAGCTGACCGCTAGCCGAATCGATTATATAATCAAAATACTGGCTTGCTCCTGATGGCCCAATGTCTATATCATACTGGTTTACCAGCACATGAAGACCATCTGCTTGCAGCTGTACATCATATATGGTGTCATGCTCCCTCATGCCTTGCTGAGATAGAGGAGTTAATGCAATCGAATAGTCTGCGACCTTTCCCGTGCTTCGATTCAGCATCTCAACCTCTATCGTTCCTTCTGGATTATTAGTAGCTGAATTGTATGGAATTTTCGCATAGGCTAACCAGTCCTGATCCTGATAAAAGCTGCCTATCTCCGCTTTGCCCCGCATGAAAGCAGGATATTTTTCAATAAGCTCCCTCATGCCCTCTTGCTCATAAAACCACTCACGGGCATCTGTTATATACGAATCATAGAGAGACTTTCTGCTTCTATACTCGCTGCCATGTACAGTTAAATTCAGAGACTGCGAGCCCTTTCCACCTATATACGAACCGACTAACACCAGATTGGCCGCTTCATTCGCATCTCCTTCCAGCGTCTCTAAGCGATATTCCGGCAAATGGTCCGCCGAGCCAAAAGCGTAATACGTGCTGAACCCTGCTGCTGCGAGCAGGACGAGCGCCAGTGTTGTTACATAACGTTTCATCTTGCTCCCCCTTATACGGTAATCTTTTTATTTAACAGCCTGATGCTGAGCCATACGGATACCAAAACGAGAATGGCGGTCAACGCCAGCATAATAGAATAAGTTTCCCCTGGATATAAATAGGAAGCCGCATTCCCCGGTCGCTGCAAAGTAACGGGAGCCAGCAGCGCAGCACCGCATACGAACACATAAATAACGGCATAACCAATACCAATAACCCGATAGCTTCGTTCCAGCAAAATAACCGTAAAGGAAGCGAGTACGGTCAAAATCCCGATCCCATAGGCCATCACAAACGCATCAAACTGGCCTGGAATGAGCACCTTCAGCACTTGATTTAGCAAAATCGCCTGCGACAAATAGGACGGATCGCGCAGCCCCTCTGGTATTACCAGATTAAACAACATCATTTCAAGCGGAAGCAGCAGCAGCTGGAAGGAAACGAGTCCGAACGTAAACAGCAGAATTGCCGTCAGCTTCGCTGCGTAAATGGAGCCTCGGTTACCCGGCAGCATCAGCAGCCGATAAATAAACGTATCGCGCCCCAGCCAATCACGGTACCAAATGAGAAAAACATATGCGGCGATAACCACAATGCTGATCAGCACCGGAAGGACAAACCAAAATTGATTGCTGAACATCAGCTCATTAAACGTCAGCTTCCCGGTTTCAGAGAAAGGGTGATACGTAATTAATTTCTCACTCCAGCCGGGGCTCGTTCTAATACTGCGCTCACTAAGCGACCACAGCAGCACTACTCCAAATTGCACGAGAATCGTTAACGCCATTAATCCGCCAAGCAAATAGCGGAAGCGGTGCACTTCCATATGTACCAGCTTTAAATAAAACTTCAAGCCTGATACACCTCCTTCATAACATCCACAATCGACTTGGCTTCCTCCATACGAAGCTGCTCACAGTAGAAATCGCGGCATACCGCACCATTTTGCAGCAGCACCGCCCGATCGATGAGATGTTCTACGTCTGCAATCTCATGCGTCGTCATTAATACACCGCGATCTTCAATCAAATGGCTCGAAAAAACTTCTGTAATGAGCGCACGGCTGAACATATCAATGCCGGAAAACGGCTCATCCATCAGCACGTATTCGGTATCCAGTGCCAGCCCTAGCAGCAAATTGAACTTCGCCGCCGTCCCTTTAGACAAATTGCCGATTCGTTCTTTACCCTCCAGTTGAAAAAAGCTCATCAGTTCCTTGGCCCGCTCTTCATTCCAGCTGCGATAAAAATCCGCCATGAACACCATTGCTTCATCCAGCTTCATCGCAGGCGGCATCGTCAGATGATCCGGGATAAAAGAAATTTTCTCATACCGCTCTCTGCCAAGCTTTTGCCCATCGATTATGATTTCGCCCTTGCGAAATGGTGTCAGCCCCATAATAGCCTTCATAATAGTCGACTTGCCTGCACCATTCGTGCCGATCAGGCAGGTTATTTCGCCCTTCTCGATTTGAAAGGAGACTCCGTCCAGCACCTTGCGCCGACGATATTTTTTATGGATATCCCGCACCTCAATCATGCTGCACCCCTCCTCCCTGCGTTCCGCCATTCAACTGCTTATCCTCTGTATACTTATGCTTGACCAGCTCCAGCAGCTCCTCTACCGGAACGTCGATTTTACGAACAGAGGCAACGAAGGCCTCGACAGCTTCGCCAATCAGCTCTGCGCGAATGGCCCGCAATACGTTCTCGTCCATAGTAATCCGGCTTGGCGAGTTTCCTTCTGTTACGATCAACTGCTGTTCCTCCATTTCCTTATAAGCCTTCTGCGCCGTATTAGGGTTGATCTTCAACAGTGCGCCGAGCTCCCTTCGCGAAGGAATGATTTGTCCGGCTTCCATTTTCCCAATGACCAATTGCTCCTTAAAAAACTTCACGACCTGCAAGTAGACCGGGTCACGGCCATTGAAAGCGACTTCCGTCCAGCCTTCATTTGTCTTCATCCCGTTACCTCTCATTCTTGTTCCAGCGTGTGTACCAAGTAGTTCATACACTTTAAGTGTATTATGCGCATAATACGTTTTTCTGTCAAGCATTTGTTAAAAAATAGGGGAAACATTCAGCACCGCAATTTGCGGATACGTTATTTATCAGCCTCGGAACGGTGAAAAATGACGTCAGCAGCATCTACAGCAAGCTGGATCCCAGTGACCCCGTGCAGGCCGTCGCCGCAGCGCAAACAGCCCCCGAAGACATAGGTCTCCAGGGGCTGCTTCATGCCTCATATTTCATGGTTCAATCTTTTAAATGAGCTTCGAATTGGCAAGCAGCCTTTGCACCATAACGGCAATTTCCGCTCTAGTGATAAAAGCTTTAGGGGCCAGCTGCGCACCCGAGCGGCCTGAAATAACTCCGCCCTGCAGGCTGTCCGCAAGACTGCTTCTTGCCCATGCTGCCGCTTCATTTGCATCGGCATAAGGCCTTAATATATCGTCAGTATTTCCCACTGGCAATCCCGCTTTTAGTCCAGTGATAGCCATAGCTTTAGCGATGATGACCGTCGCTTGTTCACGGGTTATGGGCTCATTTGGACGGAAGGTTCCGTCTTCAAAGCCGTTGATCAGCTTATAGGCAACAGCCGTTTGAATCGCCTGACTATACCAAGCGCTGGCCTGCACATCAGAGAATCCTGAAGCTCCTGTCTCCAGCTTAATGCCCATACCTCTCACAATAATAGCCGCAAATTCAGCACGGGTAATGGACGCATTTGGATTAAAACGATCGCCACCTACTCCGCTGATGACCATCCGAGAGCCCATATCATTGATTGCCTGCTGCGCCCAATGGCCAGCAGCATCTTGGAACTCTACTGGATTCCAGACCAAAGCATATGTGCTATTAGTCAGGCTATATATTTTCGCCCAATAACTGCCGTTCGCCTGTACGATCTTAGTTGGAACATGGCGAATGCTGCCATCTGCCTCAATCACAATCGCCGTTGTAATTCGCTGTGGATCAACGGTGCTTGGAATCGCTATTTCGCGCTCTACATAAGTATTAAATTTCGCAATCTCCTGCCGTGTCGCCCCATTTACGACCCTGACTGTAAAATCAAACGGCTCTCCAATAAGCTCAAAACCACCCTTTGCAGCGGCTGATTTCACTTCCTGCAGCCTGCTTGGAGTTAATGCTGCCAGCTCAATTTGAAACTCCAATTGTTCCAGCCCTGTCTGCTGAAGCAGCTCTCTTATAACTTGAGAGCCTGTAATTTGCTCAATAGGCAGAGTATACGAGACGCTACCTGTTTGAATTTTGACAAGGGCTTGCTTTTGCTCCAGCGCCTTCACATTATCTCCATTTAGCTTCACGATCAACGCACCTGATTGGATATCCACAGGAAACGCAACAACAACTCCACTTGCTTCATTTGCAAGCCTGCCGTTTAGGGCTTCCTGATTCACACTCAACGTCGTTACGCTTTGATTGTTGACCATTGCAGTTGAAGTCGAGCCTATGTTATACACGATTCCGTTTATTAAGATATTAATGCTTTTAGTCGTTGGCGTATTCGGATTGCTCGTGCTTCCACCACTGCTTCCACCGCTCGAAGGAGCAGTCGGAGTTACCGCGTTAGACTGAGTAGATGCAGCACTGCTGCCCGCAATATTGAGTGCTTTTACGGTAAACGTATAACTGGTCCCGTTCGTAAGTCCCGTCACCGTTATTGGGCTTCTAATACCAGAAACTGTAATATTTCCCGGCATCGCTGTCACTTCATACCCTTTCACTGGGCTCCCCCCATTGTCGACAGGGGCAGTAAAACTAACGACTGCCTGTGCATTGCCGTGAGCAGCTGCGACACCAGTAGGTACGCCAGGCGTATGAATATTTAAGCGCGTCACCTTCACCGTATAGGTTTTAGAAAGTTTCCCTGCTTCTTCTACAACAATCGTGACAGTCTGTTCTGCGCCAGCATTCAGACTAATTGGGGCAGAAGCGATTCCGCTTGTTACTGTCGAGCCATCCACTTTAATTGTTCCAGATCCACTTGGCGTCACTGTTAGAGTGGAAACATTATATGGAACTGTCAATCCGATATAATCATACGTACCACTGGCAAACACAAAACCGCTTGGACTGCCGCTTAATAATAGATTAGTGAGGTCTGCTGCCTCTGCTTGCGTATAACTAACGCTTTCGACGTCACTGTCGAAATAATCGGCTTTCGTAGCAATCGCCTTCACGGTTATCGCTGTATTGATGACTGGCTTGGCTGCCGCGTTGTATTCCAGCGTTGAACCGCCTACCGCTGTCGCTGGCGTACTTCCGTCCGTCGTGTAGTAGATGTGATCGGCTCCCGCTGATAGAATCTCCAGCTCCGTGCCAAAAGCGACTGCTCCCGCTGCTGGATGAAATGTCGGCGTTTCCTGCGCTACTTTCTCGCGCGTCACTTTGATGACATACGTTTTTGCACTTTTTCCCGTTTCCGTTGCCACAACGGTAATTGTGCGCTCCACTCCCGGCGTAAGCGTAATCGCTGACGAAGCTACACCGCTCGCTACTGTCGTTCCTTCAACGGTCAGCGTCCCTGTTCCGCTCGGAGTCACCGTTACGCTCGCAACACCATTCGCTACTGTTACGCCGTTATACGCATACGTCCCACCAGCAAACACAAAGCCGCTTGGCGTGCCGCTCAGCTCAATGTCCGTCAAATTCGCTGTCGTGGCCTGCGTAAAGCTCGCACTCGCAACCGCACTGTCTAGATTGTCTGTCTTCGTCGCAATCGCCTTCACGGTCACTGCTGTGCTAATCGTCGGCTTCGCTGCTGCATTGTACTCCAGCGTCGAACCGCCTACCGCTGTCGCTGGTGTACTTCCGTCCGTCGTGTAGTAGATGTGGTCAGCTCCTGCCGACACAATTTCTAACTCCGTTCCGAATGCCACCGCTCCCGCCGCTGGGTTGAACGTCGGCGTTTCCTGCGCTACCTGCTCGCGCGTCACTTTAATGACATACGTTTTTGCACTTTTTCCCGTTTCTGTTGCTACAACAGTAATCGTGCGCTCCACTCCCGGCGTAAGCGTAATCGCCGATGAAGCTACACCGCTCGCTACCGTCGCTCCATCTACGGTCAGTGTGCCTGTTCCGCTCGGCGTTACCGTCACGCTCGCAACACCATTGGCTACCGTTACGCCGTTATACGCATACGTGCTGCCGGCAAACACAAAACCGCTCGGACTGCCGCTCAGCGCGAGGCCCGTCAAATTCGCTGTTGCAGCCTGTGTATAGCTCGCACTCGCAACTGC
>NZ_JBPULM010000001.1:0-65984 GCF_055814915.1 Paenibacillus sp. R-74696
ACACTTTGTCTTTCGCATCCAGTTTTGAGGGTAGCAATACCCGTATGCAATCCGTTTGGTGGCGATGGCGGAGGGGAACCACGCGTTCCCATCCCGAACACGACCGTTAAGCCCTCCAGCGCCGATGGTACTTGGACCGCAGGGTCCTGGGAGAGTAGGACGTCGCCAAGCACGAGAAGCCTGTCGCAATCATTGCGGCAGGTTTTTTGTTGTCTTGTAAAAGAGTTAGACAATCATATATTGAAAATGCTGTGCACAACTTATCTACAGCCGTGGATGAGGTGCATAGTATTTTTTTTGTGGCGTGTATAAGTCCGTGTTAGCGCGGTTGTTCACATGTGGGTAAGTTTGATCGGCGTTATATGAACATAATGTAAACATGAGTTATGCACATTCGTTCACTTTTTATGCACAGCCTGTTTATAAATAGGACTGATCTAGGCTAGTCGGGTATAATTAGTGCTTTTTCGCATCATGCTAGGTAGTAGCCTTGTGCATAATAGCTTGTGGATGAATAGTCAGAAAATTAAGATTCCATCTCTTGACCTTTCTTAAATTTTGCGTATAATAAAGTTAAAGTCAAAGAAAGTCAAAGTCAGTTGGAGCTGCATATGAATAAGCGTAAGCTTGTGCTCCATGCAGTACCAGGGAGGTTGGTGATATGCGAAACATTTCCGATCTCATTGAACAGTATTTAAAAAATATGCTGCAGGAAAGTACGGAAAGCTCGGTGGAAATACAGCGTAATGAGCTGGCTGAGAAATTTTCGTGCGTCCCTTCCCAGATTAATTACGTGATTAGTACGCGTTTTACGCTGGAGAAGGGTTACATGGTCGAATCGAAGCGTGGAGGCGGAGGTTATGTCCGGATTCAACGGGTAGAGCTGCCAGCTTTGCAGACGATTCAGTTTCATATTCGGCAGACGATTGGAGATTGCGTGGAGCAGAGCGTCGCGGAAGGGCTGATTTATCAGCTTGAAGAAGCGCTGATGGTCACGAAACGCGAGGCGCAGCTGCTGCGTGCAGCAATTGATCGGGAAACCATTGCCGTCAAGCTGCCGCTGCGTGATGAGCTAAGGGCCCGTTTGCTGAGAGCGATGCTTATATCGCTTCTGGTTAAGTAACTTTACCGTGCGTATCGCGCATGGAAAGGGGTGATACGTCTTGATTTGTCAGGAATGCGGCAAGAAGCCGGCAACGCTTCATTTTACGAAGATTGTCGGTGGAGAGAAGACGGAGTTTCACATTTGTGAAGCTTGTGCGCGTGAACGGGGAGAAGGTATTCCGGGAACGGCGAATGGCTTCTCTATCCACAGCTTGCTGTCGGGTCTGCTTGATTTTGATCCATCTGGAACATCGGGTTCAGCAGGGACGAAGCCTTGCCCAGTCATACGCTGTGACGAATGCGGATTTACTTATGCGCAGTTCAGCAAGATCGGACGCTTTGGCTGCAGCGCCTGCTACAAACATTTTTCAGATAAGTTAGATCCGCTGCTTAAAAGGGTACATGGTAGTACGGTGCATACGGGGAAAATTCCGAAACGCTCCGGAGGGCAATTGCAAAATAAACGAGAACTTGATCAGCTCAGACGCGAGTTGTATGATCGTATTGAGCAAGAAGAATTTGAAAGTGCGGCTCAAATCAGGGATCGTATTCGTGAGCTTGAGCGTAAAATAGCAGAGCTGTAAGTCGTGAAGTAAGGAGGATACCTCTTGGAGAGTCGTCGTTTTTCAGAGCAAGCGTTAAGCGATTGGATGAAAGGGGATGGTCCAGAGTCAGATATCGTGATCAGCAGCCGTATACGCATTGCCAGAAATTTGAACCATCATCCGTTTCCGTTGCTCGCTACGAAGGAGCAGTCGCTCGAGGTTATGGAGCAGCTGGCTGCTATAGGAGCATCTGGAAAGCTCGAGCCTATCGGCCAGTTTGATACCATCGTGTTAGCCGATCTTACGGAGCTGGAGAAGCGTGTACTGGTCGAAAAGCATTTGATTAGCCCTAATCTGGCTAATGAATCTCGAGGCGGAGCCTTCATCCTCAGCGATAATGAATCGGTGAGCATTATGATTAATGAAGAAGACCATCTGCGAATTCAATGCCTATATCCGGGTTTTCAAATTCAGGAAGCTTGGACGCTGGCGAATCGGATCGATGATATTTTTGAAGCGGAGACCGAATATGCTTTTGATGAGAAACGCGGTTATTTAACGACTTGCCCGACCAACGTTGGAACAGGCATCCGCGTATCCATTATGGTACATTTGCCGGCTCTCGTGCTATCATCGCAAATCAATCGAATTTTGCAGGCAGTCACGCAGGTCGGACTCGCGGTTCGCGGATTGTATGGCGAAGGTAGTGAAGCGCTTGGCAATGTGTTTCAAATCTCGAACCAAATTACACTCGGTCAATCTGAGTCTGAAATTATTGACAACTTGTACAGCGTAGCCAGACAAATTATTGAGCATGAGAAAGCAGCTCGAATACGGCTTCTTGCTGAGTCTAAGCTGCGCATTGAAGATAGAGTAAAGCGGTCTTATGGGATTTTATCCTATGCGGCTATTATGGATACGAAGGAAGCGGCACAGCGGCTTTCAGATGTAAGGTTGGGCGTTGATCTGGGATTGCTGGATAATATAACGCCTCAAGTCATGAATGAATTAATGATTATGACGCAGCCTGGCTTCTTGCAGCAAGTATTTAAGGAAACGATGAATGCGGAGCAGCGGGATTATCGCCGGGCAGAACTTATTCGCAAGCAGTTGCGAAGTCAAATGGAACATGGGGGTGCGTAACGATGATGTTCGGAAGATTCACGGAACGGGCACAGAAGGTGCTTGCATTGGCGCAGGAGGAAGCGGTTCGTCTTGGACATAACAATATTGGTACAGAGCATATTTTACTTGGACTGATTCGTGAAGGGGAAGGCATCGCCGCGAAAGCGCTGATTGGACTTGGCCTGGGCCTAGAGAAAATCCAGGATGAGGTTGAAGCTTTGATCGGAAGAGGGCAGGAGCAGCCTACTAACATTGCCTATACGCCACGTGCGAAAAAGGTTATTGAGCTCTCTATGGATGAAGCGAGAAAGCTCGGCCATACGTATGTGGGTACGGAGCATATTTTGCTCGGACTCATTCGTGAAGGCGAAGGTGTTGCAGCCCGCGTGCTGAACAATCTCGGCATCAGCCTGAATAAAGCACGCCAGCAAGTGCTGCAATTGCTTGGCAGCAGCGAAGCAATCTCCAGCAACCATGGCGCTCCTTCTAATGTGAGCACGCCAACGCTGGACGGACTTGCCCGCGATTTGACCTCCTTTGCTAAAGAAGGCAATCTCGATCCGGTTATTGGCCGCAGTAAGGAAATCGAGCGCGTTATTCAAGTGCTTAGCCGCCGGACGAAAAACAATCCGGTTCTCATCGGGGAACCCGGCGTTGGTAAAACGGCGATTGCCGAAGGACTGGCGCAAAAAATTATTGCAAACGAAATTCCGGAAACGCTGCGCGACAAACGCGTAATGACACTTGATATGGGCTCTGTCGTAGCTGGTACGAAGTATCGCGGCGAGTTTGAGGATCGTCTGAAAAAAATTATGGATGAAATCCGCCAAGCCGGCAATATCATCCTGTTCATCGATGAGCTTCATACGCTGATCGGTGCAGGCGGAGCTGAAGGCGCGATTGATGCTTCGAATATTTTGAAGCCGGCGCTAGCACGTGGCGAGCTGCAATGTATCGGTGCGACTACGCTGGATGAATACCGCAAATACATCGAGAAGGATGCTGCGCTGGAGCGCCGTTTCCAACCGATTACGGTAGATCAGCCTTCGCCAGAAGAAGCGGTACAAATTTTGTACGGCCTGCGCGATCGTTATGAAGCCCATCACCGGGTGAAAATTACCGATGAAGCAATTGTTCAAGCGGTTAAGCTGTCCGACCGCTACATTACGGATCGTTTCCTGCCGGATAAGGCGATCGACCTGATTGATGAAGCGGGCTCGAAAGTTCGCCTCAACTCGTATACGATTCCGCCAAACCTTAAGCAGCTGGAAAACCGTCTGGAGGATATCCGCAAGGAGAAAGACTCCGCTGTTCAAAGTCAGGAGTTTGAGAAAGCGGCTGCGCTTCGCGATACCGAGCAGAAGATGCGCGAAGAGCTGGATATTACGAAAAACCAATGGAAAGAAAAACAAGGACGTACGGATTCCGAAGTGACACCTGAGGATATTGCACAGGTAGTAGCGAGCTGGACCGGCATTCCGGTAAGCAAGCTGGCAGAGGAAGAAACCGAGCGTCTGCTGAAAATGGAATCGATTCTTCACGGTCGTGTCATCGGCCAGGAAGAAGCAGTCAAAGCGGTTTCGCGCGCTATGCGCCGTGCTCGTGCTGGCCTGAAGGATCCGAAGCGCCCGATGGGTTCATTCATTTTCCTCGGTCCAACGGGTGTAGGTAAAACTGAGCTTGCTCGTGCGCTTGCAGAAGCGATGTTCGGCGATGAAAATGCGATTATCCGCATCGATATGTCGGAATATATGGAGAAGCATTCGACTTCCCGTCTCGTTGGGGCGCCTCCGGGATATGTTGGTTATGAGGAAGGCGGTCAATTGACCGAGAAAGTACGCCGTAAGCCTTATTCGGTTGTATTGCTCGATGAGATTGAGAAAGCTCACCCAGAAGTATTCAACATTTTGCTGCAGGTGCTGGAAGATGGTCGTCTGACTGATTCTAAAGGCCGTGTAGTCGATTTCCGCAATACGCTGATCATTATGACGTCGAACGTGGGCGCGGATCAAATTAAACGGAATTCTTCGCTGGGCTTCACAGCTGTTCACGACGCTGGTCGTGACTTCATCCAAATGAAGGATAAAGTAATGGCTGAGCTTAAAAAGAGCTTCCGCCCTGAGTTCCTGAATCGGATTGACGAAACAATCGTTTTCCATTCGCTGGAGCAGGAGCATATCGCCGAAATCGTGACTTTGATGTCCGACGATCTGCGCAAACGCCTGCGTGAGCAAGATGTTGACTTCTTGCTGACCGACGCAGCGAAAGCATTTTTGGCGAAGGAAGGCTTTGATCCGCAATATGGTGCGCGTCCGCTGCGTCGTGCGATTCAGAAGCATATCGAGGACCGGTTGTCCGAGGAGCTGCTCATGGGCAGCATTCAAAAAGGTGACCGATTCACGATTGATGAGAAAGATGGCGCTTTGACGGTTACGAAAGCGGAGCCTCTTGATTTGGAGAAGGCATCCGAAGAGCCGGCAGCTAAATCATAAAAAAAGTGAGGATGCTGCACAACTGATCACAGCTTATCAGCACAACCGATGAGCTAGATTTATGCAGCTTGGCACAACAAAAGAAAGCTTCCAGAACCCGTGAACATGACGGATTCTGGAAGCTTTTTTATGTGCTCGGCAGATGGATTCTATTCTTTTTTTATTTGACAATGAGAATCATTATCGTGTATCTTATAAAGAGTAGGCGATATTTTAACGATAAACTCTTTCATATAAAAAGACAAAGAACGTAAATAGATGACGGAAGGCGGTAATAGGGTATGGGTTTGCATGCGGCCAGAATAACGGCTGAAGAGGCGTCATATTTATCAAATGAATATATTAAGCAGTTCGTTAGAGCAGCGCATATGGATTTTGACAAGGTAAAGCAAATGCTGAATGAAGAGCCGGAGCTGCTGCACGCTGCCTGTGACTGGGGCGATGGTGATTGGGAAAATGCGCTAGGCGCAGCCGCTCATGTCGGGCGCAGGGATATTGCGCTGTATTTGCTGGAGCGTGGAGCAAGACTTGATTTGTTTGCTGCGGCGATGTTAGGCAAGCTGGAAGTGGTTCATGCGATTTTAAGTGACGACCCCTCGGCGAAAGATGCCATTGGCTCGCATGGTATTCCGCTCATCGTTCATGCCAAGATGGGTGGCGAGGAGTCGCGCTGCGTTTATGCTTATTTGGAAAGCCTTCAGGCTTGATAGGAGGAGTAACATCATGATCGTGGTTACGAACACCATTAAAGTTAAAAAAGGGCACGGGGAAGCCGTAGCCGAGCGATTCCAGCATACGAAGGGAATTGAGCTTTCTCCCGGCTTTATCCGGATGGAAGTGCTGCTTATGGAAAACTTGGTGGACTATGATGAGCTGAGAGTGGGCACTACATGGGAAAATAAAGCGTCGTTTGAAGGCTGGGTCAACAGCGACTCCTTCCGTCAGGCCCATGCACATCGTCAAAAGAAGGCAGGCGAAGGCTGCCACAGCCAACAAAATGAAGTCATTATGCTCGGTTCTCAGCTTTCAACCCATCGCGTTATTGTGGCGCGGCAAGCGGCTATTCAAACTTAAAGGATAGCGTATATAGGTTGTCTTTTTCAGAAAGTTCCCTTCTTCCTCATAAGGATGACAGGGAACTTTCTTGCGTATAAGGAAGTAGGGGTTTATACAATCCACATTAAATGGTAAACTTTTAATGATAGTGTTTTTTAGTAAAAGGAGCCGGACATGGCAAAAATAAAAACGAAATTCGTATGCAATGAATGTGGAACAGAGTCGCCAAAGTGGATGGGCAAATGCCCAGGGTGCCAGTCATGGAATTCCATGATTGAAGAGAAGGAAACCGTTGTCAAGACGCAGGGAGTCGGTTTGCGTGTTGCGCAAACGAAAGAAAAGCCACAATCGATCATACATATAGAGAGCGGGAAGGAACCGCGCATTGAAACGAGCTTGAAGGAGCTCAACCGCGTACTTGGCGGAGGCGTTGTGCCGGGCTCCCTTTTGCTGGTAGGGGGCGACCCCGGTATCGGAAAATCCACGCTGCTGCTGCAAACCTCGCATGCACTGGCAACGAAGGGATTGAAGGTTCTCTATATTTCGGGTGAGGAATCGGTGCGGCAAACGAGGCTAAGAGCGGATCGGCTTGGTGCGCTGACGGAATCCTTGTATGTGCTTTGCGAAACGAACATGGATCATATTAACGAGGCGATTGAATCGGTGGACCCCGATTTTCTCGTTATTGACTCCATCCAGACGGTTTATGATCCGGGTGTGCAATCAGCGCCGGGCAGCGTATCCCAGGTTCGGGAATGCACAGCGCATTTCATGCGAGTAGCCAAAATCAAAGGGATTGCAACGGTGCTGGTCGGGCATGTGACGAAGGAAGGCGCCATTGCCGGGCCGCGGATGCTGGAGCATATGGTCGATTGCGTGCTGTATTTTGAAGGTGAGCGTCATCACACCTACAGGCTGCTGCGCGCGGTGAAAAACCGGTTCGGGTCAACGAATGAGATCGGAATTTTCGAAATGGGCGAGGAAGGCTTGCGTGAGGTGCTGAATCCTTCTGAGTTGTTTTTATCTGAGCGTCCGCTTGGCGTAGCAGGTTCTATTGTTGTTGCGAGCATGGAGGGAACCCGTCCTGTATTGGTGGAATTGCAGGCGCTGGTGGCGACGACGAATTTCCCATCACCGAGGCGCATGACGGCTGGGCTTGACCATCATCGCATGGCGTTGATCATTGCTGTGCTTGAGAAGCGAAACGGCATGTTTCTTCAGACGCAGGATGCTTATTTGAATGTAGCAGGCGGCATTAAGCTGGATGAGCCAGCCGTTGATTTAGCAGCAGCGGTATGTCTCGCTTCCAGCTTTCGGGATGCGCCAACGAGACCTTACGACGTTGTGTTCGGAGAAGTTGGTCTGACAGGCGAGGTGCGTGCTGTTTCGCGTGCTGAGCAGCGGGTAAAGGAAGCCGAGAAGCTGGGCTTCAAACGCGTTATTATGCCGGAGAGAAGCTTGAAGGGCTGGAAGCCGCCGGCATCTATTGAGATCATTGGTGTAAACACCGTAGCGGAAGCGCTCTCGGCAGCACTAGGATAGGGGGAAGATGATGAAGGAACAGAGCCAGCTAGAAACGATGAACCAGCTTTTGCAGCTAGTCGCGCCCGGTACCCCGTTCCGTGACGGCTTAGAGAACGTGCTGCGGGCGAAGACGGGGGCATTAATCGTTGTCGGATATAGTCCTGAGGTGATGGAAGTTGTAGATGGAGGTTTTTCCATCAATTGCGACTTCTCGCCCAACTATTTGTATGAGCTTGCGAAGATGGATGGTGCGATTATTTTGAGCGAGGATATGCGGCGGATTTTGTATGCGAACACGCAGCTTATTCCGAATAGCTCCATTCCGTCGATTGAGACGGGAATCCGCCACCGTACTGCGGAGCGGGTAGGCAAGCAGACGGGTAAGCTTGTCGTATCCATTTCGCAGCGCCGAAATATTATTACGCTGTATCAAGGCAATTTGCGGTATGCGCTCAAGGAAATGGGCAACATTTTGACCAAAGCGAATCAGGCGATTCAGACGCTGGAGAAATATAAGGCGGTGCTGGGCCAATCGTTTAAAAATTTGTCCGTACTTGAGTTCGAAGAGTTGGTCACTCTGCAGGAGGTTGCTCATGTCGTACAGCGTGTAGAAATGGTGCTGCGCGTCAAAATGGAAATTAAGCGTTATGTGACCGAGCTGGGAACGGAAGGACGCCTCATTGCCATGCAGCTGGAAGAACTGGTCGATGGTGTGGATGAGGATGCTTGGTACTTGCTGAAGGATTATGCGAAAGACAATTCAGATGAGAAAATTCGGGAAATCCGGGTGGCGATGAAAAAACTGAGCTCGGATGAGCTGCTCGATGCTTCGCCATTTATCCGCCTTCTAGGCTATCCGCATACCGCGTCTATGGCGGAAGAATCCATTTCACCGCGGGGCTATCGTCTGTTGAACAAAATCCCGCGCTTGCCGCTCATTATTATGAATAATCTGGTCGAGCGCTTCGCAAGACTGCCGCATATTATGATGGCGACAATCGGTGAACTGGATGATGTTGACGGAATTGGAGAAGTCCGGGCGAGGGCAATCAAGGAAGGTTTGAAACGGATCCAGGATCAAATGTTCATTGACAGGCAAATCTAAATCCCATACAATTGATGGAATGTGAACGGCCCGATCATCATACATTTGTGTTTGGTCTTAGGGCATAGTAGAGAAGAGGTGGAACAGATGATTATAAAGTCAATACCGAGCCTTTTCACGGTGGGGAATTTGTTTCTTGGCGTAATCGCCATTATTATGGTGTTTAATGAGAAACCTGAAATAGCAGCGATGATGGTTATTATCGCAATGCTGCTTGATGGCGTAGATGGCAGAGTGGCACGTGCGCTTAATGCACAGAGCGAATTTGGCAAGGAGCTCGATTCGTTATCCGATGTTATTTCCTTCGGAGTAGCTCCAGCGTTCATTATGTATGTAGTCGCTTTTCAGGATTTAAATACAGCAGTGGCTTGGATAATTACCGCGTTATTCCCGATTTGCGGGGCTTTGCGGCTGGCTAGATTTAATGTTGTAACGAAGACGCCAAGCGGTTATTTCATCGGGCTGCCGATTCCAGCAGCTGGTGGTGTTTTGGCAACGCTGGCTCTATTCAAAAATGATATTTCGGTTATTGTGCTGTTAATCAGCACGCTTGCTCTTTCCATTCTTATGGTGAGCACGGTTCGTTACCCGAATTTTAAGAAGTTTGGCATTCCGAAGAGCGCGATTTGGGTCGTGCCGATTATCGTCGTGTTTTCGCTCGTTATCGGTATTTGGTTCAATCAATATTTGTCGAAGCTGATTTTCATCCCTCTTCTGCTATACGCGCTGTGGGGCTTAAAAAAAAACGTTGATCGGCGCATAAAACCGCGCAGACGTAAAAACAAGCATGCGGAGTTAAGCGAGGAGCAGGTGCAATCGGAGACGATTGCCTAGCGTGCAGCTAGCGTAGAAGCATTTTTCATCAATACACAGGAAACAACAAACAAGCTGTAAACCATGTAAGCGTGGTTTACAGCTTGTTTTGTTGTTGAAATGGGCTGTGTCGCCAAAGGACGGCGACAGCCGTTTACGCTTGGCATCTTGCATCATTATGTGGAGGTAGCAATGGCTTTGCAGGCATTCGCTTTACGTTAAATTAAATAGGCCAAGCGTTGAGCATTTGTCATACTCATCAGCGATGACTTCATCCAACTGGATATCCAGCAGATTGCACATCGCGGTCATGTAGAACAGGTTGCGTCCGAGATCGGCCTTAAGCACATCGCGGCAGTGCTCGCATAGCTCGCCAGAAAGGTGGCTTTGCAATGTTTCTTTCGCGCTCTTCAGGTTCGGTTCATCGGAATAGTGCTGCTTGCGGGCCGCAAGCTCAATGCAGCCGCAGTCGGTCACGGCTTTCGTTACCGCACGATTGACGGACGTTCCAGCCTGCCCAAACTTTGACATTACATCCAGCAGGCTCCGATGCCTTAGCAGTAACTCGGATACTTGCTGTTGAAATTGATCCAATGTTGGTGCGCTCATCGGTTACACCTCTTTCATCAACTTTAGCAACTTCTGATCTTGTTTCCATTATAAGCTTACTTGGTCCGCATTTCAAAATGAAAAATCATTCACCTTTGACGGTTAGAGTGTTCCCAATTGGAACATAATTGTAATGGAGGTGGATGAATATGGTAAGACGTATCATTCAATTAATTGGAATAATGTTAGGTGCAATGGCAGGACGCGAGCTTCACAGCATGACCAGTTTATCGGGATTATGGGCTGAGCCATCTATTGGGATGCTTGAGCATTCCGGCACTTATTACATGAATGTCGGAATCGGCGCATTGTGCGGGGTCATTCTCGCGACCTTGGCAGCAAATCCGCTCATTCGTTTAATGCAGCGTGGGGCGGAGCAGACTTCGGCCATGCCGGTCAAGGATTTGCTTGCTGGTGCAGCGGGATTGTTCGTAGGGCTGCTGCTGTCGGTGCTGCTGTATCCGGCGGTGTCGGACATTGGAGGCATAGGTGTTATGCTGCCGGCCATTATGGCACTGTTCTTTGGCTATCTGGGCGTGCGAATTTCCTGGAACAAGCGGGATGAGCTGACAGAAAAGCTCATTGAGTTGTGGAACCAGCGCAAAGCGGCTCCCGCTATTGATGAGACGAGCGGCTTCGAGGAGCATAAGATTTTGGATACGAGCGTTATTATTGATGGGCGGATCGCCGACATTTGCAAAACCGGCTTTATCGAGGGAACGCTGGTCATTCCCGAATTTGTGCTGGAGGAGCTGCAGCATATTGCCGATTCTTCGGACTTGCTCAAGCGCAACCGCGGCCGCCGAGGGCTGGATATTTTGAACAAAATCCAGAAAGAGCTTGATGTGCGTGTGCTTATCTATGAAGGAGATTTTGAGGAAATCAGCGAGGTGGACAGCAAGCTGGTGAAGCTGGCTAAGGCACTGCATGGCAAAGTGGTGACGAATGATTTTAACCTGAACAAGGTGTGCGAGCTGCAAGGTGTGTCCGTCTTGAACATTAATGATTTGGCGAATGCCGTGAAGCCCGTAGTTTTGCCAGGTGAAGAAATTATTGTGCAGGTCATTAAAGACGGCAAGGAGCATGGACAAGGTGTCGCTTATCTCGATGATGGCACGATGATCGTTGTGGAGGGTGGACGCGAATACATCGGCACGACGATGGAAGTGCTTGTAACGAGCGTGCTGCAAACGTCTGCGGGACGGATGATTTTCGCCAAGCCGAAGCTGTTGGAAAAAGCACAGTAAAAAAGGTATGATAGAGGGGATACAATACCGGCACAGAGATTTGAGGGGAATACGACATGGGGGCAAAATGGGGAGTTGTCGTCGTCGCGGCCGGACGCGGTTCGCGAATGGGGACAAAAGAAAGCAAGCAGTACCTGGAAATGCAGGGCAAGCCGATTGTTGTACATACGCTTGAGCTGTTCGCTTCGCTCGATAACCTTGCAGAAATAATCGTCGTTGTCGGCGCTGATGATGTGGGGCGAGTAGAAGAGCTGGTCAGCCGCTATGGCATCGCCAAGGTGAAGGCGGTTGTCGCAGGAGGCAGCGAAAGGCAGCATTCAGTGTACAGCGGCATTCAGGCGCTTTCGCCTACTATAGAGTGGGTCATGGTGCATGATGGCGTGCGGCCGCTTGTGACGGCAGCTGCGGTCGGCACCTGCTGCTCCGTGGCGGAGCGTGTGGGTGCAGCCGTGCTGGCCGTGCCTGTGAAGGATACGATTAAACAGGTGGGCGATAACGGCTTGATCGTTTCGACGCCTGACCGCCGAAGCTTGTGGGCGATTCAAACGCCGCAGGCTTTTCGTCGTGAACTGCTTGTGCGTGCGCATGAGCAGGCCCAAGAAGAGGGGTTTTTGGGGACGGACGACGCGATGGTTGTCGAGCGAATGGGTGTACCGGTTGCCGTAGCGGAAGGCGATTATACAAATATAAAAATTACGACGCCTGAGGATTTGCCATGGGCGGAGTTTTTGCTCGCGAAGCGGGAGAGAGGGGAAGGCTGACTATGATTCGTGTAGGACAAGGCTTTGACGTTCATCAATTGGTAGAAGGCAGGCCGTGCATTATCGGCGGTGTAACTATTCCATATGAAAAAGGGCTGCTGGGGCATTCTGATGCTGACGTGCTGCTGCATGCGATTAGCGATGCGATTTTGGGCGCATTGGCGCTTGGCGATATCGGGAAGCATTTTCCCGATACGGACCCTGAGTTCAAGGATGCCGATAGCTTGAAGCTGCTTGTACATATATGGGGACTCGTCAAGGAGCGCGGCTATAAGCTTGGCAACATTGACTCGACGATTATTGCGCAGCGTCCCAAGATGCTGCCTTATATTCCGCAGATGGCGGAAATTATCGCAGGAGCCTTGGAGGCGGATGTGTCCCAGGTGAATGTGAAGGCAACGACGACGGAGCAGCTCGGCTTCACTGGGCGCGGCGAAGGAATCGCGGCGCAATCCGTTGTTTGCTTGATTAAAGATGTGATATAATCACAATAATTTTTTGGCGCTGGGATGAGAAAAAGACTTCTTCACGTTGTTGGTTTATCTAGGGTGTGTATGCAAACCAGAATCCGGATACTCATGCTTAGGTAGCTTTGCAGCCAGAGGCTGGCGACAGCCGTTACGCTTGAAATATAGGAAAGTATATGATTTCGCCATACTTTCTCTATATTTCTCGGAATGAAACGCGCCACGCCGCCAAATGACAGCGAGAGCCGTTTCACCTTGAGGACTGAGGTTCCGTTATTCTGACTTTTGAGAGGATTTGAGGTCTTGGGCGGACAGGAAATCCGTTATGTCCTTGATTTTCCCGTCAAAATAACGATCGGAAGCACATTAGCGTCTTCTGAGTCCGCGTCCTCTGCCATAACCCGTGTTTCGGCTGTAATAGCGGCTGCTGTGTCCGCCTAAAGCCTATGCATGAAGCTGACTTTCGATACGCAGGCTGCTGCTCATATTTGATGCTATAATCAATCAAGATTATAATGTGGCTTGCTTACGCTTGCATACATGTCCTAAAGTGTTTTGCTGAAGATACAGCAAAAGCATTTTGTTTAAAGGTAAGGCGAAGTTTATATTTAAGAAACGTAGCTGTTTTTTTTGAAGGAAAGCTTAGCAATAGCTGATTTACTGCACTGATGTAAGAAGTATGGTGAAAAAGTCGTAGTGGAGAGAAAAGGGGTTGCTGGAGAAGCGGTAGCGTTCGTTTAAAGCTTTCCGTAGGAAAGCAGCATCGTAAGCTTATGCTTGTACCCTTAAGTTTCATCGGCTGAGCTGGTTAAATGAAGGAAACTTAAGGGTAATGGCGATCGGAAGCAGGCTCTTTTCGCGCAGCGCAGACTCTTTTTCACTATACTTCTTTATGAATCAGGCTGTACTAAAAGCGCAAGGCTGTAAGCGACTAGGGAGGGGCAAGAAAACAATGACACAAGAAATTCGCGTGCGTTATGCACCGTCGCCGACGGGGCATCTGCATATTGGCAATGCAAGAACGGCCTTATTCAATTATTTGTATGCCCGCAATTTGGGTGGAAAGTTTATTATCCGCATCGAAGATACGGATGTGAAGCGCAATATTGCCGGCGGAGAAGAAAGCCAGCTCACTTATTTGAAATGGCTCGGCATTGACTGGGATGAAAGCATCGACGTTGGCGGCGACTACGGTCCATACCGTCAGACGGAGCGTCTTGATATTTATGAAAAGTATTGGCAGGACCTGCTGGATCGCGGCCTCGCCTACCGCTGCTACTGCACCGAGGAGGAGCTGGAGCGTGAGCGCGAGGAGCAGACGGCCCGGGGCGAAACACCGCGTTATTCCGGACTGCACCGCAATCTGACGGATGAGCAGCGCACAGCATTCGAGGCGGAAGGCCGCGTGCCAAGCATACGTTTCCGCGTGCCGGAAGGCCGCACCTATAAATTTGATGACGTCGTAAAAGGCGAAATCAGCTTTGATACGGCGGAGACGGGCGATTTTGTTATTGTGAAAAAAGATGGCATCCCGACCTACAACTTTGCGGTTGCGTTGGATGACCACCTAATGAAAATTAGCCACGTCCTGCGGGGCGAGGACCATATTTCCAATACGCCGCGTCAATTGATGATTTATGAAGCATTTGGCTGGGAACCGCCTCGCTTTGGCCATATGACGCTGATCGTTAACGAAAACCGCAAAAAGCTAAGCAAGCGCGATGAGTCGATCATCCAGTTTATTGAGCAATACGATTCGCTAGGCTATTTGCCAGAGGCGATGTTCAATTTTATTACGCTGCTCGGCTGGTCGCCGGAAGGCGAGCAAGAGATCTTTACGCGTGAGCAATTGGTTGAAGTATTCAATGCTGAGCGTCTCAGCAAAAGCCCTGCCGTATTCGATACGCAGAAGCTGAGCTGGATGAACAACGAATATTTGAAAAAAACAGATCTGGCGCGTGTCGTCGAGATGTGTCTGCCGCATTTGGTTAAGGCTGGCCGCGTGTCTGAGCAACTGGATGAAGCTGGCCGCGCATGGGTGAGCAATCTCGTTGCTTTGTATCAGGACAAGCTGCGTTATGCAGCGGAAATCGTGCCGCATACGGAGCTATTCTTCCAAGAGGCTGCCCAGGATGAAGAAGAAGCGACGACGGTTCTTGCAGAAGAGCAGGTGCCGGTCGTGCTTGCTGCCTTCCTCGCACAAGTTGAAGCAACGCCAGCAGAGGCATTTGATGAAGGCAGCGTGAAGGCTTCCATTAAAACGGTGCAAAAGGATACCGGCTTCAAAGGCAAACAGCTGTTTATGCCAATCCGCGCCGCTTTGACCGGCCAGACACATGGCCCGGACTTGAATCAATCCATCGTGCTGCTTGGCCAAGCCAAAGTCATCGCGAGGCTGAACGAGCGATTGGGCCGCTAGGCTGGCTGTACGGGGAGCTTGCCTTGGCGCGAGTGTTCGCGCTGGGCGTACTCTTTTTCACCATATGGTTACGCCCGTACACAATGCCTCTTGTCACATAAGGGTGGATTGGGTATACTAGGGCTACTATTAGGAAGTTTACAGTTAACAAGCTATGAACAGGAAAAGTACGTTTTGCTGGATTTGCAGAGAGGACAACCGTCATTGCATCCAGGCCGGGTTACCCGCGGCTATTGGACAATGTAGCTGCAAGTTGTCTAATTCGGCGGGCGGAAAATTGCACCTGGGAGCTTTGTTCCGAGCCATAAGGCCCAGCAGCTGTGTTTTTGAATCGAAGGAGGCTTCGTTCGAGGGCAGCAGGTGAGGCGCTTGTGGGGTAGGCGGCAACGTAGGCCTGCGTTAAAGGCTTTGAGATGGATAGCAACTGAGCTATCTGGCAGCCATAGGTTGAAGCGGGCGAAGGCAGACATGCCGAAGCTTGCTGCGAGCGGCGCAGATAGGTGTTCAGGCTGTTCAAGCAGAGTGGGACCGCGATTGAACACACGCCTCTGCAGCATGCAAATGCTGTGGGGGCTTTTTTATATGGACATTCGGCAGCCAGCAAGGCAGGACTAAGAGGGGCAGCGGCCTGCTGGCTTGAGAGGAGATAAGCTGATGTTTCGCCATATTCGTTCAGATATTGAAGCGGTATTTGAAAATGATCCGGCCGCCAGAAGCCGTTTTGAGGTCGTCTTCACTTATTCCGGCCTGCATGCGATTTGGGCGCATCGGGCGGCGCATTATTTTTTTCGTAACAAATGGTTTACGGTTGCGCGTATCATATCCCAATTCAGTCGTTTTATGACGGGCATCGAAATTCACCCAGGGGCCACTATCGGCGAGCGGCTGTTTATTGACCACGGCATGGGCATTGTCATCGGAGAAACATGCGAGATTGGCAATGATGTCGTCATTTATCAGGGGGTTACGCTTGGCGGTACAGGCAAGGAGAAGGGCAAGCGTCATCCAACCATCGGCAATAATGTTGTCATTGGCTCGGGCTCGAAGGTGCTGGGATCGTTCAAAATTGGCGATAATTCAAATGTAGGCTCGAATGCGGTTGTGCTGCGCGAGGTGCCGGATAATTGTACCGTCGTTGGCAACCCCGGCAGAGTGGTGAAACGGAACGGTGAGCGGGTGAAGGACAGACTGGAGCACAACCAGCTGCCTGACCCAGTCATTGAAATGCTGCGGGATATGCAAAATGAAATTGATCGTTTGAAAACAGAGTTGAAAGAGCTCAGGGAGCCTGTAACTGGAGGGGAATTTCGAAAATGACGTTACATCTATATAATACGTTGACCCGTAAGAAGGAAGCTTTTGAATCGCAGGAGCCGGGTAAAGTTAAAATGTACGTATGCGGGCCGACGGTATACGATTATATTCACGTTGGAAATGCCAGACCGGTTGTTTTCTTCGATGTCGTTCGTCGGTATTTGGAGAGCACAGGCTATGAGGTGAACTATGTCGTCAACTTTACGGACGTGGATGATAAGCTGATCCGTAAAGCGGAGGAGCTGGGATCTACGGTTCCAGAAGTGGCGGAGACATTTATCGCGGCATTCAATGCGGATCTCGAAGCGCTTGCCGTGCATAAGGCAACGCTGAGCCCGCGCGTAACCGAGCATATTACGGAAATCGTCGATTTTATTCAAGGCCTGCTTAACAAAGACATTGCCTATGAGAGTGAAGGTGATATTTACTTCCGTACCGCGAAGTTCGAGGAATACGGTAAGCTGTCGCACCAAAATCTGGAGGAGCTGCAATTCGGCATCCGGATTGAAGTAGGTGACCGGAAGGAGAATCCGCAGGATTTTGTGCTGTGGAAAGGTGCAAAGCCGGGTGAAATTTTCTGGGATACGCCGTGGGGACCGGGCCGTCCGGGCTGGCATATCGAATGCTCGGCAATGGCGCGCAAGTATCTCGGGGACACACTCGATATTCATGGCGGCGGACATGACCTGCAGTTCCCGCACCATGAGTGCGAGGTTGCACAGTCGGAAGCATTGACCGGCAAGCCGCTCGCGAATTATTGGATGCATAACGGCTATATTAACATTGATAATGTGAAAATTTCTAAATCTCTGGGCAATGGTATTTCGGTGCACGAACTGGTGAAGCAGGTGAAGCCGCAAGCGATTCGTTATTTTATTTTGTCCGGACATTATCGCAGTCCGCTTAACTTCAACGAAGAAGCGCTGAAGCAAGCGGTAAACAGTGTGGAGCGCATCGCAAACAGCGTGTCCAACTTGCGTCATCGCCTGCAAGTGCTGGAGAGCGAGGAGCAGACGGGAGCTGCGGCGTTCGAGCTTGATGCCCGCTTGGCGGAAATTATGAGCGTGTTTGAGGCGAAAATGGATGATGACTTTAATACGCCGGATGCGATTACCGCGGTCTTTGATCTGGTTGGGGAAGCGAATCAATACTTGAATCGCGCAGATGTGAGCACCGAGGGCGTGCAGGCTTTTCTTGATGTGCTGGAGCAAATGGACGAGGTGCTTGGTCTAATCCCGCCACAGTCCGCCGAAGCGGATCTGCTAGATGAGGAAATTGAACAGCTGATTGTCGATAGAACAGAAGCGCGCCAGTCGAAAAATTGGGCTAGAGCGGACGAAATTCGCGATTTGCTGACAGAGAAAGGCATCGCTCTTGAGGATACGCCGCAAGGCATCCGTTGGCGCCGCCTATGAGTGAGCCGCATAACAGCGAGGCGTTAGCAAGCGACTTATTGTTTTACACGCCTTCGAAAAAAACAAACCTGCTGAATCCCGTTGTGCTCGCCTACGTTGGCGACAGTGTGTTCGAGCTGCTGGTACGCCAATATTTGGTGTCGCTGCCGAATCATAAGCCGCATCACCTGCACCGGGAAGCGACGGGCATCGTCTCGGCAAAAGCGCAGCGGCGGATTTTGCTGGAGCATTGGCAGCCGCTGCTGACGGAGGAAGAGGCAGATGTGGTGCGGCGCGGACGCAATACGAAATCTGGCGCGCCACCTAAAAATACTGATCCCGCCGATTACCGTCAAGCTACCGCGCTTGAATGTCTCGTTGGGTATTTATATTATGAAGGTCGCATTCAGCGCTTGCATGAGTTATTCGCCTGTGCGATTGCAGCAAGAGAAGAGGGGGAGGAACGGCAGGCACAGCCAGCCGCTCCTTCCCTCGCAGCCAAGAAAACAAAGGAGGGCGAATAATGACTGAGACTAACCCGCAAGATGAAATTATTGCTGGCAAGCATCCCGTACTGGAGGCGCTTCGATCCGGGCGTGAAATTAATAAAATTTGGATCGCCGAAGGCGCCCAGAAGAGCATGACGCAGCCGATTACGGCTGAGGCGAAAAAAAGTGGAATTATCGTACAATTTGTCGATAAAAGGAAGCTCGATGGCATGGCCGAGGGCGTTCAGCATCAAGGCGTTATCGCGCAGGCGGCTGCTTTTCGCTACGCCGAGATTGAAGAGATATTAGAAGCAGCGCGCAGCCGCAACGAGACGCCTTTTATTTTGCTGCTGGATGAAATTGAGGACCCTCATAATTTGGGTTCCATTCTGCGGACAGCGGAATGCACCGGCGTTCATGGCGTTATTATTCCGAAGCGCCGTGCGGTTGGACTGACAGCAACCGTCTCCAAAACATCGGCGGGAGCAGCGGAATATGTGCCTGTTGCACGCGTGACGAATTTGGCACAAACGATCGATCGGCTGAAGGAAGAAGGCATATGGATAGCGGGTACGGATGTCAGCGCCAAGCAGGAAATTTATTCGATGAAATTCGACATGCCGCTCGCTGTCGTCATCGGCAATGAAGGCAAAGGCATTGGCCGTCTCATCAAAGAAAAATGCGATTTTCTGGTGAAGCTTCCGATGCAGGGCCAGCTTAATTCGCTGAATGCCTCCGTTGCTGCGGGCGTGTTCATGTACGAAGTGGTCAGACAGCGCCGGAGCGTTTAGACATGAAACGGCGTGACGATATTTTGCTGGTGGATGGCTACAACATGATTGGGGCCTGGCCCGTGCTGGAAAAGCTGAAAGCCATCGATCTCGAGGAGGCAAGAGATAAACTGCTTGATATGCTCGCGGATTATCAGGGCTTTACCGGCATGGCGGTCTATATCATTTTCGATGCGCATCAGGTGCCTGGGCTGGGAGCGACCTTCAAGCATCACAAGCTGACAATTGTGTATACGAAGGAGAAGGAAACAGCAGATGAATGCATTGAGCGCATGGTTGTTGAGCTGTATAAAAAAAGACGGCATTTGTATGTCGCTACTTCTGATCTCGTCGAACAGCATGTCGCTTTCGCTCATGGGGCGCTTCGCCTCTCGGCCCGCGAGCTGTTAATTGAAATTGAGCAGAACCGCAAGCAAATTGAGCTTACGCTGATGGAAGAAACGAAGAGTCGCCGCAATACGGTGGACAATAGTCTCAGTCTTGAAATTCGCACGCAGCTGGAAAGGCTTAGGCGAGGCAAGAAATGACGGCTGCACGAAGGCGGCGCCAAATTATTATTTGGATGTATATGTAAATAATTCGACACCCAGAATCGGTTTTGTTATCGATTCGGGGTCTAAATCGGTTGACGTTGTCAGGTTACATAATGTATACTGGCTCTATATTTGCTGGCTATGAATCTAGCGGCGTACGCCTTGCAGGCCGGAGGGATAGTTTGTGAGCATCGACCTCAAAGAATGGAGTACGCTCGAATATGACTGCAGTACGGACGAGGAAATCGTAGAAGCGGTTCGCAATGGCGACAGTCTGGCGCTCGAATATTTGATTAACAAATATAAGAATTTCGTTCGAGCTAAAGCACGCTCTTATTTTCTTATCGGTGCGGACCGGGAAGATATTGTGCAGGAAGGCATGATCGGACTGTATAAGTCTATTCGCGACTTTAAAGGGGACAAGCTCGCAAGCTTTAAAGCATTTGCAGAGCTGTGCATTACGCGGCAGATTATAACGGCGATTAAGACGGCCACCAGGCAGAAGCATATCCCGCTCAATTCCTATGTCTCGCTCGATAAGCCGATTTACGATGAAGATTCCGATCGTACTTTGCTTGATGTCATATGCGGGACCCGGGTATCAGACCCGGAAGAGTTGATCATTAACCAGGAAGAGTTTAACGGTCTGGAAGACAAGATGTCCGAGATTTTGAGTGATCTAGAACGCAAGGTGCTCATGCTTTATTTGGATGGAAGGTCCTATCAGGAAATAGCAGTTGATCTGGATCGTCATGTGAAGTCTATTGATAATGCACTACAGCGCGTGAAGCGGAAGCTCGAACGTTATTTGGAAGTCCGGGACATAAGCGGGTAACAGTGTCATCATACTTATAGCTTAAGTGAGAATGCAGAAGCTGTCCTTTTCTCTGTAATTGTAGAAGAGGATGGCTCATTTCCGTTTTAAATCGGAAAATGCTGCCTATACTTGTAGAAACAGGGCGGACCCGATGCCGCCTTGCTTCCAGCTTTTATACAAGCTCGCATTCTATCTTTTACATTGACATCCAGTATGTCGTGTGATAAAGTGTTCGGGTAGGCCTAAATATGAGGTTTTTTTTCGTGTTGGCCTTCATTTCATCTTGAAGTACTGCATGTTTCAGGGTGAACAGGTATTTAGTAGCAGTTCGGGAGGTGTAATTCAATGCGGGTTATTATCACGTTGGCATGCACAAACTGCAAACAGAGAAACTATGCGAGCAGCAAGAACAAACGCAATCACCCCGACCGCATCGAGTTGAAGAAGTTTTGCAAGTTTTGTAACGAGCAGACTCCTCATCGCGAGACGAGATAGTCAAATGGAGGTGTGACCGTGGCATTTTTGGCTAAAGTGAAGCAAAGCTTCGGAACAACGTTTGGTTTCTTTGCTGACAGCTGGGCAGAACTGAAGAAGGTTCGTTGGCCAAACCGTAAAGAGTTGACAAGCTATTCAATCGTTGTCGTTTTGACGATTACGGCTGTGACGATTTACTTTTGGCTTCTTGACATCGGGATCTCGTCTCTAGTTGAACTGATTGTTTAAGAAGGGTCCAAAGGTGAATTGAAATGGAAAAAAGATGGTATGTCGTACACACTTACGCCGGTTATGAGAACAAAGTAAAAGCCAATTTGGAGCGCCGTTTGGAATCAATGGGCATGGAAGACAAAATCTTCCGCGTACTTGTTCCAATGGAAGAAGAAGTGGTCGAGAAGGACGGCAAGAAAAAAACCGTTCAGCGTAAAGTTTATCCAGGCTACGTTCTCGTAGAAATGGTTCAAACTGACGATTCTTGGTATGTTGTTCGCAATACGCCGGGTGTTACAGGATTCGTAGGATCGACAGGATCAGGCTCGAAGCCGATCGCTCTTATGCCAGACGAAGTCGAACAGATTTTGAAGCATATGGGTATGGAGGAACCGAAGCCGAAGATCGAATTCGATCTGAAGGAAACTGTACGGGTCAAGGAAGGTCCGTTCGCGGATTTCGTTGGTACAGTAGAAGAGATTTTGCTGGACAAAGCGAAGCTCAAGGTTCATGTCAACATGTTTGGCAGAGAAACGCCAGTTGAGTTGGATTATACTCAAGTGGAGAAGATCTAGTTCCGGTATTTCTGTAGTACACCAGTTTTCTGGGGTCATGCAGAAACACCAAACTCGTTAGTTGTATGTTGTGGATTACCAGGGTAAGGAGGTGTATAGTCATGGCTAAGAAAGTCATCAAGATGGTCAAACTGCAAGTTCCTGCAGGTAAAGCGAATCCAGCTCCACCTATCGGTCCGGCGCTCGGTCAAGCAGGCGTTAACATTATGGCGTTCTGTAAAGAGTTTAACGCTCGTACAGCAGATCAAGCAGGTTTGATTATTCCGGTTGTTATTTCCGTATTTGAGGATCGTTCATTCACTTTCGAAACTAAAACTCCACCGGCAGCAGTATTGCTCCGCGTAGCAGCAGGTATCGAAAAAGGATCAGGCGAGCCGAACAAGAAGAAAGTAGCTACCGTTAATCGCGCTAAGGTCCGTGAAATCGCGGAACAAAAAATGCCCGACTTGAATGCAGCTTCCGTTGAAGCAGCAATGCTTATGATCGAAGGCACTGCACGCAGCATGGGCGTTACAATCGTTGACTAATTGCGTTTGATCCGTTAGGATAACAAACGAAGGGCTGACTGTTACAAGGATGCCCGACTGTGAAGCTTAGGCTTCACTGTGGGAGGATTTTCCCTAGGAGGATTTTCCGCTATAACCACTTGAGGAGGATATTTACAATGGCTAAACATGGCAAGAAGTATGTAGAAGCTTCCAAGCTGATCGATAGCGAAGCGACTTACGAGTCGTTAGAAGCGATTGAGCTTGTGAAAAAAGCAGCAACAGCTAAATTCGACGAATCCGTTGAAGTTGCTGTACGTCTGGGTGTAGACCCACGTAAACAAGACCAAGCAGTGCGCGGCGTCGTTGTACTTCCGCACGGTACTGGTAAAACTAAACGCGTCCTCGTATTCGCAAAAGGCGATAAAGCGAAGGAAGCGGAAGCTGCTGGCGCTGATTTTGTCGGCGATGCAGACATGATTAACAAAATCCAACAAGGCTGGTTCGATTTCGACGTTTGCGTAGCAACGCCGGATATGATGGCTGAAGTTGGTAAACTTGGTCGTATTCTCGGTGGTAAGGGCCTCATGCCTAACCCTAAAGCCGGCACAGTAACGTTTGACGTTTCTAAAGCCGTGCAAGAGATTAAAGCCGGTAAAATTGAATACCGTCTGGATAAAGCTGGTCAAATCCACGCTCCAATCGGTAAAGTATCCTTTGATGCTGAGAAGCTTGATGCTAACCTTCGCGCTCTTGTAGAAGCTTTGGTTCGTGCTAAACCAGCTGCAGCTAAAGGTGTATACTTGAAAAACATCGCCGTTTCCTCGACAATGGGCCCTGGCGCTCGCGTCTCCGCTGCTAGCTACCGCTAATAGCAAGGAACGGAACTAAATTCGAACACGCATACCGTAGACAGTAGGTGCCGAAAGGCTTAATTTCCTACCGAGGTGTTATGATAAAGCGTTTGTGTGCGGCCTTGGGTCGTACTAACGAACCATCATGGCCTTCGCTACTTATAGCGGAGGCTTTTCTCATGCATCGCGGCAAGAGATCTGACTCGTCAAATAACGGAATGTACAAATAATACAGGAGGTGTACAGTTTGGCAAACGCAAATATCATCCAAGAGAAACAACAAGCGGTTGAAGTTATTACAGCAAAGCTTCGTGATAGCTCCAGCGCAGTCGTTGCCGATTATCGCGGATTGAACGTTGCGCAAGTTACAGAACTTCGCAAACAACTGCGTGAGGCTGGCATCGAGTTTCAAGTTCTGAAAAACTCGCTAGTTCGCCGTGCTACTGAAGCAGCAGGTCTTGCTGAGTTGAATAGCATTCTTACTGGTCCGACAGCTATTGCTTTCGGTAATGAAGATGCAGTTGCTCCAGCAAAAATCCTTAATGATTTTGCTAAAAAGAACGAGGCTTTGAAACTTAAAGGCGGCGTTGTTGAAGGTAAAATTGTTGATATGGATCAAATCAAAGCGCTGGCGGAACTTCCGTCCCGCGATGGATTGCTCTCCATGCTCCTCAGCGTATTGCAAGCCCCAGTGCGCAACTTCGCACTTGCGGTTAAAGCAGTTGGCGAGCAAAAAGAAGCTCAAGCTTAATATTTTTCACACTTATCAAATCTGCTGCTCGTTTAAACTTGCAGCCTAAAAAAAACTAAAACCACTTCTGGAGGTATAACCATGTCTAAAGATCAAATCTTGGAAGCCATTAAAGTTATGACCGTTCTTGAACTGAACGATCTTGTTAAAGCAATCGAAGAAGAATTCGGCGTTACTGCTGCTGCTCCTGTAGCTGCTGTAGGCGGCGGCGCAGCTGTTGAAGCTGAGCAAACTGAATTCACTGTTATCCTTAACAACGCTGGTGCTTCCAAAATCAACGTTATCAAAGTCGTTCGCGAAATCACAGGTCTTGGCCTGAAAGAAGCGAAAGATCTGGTTGATAGCGCTCCTAAAGCAATCAAAGAAAACGTTGCTAAAGAAGAAGCAGAAGCAGTTAAAGCTAAGCTTGAAGAAGCTGGCGCAGCTGTAGAAGTTAAGTAATATCTCTTCTTTAGAAGATAGCGGGCCCCTTGAAACGCTACGTTTCAAGGGGTTCGTTCTATGTTTAAAATATAAGCATTTATAAGTTGCACACTTATAAATGCTTATATTTCATCGCGAAACGGAAGCTTTGCCGCCAGAGGACGGCGGCAGCCGTTTACGCTTGAATCGATGCATATATAAAGGTTCGACTTTATCAGGTCAGGGGGATTCGCATGTCAGACCATTACTATTCGCCAAGCCCCGGCGTGAAAAATGACCGTCGCATTCATGAAGAACAGCTGCGCGGTATAGCTTTGAAATTTATGACGGATGCTGGCGTTTTTTCGAAAACAGGCGTCGATTACGGCACGCGTGTGCTGCTGAATGCACTGGAGCTGAAGGGCGAACGCAGCGTATTGGATGTTGGGTGCGGATACGGGCCGATCGGTCTTACCATTGCACGGCTTGCTCCGGAAAGTCATGTAACAATGATTGATGTGAATGAAAGAGCGGTAGCGCTATCCAAAGAAAATGCGCACAACAACGGCATAAAGAATATAACGGTTTATCAAAGCGACGTGTATGAAGCGGTTCGGCAGTCCGTATTTGATATGATCGTCACTAACCCGCCTATACGGGCCGGGAAAGAGATTGTACATCGTATTTTTGAAGAAGGCTATGAGCTGCTGGCTCCTGGCGGAACGATGTGGATCGTCATTCAGAAAAAGCAGGGCGCCGCATCAGCGGAAGCGAAGCTTGAGTCGTTGTTCAGTGAAGTAATCGAAGTGACGAAAGATAAGGGCTATCGAATTTACAAAGCTGTTAAATGAGTCATTTGATTTCTTGACTTGACTTTCTATATGTGGTAAGATTATAAAATGTCAGCATTAAATTGGGCTAAATCTCTTTAGTCAACTAAAATGTCAAGTGCGAATTTTTAGCGCAAAATGCATATAAAATGCGTAGTTGACGTATAATGTTTACATTTTGGGCAAAATTACTTGATATGGAATCTATACGCTTGCGCTGCGTATGGTTGGCTCGTGGAACATGCTCTTTTTTCGAACTATTCGATAAGGGCTTTTCTTTATTTGAATAAGTAAGCAGTTACGCAGTACGTTTCGTTGCTGTGAGACAGACATGAGGGGTGAGGTTAAGTTGGCAGGACAACTTGTTCAGTATGGTCGGCGCACGCGGAGAAGTTATGCCCGAATCAACGAGGTGCTGGAAGTCCCGAACCTGATTGAAATCCAACAAAAATCGTACGAAAAATTCTTGGAAACGGATTTGATTGAATTATTCCAAGATATTTCGCCGATTCAGGACTTTACGGGCAATCTATCGCTTGAGTTTATCGACTACAGCTTGGGCGAACCGAAATATTCGGTCGATGAATCAAAAGAACGCGATGTGACGTATGCTGCTCCACTACGCGTGAAAGTTCGGCTCTTTAATAAAGAGACTGGCGAAGTGAAGGAACAGGAAGTTTTCATGGGTGACTTCCCGCTGATGACCGAGACCGGCACGTTTATCATTAACGGAGCGGAACGGGTTATTGTCAGCCAATTGGTGCGCTCCCCAAGTGTGTACTTCAGCACGAAGGTTGATAAAAACGGGAAGAAAAACTACACAGCGACCGTTATCCCGAATCGTGGAGCTTGGTTAGAGCTGGAAACGGATGCTAAAGATATTGTCTACGTTCGTATCGACCGCACTCGGAAAATTCCGGTTACGGTACTTTTGCGTTCGTTAGGCTTCGGCACTGACGCGGAAATTTTGGAATTGCTCGGCCATGACGAGTATATTCGCAATACGCTTGATAAAGACAACACGGATTCCACCGAGAAAGCGCTGATTGAAATTTATGAGCGCCTTCGTCCAGGTGAGCCGCCTACGCTTGATAACGCGAAGAGCTTGCTCGTAGCACGCTTCTTTGATCCGAAACGCTATGATCTAGCGAATGTAGGACGTTACAAGATTAATAAAAAGCTTCATATCAAAAACCGTCTGTTCAATCAACGCTTAGCTGAAACGCTTGTCGATCCATCGACGGGTGAAATCATTGCTGAAGCAGGTCAGATGATTGACCGCCGTTTGTTGGATGACATTTTGGAGAAGCTTGAAACAAATGTCGGCTTCAAAACGTATCATGTTGCCAATGGCGTACTTGATGCAGATAGTATTCCACTGCAAGCAATCAGTGTATTCTCGCCACTTGATGAAACTAAAGTCATTAAGGTTATTGCAAACGGGATTATTGATAAAGCAGTGAAGCATGTCACGCCGGCAGATATTATTGCTTCCATTAACTATTTCCTTAACCTACTTCAAGGTGTAGGAAGCACGGATGACATTGACCACTTGGGTAACCGTCGTCTGCGTTCCGTAGGGGAGCTTCTGCAAAACCAATTCCGTATCGGTCTGTCCCGTATGGAAAGAGTAGTGCGTGAACGGATGTCGATCCAGGATGCGAACGCGATTACGCCGCAGGCTTTGATTAACATTCGTCCCGTTATTGCTTCGATTAAAGAGTTCTTCGGATCCTCACAGCTCTCGCAGTTTATGGACCAAACGAATCCGCTTGCTGAACTGACGCACAAACGTCGTCTGTCTGCACTCGGACCCGGCGGTTTGACGCGTGAGCGCGCGGGCTTTGAAGTCCGTGACGTCCATCACTCCCACTATGGGCGGATGTGTCCGATCGAGACGCCAGAGGGACCGAATATCGGTCTGATCAACTCCTTGTCATCTTTTGCCCGCATTAACGAATATGGCTTCATTGAAGCTCCTTATCGTTGGGTAGATGCGAAGACAGGAATTGTAACGGAACAAATTGCTTATTTGACTGCCGATGAGGAAGACAACTATGTAATCGCGCAAGCGAATGCGAAGCTGACTGCAGAAGGCAAGTTCGAAGATAGCAGTGTTATCGTTCGTTATAATAAACAAGCGGATAACATTCTTACGATGCCAAGCGAGCGCGTTGACTACATGGACGTATCTCCTAAGCAGGTTGTATCGGTTGCGACGGCGCTTATTCCGTTCTTGGAGAACGATGACTCCAACCGTGCGCTTATGGGTTCCAACATGCAGCGGCAAGCTGTACCTCTCTTGATCCCGAAAGCACCACTTGTCGGTACGGGTATGGAGCATAAGTCGGCTAAAGACTCCGGTGTATGTATTGTCTCCAAATTCGATGGAATTATTGAACGTGTATCTGCCAATGAAATTTGGCTGCGCCGTGTGGAGCAAATTGACGGCAAGTCGGTAACTGGCGATCTCGTTAAACATAAGCTTCACAAGTTTACGCGTTCCAACCAAGGAACATGTATTAACCAGCGCCCTCTTGTTCACAAAGGCGATGTTATCCAAAAAGGCGATATTCTCGCTGATGGACCGTCGACTGAGCAAGGTGAATTGGCACTGGGCCGCAACGTGGTCGTTGCCTTTATGACATGGGAAGGCTACAACTATGAGGATGCAATTCTTCTTAGTGAAAAGCTTGTTAAAGAAGACGTTTATACCTCGATTCACATTGAGGAATATGAGTCGGAAGCCCGTGATACGAAGCTTGGACCAGAAGAAATTACACGCGACATTCCGAATGTCGGTGAAGAAGCACTGAAAAATCTCGACGAGCGCGGTATTATCCGTGTCGGCGCAGAAATTAGTGCAGGCGATATTCTTGTTGGTAAAGTAACACCTAAAGGTGTAACGGAACTGACAGCTGAAGAGCGTCTTCTTCATGCGATTTTCGGTGAAAAAGCTCGTGAAGTAAGGGATACTTCGCTTCGCGTACCGCATGGTACCGATGGAATCGTTGTGGACGTAAAAGTATTTACCCGCGAGAACGGCGATGAGCTGCCTCCTGGTGTAAATCAACTCGTTCGTGCTTATATCGCTCAAAAACGGAAAATTTCCGAGGGTGATAAAATGGCCGGACGTCACGGTAATAAAGGGGTTATTGCCCGCATTATGCCGGAAGAAGATATGCCTTTCCTGCCGGATGGCACACCAGTAGAAGTTGTTCTCAACCCACTGGGCGTACCTTCCCGTATGAACATCGGCCAAGCGCTTGAAGTTCACTTGGGTCTGGCTTGTAAACGTCTTGGCTTGCATGCTGCGACGCCGGTATTTGACGGCGCGCGGGAGAATGACGTTTTTGATGCAATGGAAGAAGCAGGCATGCAGCGTAATGGTAAGACTGTACTTTATGATGGCCGTACGGGTGAAAACTTTGAACGTGAAGTTACCGTTGGTGTCATGTACATGATCAAACTTGCGCACATGGTTGATGATAAAATCCATGCTCGTTCCACAGGTCCTTACTCGCTCGTTACGCAACAGCCATTGGGTGGTAAAGCTCAATTCGGCGGACAGCGTTTCGGTGAGATGGAAGTATGGGCGCTTGAAGCCTATGGTGCTGCTTACACCTTGCAAGAAATTCTTACCGTCAAATCCGATGATGTTGTTGGTCGTGTGAAGACGTATGAGTCGATTGTCAAGGGCGAGAACGTACCAGAGCCGGGCGTACCAGAGTCATTCAAAGTATTGATCAAAGAGCTTCAAAGTTTGGGTATGGATGTTAAAATCCTGACCGAAAATGAAGAAGAGATCGAGCTAAGAGAGTCGGATGACGATGATGACGCAGCAGGAGATAAGCTGAACCTTAATCTAGAAGGCGCTGAAGCAAGCGCTCTTGAATAAAAACCTAGCCGAGCTGCGTGTACGCTACTAGCGAATACGCAGCCGCTAGTATGCATGAAATAGCCATACATGACGAAGGAGGGTTGCTCCTTGTTGGACGTGAACAACTTCGAGTATATGAAAATTGGGCTTGCCTCGCCTGAGAAAATTCGTTCCTGGTCCCGCGGAGAAGTTAAAAAGCCGGAAACGATCAACTATAGGACGTTAAAACCGGAGAAGGAAGGCCTCTTCTGCGAGAAAATTTTTGGTCCTACCAAAGACTGGGAGTGTCACTGCGGCAAGTACAAGCGCGTTCGCTATAAAGGCGTCGTCTGTGATCGCTGTGGCGTTGAAGTAACACGTGCGAAAGTTCGCCGTGAGCGTATGGGACATATTGAGCTTGCAGCTCCTGTATCTCATATCTGGTATTTCAAAGGGATTCCTAGCCGCATGGGCTTGGCACTGGATATGTCGCCTCGTTCGCTTGAGGAGATCATATACTTTGCATCTTATGTTGTAACCGATCCTGGTGATACGCCGCTGGAGAAAAAACAGCTGCTGTCCGAAAAGGAATACCGCAGCTACCGTGAGAAATATGGCTACGGCTTCCACGCTGGAATGGGTGCTGAGGCAGTCAAAAAACTGCTGCAGGACATTGAAGTGGAGAAAGAGCTTGAACAGCTTAAAGAAGAGCTTCGTACGGCTCAGGGCCAACGCCGTAACCGTGCGATCAAGCGTCTTGAAGTCATTGAAGCATTCCGCAACTCCGGCAATGAGCCGGAATGGATGATTCTCGATGTGCTTCCAGTTATCCCTCCTGAACTTCGCCCGATGGTACAACTGGATGGCGGACGTTTTGCGACGTCTGACCTTAATGACCTGTACCGTCGTGTAATCAACCGTAACAACCGTCTGAAGCGTCTGCTTGATCTGGGTGCTCCTGACATTATCGTGCAAAATGAGAAACGTATGCTTCAAGAAGCAGTTGATGCGCTGATTGATAACGGCCGTCGTGGTCGTCCAGTGACTGGACCGGGTAACCGTCCGCTCAAATCGCTCAGCCATATGCTGAAAGGTAAGCAAGGACGTTTCCGTCAAAACTTGCTCGGTAAACGTGTCGATTACTCTGGCCGTTCCGTTATCGTAGTAGGACCTAACCTCAAGATGTTCCAATGCGGACTTCCGAAGGAAATGGCGCTTGAGCTGTTTAAGCCATTCGTTATGAAAGAACTCGTCAACAAAGGACTTGCGCACAATATTAAGAGCGCGAAGCGCAAAGTTGAGCGCGTAAGCCCTGAAGTATGGGATGTTCTTGAAGAAGTAATTAAGGAGCACCCGGTTCTGCTTAACCGTGCCCCGACCCTTCACAGACTCGGTATTCAAGCATTTGAGCCGATTTTGGTTGAAGGTCGCGCCATCAAGCTTCACCCGCTCGTATGTACCGCTTATAACGCGGATTTCGACGGTGACCAAATGGCCGTTCACGTTCCTTTGTCTGCAGAAGCACAAGCGGAAGCTCGCTTGCTTATGCTTGCATCAGGTAACATTTTGAACCCTAAAGATGGCAAGCCAGTCGTTACGCCTTCCCAGGATATGGTTCTCGGCAGTTACTATCTGACGATGGACAACAAGGAAGCGCTTGGTACGGGTTCGGTGTTTGCAACGGTGAATGAAGCGGTATCAGCGTACCAACGCGGTATTGTTTCGCTGCATGCACGTGTCTTTATTCCGGTGAAAGTTTTGAAAAAGACAGTGTTCACCGAAAAACAACAGCAGTCGTTGATGTCAACGACGGTTGGTAAAGTTATTTTCAACGAAATTTTCCCGGAGGATTTCCCTTATATCAACGAGGCTACGAAAACGAACCTCTTGAACGGAACGCCGGATAAATATTTTGTATACGAAAAAGGCAGTGATTTGAAAAAAATCATTGATGAATTGCCGATAGCAGGCGGTGTTGGTAAAGATTATCTCGGTAATATTATTGCTGAGTGCTTCAGAAACTACCATACGACGCTGACGGCTGTCATCCTTGACCGTATCAAGCAGCTTGGCTTCACTTACTCCACGCGTGCTGGTATTACGATCGCCGTATCGGACGTTATCGTGCCGCCGGAGAAAACAGAGCTTCTTAAGAAGTCAGATGATCAGGTTGCTATCGTTATGAATCAGTACCGTCGTGGTCTGATTACGAATGAGGAGCGTTATGACCGGATTATTAGCATTTGGAGCAAATGTAAAGACGAGCTGACGGAAATCTTGATGAAGTCCATGGATCGTTACAACAATATTATGCTCATGGTTGACTCGAAAGCACGGGGTAATAAATCGCAAATCACCCAACTGGGCGGTATGCGTGGACTGATGGCCAATCCATCGGGCCGGATTATCGAGTTGCCAATCAAATCGAACTTCCGCGAAGGTCTGACAGTACTCGAGTACTTCATCTCGACGCATGGAGCGCGGAAAGGTCTCGCGGATACAGCTCTTCGTACAGCTGACTCCGGTTACCTGACTCGTAGGCTCGTTGACGTTGCACAGGATGTTATCGTTCGTGAAGAAGATTGCGGAACCGACAAAGGCTTCTCAGTCAGCAAAATTCAAGACGGTAAAGAGGTTATTGAGGATCTTTACGACCGTATTGAAGGCCGCTACGCTTTCGAGACCGTTCGTCATCCGAAGACTGGCGAAGTTATCGTAAGCCGCAACGATCTGATTGATTCCAATAGAGCCGATGCGATTATTGATGCAGGTATTGAAAAACTGCAAATCCGTTCTGTACTCAGCTGCCGCGCTCGTCATGGCGTATGTAAAACTTGTTATGGCCGCAACCTGGCAACAGGCAAGCATGTTGAGATCGGTGAAGCAGTCGGTATCATTGCTGCTCAATCCATCGGTGAGCCAGGAACACAGCTCACGATGCGTACATTCCATACCGGCGGTGTTGCCGGAGACGATATTACGCAAGGTTTGCCGCGTATCCAGGAGCTTTTCGAGGCGCGTAATCCGAAAGGTCAAGCGATTATCACCGAGCTTGATGGTGTGGTCAAAGAAATTCGTGAAGCGAAGGATCGCCGTGAAATCGAAGTTCAAGGTGAAGCGGAATCCAAAACTTATGCGATCACTTACGGTTCGCGTATCCGTGTTGTAAAAGGTCAGCATCTTGAAGCCGGCGACGAGCTGACAGATGGTTCAATTGACCCTAAAGATATGCTTCGGATTAAAGGTATCCGTGGTGTTCAAAACTATATTTTGCAGGAAGTACAGCGCGTCTACCGGAACCAAGGGGTAGAAATCAATGACAAGCATATTGAAGTCATGGTTAAGCAAATGCTCCGCAAAATCCGTATCGTTGATGCGGGAGAAACGAAGCTTCTGCCAGGCGCATTCGTAGACATTCATGAATATGAGTCTGCCAACCGCGAAGCAATCTTTGCTGATAAAGAGCCAGCAGTAGCGAAACCTGTATTGCTCGGTATTACGAAAGCGTCTCTTGAGACGGATTCGTTCTTGTCGGCAGCTTCTTTCCAAGAAACGACTCGCGTCTTGACTGACGCTGCTATTAAAGGCAAGGTCGATCAGTTGCTTGGTCTGAAGGAAAATGTTATTATCGGTAAGTTGATTCCGGCTGGTACGGGTATGCCGCGTTATCGCAATATCCGTCTGGTAGGTCTTGAGGATGAGCAGGAAACTGTTGTAAACCAAGGCGAACTGGAGTCAGAAGCAGTTACCGTTGACTAAAACTTGAAGCATGCATGCTGCAGCGGCCTCCCCTTGCAAGTGAGGGGAAGCTGCCTGCGTATGCGTATATCGAGATTCTAGCAGCTTTTCAGAAGAGGTAATGACTAACATTTGCGGCTTTTCTGATAAAGCCACTTGACACTCTAGGTGTACAGGTGATACTATATCGAAGTGTGCCTAATTGTGTGATCTTCTACCGCTAAAGGATAGGTGATTCCATGCAGTTTAAAGTTGGCGCGAAACAGACGACGAAGATGCTTGAGCAAGATAAAGCAATCGAAGTCTACATTGCTCAAGATGCAGATCCACGAATGAAAGAGAAGGTACTTCATTTGTGTGAGCGGTCGAGTATCCCGGTCAAATGGGTAGAAACGATGCAAGACCTTGGGAAAACCTGCGGAATTGATGTCGGAGCTGCTATGGCAGCGCTCGTAACCGATGATGAATAAAGGAAAAAAGCATTTTTGCTGGTGCAACTTCAACCTGATGATGGACTGGTAAGAATTTTTATTTGTTCTTTTATGAACCACCTGGATCTGTGGGCTTTAAAATTAGGTGTAATGTCTACCATATTAAATGACATGAATAACGGAAGGGGGTGGCAACATGCCAACAATTAACCAGCTAGTCCGTAAAGGACGCCAAGCTAAAGTCGTAAAATCGAAATCGCCAGCTTTGCAAAAAGGTTTCAACGCCTTGAAACGTGAAGCTACAAACATCAGTGCTCCGCAAAAACGCGGTGTGTGCACTCGTGTAGGTACAATGACTCCGAAAAAACCGAACTCTGCACTTCGTAAATACGCGCGTGTACGTTTGACTAACCGCGTAGAGGTTACAGCTTACATTCCGGGTATCGGACATAACCTGCAAGAGCACAGTGTAGTATTGATCCGTGGCGGACGGGTAAAAGACCTTCCAGGTGTACGTTACCATATCGTTCGCGGCGCTTTGGATACAGCGGGAGTTAACAACCGTAACCAATCTCGTTCGAAATACGGTGCTAAACGTCCTAAAGTTAAGAAATAATAATTGCTTTACCACTAATGAAATTATCATTCAGGAAAGGGGGACTTTCTCATGCCACGCAAAGGTCCTGTAACAAAACGTGATGTGCTTCCGGATCCGGTTTACAATAGCAAACTGGTAACGAGACTCATCAACCGCATTATGATCGACGGTAAACGCGGAACAGCACAAACGCTGTTGTACGATGCCTTCAAACTGATCCAAGAACGCACGGGTAAAGATCCGATGGAAGTGTTCGAAGCAGCTTTGAAAAATATCATGCCAGTACTTGAGGTTAAAGCACGCCGTGTCGGCGGTGCCAACTATCAAGTGCCGATCGAAGTTAAACCTGAGCGCCGTACATCGCTTGGTCTCCGTTGGCTCGTGAACTACTCACGTAACCGCGGTGAGAAAACGATGGTAGAGCGTTTGGCTGCTGAAATTACTGATGCTTCCAATAACACTGGCGCATCCGTTAAGAAGCGCGAAGATACACACAAAATGGCAGAAGCAAACAGAGCGTTTGCTCACTACCGTTGGTAGGATTCGGCTAACGCTGAATCAACAAATAATCTCATTTAATGAGAGGAGACCAGTTCATGGCTAGAGAGTTCTCCTTGAAAAATACACGGAATATCGGGATTATGGCGCATATCGATGCGGGTAAAACTACTACAACTGAGCGTATCTTGTTCTACACAGGCCGGACTCACAAAATCGGAGAGGTGCATGAAGGCGCCGCTACGATGGACTGGATGGAACAAGAGCAAGAGCGCGGTATTACGATTACGTCTGCCGCGACGACTGCTCAATGGGATGGTCACCGCATCAATATCATCGATACCCCGGGACACGTTGACTTCACAGTAGAAGTTGAACGTTCCCTCCGCGTATTGGACGGGGCAGTTGGCGTTTTCAGTGCAAAAGAAGGCGTTGAGCCTCAGTCCGAAACCGTATGGCGTCAAGCTGACCGTTACGGTGTTCCACGGATTGCTTATATCAACAAAATGGACATTATCGGCGCGGATTTCTTGAATGTTATCAAGGATATGCGTTTACGTCTACAAGCAAATGCTGTTGCGATTCAAATTCCGATTGGCGCTGAGAGTGATTTTGTCGGCGTTATCGATATCGTTGAACGCGTAGCATACAAATACAAAGATGATCTCGGAAAAGACCCTGAGAAAATCGAAATTCCTGCTGAGTATGCCGACCAAGTCGAAGAACTCCGTACGGAATTGATCGAGAAAGTTGCCGAACTGGACGAAGATTTGACGATGAAATATCTGGAAGGCGAAGAAATTACAATTCCAGAAATTAAAGCAGCGCTTCGTAAAGGCGTTTGTGAAGTTAAAATCTTCCCAGTTATCGTTGGCTCCTCGTACCGCAATAAAGGCGTTCAAATGATGTTGGATGCTGTTGTTGACTACCTTCCATCGCCACTTGATGTACCAGCTATCAAAGGTACTCTTGATGACGGTACTGAGGAAATTCGTCAATCTTCAGATTCAGAACCGTTCTCGGCTCTGGCATTCAAAATCATGACGGACCCTTATGTTGGTAAATTGACGTTCTTCCGTGTGTATTCCGGCGTCCTAAAATCAGGTTCGTATGTTCTGAATGGTACAAAGAACAAACGTGAGCGTATTGGTCGGATTCTGCAAATGCATGCGAACAGCCGTCAAGAAATTTCCGAGGTTTACTCTGGAGATATCGCTGCTGCAGTTGGTTTGAAAGATACCATTACAGGCGATACGCTTTGCGATGAGAAAAACCCGATTATTCTTGAATCTATGAATTTCCCTGATCCAGTTATCTCGGTAGCTATCGAACCAAAAACGAAAGCTGACCAAGACAAACTCGGTATCGCGATTTCCAAGCTTGCGGAAGAAGATCCTACTTTCCGTGCGCATACGGATGAAGAAACAAACCAAACAATTATCTCTGGTATGGGTGAGCTTCACCTTGAGATTCTAGTTGACCGTATGCTTCGTGAATTTAAGGTTGAGACAAACGTTGGTAAGCCTCAAGTTGCTTATCGTGAGACGTTCCGTCAAGCTGCAAAAGTCGAAGGTAAATTCGTTCGTCAATCCGGTGGTAAAGGTCAATATGGCCATTGCTGGGTTGAATTCGTTCCACAAGAGCCGGGTGACGGTTTCGTGTTCGAGAACAAGGTTGTGGGTGGATCGATTCCTCGTGAATTTATCGCTCCAATCCAAGCTGGTATCGAAGAGTCGATGAAGAACGGCGTTATCGCTGGCTTCCCGCTCGTTGATGTTAAAGCGATTGTTTTCGACGGATCTTATCATGATGTTGACTCCTCGGAGATGGCGTTTAAAATTGCAGGTTCGATGGCGCTTAAAGCTGCCAAAGAAAAATGTAAGCCAGTTCTGCTTGAGCCAATCATGAAAGTTGAAGTTACTGTTCCTGAAGAGTACATGGGCGATGTTATGGGTATGTTGAACTCCCGTCGTGGTCGTATTGAAGGTATGGATACTCGCGCAGGTGCGCAAATTATCCGTGCTAAGGTGCCTCTCTCCGAGATGTTCGGTTATTCCACAACACTTCGTTCCGGTACACAAGGACGCGGCGTATTCTCGATGGAGCTTTCTCACTATGAAGAAGTTCCTAAATCGATTTCTGAAGAGATTATTGCTAAACACAAAGGCGAATAATTTTTGCCTTTGTCTAGGCTGGTCTTTTTTACTCCGGTTGGCATTACAGCTTGCTAAGCAAGCAAGTGCTCAGCCACCATATAAAACCTTTTAAATATTGAGGAGGATTAAGTTCAATGGGAAAAGCTAAATTTGAACGTAACAAACCGCACGTTAATATCGGTACTATTGGTCACGTCGATCACGGTAAAACGACTCTGACTGCAGCAATCACTACTGTACTTTCCAAAAAATACGGCGGTGCTGCTATTGCTTTTGACCAAATCGATAAAGCTCCAGAAGAGCGCGAGCGCGGTATCACGATCTCGACAGCTCACGTTGAGTATGAGACGCCAGCTCGTCACTACGCTCACGTTGACTGCCCAGGTCACGCCGACTATGTAAAAAACATGATCACTGGTGCTGCACAAATGGACGGAGCAATCCTAGTAGTTTCCGCAGCTGATGGTCCTATGCCACAAACTCGTGAGCACATCTTGCTGTCCAAGCAAGTTGGCGTTCCTTACATCGTTGTATTCCTGAACAAATGCGACATGGTTGAAGACGAAGAGCTTCTTGAACTGGTTGAGATGGAAGTTCGCGACCTTCTTTCCGAGTATGAGTTCCCAGGCGACGACACTCCAATCATCCGCGGTGCTGCTCGTGAAGCTCTGCAAAACCCAGAAGGTCCTTGGGCTGACAAAATCATCGAGCTCTTCGAGCAAGTTGATACTTACATCCCAACTCCTGAGCGCGATGTTGCGAAACCTTTCCTTATGCCTGTCGAGGACGTTTTCACAATCACTGGCCGTGGTACAGTAGCAACTGGCCGTGTTGAGCGTGGCGTTATCAAAGTAGGCGACGAGATCGAAATTATCGGTCTTGCTGAAGAGTCCCGCAAATCCGTTGTAACTGGCGTTGAAATGTTCCGTAAATTGCTTGATTCCGCTCAAGCAGGCGACAACGTTGGCGCATTGCTTCGTGGTGTAGACCGTAAAGATATTGAGCGTGGACAAGTATTGGCTAAACCGGGTTCGGTTAAACCACACACTAACTTCACTGCACAAATCTACGTTCTGACTAAAGAAGAGGGTGGCCGTCACAAGCCTTTCTTCACTGGATACCGTCCACAGTTCTACTTCCGTACAACTGACGTTACTGGTATCATCAACCTTCCAGAAGGTACTGAAATGGTTATGCCTGGCGACAACATCACAGTTACTGTTGAGCTTATCGCTCCAATCGCGGTTGAAGAGGGAACTCGTTTCTCCATCCGTGAAGGCGGCCGTACTGTAGGCGCTGGCGCTGTAGCAACTATTCAAAAATAATCGCGTGCGGCTTTAAGCCGCGCACGACTTGAACCTCTCACCTCGGTGAGAGGTTTTTTATTTTCCATGGACAAGTCATTGACGGCGCTGCTGTATCACCTTTAATATGAGATAAGATGTATACAGCTGCAATAGAAGGAAACCTTATGGGAACTTAGACAAATGCAGCTTATTATGTAGGGGAGGATTTTAGAGATGATGAAGAAAAATATGTGGGTAGGATTAATGCTAGTACTCGTTTTGGTCATTTCGGCATGTGGGGGCAATAAAGGATCGGGTAATACAGGGGAGCAGGCTTCAACTGCACCAAGCAGTTCTGCTGAAGCAACAGACAGTGGAGCGAAAGAAAATTATAAAATTTCGATTTCACAATATGTAGAGCATCCGTCGCTAGACGCTACGAGAGAAGGATTTATAGCGGCCTTGAAGGATGCGGGCTTGGTTGAAGGTCAGAATTTGACCATTGATTTTAATACGGCGCAAGCAGATCAAGCGAACAACCAAACGCTGGCTCAAAAGATCGCGGCCGATAAAAGTGATTTGGCGTTAGGTATTGCTACACCATCAGCACAAGCGCTAGTGAAAGAAGTGACTGATCGTCCTGTACTTTTTGCAGCGGTTACCGATCCAATTGATTCGAAGCTTGTTACAAATCTTGATGCCCCAGGCGGTCTTGTGTCTGGAGCGTCCGATACAAATCCTTCAGCGATTACAGAGCTAATGGATTTTGTAGCTGCTAATTTCCCGAAAGTGAAAAATGTTGGCCTTGTTATTAATGAAGGTGAGCCTAATGCAGTTGTCATGGCAAAAATTGCAGAAGAAGCGCTTGCTAAGCATGACATTAAGCTTGTTCGTGCAGCTGTGAGCAACACATCAGAAGTACAGCAAGCAGTTGCTTCCCTTGTGGGTAAAGTAGACGCACTGTATATTACTTTGGATAATTCAGTAGTGAGTAGTCTGGATACACTAATTAAAACAGCTAATGATAATGATCTTCCGTTTTTTGCGAGTGACCGTGATACGGTTGAGCGCGGCGCTTTTGCAACAATTGGCTTCAAATATTATGACCATGGTTACCAAGTAGGCCAAATGGCTGTGGATATCTTGAAAAATGGCAAAAAGCCGGGCGAAATGAAAGTAACCGTGCCGGACAAGCTGGATCTTATTTTGAACATGAAGGCAGCTAAGGAACAAGGCATTAACGTAACCGATGAGATGAAAAACCAAGTCAAGGATGCTGCTTCCAACATTATTGAATAGTTTGTAACTTAACGGGCATTTTTTTACAATGTAACGGCTATTGTCGCCATTAGACGGCAGTAGCCGTTTACAATTCCCCCGTTTGCCATGAGGAGGTTCCCAATTGCTTAGTTTATTGAAATCGATGCCTGGTGCAATTGAGCTTGGTTTAATTTATGCTTTGATGGCGCTTGGCGTCTACATTACGTATCGTATATTAGATTTTCCGGATTTGACTGTAGAAGGCAGCTTCACTACGGGTGGCGGCATTGCTATGATTTTGATTACGAATGGTGCATCACCCTGGGTAGCTACTATTGCTGCTTTTGCTGGCGGTGCAGTGGCGGGAGCCATTACCGGGCTTTTGCATACAAAAGGTAAAATAAATGGCCTGCTATCCGGCATTATTATGATGATAGCCCTTTATTCCATTAATCTGCGGATCATGGGCAAGCCTAATGTGTCCGTATATGGCATGGATACGATTTTTACGACTAGCAACGTACTTGTTATTGTCGTTATCGTTGTTATTGTGACCAAGCTGCTCCTCGATTTATTTCTGCATACCGATTTAGGGCTAAGCCTGCGCGCAACGGGAGATAATGAGCGGATGATTCGAAGCTTTGGCTCCAACACGGAAACTACTAAAATCATCGGTATATCCCTCTCCAACGCGCTCGTTGCTTTATCAGGCGGTTTATTCGCACAGCAGTCCACTGCTGCTGATATTTCCATGGGGATCGGCGTTATCGTCGTCGGTTTGGCTTCCGTTATTATTGGCGAGGCTATTTTTGGAGCTCGTAAAGTTTTTTGGGCCACGCTGGCTGTCGTTCTTGGTTCCATTGTGTATCGAATCATTATTACGATTGCCTACCGGGTCGAGTGGCTCAAAGCTTCTGACTTAAAGCTGATTACTGCGGTAATCGTTATTGTTGCCCTTGTTGTTCCAACCATTCAGAAATCGTTTAAGCAGAAAAAAATGGCCCGCAAACGCTCGGCGGAGCTGCTTACTGATCCTGTACAACGTGGAGGTGGGCAGTGATGCTGAATATTTCAAAGGTGTCCAAGCTTTTTAATCCAGGAACTGTTGATGAAAAGACAGCTTTAATTAACATTAATCTTCATCTGAAGCCGGGCGATTTTGTTACGGTCATTGGAAGTAATGGAGCAGGCAAGTCTACTTTGATGAATATTATATCGGGTGTCATGCGCCCAGATGCCGGCGATGTTGAAATTGCTGGGGATAAAATGACACTGCTTCCCGAGTATAAACGCAGCAAATGGATCGGCAGAGTATTTCAAGATCCAATGGCGGGCACAGCGCCGCGCATGACGATTGAGGAAAATCTGGCGATGGCTTATAAAAGAGGCAAGCCGCGTGGGCTCATGCTAGGAGTGACGCCGGCCAAGCGCGCTTTTTTCAAGGAGCAGCTTTCAAGGCTCGGCATTGGGCTTGAGAACCGCCTGGGCGCAAAGGTTGGCCTTCTATCAGGTGGAGAGCGGCAAGCGCTTAGCCTCCTGATGGCGACCTTTACAAAGCCTCAAATATTGCTGCTTGATGAGCACACGGCCGCGCTTGATCCTGCTCGCGCAGAGCTGATTACAGCGCTCACGGATTCGCTTGTACACGAAATGAAGCTGACGACGCTGATGGTGACGCATAATATGGAGCAGGCAATCCGTCTAGGCAACCGGCTTATTATGATGGACAAGGGCCGAATCATTCTTGATGTTAACGAGCAGCGCAAGAAGGATCTGACTGTAGCGCAGCTGCTCAACGAATTCGAGCAAATTAGCGGCAAGAAACTGGCCGACGATCGGATTGTGCTAGGCTAGCAACAGGCATAGGGTGGATGTTTGATCGGAGCAATACATGATTAATAAAGCATAGAAGATCGCTTTTCTGTCGGGTCATGGGTGAAAGCTTGCCAATGTACTGACAGAAGTGCGATCTTCTGCTGTTTTAGCGGTTTGCTGCCATCAGATGAAGGTGTTCGGATGCGTTTCTTCTATTATATATAGAAGGTACTGCAATCTTTTTGTTTATGGGGCTGGCAAAATGTCTAAGCTAATAGCATCAGAGGCTCTATATTCCTTCATAAAAGGATGAATGGCCGCTAATTTAATTGAAATTAGCATGAAAGCAAAGTTCTGCTTGCATTTGCCTATTCATTTCGTTATAATAATGTCTGTTGGTCTGTGACGTTGCGATGATGTGAGAGGTTGCCGACACACCCGGCCCCTTTGCCATGGGGCATGTGCCGGGTTTTCTCATGGAGTATGTCCGATAATAAATTGGGCGATAGAAGGAGGGACTTATATGGCAAAGCAAAAGATTCGTATTCGCTTGAAAGCGTACGATCATAGGATTCTTGATCAATCCGCAGAGAAAATTGTGGAAACTGCAAAACGTTCCGGAGCGAGTGTTTCCGGGCCGATTCCGCTTCCAACGGAAAAGCAAATCATCACCATTCTCCGTGCGGTGCACAAGTACAAGGATTCCAGGGAACAATTCGAAATGCGTACACATAAACGCTTGATCGACATTGTTAACCCTACGCCGCAAACGGTTGATGCGTTGATGCGCCTGGATTTACCATCCGGTGTAGATATCGAAATCAAACTGTAAAAGCAACACCAGTATATGTGATATAGAAGGGAAATGAGGTGTCAACATGAAAGGTATCTTAGGTAAAAAACTTGGAATGACTCAAGTGTTTACTGCTGAAGGTAACGTAATTCCGGTTACGGTTATCGAAGCTGGACCATGTGTCGTTTTGCAGAAGAAAGACCAGGAAACTGATGGTTACGAAGCTGTTCAACTCGGCTATGCCGACAAGAAAGAAAGCAGAACTATTAAGCCGGAAATTGGCCACGCTAAAAAAGCGGGAGCTACTCCTAAGCGCTACGTTCGTGAAATTCGCGGCATTCAATTGGGTGACTACGAAGTAGGTCAAGTGGTTAAAGCTGACCTTTTCGCAGAAGGCGAATTCGTTGACGTAACAGGTATTTCTAAAGGTAAAGGCTTTGCCGGCGTTATTAAACGTTGGGGACAAAGCACGGGTCCTATGTCTCACGGTTCCCGTTACCACCGTGGTCCAGGTTCCATGGGTTCGATTCAAGCGAACCGCGTACCGAAAGGCAAACGCCTTCCAGGTCACATGGGTACTGAAGCTATCACGATCCAAAAGCTTGAAGTTATCCGCGTAGACGCTGAGCGTAACGTGTTGCTAGTTAAAGGTTCTATACCAGGTCCTAAAAACGGTTTTGTGAAAGTTAAACTTACCGTTAAGAAATAAATTCTTAGAAGAAAGGAGGAACAATAAATGCCTAAAGTAACATTATACAATGTGAGCGGTTCGCAAGTAGGCGAAGTGGAATTGGCAGATAGCGTATTCGGTATCGAGCCTAACAAACACGTTCTACACAGCGCTGTTACGCTTCAGCAAGCTGCTGAGCGTGCAGGAACTCACAAAACTAAAGGACGCTCTGAAGTACGTGGTGGCGGTCGTAAGCCTTGGAAACAAAAAGGAACTGGCCGTGCTCGTCAAGGTAGCATTCGCTCCCCGCAATGGGTTGGCGGCGGTACAGTATTTGGACCGACTCCACGCTCTTACGGATTCAAGCTTCCTAAGAAAGTTCGTCGTTTGGCAATCAAATCGGCTCTATCTTCGAAGGTGATCGCTAACGAAATTATCGTTCTTGATCAATTGTCGTTCTCGGCTCCTAAGACGAAAGAATTCGTAGCGATTCTGAACAATCTGAAAGTGGCTCGTAAAGCGCTTGTTGTTTTGCCTAGCTATGATGACAATGTAGCATTGTCTGCTCGTAACATCCCAGGTGTGAAATTCGTTGCAGCTGACGGCATTAATGTTCTGGATGTACTTGTATATGACAAGCTCATCATCACTAAAGATGCTGTTGAGAAAGTACAGGAGGTGTTTGCGTAATGAAAAACCCTCGCGATATTATTAAACGTCCTGTTATTACAGAACGTACTAGCGAATACATGGTTTCCAAACGTTACGTGTTCGAAGTTGATCTTCGCTCTAACAAAACGGAAATCAAAAACGCTATTGAGCAAATTTTCAAAGTTAAGGTTACTAGCGTTAACACAATGCGTGTGGCTGGTAAACCTAAACGCTATGGTAAATATAGCGGTTATAGATCCGAATGGAAAAAAGCAATCGTTCAACTGAGCGATGATAGCAAAGAACTTGAGTTCTTTGAAACGTCTGTTTAGAAAAGGAGGAAATTCAAGTGCCAATTAAAAAGTATAAACCGACCTCTCCTGCACGTCGTGGTATGTCGGTCTCGACTTTCGAAGAGATCACAACAGACACACCGGAGAAATCGTTACTAGCACCACTTTTCAAAAAAGCTGGTCGTAACAACCAAGGTAAAATTACGGTTCGTCATCAAGGCGGCGGACACAAACGTAAATATCGGATTATCGACTTCAAGCGTCTTAAGGATGGAATTGCTGGTAAAGTGGCAACGATCGAATACGATCCGAACCGTACTTCCAACATTGCTCTGATCCACTACGCTGATGGTGAGAAAGCCTACATTATCGCTCCAAAAGGTCTTAAAGTTGGAGATCAAGTAATGTCCGGTCCTACTGCTGATATTAAAGTAGGTAACACTCTTCCACTTGGTAACATTCCTGTTGGTTCGGTTATCCACAACATTGAATTGCAACCAGGTAAAGGCGGACAATTGGTTCGTGCTGCTGGTACTGAAGCTCAGCTTCTTGGTAAAGAAGAAGTTTACGTTTCGATCCGTCTTTCTTCCGGTGAAGTTCGTCGCATTCTGAGAACTTGCCGTGCAACAATCGGTTCTGTTGGTAACGAAGATCACGAACTCGTGAAAATCGGTAAAGCCGGCCGTTCCCGTTGGATGAACAGACGTCCAGAAGTCCGCGGCGTTGTAATGAACCCTAACGATCACCCACACGGTGGTGGTGAAGGTCGCGCTCCTATCGGTCGTAAATCGCCAATGTCTCCTTGGGGCAAACCAACACTTGGTTTCAAAACCCGCAAGAAGAAAAAAGCTTCGAGCCAATATATTATTCGTCGTCGTACGAAGTAATAACTGCTTAAATGAAGCTGCGTGACATAGAGTCACGTTATGTTCCGCGAAGGGAGGACTCCACATGGGTCGCAGTTTGAAAAAAGGACCGTTTGTTGACGGCTACCTGCTCAAAAAAGTCGAGGATTTGAATGAATCAAACAAAAAAGTCGTGATCAAAACTTGGTCCCGCCGCTCGACAATTTTCCCGCAATTTATTGGCCACACTTTCGGCGTTTATGACGGCCGCAAGCACGTACCAGTATGGGTAACGGAAGATATGGTTGGACACAAGCTCGGTGAGTTTGCACCAACTCGTACGTACAAAGGTCATGATGACGATAAGAAAACGGGCAGAAGATAATTTTGCCTATAAGATCTTTATCGATTGAAAGGAGGTTCACACATGTCTGAAGCTAAAGCGCATTTGAGATTCGTACGTATTGCTCCTCGTAAAGCTCAACTCGTTGCGGATTTGATTCGCGGCAAGAAAGTTGGCGAGGCAATCGCGATTCTGCGTCACACGCCTAAATCTGCTTCCCCGATTTTGGAGAAGCTGCTGAACTCTGCTATTGCTAACGCTGAGCATAACTATCAATTGGACGTTAACAAGCTGGTTATTTCCCAGGCTTTCGTTAACCAAGGTCCAACTATGAAACGTTTCCGCCCACGTGCAATGGGACGTGCAAGCAAAATCAACAAAAGAACCAGCCACATCACTTTGGTGGTATCTGAGAAATAAGGAGGGATAACGTGTGGGTCAAAAGGTAAATCCGGTCGGTCTTCGTGTTGGGATTATCCGTGATTGGGAATCCAAATGGTACGCAGGCAAAGACTTCGGCGATCTTCTGATTGAAGACGTAAAAATTCGTGAATACCTAAAGAACAAACTTAAGGATGCGGCAGTATCCCATATCGAAATCGAGCGCGCGGCTAACCGTGTTAACGTGACGATTCAAACTGCTAAGCCGGGTATGGTTATCGGTAAAGGCGGTTCCGAAGTGGAGAACCTGCGCACGGAGCTTGGTAAAATCACTAAAGGCAAAAAAGTTCACATCAATATTTCTGAAATTAAACAAGCAGATATGGATGCTATTCTTGTAGCAGAAAGTATCGCACAACAGCTGGAGCGTCGTGTTTCTTTCCGTCGTGCTTTGAAACAAGCGATCCAACGTTCGATGCGTGCTGGCGCTAAAGGGATCAAAACCGCTGTTAGCGGACGTCTCGGTGGTGCTGAAATTGCTCGTTCAGAAGGCTATAGCGAAGGTACAGTTCCACTTCATACCCTTCGTGCTGATATCGATTATGGTACAGCTGAAGCGCATACGACTTATGGTCGTATCGGTGTAAAAGTTTGGATCTACCGTGGCGAAGTCCTTCCGGTTAAGAAGAAAGCTCCCCAGGAAGGAGGCAACTAATCATGTTGGTACCTAAACGTGTCAAACACCGCAAGCAACAACGCGGACATATGAAAGGTCGCGCTAAAGGCGGTACTGAAGTTTCTTTCGGAGAATACGGTCTTCAAGCGCTTGAGCCGTCATGGATTACGAACCGTCAAATCGAATCGGCTCGTATTGCTATGACTCGTTACATCAAACGTGGTGGTAAAGTATGGATCAAGATTTTCCCTGCTAAGCCAATCACTCAAAAGCCTCTCGAGGTTCGTATGGGTAGCGGTAAAGGTAACGTTGAGAAATGGGTTGCTGTCGTTAAGCCAGGCAAAATTATGTTTGAGCTTGCTGGAGTGCCTGAAGAGGTTGCTCGCGAAGCAATGCGTCTTGCGTCACACAAACTGCCTGTTAAAACGAAGTTCGTGAAACGCGAAGAAGTAGGTGGTGAAGCAAATGAAGGCTAGTGAATTTCGTAACCTAACCTCTGCTGAGATCGAACAAAAGGTAAATGGTTTTAAAGAGGAGCTATTTAACCTTCGTTTCCAATTGGCTACTGGCCAACTGGACAATCCGACACGGATTCGTGACGTACGGAGAGAAATTGCTCGTGCTAAAACCATCTTGCGTGAAAGAGAACTCGGAATCAGCAGCTAAATAGTAGTCCTTAACTAAGGAAAAATTGCCAAGGTTTAAGGAAGGAGGAAGAACATGAGCGAACGTAATGCCCGCAAAGTGTTAGTCGGTAAAGTGGTGAGTGACAAAATGGATAAAACAGTTGTTGTTGCTATTGAAACATATAAAAAACACAGCCTGTACCATAAACGTATCAAATCCACGAAAAAGTTCAAAGCCCATGATGAGAACAACACTGCTAAAATCGGTGATGTTGTAAAAATTATGGAAACTCGTCCGCTTTCGAAAGACAAACGCTTCAGACTCGTGGAGATTGTTGAAGTAGCGATTGTCCTTTAAGTTTGAAAATGTAATCTAGTTTTGTCCGAAAGGAGGACGTTGACATGATTCAACCATTTTCCCGTTTGCGTGTCGCTGACAACTCAGGAGCTAAAGAACTGATGTGTATCCGTGTACTTGGTGGAACTGGTCGTCGCGTAGCGGCTATCGGCGATTTAATCGTTTGTTCCGTTAAACAAGCAACACCAGGCGGCGTTGTCAAAAAAGGTGATGTTGTTAAAGCAGTTATCGTTCGTACAAAGCGTACGGTTCGTCGTAAAGACGGTTCCTACATCGCATTTGACGAAAATGCAGCTGTAATCGTTAAGGAAGACAAGAGCCCACGTGGTACTCGTATTTTTGGACCAGTTGCTCGTGAGCTGCGCGATAAAGATTTCATGAAAATCGTATCGCTTGCACCAGAAGTTATCTAATAAAAGTCCCCAAGGGATTGCAATAGCTTGATCATCAAGCATGCAGGAGGTGTAACTCATGCCAAGATTGAAAAAAATTCTTGAATCGCATAACAATAAATTGCACGTTAAAAAAGATGATACGGTCATCGTCATTTCCGGTAAGGATAAAGGCAAAAAAGGCCGTGTAATCGCTGCATATCCGCGTGAAAACCGCGTACTTGTAGAAGGCGTCAATATGGTTAAAAAGCATACTCGTCCATCGCAGGCTAACCCGCAGGGCGGTATCATCGAGCAAGAAGCGCCGATCCACGTATCGAACGTGATGCACATTGATCCGAAGAGCGGTAAAGTAACTCGCATTGGATATAAAGTGCTTGATAACGGCAAAAAAGTTCGGATCGCAAAACGTTCCGGCGAAGTAATCGACTAACGTTACTGTAGGAAGGAGGACCATGAATCATGGCTGCAAGAATGAAGGATCGTTTTCTTAACGAGATCACTCCTGCTCTGATGCAGAAGTTTAACTATACAACAGTTATGCAAGTGCCTAAAATCGAGAAAGTCGTCATCAATATGGGTGTCGGCGAAGCTGTTGCTAACTCGAAAGTACTTGATGTTGCTGTTGATGAGCTTCGTCAAATCGCCGGTCAAAAACCGGTTGTAACTCGCGCGAAGAAGTCCATTGCCGGCTTCAAACTTCGTGAGAACATGCCAATCGGGGTTAAAGTAACACTGCGCGGCGAGCGTATGTATTACTTCCTGGATAAGCTGTTCAACATCTCCCTCCCACGTGTTCGTGACTTCCGCGGCGTATCTTCAAAAGCATTTGACGGTCGCGGTAACTACACACTGGGTTTGAAAGAGCAATTGATCTTCCCGGAGATTGAATACGATAAAGTTGATAAAGTTCGTGGTATGGATATCGTCATCGTGACGACGGCAAAAACGGACGAAGAATCTCGCGAATTGCTCACCCAATTGGGTATGCCGTTTGCGAAGTAATCCACTTTTAGGAGGTGTAATACCCAGTGGCAAAAACTTCGATGAAAGTGAAGCAACAGCGTACACCGAAATTTAAAGTGCGTGCGTACACGCGCTGTGAACGTTGTGGCCGTCCGCACTCTGTTTTGCAAAAGTTTAAAGTTTGCCGGATTTGTTTCCGTGAGTTAGCATACAAAGGCCAGATCCCTGGCGTTAAGAAAGCAAGCTGGTAATAAGCCTAGTTCGGGAAGGAGGTTAACACAAATGGTTATGTCTGATCCGATTGCAGATATGCTGACACGCATTCGCAATGCGAACCTTGTTCGTCATGAAACCGTTGAAATGCCCGCTTCGAAAGTGAAGAAGGAAATCGCTGAAATTCTGAAGCGTGAGGGTTTCATCCGCGATGCTGAATATATCGAGGATAACAAGCAAGGGATTATCCGTATTTTCTTGAAATACGGCCCGAGCCAAGAGCGTGTAATCACTGGTCTGAAACGTATTTCTAAACCAGGACTTCGCGTTTATACAAAATCTAATGAGATCCCTCGTGTACTGGGCGGTCTGGGAATTGCTATTATTTCCACGTCCAAAGGGATTATGACTGATAAAGAAGCACGTCAAGGCAAAGCTGGCGGCGAAGTCGTCTGCTACGTTTGGTAATTAACAAGTCACAAAGATTGGAGGTGTAACGATGTCCCGTATTGGTCGCAAGCCAATCCAAGTGCCTAACGGCGTAACAATCAACTTGGAAAACACTAATATTACTGTTAAAGGACCTAAAGGAACGCTTTCCCGTGAATTTCACAAAGATATGAAAGTCAATGTGAGTGAAACTGAAATCGTCATTGAACGTCCTTCTGACAATAAATTGCATCGCTCTTTGCACGGTACTACTCGCAGCATCATCGCTAACATGGTGAGCGGAGTTACTGACGGATTCTCGAAAAATCTTGAACTCGTTGGCGTAGGTTATCGTGCAAGCAAAAATGGTGAGAAAATCGTTCTTAACGTTGGTTACTCTCACCCAGTGGAAATCGCTCCTGAAGGCGGAATCGAGTTCGACGTTCCAGCAAACACGAAAATTACTGTTCGCGGAATCGATAAAGAACTCGTTGGCGCATTTGCTGCCAAAATCCGTTCTGTACGTGAGCCTGAGCCGTATAAAGGTAAAGGTATCAAGTACGAAGGCGAGCGCATTATTCGCAAAGAAGGTAAAGCTGGTAAGAAGAAATAAGCAGTCCGACATGGCTGCTTAACATAGCGGTATGAGGAATTGGAAAGGAGTGAACCTTGAATGATTACGAAAGGCGATAAAAACAAGGCACGTCTGAAAAGACACTTGCGTGTTCGTAAAAAAATCAATGGAACGGTTGCACGCCCACGTCTGTCTGTGTTTCGTTCCGCTAAGCATATGTATGCTCAATTGATCGATGATGTACAAGGAGTAACACTTGCTGCTGCTTCTACACAAGACAAAGAGCTGACTGAAGCAATCGGCAACGGCGGCAGCGTCGAAGCTGCACGTAAAGTTGGCGAATTGCTTGCACAACGCGCTAAAGCGAAAGGTGTAAACCAAGTAGTTTTTGATCGCGGTGGTTACTTGTATCACGGAAGAATTCAGGCGCTTGCTGATGCAGCTCGCGAAGCTGGTCTGGAATTCTAATCGACTTTACTTATAAGGAGGTTAAACGACTTGCGTATAGATCCGAATACGTTAGAACTTACTGAAAAAGTTGTCAACATCAACCGTGTTGCCAAAGTTGTTAAAGGCGGACGCCGCTTCAGCTTTAGTGCATTGGTAGTAGTTGGCGACGGCAACGGCTATGTTGGCGCAGGAATCGGTAAAGCAGGCGAAGTACCTGATGCAATCCGCAAAGGTATCGAAGATGCTAAGAAAAACCTGATTCATGTTCCAATCGTTGGTACAACAATTCCTCACCTTGTGCTAGGACATTTCGGCGCTGGAGAAGTTCTCCTGAAGCCGGCATCCGAAGGTACAGGTGTTATCGCTGGTGGCCCAGTTCGTGCAGTTCTTGAACTTGCTGGCGTTGGCGATATTTTGACGAAATCCCTCGGTTCTTCGAACTCCATGAACATGGTTAACGCAACGCTCGAAGGTCTTTCACGTTTGAAACGTGCTGAAGATGTTGCGAAGCTTCGTGGTAAAACTGTCGAAGAGCTGTTAGGTTAAGGAGGGGTATACGATGGCAAAATTGCAAATCACCCTCGTTCGCAGTTTGATCGGCCGTAACGAGAAACAGCGTGCTACTGTAGCATCGCTGGGACTTCGTAAAATCCGTCAAACCGTTGAGTTGAACGATACTGTAGCTATTCGCGGCATGGTTAAACATGTTAGCCACTTGGTTAAAGTCGAAGAAGTATAAGATAGTCATTCATACCAAGAAATAAACAAGGAGGTGCAAGAACGATGAAATTGCATGAACTCGCACCAGCACCAGGTTCCAAGCAAACGCCAAAACGTAAAGGTCGCGGTATTGGTACCGGTAACGGTAAAACAGCTGGACGTGGTCACAAAGGTCAAAATGCTCGCTCCGGCGGCGGTGTTCGTCCTGGTTTCGAGGGTGGTCAAAACCCATTGTACCGTCGTGTACCGAAACGCGGATTTAACAACCGTTTCCGTAAAGAGTATGCCATAATCAACATTGAAGAGCTTAACAGCTTTGCAGCAGGCACCGAAGTCACTCCAGAAGTTCTTCTTGAGCAAGGGATTGTAAAAAATCCACTAGCGGGCATTAAGATTTTGGGTAACGGTGAAATCAACGTCCAACTGACTGTAAAAGCAAGCAAGTTCTCTCAATCTGCGGTAGAGAAAATCCAGGCTGCCGGCGGTAAAACCGAGGTGATCTAATTGTTCAAAACCGTGTCCAATATTTGGAAAGTTGCGGATTTGCGCTCGCGCATTCTATTTACGCTTTTCATCCTGCTCATCTACCGGATTGGTTCTTTCATTCCGGTGCCGGGCATCAATAAAGAAGTGTTTAAACAAGTTGATCGCGCAGGTGCAGATTTGTTCGGCTTGCTTAACACGTTTTCTGGTGGAGCGCTTTTCAAATTCTCTATCTTTGCAATTGGGATTATGCCATATATTACAGCTTCGATTATCGTGCAGCTGTTGTCGATGGATGTTATACCTAAATTCGCAGAGTGGGCGAAGGAAGGCGAGAACGGCAAACGTAAGCTCGCGCAAATTACACGTTACGGCACGGTTATTCTTGGTTTGGTCCAGGGTTTCGCAACAGCAATCGGCTTCAATCGCCAGTACGGCAATGAGATGATTCCTGGTGCGACCTTCGTTGATTATTTGGTTGTTGCTATCATCTTGACTGCAGGTACTGCTTTCTTGATGTGGCTAGGCGAGCAAATTACTGAGCGTGGTATTGGTAACGGTATTTCGATCCTGATCTTTGCAGGTATCGCTGCCGGTATCCCAGGCCACATCCGTACAATTTGGCAAGATCAATTTATTGGTCAAGAAGCTGCTTTGTTCTGGAATATTGGTAAAATGGTTCTGATCCTAATTGTGATCATTGCCATCATCGTCGGAGTAATCTTTGTTCAGCAAGGGATTCGTAAAATTCCGGTTCAATACGCTAAACGTGTAGTGGGCAGAAAAATGTACGGCGGACAATCGACGCATATCCCAATGAAAGTAAACGGAGCAGGTGTTATTCCGGTTATTTTCGCGGTGTCGCTTCTGATGTTCCCGGTTACGATTGCTCAGTTCTGGAATGGATCGGTATGGGCTAACTGGATTATCAATAATATGTATTATGACAAACCGCTTGGTATGGTCTTGTATGTACTGTTGATTATCGGATTCACTTTCTTCTATACCTTCGTTCAAATTAATCCGGTACAAATGGCGGATCAAATGAAAAAGAATGGTGGTTATATCCCAGGTATTCGCCCGGGTAAGCCAACTTCTTCTTATCTGACTCGCGTTATGTCGCGTATTACATTGACGGGCGCGCTTTTCCTAGCGGTTATCTCGATAATGCCAGTGCTCTTTGGATCACTTGCAGGATTGCCGCGTACGGTGCAACTTGGCGGAACTTCGCTTCTGATCGTTATTGGCGTTGCGCTTGATACGATGAAGCAAATCGAAACTCAGTTGATCAAACGCCATTACAAAGGGTTTATCAATAAATAACAATAGGTTCTGTTCGGGCTTCCGTGACGTCGCTTTCGATGGTACGGACCCGCATGAGCCTATTGTGTTTAAAGTGAGGAACACGAATGAACATTTTATTCATGGGCCCTCCGGGAGCCGGTAAAGGAACGCAAGCTGAACGAATCGTTTCCGAGTTTGGTGTACCACACATCTCGACAGGCGATGCATTCCGCCTTGCTATGAAAGAAGGCACTGCGCTCGGTCTCAAAGCGAAAGAGTATGTCGATAAAGGACTGCTTGTACCCGATGAGATTACGAACGGTATCGTAAAAGAACGTCTTGCATTAGACGATTGTAATAAAGGGTTTTTGCTGGACGGTTTTCCTCGGACATTGCAACAAGCCGAAGCGCTTGATGGCATGCTCAAGGAACTTGACCGAGGCATTAGCCATGTCGTTAATTTAAAGGTTGATCGTGGATTTCTCATGGCACGCCTAACTGGAAGACGCATTTGCAAAACATGCGGAACGACGTATCACATTCTGTTCAATCCGCCGAAGCAAGAAGGCGTCTGCGATAAAGACGGCGGCGAATTGTATCAGCGTTCGGATGATACGGAGGAGAAGGTTGGAACGCGTCTTGATGAGTACATTTCCAAAACTGCTCCACTTCTTGATTATTACAGTGATAAAGGTCTTCTTCGCGAAGTCGATGGCGAGAAGGAAATTAATGCGGTAACAGCCGACATTACTTCCATCTTGCGAGGTTCGTTGTAATGATTATACGCAAATCCGAATCGGAGCTGCGCTATATGAGAGAAGCTGGCAGAATTGTTGCGGATGCACATCGGTTGATGGCGAGGTCGGTGAAGCCGGGTATTACTACCATTGAGCTTGATCAACTAGCTGAAGACTACATTCGCAGTCAAGGAGCCGTGCCTTCTTTTAAAGGTTACAATGGTTTTCCCGCCAGCATTTGCGCTTCTGTAAATGACGAGCTGGTACATGGTTTTCCAGGACCTCGGAAGTTGAACGAAGGCGATATTATTAGTATTGATATCGGGGCGCAGTACAATGGCTATCATGGCGACTCTGCATGGACCTACGCGGTCGGCGCAGTAACGCCTGAAATACAGAGGCTGCTGGATGTAGCGGAACAGTCGCTTTATGCGGCCGTGAATCTCATCCGTCCGAATGAGAAGCTATTTACGATATCCCATGCTGTTCAGCAAGTTGTCGAAGCGGCTGGCTTCTCGGTTGTACGTGAGTTTGTTGGTCATGGAATTGGAGCTAAGCTTCATGAGGAACCACAAATTCCGAACTATGGCCTGCCAGGTCGCGGACCGAAGCTTGAGCCAGGAATGGTGCTTTGCATCGAACCTATGGTGAACATCGGTGAACGATATGTCCGCACGCTTGAAGACAATTGGACGGTCGTAACGGAAGACGGCTCGATGTGTGCTCATTTTGAGCATACGGTTGCCGTAACGGAGAATGGTTTTGAAATTTTGACGCTTTCGAAGCCACAGGCGGAATGAGCCAGAGATGGATAAATTCCCGCAGGTAGGCCAAATTGTCAAAGTGCTTCGGGGCAAGGATGAAGACAGCTATGCGGTCGTCATATCCATCATTGACGAACGTTTCGTTATGATTGTAGATGGCGATAAGCGGCGCTTTGACTCGCCGAAGAAGAAGAACGTTCTGCATCTCGAGTTACAGCCTGTTATAAGCAGCGAAGTTGTAAACAGCTTGCTTGAATCAGGCAGGGTGACCAATACCAAGTTACGTTATGTTATACAGAAGTTTGCACATGCGAAAGGAGAATGACGGTTGGCTAAGGAAGACATCATTGAGGTCGAAGGTACGGTGATCGAACCGTTGCCGAATGCCACATTCAAGGTGGAGCTGGAGAACGGTCATCAAATTCTCGCACATGTTTCCGGTAAGCTCAGAATGCACTTTATTCGTATTCTGACGGGAGACAAGGTGGTTATACAGTTATCGCCTTATGATTTAACAAAAGGGCGCATCACCTATCGTAAGTAGGCCGCATTGCGGTTTGCGAGCGAAAGATTCGGGAGGTAATCACAATGAAGGTTAGACCTTCGGTTAAGCCGATTTGCGAAAAATGCAAAGTCATTCGTCGCAAAGGCAACGTTATGGTGATTTGTGAAAATCCGAAACACAAACAAAAACAAGGATAGAAGGAGGGATAACGGCCTATGGCACGTATAGCTGGTGTAGACTTGCCGCGTGATAAGCGCGTCGAAATCGCTCTGACATACATTTTCGGTGTTGGCAAAGTGACTTCACAAAAAATTCTGAGCACAACTGGCGTTAACGCGGACACTCGTGTTCGTGATTTGACAGAAGATGAGCTTGCGAAAATTCGTGAAGCAATTGACAAATCCGTTAAAGTGGAAGGCGACCTGCGTCGTGAAATTTCGCTTAACATCAAACGTCTGATTGAAATCGGATGTTACCGTGGTGTTCGTCACCGTCGTGGTTTGCCTGTTCGCGGTCAACGCACGAAAACAAATGCGCGTACGCGTAAAGGTCCTCGTCGGACTGTAGCTAACAAAAAGAAATAAGAAGAGGTGAAATAGGATAATGGCAAAACCGAAAAAAGTCGTTCGTACAAAACGTCGTGATCGGAAAAATATTGAGTCTGGCGTCGCTCACATTCGCTCGACTTTCAATAACACGATTGTTACAATTACGGACCCTCACGGCAATGCAATCTCTTGGGCAAGCTCCGGTAACATGGGTTTCAGAGGTTCGCGTAAAAGCACACCTTTCGCAGCTCAAATGGCAGCTGAAACTGCAGCTAAAGCAGCAATGGAACATGGCATGAAAACCGTTGAGGTTATGGTTAAAGGTCCAGGCGCTGGTCGTGAAGCAGCTATTCGTTCGCTTCAAGCAGCAGGTCTAGAAGTTAACCTGATTAAAGACGTTACTCCAGTGCCTCATAACGGATGCCGTCCACCAAAACGTCGTCGCGTATAGTTAGATCCACTGTGGTATCAAATGACAGCAACTTGTGAATAATGGTTGTGAAGGTTTGGCATACTACGAGATTTGACTTAAGATACGGTATGGTAACGGAGCGACGTTTGAAGGAGGGTACTATTAGTGATTGAGATCGAAAAGCCGAAAATCGAGACCGTGGATTTGAACGAGGATGGGACTTACGGACGGTTCATTGTTGAGCCGCTCGAGCGTGGCTACGGCACGACGCTTGGAAATTCGCTTCGCCGAATTTTGTTGTCGTCTTTGCCGGGTGCAGCTGTTACTTCCGTTCAGATCGACGGAGTGCTTCACGAGTTCTCTACAGTTCCAGGAGTGATGGAAGACGTAACTGAAATCATTCTGAACCTGAAGGGCCTCTCGTTGAAAATCCACTCCGATGAAGAGAAGGTTTTGGAAATCGACGCTGAAGGCGAAGGAATCGTTACGGCGGGCGATATTCGTGCTGACAGCGATGTCGAGATTTTGAACCCTGATCTTCACATCGCCACCTTGGCCTCCGGCGCGCGGCTCCATATGCGTGTTTTTGCTAATCGGGGACGCGGATATGTGCAAGCGGACCGTAACAAAAGGGAAGATCAACCGATTGGAGTCATCCCGGTTGATTCGATTTACACGCCAATTACACGTGTAAATTACAGTGTGGAGAATACTCGTGTTGGTCAAGTGACTAACTATGATAAGCTTACGCTGGAAGTTTGGACTGACGGAAGTATTCGTCCGGAAGAGGCTGTAAGCCTCGGCGCTAAAATCTTGACTGAGCATTTGGATCTATTCGTTGGCTTGACTGACGAAGCGAAAGATGCCGAGATTATGGTGGAGAAGGAAGAAGACAAAAAAGAGAAAGTTCTGGAGATGACTATCGAAGAACTCGATCTTTCCGTACGTTCATACAACTGCTTGAAGCGTGCAGGAATCAATACCGTTCAAGAGCTGATTACGAAATCCGAAGAGGACATGATGAAGGTTCGCAACCTGGGCCGCAAGTCGCTTGAGGAAGTTCAAGAGAAGCTGGAAGAACTGGGTCTTGGCCTGCGCATGGAAGAGTAGTATCAATTAGTCTAGACTACAGGCAAGGGAGGGAAAATCAAGATGGCATATCAAAAACTAGGCCGTAACGCTAGCGCGCGGAAAGCATTGTTCCGTGACCTCGTTACTGACCTTTTCCTTTATGAGCGTATTCAAACAACGGAAGCAAAAGCGAAAGAGGTTCGTTCGATCGCTGAAAAGCTGATCACGAAAGCGAAGCAAGGCGACTTGCACGCTCGTCGTCAAGTAGCAGCTTACGTGCGTCGTGAAACAATCGATGGAGAGCAAGATGCAATCCAAAAATTGTTCTCGGAGCTGGGCCCCCGTTACTCGGAGCGTCCGGGCGGATACACGCGGATTTTGAAACTAGGACCTCGCCGTGGCGACGCTGCGCCAATGGTATATTTGGAACTGGTAGACCGCGCGTAACATGAGAAAGGGTGGACCCTCGAGGCCACCTTTTTTTATTTGCTGGCTTTTGTGAGAGCAGGGATAGAGTGGCTTCGCGTCGGCTGATGATAGTGTGAAGCTTTGGGCGGGGCGGGCGTTCCGTGAAAGGTTTGGGCTTACGATCGTTGTTGTTGTCTGATTATTAATAACTAGCGCTTAGCGGTTTAAATCAGACAACAAAGACGAACGCTTCGCTTCTCCAGCTCCAAACCTTTCACTCCACTCCCATTCCCTCTCCAAAGCACATCACTCTACCACCCAGCCTCGCTTCGCCCAGCCCGGACCTCACAAGCCGCAAATAAACGCGGCCTGAGCGCCAGGAAGGCAGCAGACGTAGTGTTCCCTATTACTTACTCAGGCACACTATGTCTAAAAACTTCCTGCTGCTCAGCTTTGCTTAGAGCGTCAATGGAAGACACCTCCGGTATTTGCTGCGAGGCAGGAGCGGCCGCGCAGTTCTAATGGATGCAGCAAAGGCTTGAGGGAGCAAGAGGTTGGAAAGCCTTTGAAGGTTTGGGTAAACTCTCGGTTGAGGGTTTGGGATAGAAGCCTTTAAAGGTTTGGCTACAAGCCCTCTCGAGGGTCTGGGAGGAATTCCACATGCGAAATATTGCAGTAAAGGTTAGCTACGATGGGGCGCAGTTTAATGGCTTCCAATCTCAGCTGGAGCCGCATCTCAGAACGGTGCAGCAGGAGATTGAGAAGGCGTTAAAGGCGCTTACGGGTGAGGAAATTAATATCATTGGCTCGGGCCGGACAGATGCAGGCGTTCATGCTATGGGCCAGGTATTCAATTTTCATACGAAATCCGTCATACCTGCGGAACGATGGGCTATTGCGCTGAATACGAGGCTGCCGAAGGATATTGTTATTTTGGAGGCGTTCGAGGTGCCGGAGCATTTTCATTCCCGGCGCTCGGCCAAACGAAAAACGTATCGTTATTCGATAGATCGTGGCAAGTTCCCAGATGTATTCACCCGTGAGTATTGCTTTCATTATCCGATGCGCTTAGATGCAGAGGCTATGGCGAAAGCACTTCCCTATGTGATTGGCGAGCATGATTTTACTTCTTTCACATCTATTCATTCGACAAAGCCGCATCATATAAGAACGATTTATGAGGCGTATTTTGAGCAGCAGGGCAGCAAGCTTCATATGTACGTGACCGGCAACGGTTTTTTGTACAATATGGTGCGGGTTATTATGGGGACACTGCTATGGGTGGGGCAAGGCAAGCTGAAGCCGGAAGATATGAAGCGCATATTAGAAGGCAAAAGCAGGTCTTTGGCTGGCCCAACTGCAATGCCTCATGGCCTTACGCTGGTCGAAGTTGAATATCCGGATGAACTAAGAAGTTAATCGTACAAACTGCTTGCTTTAGGCCACTTTATATAGTAATATATAACTTGTGCTTTCTTAGTGGCTATCCCACAGCCCCGACTGAGATCGTCACAAACTTGGCAGCAATAACTGTTATAAATCGAACGGAAACGTTCTTTGATAAAATTAAATTTTAAACGTAAGCGAATGAAGGAGGATCTCCATGCGTACCACCTATATGGCTAAGCCAAATGAAGTTGAACGTAAATGGTACATCATTGATGCGGAAGGTAAAACCCTCGGTCGTCTGGCAAGCGAAGCAGCTAGCTTGATCCGTGGCAAACACAAGCCGCAATTTACACCTCACGTTGATACAGGCGATTTCGTTATCGTAATCAACGCTGAAAAAATCGTTCTGACAGGTAAAAAACTGACAGACAAAATGTACTACCGTCACTCGATGTACTCCGGTGGTTTGAAAGTTACACCGGCTAACGTGATGATCGACAAAAAGCCTGATCGCGTTATCGAATTGGCTGTTCACGGCATGTTGCCAAAAACACGTCAAGGTAACAAAATGAAGCTTAGACTTAAAGCATACGCTGGTTCGGTACATCCGCACCAAGCACAAAATCCTGAAGTTTACGAACTTCGCGGGTAATTAAAGGGGAGGACAGTTTCATGGCTCAAGTGCAATACTATGGAACGGGTCGTCGTAAACACTCTGTTGCACGTGTACGTCTCGTGCCAGGTGAAGGACGAATCATCATTAACAAACGTGATATCAACGAATACTTCGGTTTGGAAACATTGAAACTAATCGTTAAACAACCGCTTAACCTGACAGAAACGCTTACGCAATATGATGTATTGGTTATTGCTAACGGCGGCGGTATGTCCGGCCAAGCAGGCGCTATCCGTCATGGTATCTCCCGCGCTCTACTGAAAGTAGACGCTGAATACCGTCCAGCTCTGAAACGCGCTGGATTCTTGACTCGTGACCCACGTATGAAAGAGCGTAAAAAATACGGTCTTAAAGCGGCTCGTCGCGCGCCACAATTCTCGAAACGTTAATCTTTTGTTTTACAGCCCCTGGCCTTCTGGCCGGGGGTTTTTTGTTGTTTTTTGAAGCTTGTGAAGGGTGATGCCAAGAAGCTGAAATAGGTGGAATGGTTAGGGACAGACGGGACAAGGGGAAGAAGCGTGCTTGGAGCCTGTTTTTTGGATGAGAATCAAACTTTAATTCATTTTGGAGTAAACTAGATATTGAAGATTGTTATTGGACGACGTATAATTAAACTTAAATACAGATCAATATACTTGGAATTGATGCGGAGGGATAAAACGATGAACCTTTTTGAGAAGGAAGCGCTTATTGCCAAGCAAGCTGTAGAGCTTGAAAATGCAACGCCAGAAGAGATTATTGCATTTGCTGTGGCGACATTTCCTAATCTGACTTTTGCTTGCAGCTTCGGTGCAGAGGATGTCGTGCTTGTAGACATGCTGCAGAAGGTTAGCCCGACAACCGATATTTTCTACCTCGATACTGATTTTCATTTTAAAGAAACGTATGAGACTCGCGATCGTATGATCGAGCGCTACCCAGGAATTCCATTCGTAGAGGTGAAGCCGAAAATTACGCCGGAGCAGCAAGCTGCGCAATATGGCGAAGAGCTGTGGAAGTCAGATGCCAATCAATGCTGCAGCATTCGTAAGGTAGAGCCGCTTACCCGGATTTTGTCCCAATACGAAGCATGGATTACAGGTATTCGTCGTGATCAGGCGCCAACACGTGCCAACGCGAAAAAAATCGAATACGATGCAAAATTCGGGTTGGTCAAGTTTAACCCGATTGCCCATTGGACATCGGAGGATGTATGGAATTATATCCGCGAAAATGATGTCATTTACAATCCGCTTCATGATCAAAACTATCCGAGCATTGGCTGCGAATATTGTACGCGTCAAGTGATGCCAGGTGAGGACCCACGCGCTGGACGCTGGGCAGGACAAGAAAAAACAGAGTGCGGCTTGCATAAATAATCGTTACTGAAGAAGGTTAGACAGCATGAGAAGCCGGATGAGGAAGATGGCAAATCAGCCTGTCACCTAATAAGTCTTATCGTGTGATACTGTGAACGTGCAGAAGCACACTCATAAATAACCATCTCGTCCCATATAGATGATAATGAGCGCCGGCCAAGCTGGTGCTGATTATTATTTGATGGAGGACGGGGTGGTTTTTTTGCGCCGATGGGGACGACGCTGGGTCGTTTGGATAACGCTAAAGGGAGCGCTGCGCTTGACTGCTGCTGTGCTGGCAATTGCACTCGTATGGACGCTGCTTACTTATGGAGATGAACGGACTGCACGGACATGGAAGACGTGGGCAACGCCGTTGTCTGGTAAAACGATCGCGCTTGATGCCGGGCATGGGGGAGTGGACGGCGGGGCGGTAAGCAAGCAGGGAGTCGTTGAAAAAGATTTGAATATGGCGATTGCGCTATATTTGCGCGATTATTTGCAGCAGGCGGGAGCGATTGTCGTGATGACGCGCGAAGGGGATTATGATCTTGCAACTCCAGATACGAAAACCTACAGCAGGCGGAAAACGGAGGATCTGCATAAGCGTGTGAATGTCATTAAGGGGAGCCAGCCGCATTTGGTCGTCAGCATACACATGAACAGTATTCCATCAGCCAAATGGTCAGGGGCGCAAACCTTTTACAATCCTGCTAATCATCGCGGCAGCAAGCTGCTTGCTGCCGCTATTCAAAACGAGATTAAACGTAATTTGGAAAATACGAGCCGCGTCGCAGCAACGGAAAATTCCGTCTATTTGCTCAAAGCCATTACGGATGTGCCCACCGCCTTAATTGAAGTCGGTTTTCTGTCTAATCCAGGAGAAGCAGCCAGACTAGCCGATTCAGAATACCAGCGGAAGGTCGCGGCTTCCATTTATCAAGGACTGCTGAGATACGCTGCTGGAGAAAAATGATGCTGCCGACAGAGGACACGCCACAAGGATGAAACCGTTTCGACACGTTACAGCCATGAATGTTGCTGCTTAACTATGCTATAATCATTATTAATAAGCAGTAATCGCATACATAAAGGTGGGGACGTATCCTATGTTAACACGTGAGCAAGCTTTGGAAGCCGTTGAAGCAGTAACGGCGATATATACGGCGGGCGAGGTATCCGTCCGCGATGTGATGGTGAAGGACCGTCAAGTTTCACTGACGGTCCTGATTGCCAGCGAGGAGGCGAAGCCCTCGCTGGAAGCCGCGCTGCGCGAAGCGTTAGCGCGGCTGGGCGCCGAAACCGTGCATTGCCGGTTTCGTGCGCTAGAGCCCGCAGCTGCGGCGGATGCATCCGCGCAGCGCGGGGCGCCAAGCGGCGGCGGCGAAGCCTCCGCTGCCGCAGGCGCAGGCGCCGCCGGCCCCGTGCAAGGCCACGGGGCCGGGCTGGCGAGCCCGCTGCTGGATGCCCGCAGCGGGGTGCAGTTCATTGCCGTCGCCAGCGGCAAGGGCGGCGTCGGCAAATCCACAGTGACCGTGAACCTCGCGGTCGCTCTCGCTCGCAGGGGCAAGCGCGTCGGCATTATCGACGCCGACATTTACGGCTTCAGCGTGCCCGATATGATGGGCATTGAAGAACGCCCGCAGGTCGTGAACGAGCGGGTCATCCCGATTGAAAAATTCGGGGTGAAAGTGATGTCGATGGGCTTTTTTGTCGAGGATAACAGCCCAATCGTATGGCGCGGCCCGATGCTGGGCAAAATGCTGCGCAACTTTTTTGACGAAATCGAATGGGGTCAGCTTGATTATTTGCTGCTTGACCTGCCGCCGGGAACAGGCGATGTGGCGCTGGACGTCCATCAGATCATCCCGCAAAGCAAAGAAATCATCGTCACGACGCCGCACGCAACAGCTGCATTCGTTGCTGCTCGCGCAGGAGCAATGGCTATTAAGACCGAACATGAAATCATCGGTATCGTTGAAAACATGGCGTATTACAAATGCAGCAAATGCGGCGAGCCGGAATACATTTTTGGCCGCGGCGGTGGCGGAAGGCTAGCGGAGTCGCTGCATGCCGAGCTGCTGTCCCAAATTCCGCTTGGTGCGCCGGATAATCATCCATCAGAGCCAGACTTCTCGCCATCCGTATACAAGGCAGAGAGCGAGACCGGTCAGCTTTATTTGGAGCTTGCGGACAAAGTGCTGCAAAAATGCGAATAGCTCCCGTTCCTTCAACTGAATAACGAAATGAAAGAAAGCCCCGTGCATATGAATGAAGCATCAGTCAGGCAACTGGCCTAACTGCATTCATAGCGGGGCTTTCTTTTTTACTAGGACTTTACTAGGACGGCGTCAGCCGTTTCACCTTGAAATATAGGAAAGTGTATGATTTCTCCATCCTTTCTCTATATTTCTCGGACTGAAACGCGCCGCGCCGCCAAAGGACGGCGCCAACCGTTTCACCTTGTTCACAAGCTACATCGTACTATCCTGCTGTCCGTCTCCCGAGCCAGAATCCTGCTGGTCGCCGCCGCTATCGTCACCGGAGTCTTGCTGCTCCTCTCCAGAGCCTTGCTTGTCGACCTTCTCGTTAGGCTTCGGTTTTAGTTCTTCCTGAACGGCTTTCTTCATTAGATCAAGAATTTCAAGCCGGAACAGCGGATTTTGCATCGACTCCTGCATAATCGACATGACTTGTTTTTTGTACTGCGTGCTTTGCAGCACCTCCAAAATCATCCGATCCATCTCCGGATTTTTCATCACCTTAATTAACTGCTCCTGATACGACGGATCTTTAAGCAGCTGCTGGTGAATTTCCTTGTTCTGCTTATTGACGGCTTTGGCAAATTCCCCGGCAAAACGAACGTCGGTCATCAGCGTTTTGATTACCTTGTCATATTCCGGTGCGACCAGCACATCCTTTACCGCCAGACGGACTTGCTCTTGATCCTGCACAGACAAAAGCTTGGACGTATTTCCGTTATAGCCCGACATTTGCTGTGCCGATTCCTGGAGCGCTTTTTGAGCATCCTCCGTTTTGAGTATATCAATGACCATCGATTTCATGTCTTTGTACGTGACTTGCTGGCTGCTTCCCGATGATTCTGATCCACAACTGGTCAAGACAAAAGACGTTGCAATGAGAAGCATAATTACCGTCATACGAATGCGCATGATTCGTGTTCTCCCTTCGTGGCAGCATTCCTGTATTGATGGGAGTAGTATGTGCCAAAGTTCCGCCCATTATCATGGGGAAAGGTTAGCTTTTTAATGTGAACGTGGTAAAATAAAGGATGTTGGACAGGGTGTGCTTGAAAAATTTAGGGGGATGTCAAACGTGAATATCAGAAAATGGTTTTTTCTTTTTTGGAGCTGTATGGCAGTCGGTGGTTTGGCTACAGCGATATGCGGAATAACGATGCAGTGGACGGATCCAGAGTTTGGTTTTATGGGACTGGATGCCTCAGGATTCAATTTTGCCATGATGGCGCTTGTTGGCCTTATGTTTGGGGCATTTAGCCAGATGGGCTTTTTCGCTTATTTGACTTTAAATTATATCGCGCTTAGCGTGTTTCGCAAAAGCTATCTCTGGAATACGCTGCAAGGCTATTCCACCGTGTTTGCAGCATTTGCTTTAGGCTATTTGCTATTTGAGCAGCGGACGAATGGCTGGTTCTTCTGGCTTCTGCCGCTTCTGCTTATGGTGTTCTCCCTTGCTGTTTCTTATGTAAAGGTGAAGCAGACGAAAGCTGTAGCTTTTGTGCCGACCGCGTTCCTGATGTTCACTGTTACGTTCATTGAAGCTTATCCGGCTTTAAAAGGGGAAACCAATACTGCAGCCATCATCTTTATGATTGTGCCGCTGTTCGTATGTAATGCGTACCAAATATTGATGCTGCCGCGGATTTTGAAAAGCGAAGCGACCGAATCTGCATCATCTGCAAAGCCGGTCGCTTAATGTAGGAACTATTTTTTAAGCCTGCATGGCTTAATGCTTCACTGCTGCGTTCAATTGGCTTGTACCGGTGGAGGAGAGGGTGGATTTGTCTTGTACGGCTTTGCCCTCGGTTTCCGTCTGTGTAATTAGCTCCGTCACCGTCACGAAGTCATAGCCCTTGGAGCGCAGCTCGTCGATAATAACGGGCAGTGCTTCATGAGTTTGCTTCACGGAATCGCTGGCATGCATCAATATTATATCGCCAGGATGAGCGCGACTCACTACCCGGCTAATGATTTTATCCGTGCCGATGTTCATCCAGTCTAGGGAGTCGGTGTCCCATTGAATGACTTTATAGTTCATTTCGCTCGCAATACGGAGTACCCTTTTGTCAAAATCGCCATTGGGCATCCGAATCAAATTAGGCTGTTTGCCAGTCGTATCGGAAATAATCGAATGAGCAGTAGAAATTTGCGTGCGGATTTCGTCGTCGCTCAGCTTGCTGTAATAATCATGCTTGTGGCCGTGGCTTCCGATCTCATAACCGGCGTCGGTTATTTTCTTCACAATATCGGAATGCGATTGAATCCAGGGCGACGATAGAAAAAAGGTAGCTTTCGTAATGCCTTTGTCCTTAAGCACTTTCAATATGGGCTCCGCGCGTTTTTCGCCCCAGCTAATATCAAACGTAAGGGCCACGACTTTCTTTTCTGTCGGGACACTGTAGATGGCAGCGGGCTGTTGCGGTGAAAACACCGTAATATTGTCGCGCTCCGCGTAAATGACGCCTACCGAGAATACGAGTGCAAGTACAATTAGACTGTAGTGCTTGATTTTACGACCGTTCATTACATAAAAAAAGTTCATCTTAGGCGGGCTCTCCTCTCTAATGGAAGCTTGTTCTAGTACAATCTATGCTCATAGCGCCAAGTTATTCATGCTTGTTCAATTTAAAATGGGCAGAGGAGGGCATCATTTGTTTAAGCCTCGGGAAATTCTCGATCACTTTCGCTCGATGAGCGGCTATATTGCCTTTGGGTGTATCCTATTTTTTGCCGGAATTGTTGTAGGTGGAAGCAATACGGCGATTAGCGACATGATGGACCAACAGCTGGAGGCGATAGCAGAGCTGGCACAGCAGCTCGATCAGTCAGATAATCCGACGATGAGCTATATATTGTTCATTTTTTTCAACAATGCCATTAAATCAATCTTCATTATGTATCTCGGTGCGTTCCTTGGATTAGTTCCGCTGTTCTTCCTCGTCTTTAATGGAATGATTATTGGTTATTTGCTGAACCGGACAGCTGAGCTGCATGGAGCGGGCACTGTAATGGAAATGATTTTTAAAGGCTTGCTGCCGCACGGCATTATTGAAATTCCGGCAATTATTATTGCTGGAGCATATGGCATGCGATTTGGCGTCCTCGCTTTAAAACTGATGAAATCGACGGTTAGCCCAAATGGGCAGGTCGATAAGAGCGGTTTGGAAATTTTATTTTTTATGAAAAAAACGATCCCAGTCGCCGTTGTGCTTACGATTTCTCTGCTAGTGGCTTCCTTAATTGAAAGCATCATTACACCTTGGCTTCTGAACATGTAATAAAATTCCCATTATTTGTGCATAACAGTAAAGCGGCGTTCTTACGTGCGAAGCGTAGACGCCGCTTTACTGTTTCATCATCAAGCTGCATGAAGCAGAGCAAGGACGAGCCCATTCGCTATACAGGCGAACGGTCGTCACCACTTGAGGAGGGCGCAAACCACTATGCTAGGAATTCTATTCAACGATAAAGAATGCAAAGAACTCGACTACGTCCTGCGCAAGGAACTCGATGAAATGCTGCTTGACCTAAATGACTCCCGTCTAGATGGAGAGATTAAGCAGTCGATTACCCGTCGTTACAAAACGATTTTCCGCATGTATGCCCGCTTGGCATCCCCCAAAGAGCTTTCCCGCTACGCTTTAAACATCCGTACATATAAGTAATTTAAGGCCTCTAAAAGGCCTGAATTTAAGCCCGGAAAATAATCTGAAATAAATTAAAAAAAACACTTGCAATCGTATAGGCGCCCGTGATATATTATATGAGTCGCCGCTGAGACATACGGCAGACAAGAACGAAACGCAAGCAAGAGAAATTGTTCTTTGAAAACTGAACAACGAGTGAAACTGCCACATTAACTTAGTTAATGTAAAGCGATAC